>NZ_JAKKCW010000002.1:0-508185 GCF_021728455.1 Pseudoalteromonas sp. L23 | reverse complement strand
TTCTTTATTTGAATTAAATCTAAGGTTGGTACAATCGAATGGATTCTTATTAGATAAGACTGAATATTTAGGATTGGTACAACCGAGTGGATTCGAACCACCGACCCCTACCATGTCAAGGTAGTGCTCTAACCAACTGAGCTACGGTTGTATTATAAGATTTGGTACGACCGAGTGGATTCGAACCACCGACCCCTACCATGTCAAGGTAGTGCTCTAACCAACTGAGCTACGGTCGTACAATAACATTCGTTTATTAATTGTTTTCAGGTCTGTGCCTGTCAACGCGTTGTAATATATAGTGACTCAGCTAACGGATCAAGCGGCTTTCAGTAATTTTTTGATTGTTTGCCTTTTTTTTGTTCATACTGGAGGGATTTCACACAGCTCGTAAAATTTTTTCCACCATTTTACATGTGCTTTCGCAGAATCTTTAAGGTTATCCAAGTGTTGTTGAAGCGTGAGCGGATCGGCAAGGTTATTATTTTGATACAATAGGTGAATAGGCTGCCAGGCAGCGATCAACTCTTCCGTAGAAAGAGATAGCATTGCCTGATACGGCTGAAGAATGGATAAATAATACTTGTTAAAGATATTGTTTATGATCTGTGCCTGGTTTTTATTTCCGCCGCTTTTGCAAATGCCATCTTTTAGCCTAAGTTGTTGTAATTGGCGTGTAGTCGCATTATTCAGCTGAGTCTGTTTACGGACGCTTGTAACCAAAGATGAGACAAATCGCTGAGAAAGCACTTTTAAAGCGGGTGTGAGCGTGTCTGGGCTGAGATTTTCTGGCGTATCCATGTTTATTACCAGCTCTGCGAGCTCGTTAACGGCCTCTAGCATGTTGCTGTGGGCTGCTGGCAACTCTAGTGGTACTTCTTCAGCGATTAACAAACTCAAACTTGCCAACTCTCTTTCAAATGTCATCATATGAAGAAAGTGGCGTGGAAGCTGTTGTTTCTTATCCTGTACTGCTTGAGTTAATGTTTGTTTCAGCTCGTCGCTCGTGTTTGGATGCTGAATGCAGTGAGGAGCTTGCTGAATAAATAAGATGGTGTATTTCAAGCGTTCACTTGGGTAACTTACTTTCCCTAATTGATTATTGTGCGCAGCGATGAGATTTGTGACTTTGCAGTGTCCAGCGGTCGCGATGTCTAACATAGAGATAGTTAGCTCACTTGTCGGCAATGGCACTTTTTCGACCTCCGGATTGTAAAGTGGCGCTGGGAGTACCACCTCTATGTCAGTTGCGCTCGCCAAACGTTGTTGATATTCAACGGCAATATCGGTCGGCTGCTTGCTGCAACCGGCCAAAGTAAAAAGTAATAGCGTACTAGCTATTCGCTTGACTAATCTCAAATTTCACCCGTTTGTTTACGCATGTCACCAATAATACTGCCGCCGTACTCAAGCCAATAATAATACCAATCCAGAAGCCTTGAGGACCCATTGCAGGCGTTATTAAATCGGTCTTTGCTAATACATAGCCTAATGAAAAGCCAATTAGCCAATATGATACAAAGGTAACCCAAGATATTGGCTTAGTATATTTTAGCCCCCTTAACACACCATTTGCCGAGACTTGTAATGCATCGGGCAACTGATACAAACAAGCCAGCACCATAATGCTGGTTGCAAGAGCGGCTACTTCAGTATTGTTGGTATAGAGCCAAACAATCTGATCTCTTCCTATATACGTAATGAGTGCGACAAATAGAGCAATTAAGGTGGCCAAAAGAAACGCGGTATTCACCGAAAGCTTAAGTTGGTCTAAGGCTCCTTGTCCAGTTAGGTTACCGATCCGGATGGCAATAGCCATCGACAAACTTAATGGCATCATAAACAGCATTGTAGTGACGCTGGCTGCAATTTGGTGACCGGATACGGAAATAGGACCTAGATCTGCAATAAATAATGGAATGCACGCAAATAGCGTGACCTCAAAGAAGGTAGCCAGTGCAATTGGGAAACCAAGTGCTGCAACATATTTCATCATAGTTAAACTCGGTTTGGTAAAACCGCTAATGAGGGCCTTTCCATCTATGTGTTTACTGTTCAAGCTATACACCCACTGTGCAATTGCCATTGACCAAAGCACGATGGATGTAGCGAGGCCACAGCCCGCACTACCAAGCGCTGGCGCGCCAAATTTACCATAGATGAAAATATAGTTAGCAACGACATTGATACAAAGACCAACAATACTGATGTAAAAAGCAGGCTTTGTTTGGCCAACCCCTTCGGTGACATTGCGGTATACCGTAAAGATCAAAAAGCCCAAGAGGCCCCATTTCACAAAATCAATATAGCCTTGAGCGAGGGCCTGAACATTCTCACTTGCCCCAATATTTGAAAAAACAATAGAAGTAAAGTTCGCTAAAACCAAACCGACGGTAAAAAGCGCTAAAGCGAGATACAAGCTTTGCTGGAAAAATCGTTTGATCCCTGCGGGGTCATTAGCACCATGGCAATGCGCAACAATACTCGTAAGTGCAAGTAAGATCCCTTGTAAACTAAAAATCAAAGGGTTCCAAACACCCGTAGCAATAGAAAGAGCAGCTAAGTCTTCAGCACTGACTTGACCTGCCATCATCGTATCAACGACGGTCATTAAGACTAAAGTAACTTGAGCGAGAAAAACGGGGATCGCAAGTTGAAGCAAGCGCCTGGCTTCCCAAGTTGAAAAATTCATGGTGAGATACTACTTAAGGCGTAAAAACGTTAGTTTATTTTAGTGCTTTGTTTTTAGCAAAATTTTGCGGCTAGCAGTCGCAACTATTTTTATCTAGTCGGATATTCAATACAAATTAAGTACATCTCTTAGTGCGATTTCGCTACAATCTCAAGGATAAATTAAGAGGGTAGATATGTTTACAGGAATTGTTCAAACAAAAGCGACGGTGGTGTCGGCGAAGCAGGTCGATAATATTTTAAAATTAGTTATTTCTGTTGGTGCTGAATACCTCGATAAGCTGACCTTGGGTGCGAGCATAGCAATTAACGGATGCTGCCTAACGGTGGTGCACTTCGAACAGCCAGAAAATGACGTGGTAGGGCAAGTTTGCTTTGATGTGATTGATGAAACATTGAGACTCACTAATCTAGGTGAAGTACTAAGAGGGTCACAGGTAAACTTTGAGCGCTCGATGACATTTGGTACAGAACTCGGCGGTCATATAATTTCAGGGCATATTCAAACAAGCGCGAATATCAGTGAAATACATCGCAACGAAGGCAACTGTAGGATGCATGTAGCATTGTCAGAAACGTGGCATAAGTATGTTATGTACAAAGGCTTTATTGCGGTAAATGGTGCGAGTTTGACTGTGGGGGAGCTTGATCACACCGGCTTTTGGTTACACCTAATACCTGAAACGCTGGCGCTTACCAATTTGGGTACGATGCGTGTGGGAGATACTGTGAATATAGAGGTTGACCAACAAACCTATACGATTATTAATACCGTTGAAAACTACATGAAGAAGCAAACTCTATTGAAGCACAACTAGTACCTTGCCCGAGTAACGCCCTTTACCTCTATTTGCAGGTACCAAAAGCATTAGCTAAGGTTGTGTCAACTTGATAAGCAGCTCGCAAATGGGCTGCCCGTAATCTATAGCGTTTCTGCTTTGATTAAAACACTTGTTCGTCGTCGCTATCAACCCTAAGTTCAAGCTTATTGTGCAGTTGGTCTAAGTGCATATTTAGGTGTATTGGATTGCAACAAGCAGCACAGTCTTCGTAGTAGTCCTGATCGCCTTCACTTGTATCAAGATTGACAAAAATATGATGTCCACAATGCGGACATTCAATACGTTGTTGATATAGGTTTTTCATTGGCCCTCCACCTGAATTGGCCAAACTAAATACCTTTTAACTATAGCGCATTGTGACGAAAATATGGCAGTTATTTGAGCAGGGCTTGCACTTGTTCTGCCGCATCCCGTATGTACTTGCCAGCAAACAAGTTTGCTTGCACCAGAAGAGGATATAAGCGATAAATGTCTAAACGCTCAGATGAATTTTCTGCGAGTGGATAGATAGACTCGTAACCACGATAGAAGTCATCTGGTAGTGGAGCGAATAACGAAGCCATCGCAATATCAACTTCTCTATCACCATAATAGCAAGCAGGGGAAAATAGCACGGGTTTTTGATGGCTAAAGCCAATGTTACCATGCCAAAAATTACCGTGAACCAGAGACGGTTGAACTTGGTGCGGAAGAAGTGGCTTAAGCTGCTCCACAAATGTGTCGATATCAGTGAGGATAATCCCTTTTTCAGCGAGCAGTTGTAGTTGCCAACCAATTCTTTCCTCAGCAAAAAAAACTTCCCATTTTTTGTGCCATTGATTTGGTTGCGGCAGCTCATGAATGTAATTGTCTTCTTCTAGGCCGTACATTTCCTGTTCATGACGTTGGTGCATTTTAGCAAGGCTTTGACCGCACTCAAGCCAGTTTTCATTGCGATGATCTAGTTCTAACCATTCCAGTACAATAAAACAAAATTCAACACTCGTACCCAGTGTTATTGTATCGGCCACGAGGAAATCAGAGTCGCGAATAAGCTTTTCACGATTAGATGCTTCACACTCAAATCGCTCTAAAGCTTGAATAGGAGCTACTTTGACCAAAAATTGATGGGTATCGTCTGCAATCTTATAAAGTTTTTTAGACCCATAACTTTTTAAGGTTTGCTTCGAAGAAAACTCAAAAGCGTCATGGAGAGATTCAGAGATTTGTTGGTTGACTTTGTTCCACATAAGTTAGATCCAACATATTCACTTACTCTAAAATATGGTTGAAATTCTCAAGATCACAAATACTTGAGGCCTTTTTCTAAAAAAAATAAAATATCATGTCTGTCATTTTATCCAAGGGAAGTACATTGAATAAAAATATCATCACCAATCTACTGGCGATACTGCTAACCGGTACTGGCTTCGCACTGGAAAACGATGTGTTGTTTTCGGTTGGATTGTTTGCACTATCTGGTGCAATGACGAATTGGTTAGCGGTACATATGTTATTTGAGAAAGTGCCTTTCCTCTACGGTTCAGGGGTTATCACGCTTAAATTCGAGTCGTTTAAAACGTCGATTCGAGAGCTCATCTTGAGCGAGTTCTTTAGTAAAGAAAAACTAGAAAAGTTTCTCGGCAAGGAGCACCCAAAGTTTGACTTGGCACCTATCGCTAATAAAGTCGATTTAAATCCTGCGTTCGACCGTTTGTTAAGTGTGATTGAGGCGTCTCAATTTGGCGCGATGTTACAGATGTTTGGTGGGACTGAAGCTGTACAACCGTTGCGAGAACCATTTATAGAGAAAATGCGATTAGCAATAGTTGAGCTTGGTGAACAGCCAGAGTTTGATGCTGCAATTGGTGAGTCACTCAGTAATGGCCTACTTGGCGATGATTTACATCAAACCATTGAAAAAGCGGTAGATGAGCGACTTAATGAGCTAACGCCGCAAATGGTAAAGGAAATTGTACAAACCATGATTAAGACTCACTTAGGTTGGTTAGTTGTGTGGGGTGGGGTTTTCGGTGGTCTATTTGGGTTGTTGGCTGCAATCGTATAGTAGAAAAAGGCGTAGTCAGGGATTGCTACGCCTTGCTTTTTTGTTTACAAACATGTCGACATGCCTACTTTGAACCTGAGACAAAAATAGTCTTTTGGTCTATTTGAGCGATGTCTTTGATGCTGGTCCGTGTACTGCTGTCTACACCGAGGAAATCAGCGGCTTTGTTGAATCCATAGGTGGCTGCAAATTTACCGATTGGCATATCATTACAGTGTAGTTTTTCCTCGACAACTCGTTTTTTGAGGTGGTTATCTTTAATGGTGTGGAACAGGTGGATTCTATTGTCTTTGACAACCGACATACAAACTTTGGTGGCTCTGCTATCATCCGCAGCAACAAAATCTGCTGCAGAAGTTGTACCTACTACTAAAAGCGAGGTTGCACATACTAAATTTAACAGTTTCATGATTAGCTCCTTGGCTATCTCTAGGACACGTTATTAGTATTGCGAAAGTTTCCATGTAATGCTGTAAACCAAGTAATTCTGAATGTAATAGAGTATGTCAAATGTGTACCAGAATTCTAACTGCATGTAAAATATTGGATTATTTTATTTCTGAAGATACAGATAGTTGAAACTTTTTTTGCTATAAAATACTATTATCGATAATTTAACACCTCATTCTTACATTTACCTCTTATCTGCTACTTGTGTGTCAAAACGTGTCAATATAGATGCTAATTTACATTTTGTAATGGCAGCTAAGCCTTTTCAAATTACTCACTGATGACAACATGCGTTATAATATCCGGACGTTCGTCGTAATTACTTGTGACTGAAGCTCATAATTGCGTAAAGTGCGATGGCATGAGTTAAAGTCACAAAAAAACAATAGAGATGACAAAAAATGTATAAATTTGCTCCCTCCATAGTCGTAGCTGGCATTGCCGCAGCTTTGATGGGCTGTCAGGATAATGGCCCACAAAAAGAAAAAGTTACCATAGAGAAAAACCCATACCCAAGTACTTACAAGCCTGTACCTTCTCAATCAACCCTAATCACTAATGCAACCGTTCTGACCGGAACCGGTGAAAAGATAGAACAAGGTGATGTATTTATTGTTGACGGTAAAATCAAGCAAGTTGGTAAAGACCTATCTGTCACGGCAGATATTACCATTGATGCTGAAGGTAAATGGGTAACACCTGGCATCATCGATGTACACTCTCATTTAGGGGCTTACCCCAGCCCAAGCGTAGAATCGCACAGTGATGGTAATGAAATGATTAATCCTAATACTTCACAAGTATGGGTTGAGCATTCTGTATGGCCGCAAGATCCTGGCTTTAACCGAGCTAGAGAAGGGGGGATCACCACGCTACAAATCTTACCTGGCTCTGCAAACCTATTTGGTGGTCGTGGTGTTACCTTAAAGAATGTGCCAGCACCAACAATGCAAGCAATGAAATTCCCAGATGCGCCATATGGATTAAAGATGGCATGTGGTGAGAATCCAAAGCGTGTATATGGCTCCAAAGGTGTTGCCCCTTATACTCGCATGGGTAACATGGCAGGATACCGTGAAGCTTGGATTGAAGCTGGTGAATATAAGCGCGCTTGGGAACAGTACGAAGCCGAATATGCTGCTGGCTTGAATCCGGATGCACCAAAACGTGATATCAAGTTCGATACGCTTCGTGGTGTGTTAGATGGTGAAATCTTGATCCATAACCATTGTTACAAAGCGGAAGAAATGGCAATGATGATTGACTTGTCTAAAGAGTTTGGTTATCACGCAGGAACCTTCCACCACGGTATTGAAGCATACAAGATTGCTGATTTGTTAGGTGAAAACGGTAACTGTGCAGCGCTGTGGCCAGATTGGTGGGGCTTTAAGATGGAAGCCTATGATATGGTTCAGGAAAACGTTGCAATTGTTGATGCAGTGAAAAACTCATGTGCAATTGTTCACTCGGATTCAGATACCACAATTCAACGCTTGAATCATGAAGCCGCAAAAGTGATGAACACGGCTAACCAGTCTGGCTTTAACATCAACGAACAGCATGCAATTAAATGGATCACCTCGAACGCTGCTAAATCGTTAGGCATTCAGGATAAAACAGGATCGCTTGAGCAAGGCAAACAAGCCGATGTAGTAATTTGGAACACCAACCCGTTTAGCGTGTACTCTCGTGCAGAGCAGGTCTTTGTGGATGGTGGTAAAGTCTATGATCGTCACGATGAAAAATATCAAGCGGTTAGTGATTTTATGTTAGGTCAAAAGTAAGGAGTTGATGAGATGAAAACCATGAAACTAACCATGATCACTAGCGCATTGCTAGCTCACTCTGTTGCTTTTGCCAATGTTACCGCAATTACTAATGCAACGATCCATACCGCGACAGATGCTGGCGTACTTGAAGGTGCGACCTTAGTTATCGAAAACGGTAAAATAAAAGCGATTAACCCAGATAACGTGACTGCTGATGTAACGATTGATGCCAGCGGTAAGGTTGTGACTCCAGGTTTTATCGGCTCAATGAACCAACTTGGTTTAGTTGAAGTTGGTGCTGTTGCTGCTTCTCGTGATGCTGGTGATGACGATGCCGGCGCAGACTTTGACGCAAGCACCGCATTTAATCCACGTAGTAGCTTAATTGCCTATGCAAGGAAAGGCGGTGTAACGCAAAACTTTGTCGCGCCTTGGGGTGGTAAAAGTGAGTTTGCAGGGCTTGGTTTTGTTGTTGACTTATCTGGTGAATTTAACAGTGTGACCGACAAGCAAACAGCGTTAATTATTCATCTGGGTGCCAAAAGCAAAGGGTCTCGTGCAAAAGCGTTAGATAACGTTGTTAAAAAGTTTGAAGCACAGCAAGAAAAGCTTGCTAAGAAAGACAAAAAAGACGAGGGAAAACCGAGTTCAGAAGAACAGGTGTTAACTCAAGTGCTTGCGGGTGATATGCCTGTGATTGCGACGCTTTCAAGAGCGTCGGATATTCTTGAAGCGATTAAGCTAAAAGAAAAGTTTGGTTTAGATCTGATTATTCAGGGGGCAGATGATGCGGTAGTGGTCGCTGAGCAATTAGCTGAGGCGAAAGTACCAGTTATTTTGAGTGCGGTATCAAACCTACCAGCTAGCTTTGACTCAATGCATGCAAGTCTAGATAACGCAGGTAAGCTTGAGAAAGCAGGTGTCAATGTCATCCTGTCAATTGGTGGTGATGGTAGTCATAACGTCTACCAGCTACGTTTTGATGCAGGTATTGCTGTAGCAAATGGCATGAGTCATGAAGGCGCACTTAAGGCGGTTACCGCTAACCCTGCGAAAGCACTGGGCATTGATGGCGGTGTGATTGAAGCAGGTAAACGTGCAGACATCGTAATGTGGAGTGCGGATCCTTTCGAATTCAGCACCACAATCGATAAAATCTGGATCAATGGTGAGGAAGTGTCTACTGAGTCACGCCACGATAAACTAAGAGACAGATATACGACAGATTCTGATATGCCAAGAGCGTATACGAAGTAATGTTTTTATACAGGGCCTCATTTGAGGCCTTTTTTAATTCGGTTGTCCCGTCCTAAATACACTTGGCGGGTTTTGGCAACCCCGCTATTTTTGTCGCTTGTTTGGCTGGACCTTTTGGAAATAACTTATACAAATAGATGCTATTGCCTTTATCCTCGCCTAGTGCTTTAGCCATTGCCTTTACCAGCATACGGATCGCGGGGCTGGTATTGTATTCGAGATAAAAATTTCTCACAAACTCAATGACTTCCCAATGTGCATCTGAAAGCTCAATATTTTCTTCTGCGGCTAGAAGTGGTGCTAAATCTTTAGTCCATTGAGTATGGTCTAGCAAATAGCCTTGTTTATCTGTCTCGATAGTTTGGTTGTTAAATTCTAGCATGATGATTACCAAGTAATTGAATTGTTCATAGTCATGGTCAGCTCAACCCAATCTTTGTCAGAAATAAGCTTTACTCCGGCTTCTGGGACAATACCTCTGGCACTGGCGCAAGTTTGCAGCATCACCACATTTGCATCTCCAGCTGAGATACGCGTTTGCCCAAAGCAGCCATCATTACATAATAAAATTGTGTCTTGATGGGATACAAACTGCAGCTGATCGCATGCTTCTATACTAGAAATAATATGTAGCGTACTCATAGTGTCACCACAAAGTCATGTTGTTTGATTAACGCAAGGATTTCATGTTGATTTTTGATTTCAGTAGCAACAGCAAGGGAGTGTACCGATACGTTAAACTCCTCCATCGCTGACTGACAGACATAAACCCGCTCGACATCATAAATTTCCAGAGTTTTTAATTGCTTAAACATGTCTTTTAAACCCAGTATTGGCGCATTGAGGGTTTTCTGGAGCGATAGCACAGCGGGACCGGTAAAAAGCCAACTTACTTGTTGATCAATCGCTGCATAGATTAGTGCGACATCCAGCGCTTCTTTCAGGCTATTTTGGTCAAATGGACTGGTTTGAGAAATGATTAACACGTTTTTACTCATTTAAACTGCATCCACTTATCAGACTTACTCGAGATCATGGCAAACTCCGCAAGGCCAGCAACGGTGAAAGGGCTAACGTCTTCGATGCTAACGCCGCGTTTTTCCGCAGCTGTGACACACAGCAACAGGGGGATCCCTTTATCTTTGATGCGTTGCCAAAGTGCGTTGACTTGCAATTCGTCGGAAGCGTGTACGATATTTTGACTGGCGTGATAAACACCATCTTGGTATAAAAAGATACACGCGATTTGATGGTCACTTTTAATAGCGGCATCGACATACCGTTCTAGTAAAGTTAACTTTGACTGTGCAGCTACGCCAAAGTGAACTGATATGGCTATTTGACTCAAATTTTACTCATAAAAAAAGCCCCGTAATGGGGCTTATTTTATCAGAAATTCTGAGTTAGTCATCCGACGCGCCTAAAAGGGCAAGGATACTGGTAAATAAGTTATAAATACTTAAATACAAGCTCACAGTTGCAAGCACGTAGTTTGTCTCGCCGCCGTTGATAATTCGGCTTGTATCATAAAGGATAAAGCCAGACATTAATAACACGACTGCCGCGTTAATTGCCATAAACGCGATGCTAGATCCAATGAACAAGTTTACTAGGCTTGAGATAATAACCACGATTAAACCAACCGTTAAAAAGCCACCCATAAATGAGAAGTCTTTTTTCGTAGTTAGTGCATAAGCTGATAAACCGAAGAAAATTAACGCTGTTGTGCCAAGTGCTTGTGCTATCAACATGCCACCATTTGGTAGTGCAGCATAGTGATTAAGCATAGGCCCAAGGCCGAAGCCTAAAATACCAGTAAATAAGAATACAAGACCGATAGCAGAAGATGAGTTTGCTTTTTTACCGATAACAAAAAGCAAACCAAATGCAACTAATGAACAAACAATACCGGTAAATGCTGGTAATGCCATTGTCATTGAAATTGCGGCTGTTACTGCACTAAACGCTAATGTCATTGCCAACAGGAAGTAAGTGTTTTTCAACACTTTGTTTGTTTCCATTGTCGACATGACAGGTTTTGCAGTGTTGTATGAATGATTGAATGCCATGATTCAAGCTCCTTAATAAAACATGCTGATCCCAAAAATAACTAAGATAAGAGTATCAATTGTTATATGTTGGGGCAATGATTTCTGGATCAATATCTGTCGTTAATTGGGTCTCTACAGTAATATTTACTCAATACGTAAGACTTTGAATATTTTCAAAAGTTCGCTGAAATATCTAAAATACGCATAATTTTGACTGGTTCTTAGACGATTGAGCCAAATTTTACGCAAATGATCAAATAATTGAAAAAAAAGCTTCACAAGCGCATAGGGATTCTCTATTATTCGCCCCGCTGCGGAGAGATGGCTGAGTGGTTGAAAGCACCGGTCTTGAAAACCGGCATACGTTAATAGCGTATCTAGGGTTCAAATCCCTATCTCTCCGCCACTTATTTTAGATTCGTGCTATTAAGCGTGGATCATAGGTTTTGGAGAGATGGCTGAGTGGTTGAAAGCACCGGTCTTGAAAACCGGCATACGTTAATAGCGTATCTAGGGTTCAAATCCCTATCTCTCCGCCACATTTAAAGCCCTCATATTTGAGGGCTTTTTTGTTTCTGATAACAGAAATCTCCGGTCACCAATATACTCTCGATAAAAATACCTATTAGACCAAAGTCGGCTAGTGCAGAGGCACTGCTTGCACAATACTCAGTAGTGTTGAATGAATAATTAGTGTAGAGAGTGTTGAATATGAAACAAGTTGGCAAAGGAGTAGGGTTCTCTTTATTATCACCGTTAATCGTGGGTGGTGTGCTTGGGATTTACTACAGCTTTACACTCGGTCGCAGTGAGATGTTCTTTAACTTACTACTCAGTGCAATTTCTAACGCATACATCGTTGGTCTTGCTATGTGCCTATTCGTTGTTCCCGGATATATCCTTATGTTTAGGTACAACAAGGTGCAATATGGTGGTCTGTTAACACTGGGCTTACTTGGTGGTGCGGTATTTAGCTATCTTTTCGCTGCACAATCGGGTGTCGGTTTTATTGTTAACGCCTTAATGTCAATGCTCGCAGCGGGGCTATTCTTGTTTGGTTTGCGGGCAGGTCATCGTAAAACTGAGTGATAATTAACCGAGCAGTCTCAGTTTTACAGATAATTAATACTTTTTCAGTCGAAAAGGTTTTAATTATTTCTCCGAAAGAGTACCTTTAGCTTTTGTCGTTCAATTCGTGAATTTGATGGTAATGCAAAAGCAAGACTTTTATCAGACTTTAGTTAAACAGGCTCAAGGGCTAATCAGTGGTGAACACAATGTGATTGCCAATATGGCAAACTTGAGTGCGCTTTTATTTACAACTCTTGAAGATATCAACTGGGCAGGCTTTTATCTTATGGATAGCGCTGAAGAGTTGGTTCTTGGGCCATTCCAAGGCAACCCAGCCTGCATCCGAATTCCTGTTGGTAAAGGGGTATGTGGCACAGCAGCTGCAACTTGTGAAACGCAATTGGTTGAGGATGTTCATGCGTTTGCAGGCCATATTGCTTGCGACGCAGCATCAAATTCAGAAATCGTGATCCCTGTTTTTAAAGATAATAAAGTGATTGCCGTGCTAGACATTGACAGTCCTAGTCTGGCAAGATTTGACGAGCAGGATAAGATCGGATTAGAAGCGTTAGTTAAAGTGTTTGAGGAAACGCTTTAATGAAAGATATGCTTCAGGTACAAGATTATTTGTTTTCTTACGCCGATGTTGGTGATTGGGAAGGCGAAGAAGAAGTTGTTGCAGAACGCTTAAATGAACTTATTCATCACGCATGGGATTTACTTCCCGAAGATTTAGACTGTGACACAATAGATAGGCTCATAGAAGGTATTTGGGAACATCTTCGCGGTGATTTAGCGCTTCTTGAAGCAGAGATAGAAGAGCTAATTGACTGGGTTACACACTATATAAACTCGTCGCTCGATGAGCAGATGTAATTAATAGGTTTAAAAATGGAAACCACAAACAAGCTAAAAGACACAAATGAAGTATTAGACTTCTTATTTTCAGAATTTCCTAACTGCTTCAAGCAAAAGGAAGGGATTAAGCCATTAAAGGTTGGTATTTTCAAAGATATCGCTGAGCGTATTGAGGGTTCTGACAAAGTCAGTAAAACCCAAGTACGTCAAGCGCTTCGTAAATACACTTCAAACTGGCGTTATCTCGAAGCAGTCACTAAGAACGAGTTTCGTGTAGACCTAGACGGCAATCAGGCTGAAAAGGTTGAACAAGAGCACGTTGAACACGCAGAAAAAGCATTGGCCGAGAGCCGTGCCAAAATGGCTAAGCGTAAAAAGCCGCAGCGTCCAAACAATCGCGATGGCGAAACAAAATCTTACAAAAAGAAACCTCACTCAAGGGATCGTCAAGACCAAAAACGCCCTAAAATGAGTAATAAACCTGCTGAAGTTAAACCTAAGCGCAGTGGTAAAGTTGAACCTTTACCGGCTGAACAGGTCAAGGTTAATAACAAAGTTAAAGTTAAACTTGGTCAAGCGCTTGTTAACGCTACTATCACTGAAGTCAAAAATGATGAAGTGCACGTAGAGCTTGTAACAGGAATGCAAGTTAAAACTAAAGCAGATAGCCTATATATTCAGTAAGGAGTTGTATATGAGTAAAAAGTTACCACTCATTTCCCTAGTCGCCGCGTTCGTATCGAGTGTTACTTTAGCCTCAACAAGCACAGTCACTATTAAGGACTTGCCAGTTCTTAAACCCGAAGCGCAACACACCACGGCTAGTAAACGAGTGACTAACCTATTTACTCGGCAACACTACAAACGCTTCAGCTTTGATGACAGCTTATCGGATAAAATTTTCGATCGTTACGTAGAAGCCATCGACTTTAACAAGTCTTTGCTTTTGCAGTCGGATATCGATAGTTTTCAACAGTATCGTAAGCAATTTGATGATGCATTGATCTCAGGAAAACTGGGTTTTGCTTATGATATGTTTAACCTAAGCATGAAGCGTCGCTTTGAGCGCTATGATTTTGCCATTGGCTTACTCGACAAAGAAATGAACTTTGACAAAAAAGATGAGTTCATTTTTGATAGAGAAGAGCAAAATTACGCAACCGCGACAAGCGAGCTTGACGAATATTGGCGCCAGCGCGTTAAATCTGATGCGCTGCGCTTAAAATTGACTGGGAAAAATTGGGAAGAGATCAAAGAAGTCCTTACCAAGCGCTACAAGAATGCGCAAAAACGTCTAGTCCAAACGAATAGTGAAGATGCATTCCAAGTAATCATGAATGCGTTTGCACGCAGCATTGAAGCGCACACATCTTATCTTTCGCCACGCCGTGCCGAACAGTTCAAAATGGATATGGACTTAGAGCTGGAAGGTATTGGTGCGGTATTAAGTTACGATGAAGATTATACTGTGATCCGTAGTTTAGTCCCCGGAGGCCCTGCGGACAAAACCGAAAAGCTTAAGCCGGACGACAAAATCATCGGTGTAGCACAAGATAATAAAGAATTTGTAGATGTTATCGGCTGGCGTTTAGATGATGTGGTCGATCTCATCAAAGGCCCTAAGGGGACCAAGGTTAGACTTCAATACCTTAAAGGTACTGATAGTCACGGTACGCCAAAAGTCGTTGAAATTGTTCGTGACAAAGTAAAATTAGAAGACCGCGCAGTTAAGTCTTCAGTCTTTGAAGCCAAGTATTCTGAGCTACAAAGCAAAATAGGCGTGATAGAAATCCCAAGTTTCTACAATAATCTTTCTCAAGATGTAAAAACTGAAATCGCTAAACTTAAAGAAGCCAAAGTAGATGGGGTTATCATTGACCTTCGTCAAAATGGTGGTGGGTCGCTTTACGAAGCGACCCAGCTATCCGGTTTATTCTTTGACCAAGGTCCAGTTGTTCAGATCCATACCGCTTACAATCGTGTCGAAAGTCAACAAGATAGGGATGGCATTACCTTCTACGATGGGCCTTTGACTGTTTTAGTTGATCGCTACAGTGCATCGGCATCCGAGATTTTTGCTGCTGCGATGCAAGACTATGGCCGAGCAGTAGTGATTGGTGAGCAAACCTTTGGTAAAGGCACCGTGCAACAACATCGTGGCCTCGGTAAAAATTACGATTTATTCGAAAATCCTTTGGGAAGTGTAACCTACACGATTGCGAAGTTTTATCGTATCGACGGTGGCAGTACACAGCATAAAGGCGTGATCCCTGATATCTTGCTACCATCGGCAATCAATCCTGAAGAGTGGGGAGAGAGCCAAGAGGATAATGCGTTGCCTTGGGATAGTATCGTTCGTGCAAAATATGCGAGCCTCGATAATTTGTCGCCAACTATCCAATACTTGAGTAAGCGCCATGATGAGCGAGTAAAAGCAGAGCCAGAATTCGAATATATTTATAAAGATATTGAAGAATACAAAGCGCGCAAGGACGATAAGGCGATTTCATTAGTTGAAGCTGAGCGTATCAAAGAGCGTGAAGACCGCGATGATCTGGTATTAAAACGCACGAATGAAAGGCTGAAACGTCTCGGTTTAGAGCCAGTTAAAGATTTGGACGATGCACCAGAGGTTATTTCAGAATTAGACCCTTACCTTGAAGAGGCTGCGCTTATCACGCAGGACCTAATTTCATACGGGCGGGTAGCCAAAAACGAAGTTAAAAAATAAATAAAAGGCGCTTCAAGCGCCTTTTATTATGCCTTTTACACTTACTTTTACTTAACTAATTTTGTTATCATCTGCCAGATTTTCTAAGCTGATACTCTTTTGAGGCTTTTTGAGAATGGTGCGTGGCTCGACCACTGGCAACCTAGCTACTCAAAACGGCTCAAAACGGTATACTGCAAATAAAATAATTATAAGCATGGGTCGTCGTGCGTAGGAGTATTCCTTTTGAAACAACAAAAACAGCCGTCATTTATTGACGCCCTTATTCCGATCACATTGTTGGTCGCTTTGCTCGGTGCTGCGGTGTACCTCTATGGTGACAGCTCATCATCAGGTCCAAATCAAATAGCCCTACTTTTTGCAACATTCACTGCGGCGCTTGTCGGTCTAAAAAACGGTTTTACGTGGAAGACGCTTGAAGAAGCGATGATAAAAGGGATAACTATCTCTCTTGGTGCTATTATCATTTTATTGATGGTAGGTGCCTTAATCGGTACTTGGTTGCTGTCTGGAACAGTCCCAACACTGATATATTACGGACTACAAATTATCAATCCAAGTTGGTTTTATGCCGCGAGTTGTTTGATTTGTGGAATTGTGGCGATGAGTATAGGCAGCTCATGGACGACGGCCGCAACCATAGGTGTAGCGCTACTAGGTGTCGCGACGGGGCTTGGCTTAGATCAGGTCGTAACCGCGGGTGCAGTCATTTCAGGTGCTTATTTTGGCGATAAGTTAAGCCCATTATCTGAAACCACAAACTTAGCGCCTGCAGTTGCCGGTAGTGATTTATTTGATCATATTCAGCATATGCTTTGGACCACAGTACCTAGCTTTGTAATCGCACTTATTATATTTATTGTCATGGGCTTTAATGCTGAAGCGTCAAGTGAAGCGGGACGAATAGATGAAATTGTGTCGATACTACAAACTAACTTCAACATTAACCTGCTAATGCTAGTTCCTTTGCTGGTGCTGCTTGGGCTTGCTATCAAGAAGATGCCAGCTTTTCCGGCGATTTCAATCGGCGCGGTGATGGGGGCGATATGGGCAGTGCTATTCCAAGGAGACCTTATTGCAAGTCAAATTGATGCTAGCCAAGGTGAGTTAGTGGGCTATGTGAAATTGGTGTGGGCAACTTTCTTTGACGGTTTTGCGTTGCAAACAGGCGATGCAAAAATGGACGATTTGCTAAGTGGCGGTGGCATGTCATCAATGCTAACGACAACTTGGCTGGTGATGACGGCATTGATGTTTGGTGCCATTATGGAAAAAACTGGCTTACTTGATGTCTTCGTACGCAGCATTCTTAAAATTGCAAAAAGCACAGGCTCACTAATTGCCTCGACTATTGCAACTTGTATTGGTACAAATCTAGTTGCCGCGGATCAGTACATCGCGATTGTTGTTCCTGGTCGTATGTTCAAAGAAGAATACAAAAAGCGCGGTTTGAAGAGTGTAAACCTCTCACGTACGCTGGAAGATGGTGGCACAATCACCAGTCCACTGATCCCTTGGAACACCTGCGGCGCATATATGCAGAGTGTACTACTGATCAATCCGTTTGATTATGCCATGTACGCATTTTTTAACTTGATCAATCCTGTGCTGGCGGTCATCTACGCGTATCTTGGTATCAAGATCCTTAAGATTACGCCACCAACAGTAAACGCGGAAGAACCAAATGAGAAAGCAGGGCAAGCGTAAAATAGCGCATTTGCAATCTTGATCAGGCCTTTTCCAACAGGTCAAGTAGAAATTAAACGCCTATCCTTAGAATTGGCGATATCAAATTTGTTTTATCACTCGCCCCTTTTTGGGGCGTTTTTGTAAGGACTATATATGACTCAAAAACCACAAGCCAAATTTCTTAAAGATTACCTTGCACCAAGCCATACCGTTGATACGCTTTGCTTGACCTTTGAGTTAAGCCCAAGAAATACCTTAGTGACTGCTGTAAGTCAGTTTGTCGCTGTGAGCGATGCGACACAATTAATTTTGGATGGTGTCGACTTAGAGTTAGTATCTTGTCAGGTAAATGGTGAAGAGTGGCAAAGCCTTGAAAAATCTGACTCAGAATTGATTCTTTCTAACTTGCCAAAGGCCTTTGAGCTTAAAATTGTCACTAAAATTTCGCCGCAAACAAACACCTCACTTGAAGGCTTATACCTCTCTGATGGCGCTTATTGTACGCAATGTGAAGCGGAAGGTTTTAGAAAAATCACCTACTTTATGGATAGACCTGATGTACTGACGACATATACGGTGACGATCATCGGTGAGTCAAAGTATCGTTACTTATTATCAAATGGCAATAAAGTTGAAGAAGGAAGCTTAAGTGACGGCAGACATTTTGCAAAATGGCACGATCCGCACAAAAAGCCAAGCTACTTGTTTGCCTTGGTTGCTGGCGATTTTGATGTATTAGAAGACAACTACAGCACTAAGTCGGGTAGAGAGGTGAAGTTGGCGTTATTTGTCGATAAAGGCAATTTACATAAAGCTCCCCATGCTATGACGTCACTAAAAAAGGCCATGGAGTGGGATGAGTCAAGGTTTGATTTGGAATACGATCTCGATATATACATGATTGTCGCGGTTGATTTTTTCAATATGGGGGCAATGGAAAATAAAGGTCTGAATGTTTTTAACAGTGCCTGTGTGTTGGCAAGCCAAGAGACTGCGACAGACCGAGACTTTCACACCATTGAATCGATAGTTGGACATGAATACTTCCATAACTGGACTGGGAATCGGGTTACTTGCCGTGATTGGTTTCAGCTTAGTTTAAAAGAAGGCTTAACCGTATTTAGAGATCAGGAGTTTAGCAGCGATCTAGGTTCTCGAGGCCTAAACCGTATTGACGCGGTAATGGCGATGCGTACGCATCAGTTTGCAGAAGACGCGGGGCCAATGGCACATCCGATAAGGCCACAGCAAGTTATTGAAATGAATAACTTCTATACCGTAACTGTTTATAACAAAGGTGCTGAAGTGATCCGTATGATGCACACCTTATTGGGGGAAGCAAACTTCCAAAAAGGGATGAAGCTCTACTTTGAGCGTCATGACGGACAAGCTGTGACGTGCGATGATTTCGTTAATGCAATGATGGATGCTTCTGGTGTTGATTTAACGCAATTTAAACTATGGTACGAGCAATTCGGCACGCCAAGAGTAAAAGTGGCTACCGAGTATGACAAACAGGCACAAACATATGCAATTACGGTGAGCCAAAGCCATGCTGATTGCGACCCCGTAAAAGCGCCACTGCATATTCCTTTTAAGCTAGAGCTTTTGGATGAGCAAGGTGAAAGCATTCCGTTGCTAACAAAGCACGGAGAAATACAACGAGCGTTAGATATTACTGAATTTGAACAGCGGTTTGAGTTTGAGCAAGTTGTAAGTAAACCAGTTCCTGTATTACTAGAAGATTTCTCAGCACCTGTGCTTATGGAGTACAGCTATACTATTGATGAGTTACTACACATATTGCGTTTTGCACGTAGTGATTACGCTCGTTGGGAAGCAGTGCAGCAAATCTTTATGATTGAAGTTAAACGAGCGGTTACGTCAGACGACTTCGCACTGGATTCAAAAGTCCTCGGTGCATTGTCCTCATTGGTGGAAGCGTTAGATGGAGACCTTGCGCTACTGGCTGAGTTATTGACTTTACCAACGTTTGATACGTTAGCCAGTCAATTTGAAATTATCCCAGTAGACAAACTCGTTTCAATTTCTGATGCATTTGAAATGCAAATTGCGCAATCACTGCAATCGGTGTTTGAACACGCTTATTTATCTTTGCAAGACTCAGGCTCATTAGAAGCAAAGGATGTCGCGATCAGAGCCTTTAAAAATAAAGCGCTTTATTACTTAGCGAAAACAGATTCCGATAGTGTTGACAGCGCGCTAGATAATCAATTTTCTTCAAGCAATATGACCACTAAGTTGGCATCATTAAAAGCAGCCGTCGCCGCGCAGCACACAAAGATGGAAAGCTTGTTCAGTCAATTTGATAGTCAATGGCGTCACGATAGTCTAGTCATGGACAAATGGTTTGCATTAAGTGCAAGCTTATCCAACGACGAGGTGATATCGAATATAAATACGCTTTATGCGCATCCTTGTTTTGACAAAGGCAATCCTAACCGTGTTCGCGCATTGATAGGAAGCTTCGCAAGAACTAACCCTGCGCAATTCCATCGTACAGATGGTAAGGGCTATGCGTTATTGGGAGACCTATTAGTGGAGCTAAACAGTATCAATCCACAAAATGCGTCTCGTATGATCACGCCGTTCATGTCATGGAAGCGTTATGATGAAACGCGGCAACAGCTGATGCGGGCACAGTTGAGTCGTTTGGCTAACTTAGAAGGCTTAAGCGACGACTTATATGAGAAGGTAGAGAAGGCGCTAGCGCAGTAGATGAAAGAGTACTTCTTTTACATGGATTTGAGTTATGACAAGTGCCTCGGTTACTACTACGGGCACTATACTTCAGTGCAAGTGATTGAAGATGGGGGCAAGAGTATTCGCTTCCCCGCAGAGCGTATTCGCCCCTTTATTTCATCAATTGGGATCAGGGGGAGATTCCGTCTCATCTTGGATGATAGCAATAAGTTTCTATCGTTAGAAAAAGTCACTTAATCGAAGTAGAACTGCAAAACATATTTTATTTTTGTTAAATGAGTTTGTTATAAGCTTGAAATACGTGTTATAAATTATCTGGTAGGACGTCTTACCAAGAGTAAAATACGCCCCTAGAGGCGAAAAAGCGTTGATTTAGTGGAGCAGTATTTGTATTTTCGCGGTTTCGCTTCTATCGTTTAGACAACAAAAAACAATAACTCTAAGAGCTTAAGCTCTAGACATGACCCGCCAAAAGGGGGAGAAATAATGATAAAAAGATCGCTCTTTGTGAAAAACAAAATCATGCTCGGTCTTAGTGCGGCAGTAATGGGAGCTGCCGCCACGTCAGTACACGCGGCCAGTTTTGAGGTTGGTGATTTCGAAATTACCTTCGACTCGACTTTTTCTTATGGTCAAAGCATTCGCGTTGAAGATCGTAACTTTGATTTCATCGGTAAAAGTAATCATCCACAGTTTAACTGGGATGGTTATAAAGCAACCACTGGCAATACCATCTATTCTTCGTCACAGATCTGGTCACAACAGGGTGCCTATTCAAATAATGGTGATGCTGGTAACCTAAATTTTGACTCTGGAGATACTTTCTCTCAGTTGTTAAAAGGTACCCATGATTTAGCAATTACCAAAGATAACTATGGTTTGTTCACTCGTTTCATGTATTTCTACGACTTTGCGATGGAAGATGGGGATTTTGCGTATAGCAACCCTGTTTCAGGCAAAAAAGTTGACCCGTGTGAAGACGACGATACCAGAAAACAAGTCTGTTCGGATTTACGCTTGCTAGATGCATTTGTTTGGGCGGATTTTGACCTCAATGATGGCAAAAACCCGCTCTCCGTGCGTTTAGGTCAGCAAGTCGTTAACTGGGGTGAAAGTACGCTTATTTCCCACGGCATTAACGTCAACCCAGTGGATATTGACCGTTTGAAAGCGCCTGGCTCGGAAGTAAAAGAAGCCTTTATCCCTGTCGGTATGCTTTGGGCGTCGATTGGTTTGTCTGAAAACGTTAACCTCGAAGGCTTTTATCAGTATCAATGGCATGAAACCAGATTGCCAGCAACAGGTAGTTACTTCTCAACCAATGATTTTGCATCTGAAAACGGTTATATGCAAAACGTTCAGCTTGGTTTTACCTCAAACCCTGATATTGATCTGTATCACCTAACGGATGCATTAAACAGCTTATATGCTGATGCAACGGCCGCATTGGTTGCTCAAGGTGTAGTACCAACAGCACAAGCAGTTGGCAGCGCTGCAGCGTCCATGTATATGGCTTATCCGACTAAAGTGGCGCTTAAAGGAAAAGGGAATAACGGTAAGAGCGAACCTGATGATGGTGGTCAGTACGGTTTACGCTTAGGTATTTTCTCTCCAGAGCTAAACGACACTGAATTTGGTTTGTATTACATTAATTACCACAGCCGTAGACCTCTGATTTCTGGTAAAGCTTCTAACTTTACAGAGCAAGCGATCATGGCTGATTTAGCTTACATCGCACAAAATCAAATTACCGCAGACAATGTCACTAACTTAAATGCCTTTACTCAAGCGCAAATTACCTACCCAGAAGACATCAAACTGTATGGTTTAAGTTTTAATACCGCGATCGGTGAAACCGCATTTGCTGGTGAAGTGGCATATAGACAAGATGAGCCACTACAGATAGATGACGTTGAACTACTTTACGCAGGTATGGTTGAGCAGTTAGCCGCTGCGGGTCTGCGTGATGATTTGGCTGGTTTATCTCAGCTTAGTCAAGGGGACGATATCGCTTTTGTGGGTCCTGGTGAAGTGGCGCAAGGTTATATCTTGCGAGACACTATTCAAGCACAGTTTACAGCAACACATTTGTTCGGCCCATCGCTCGGTGCAGATAGTTGGGCTGTGGTTGGTGAAGTAGGCGCAGTTACTATTAAAGACATGCCAGAGTACGATGAGCTTCGTTTGAATGTTTCTGGTACTGGCCGAAGTGGCACGATTGAGGGGCTTTCTGGCCGAGATTACAATCTTATCCACCAAGCGGTTTCAAATGGTCCAGAGACCAATCCATTCCCATCGGCTTCTGCATGGGGCTATCGCCTTATTGCAAAGGGTGAGTATAACAACCTATTCAGTGGTGTGAATTTTTCTCCACGCGTAGTGTTCTCACATGATGTTAACGGTATCACCCCTGATCCTATGTTCTTGTTCATTGAGGATCGTAAATCGCTGGGCATTAATCTTAACTTTAACTACCTAAATTCGTGGTCATTTGATTTTGGCTATAACACGTTTTGGGGTGGTGGTAAGACGAATACCTTTGCGGACCGTGATTTCATCTCATTCAACATTAAGTATTCAATTTAAGGGCTTTCGATATGTTTAGAAAACCTACATTTATCGCAGCAACAATAATTACAATGCTGTCTGCCAGCAGCGCTATGGCTAAGATGAGCGCTGACGAAGTTGCACGTTTAGGTAAAGACCTGACGCCTATCGGTGCAGAGAAAGCGGGTAATGCTGATGGCAGTATTCCTGCTTGGAATGGTGGGATCACCGCGCCTCCAGCTGGTTATGAAGTGGGCATGCACCATCCAGATCCGTTTGCTGATGACAAAGTATTGTTCACAATTGATAAATCGAATTTAGATAAATACAAGTCATTGTTAAGCCCTGGTCAAATTGCGCTATTTGAAACGTATCCAGAAACGTTCAAAATGAACATTTACCCAACTAGACGCAGCGCGTCTTATCCGCAGTTTGTATATGATGCAACAAAGAAATACGCATCTACAGCAGAGCTGATAGAAGGTGGTAACGGCATTAAAAATACCGCTATCGGTATTCCATTTCCGGTGCCAAAAGATGGCTTAGAAGCTATCTGGAACCACCTATTGCGTTTCCGTGGCTTGTCGATTGCACGTTTCGGCGGTCAAGCGATGCCAACGGAGTCAGGTGCTTACAACATTATCGGTTTCGATGAGCAACTATTGGTTAAGTACTCTGCAACAGACGCAACCCCTGAAGCGTTGCAAGAGTCAAATATCCTGTTTAAGTTTAAGCAGCAAGTGACAGAACCTGCACGTCTCGCTGGAACTGCATTGCTTGTACATGAAACCATGGACCAAATTTTGACACCTCGTCAGGCTTGGACCTATAACGCAGGCCAGCGTCGTGTAAGACGTGCGCCAAACGTTGCATATGATGCACCAGGAACTGCGTCAGATAGCTTACGTACAACAGATGACTTTGATATGTTTAACGGCTCTCCAAACCGTTATGATTGGAAACTTGTTGGCAAAAAAGAGATGTATATCCCTTACAACAGTTACAAACTACATAGCGACAAGTTGAAGTATGATGATATCTTGATGGCCGGTCATATCAACCCTGAGCATGTACGATATGAAAAGCACCGCGTATGGGTAGTCGAAGCTAACCTGAAAGAAGGTACTCGCCATATTTACAAAAAGCGTGTGTTCTATATTGATGAAGATAGCTGGCAAATCCACGTAACGGATATCTATGATAACCGTGATCAGATGTATCGCGTCGCGATGGCACATGGTCTTAATTACTACGAAGTGCCGACGCATTGGAGTACGTTGGATGTCTATCATGATCTAAACTCTCGTCGCTACCTTGCGATTGGGTTAGATAACGAAGAAGACATGTATGACTTCAGTCAGTCTTTCAACGATAACGAGTTTACTCAGGGTGCGCTGCGCCGTGAGGGTCGCCGTTAATCAAATATTATCAGGCTGAAGCAACCTCGCTTCAGCCTTCTTCCTCCTTTCCTCTCACAACTCGAGTGTTTTCTCATGATGAAGAAGTTAGTAGCAGCCTCGATTTTAACTATGGCGCATGTAGCAGTAGCCGAAAGTAGTGATCAGATTTTAGCAAAATCAGCCCTGATGGTCGCTCACCCAGAACAAACGCTTTTCACGGATATTACAGATAACGGTGATGCGTTAATTGCGGTAGGTAAACACGGCACAATAATTATTAAACAAGAAGGGCAAAACTGGACGCAGGCAGAGGTGCCAATTCAATCACTGTTGACCTCTGTGACATTCAAAGGCAAAGATATTGGTTGGGCTTGTGGCCACGACGCTAGCATAATCAAAACCACAGACGGTGGTAAAACATGGGCGCTAAAACAATATCTACCAACATTGGAAAAGCCTTGTCTTGATATTGAGTTTATTGACCAACAACACGGCTTTGCTGTGGGCGCTTATGGCATGTTTTTTGAAACCACTGATGGTGGTGAGTCTTGGACAAAACGTTTTATCAGTGAATTTGTTCACCCCGATGATGTCGACTACTTAGCCGATTTAAAAGAGCAAGACCCCGCGGCATACGAACAAGAAACGGCGTTTATTCTTCCCCATTTTAATCGCCTGTTGATCGCCGAAGGCATGATGTACCTTGTCGGTGAAATGGGACTTGTGGCACAAAGTGATGACTTAGGAAAAACATGGCAAAAATTTGAGCCTTTTTATCGCGGTTCATTTTTTGCTGTTGATCAAACCTCAGATAAGCAACTTATTGTTGCGGGCCTTAGGGGTAACGCATTTATTGGCAATGCACAGCAAGTAGTTCAACTTGATACTCAAAAAACGGCGACAATAAATAGTATTGCCCACAAAGATAATGTGACCTATATGTTTGCTAACAGCGGCGTAATATTCACGTTGAAAGCAGGTAAGCTAACCTCAAAACAACTAAAAACCGGCCACTCTATTTTAGCAGGTGTGGTTAAAAAGAATCAGCTAATTCTAGCTACGGAGCAGGGGATTGCTGAGGTAGAGGTGAACAACTAATGCAAGCGTTTTTAAATCAATTGGTATACGCCATCTTTAGGCATCGTATTACCGTCGTGTCTTTTTTCGTACTGACGACGATATTTTTGGGCTTCAAAGCCACGCAAATTCAGCTCGATGCTTCATTTAACAAAAATATTCCACTAAATCATGAATACATGAAAGTTTACTTGAAGCACGAAAAACAGTTTGGTGGTGCAAATAGTATTCTTATTTCTGTTTGTGATAAAGATGGTGACATCTTTAATGAGCCATTTTTCACTCAGCTAAAAGCGGTGCATGATCAGCTCTATTTTATCCCAGGTGTTAATCGTCCACTGGTGAATTCAATCTTTGCACCCAGTGCGAGATTCGTTGAGGTGGTAGAGGACGGCTTTGCCGGTGGACCTATTATTCCCGCTAATTTTCAACCTACTGAACAAGGCCTAGCGGTTGTAAAGCAGAACATTGAAAAAGCAAAAGTTGTGGGTCGTATGGTTGCGAGCGATTATTCGTGTGCCATGGTAACCGCTCAGCTAATGGAAACCGACCCGCAAACTCAAGAAAAGCTTGATACCTTAGCCTTTGCGCAAAAATTAGAGTCTGAGATCCGAGCGCCTCTTAGCACTGACAAAGTGAGCATACATATTATTGGCTTTGCGAAAATGGCCGGTGACATTGCTGATGGTGCGAAAGGTGTAGTGCTTTTCTTTGCGTTAGCAATTGCTTTTACTTTTATTATGGTCTGGATGTTCTGTAAGAGCTTTAAGCTTACGCTGCTTCCGATTGTTTGTTCATTTATTGCTGTGATTTGGCAGATGGGCTTACTCAGTACTTTGGGTTTTGGTGTTGACCCTATGTCTATTTTGGTGCCTTTCTTAGTCTTCGCTATTGGCGTGAGTCACGGTGTGCAAATGATCAACGCGATAGGTAAAAAAGTAGCGGAAGGGGTAAGCTGCAAAGTGGCTGCTGAAGCGAGCTTTAAAGCATTACTTATCCCTGGTGGCATTGCTCTACTTTCAGACACCGTTGGCTTCTTAACCTTACTGGCAATCGACATCGGCATTATTCGCGAACTTGCTATTACTGCCAGTTTAGGGGTTGCAGTTATTATCTTTACCAACTTGGTACTGCTTCCTGTAATGGCATCGTTCTTTGAGTCTGCAAATATTAAGCGACTTGGTGATGGTAAAAACGCCAGCCATGGTATGTTTGAGACAATGCGAGAGGCCTTGGTGAAAACCACAGACAAAAAAGTGGCCAGAGTGATTTTACTTATCAGTGCAGTACTATTCGCGTTTGGCTACTGGCAATCTGAAAAAATGCGTATTGGTGATTTACATGCTGGTGCACCGGCGCTACATGAAGATGCCAGATACAACCAAGACACTTTCCTTATCTCAGACCGTTATGCAATTTCTTCTGATATCTTAAAGGTCATTGTCGAAGCGACACCTGCGGCTTGTACCGAGCACGATACAATGGAGCGTATTAGTCGTTTCCAATGGCGAGTAGAAAACTTACCGAGTGTACAATCGGCTGTTTCTTTAAGCTCCGTTGCACAAGCGGTTAATGCTGGGTACAACGAAGGTAACTTAAAGTGGCAGACGTTACCAAGAAATACCGCTTCTCTAGTTCAAGCTACTTCTCGAGTGGAGACAAGCTCAGGGCTACTTAACGGTGATTGTTCGGTGATGCCTATTATCATCTTTATGGCAGATCATAAGGCTGAATCTATCGACCATGTGATTGCGAAGATAAAAGCGTTCTCAGAAGAAGAGGGAACTGATGACGTTGCCTTTAAATTAGCATCAGGTCCAATCGGCGTGATGGCGGCAACAAATGAATCCGTTTCCGAGGCGCAGGTCCCTATGATGATCTATGTGTACGGCGCGGTGATCCTGTTGTGCCTAGCGAGCTTTAGGAGCGTGCGAGCGACTATCGCAGTGGTACTACCTTTATATGTGGTATCAACGTTGGCTCAGGCGCTTATGGTGCAGCTTGAAATCGGGTTAACAGTATCGACGTTACCAGTAATTGCTTTGGGTGTGGGAATAGGTGTCGATTATGGCATTTATATTCTATCCTCTATGATGGGACAGCTTAAGCAAGGTATGCCGTTGTCGGTCGCCTATCGAAATGCACTTGCTGAACGAGGCAGTGCGGTACTGTTTACGGGTATCACATTGGCGATTGGCGTAAGCACATGGATTTTCTCTGCGCTTAAGTTCCAGGTTGATATGGGTATCCTTTTAACCTTCATGTTCTTGGTAAATATGCTGGGTGCTGTGCTGCTTTTACCGGCAATTGGAACGCTCATCTGGTCTGACCAGAAAAAATAATGTGAATAATTGTGCTCCTTTTTATTTGGTATTGGCGATTTATATCTATTTTTTGTGAATAGATGAGCAAACAGCTGAAAAGCTTGAAATGTTTTCGTCAAAAAGGCTGTTTATTAGCGTCAGAAAGGTTAGAATTTACCTGACTCCACGCTAATAAATGGCTGTACAAATAATCTACCGTTCAAAGGTGGTATAGATTAAGGAACACATAATGACACAAAATGAAGGCACAGCTTCTGTTATCCTAGATAACGTCTGCAAGCTTATCCATAAAAAAGTCCATGCTGACAAAGTGTCACTTGTCGAAACGTTTGCCAAAACCTTGTACAGCAACATGTCTAAAGAGGATTTGGCACATCGTAACGACAGTGACTTATACGGCGCAGCATTGAGCCTTTGGAATGCCCTTGATAAAAACAAGTCTGACGATGCCGTCATTCGCGTTTTTAATCCTGAGGTTGCAAAGGATGGATGGCAATCATCGCATACGATTGTCGAGATAATCGCTAAAGATATGCCGTTTTTGGTTGATTCAGTGCGCATGGCGATGAATCGCAAAAACATAGTCTCTCACCTATTACTTCATTCTCCACTTAAGTTACAAAGAAATGATGCAGGTGCAATCACCGCAGTTTCTAACTTAAAAGCAGAACAAGAATCTACGTCTACTAAGACCGTATTCTTTATCGAAATCGACAGGCAAACAGATGATTCGGTGATCGCTGATTTTACAGCTGAGCTTGAATCTGTCTTAAATGATGTTTCTGTTGCGGTTGCTGATTGGCTACCAATTCGCGATAAATTGGTGAGCGTAAGTAAAGAGCTGCCGACCCGTCATTATAGTTGTTCAAAAGAAGAAGTTGCTGAAGCCGTCGAGTTTTTAGACTGGCTGGTTAGCGACAACTTTACCTTTATGGGCTATCGCCAATATGATTTGACTCCAGTTCAAGGTGACTATGAGCTGAAGCCAGTTGAAGGCACAAGTCTCGGCCTGATGAAGAACTCTGGTGACGATCACAGCCGTTTATTGTCTGAACTGCCTGAAGTTGCGCGCAAAGAGGCACGCAGTAACAACTTGTTGATCTTAACCAAGACAAATTCACTTTCACGCGTTCATAGACCAGCGTATATCGACTATGTTGGGATCAAGCGTTTTGATGATGAAGGTAACGTGATTGGTGAAGACCGTTTCATTGGCTTGTTCTCTTCTAGCTTCTACAACAACAGTGCGGTAGATGTTCCGGTACTTAAGAGTAAAATTAACCGTATCATGGAGCAATGTGACTTTGCTAAAGGCACACATGCATACAAGGCGGTACTCAATATTCTTGAAACCTATCCTCGTGATGAGTTAGTACAGGCACGCGAAAGCGAGCTACTTGAAGTGGCAATGGGCGTTTTACAAACTCAAGAGCGTGACATGTGTCGCTTATTTGTGCGTAAGGATGTGTATGGTCGTTTCTTCTCTTGTATGGTTTATGTGCCAAGAGAGAGATACAACACAGCGTTACGCCGTGAAACTCAACAACTGCTAGGCCGTGCATTTAAGTCTAGCGACAAAGTAGAGTTCACCACCTTTTTCTCTGAATCAACACTAGCGCGTACGCATTACATCGTGCGTGTTGATGACAACAACATAGATTACAACGTGAAAGAAATCGAAAATAACTTGGTAGAAGCCGCTCGTACTTGGGAAGACAAGCTACAATCTGCACTTCTTGAAAGAACGGGTGAGTCTCGTGGTAACGAGTTAAACCGTAAATATACGAATGCCTTCCAGTCTGCTTATAAAGACCAAGTGTTGCCGAGTGCAGCAGTAGTAGACATCGAAAAGCTAGAGCAACTAAACGAAGATAACAAACTTGAGATGCTGTTCTACAGACCTCAAGAAGAAGCAACATCGCAGCTTGTTCGTTTGAGTCTGTTCCATAAAGCAGAGCCAATTCACCTATCAGACGTGATGCCAATGCTTGAGAACTTTGGCCTACGTGTTATTGGTGAAACACCATATGCTGTGAAGACGACTGATGGTCAAGTAAACTGGATCATGGATTTCTCTATGCTTATCGACAGCAAAGGGATCACAGATTTTGACAAAGTATCAGCACGTTTCCGTGCGGCATTGACCAATGTGTGGAATAACCGCCTAGAAAACGATGGTTTCAACCGTTTAGTGTTATTAGGTGGTCTAACTGGTCGTGAAGCATCTATCTTACGCGCATATGCAAAATACATGCGCCAAATTGGTGTGACGTTCTCGCAATCTTACATCGAAAATACATTTGACCGTTACCCGCACATTGCAGCGATGATCGTTGATCTATTCGTGAAGAAGTTCGCACCGAAGAAAGTTGCCACTGAAAAGGCGCTTCAGAAGGTTGTTGATGCAATCTACCTTGAGCTTGAAAACGTAGCGAATCTAGATGATGACCGTATCATTCGTTTGTACGTTGATATGATCAATGCAACGCTGCGTACTAACTTCTATCAAAAAGAAGCTGATGGCACGAATAAGTCGTATACGTCATTCAAGATCCAGCCAAGCGCAGTGCCAGATATGCCATTGCCATTACCAGCGTTTGAAATCTTCGTATACTCTCCACGCGTAGAAGGTGTTCACCTACGTGGCGGTAAAGTGGCTCGTGGTGGTCTACGTTGGTCAGACCGTCGTGAAGATTTCCGCACAGAAGTACTTGGCCTGGTTAAAGCACAGCAGGTTAAGAATACAGTTATCGTACCTGTGGGCTCTAAAGGCGGTTTTGTTTGTAAACAACTTCCAACTGAACGTGAAGCGTTTTTCAAAGAAGGCCAAGAGTGTTACAAGATCTTCATCCGTGGTCTATTAGACATCACAGATAACATCGTACATGGTGACATTGTGCCGCCAGTGGATGTTGTACGTCACGACGAAGACGACCCATACCTAGTTGTTGCAGCGGACAAAGGGACTGCGACTTTCTCTGATATCGCAAATGGTATCGCTGAATCATATAACTTCTGGCTTGGTGACGCTTTCGCGTCAGGTGGTTCAATTGGTTACGACCACAAGAAGATGGGTATTACTGCTAAGGGCGCTTGGGAATCGGTTAAGCGTCACTTCCGTGAAATGGACATTGACTGTCAGACAACTGATTTTACTGCAGTTGGTATTGGTGACATGGGTGGTGACGTATTTGGTAACGGGATGCTGCTATCTAAGCACATTCGCTTACAAGCGGCATTCAACCACATGCACATCTTTATCGATCCAAACCCAGATGCAGCAAGCTCGTATGTAGAGCGTGAGCGTCTATTTAATCTGCCACGCTCAAGCTGGGAAGATTATAATAAGGATCTGATCTCTGAGGGCGGTGGTATTTTCTCTCGTGCAGCGAAAGCAATTACGCTAAGCGCTGAAATGAAGAAAATGATAGGCACTAAGAAGTCGAGCATGACACCAAACGAGTTGATCAAAGCATTATTGAAGATGCCAGTTGATTTACTGTGGAATGGTGGTATTGGTACTTACATCAAGTCTAAATCTGAAACTGACGCTGAAGTAGGCGACCGTGCAAACGACGCGCTACGTATCAACGGTGGTGAGCTTGGTGCGAAGATATTTGGTGAAGGTGGTAACTTAGGTGCTACTCAGCTGGGTCGTATCGAATTTGCTTCAAACGGCGGTCGTATCAACACTGACTTTATCGACAACGTAGGTGGTGTTGCCTGTTCGGATAATGAAGTTAATATCAAGATCCTACTTAACGGCCTAGTTGCTGAAGGTGAATTGACGAATAAGCAGCGTAACGAATTACTGTATTCAATGACAGATGAAGTATCAGAATTGGTACTGAAAGATTGTTACCGTCAAACGCACACGCTTTCGGTTACTAAGTCTAAAGGTCCAGCGACGCTGAAAGAGAAAGTACGCTTTATCCATGCACTTGAAAAAGAAGGCAAGTTAAATCGTGCAATCGAATTCTTACCAACTGATGAAGAGCTAGCAGAGCGTGCGGCGGCAGGTAAAGACCTAACACGTCCTGAGCTATCTGTACTGGTTTCTTACTCTAAGATGGTATTAAAAGAGACATTAGTTGTTGATGAGATCTCAGAAAATCCATACTACCGTCAGTTGCTAGTGAACTCGTTCCCAGCACCGCTGCGCGAGCGCTTCAATGCTGCGATGGATAATCACCCGCTACGTAAAGAGATCATTGCAACGAAACTTGCAAACAATATCGTTAACGATATGGGTCTAAACTTCATGGTTCGTATGCACGAAGAGACAGGTGCAACGGATGCAGAAATTGCGGTTTGCTACTCAATTGCAAGTGCAATCTTTGAAATGAAGGAAACGTGGTCAGCGATTTCTGCGCTAGATAATAAGATCCCAGCGGCAGTTCAAACGGAAATGCTATATCAATTACGTCGTACAGTTCGCCGTGCAACGCGTTGGTTCTTGCGTCACCGTGACAAGTCTCAAACTATCGAGCAAACCATCGCGTTCTTTGCACCAACATTTAAAGATTTAAGTGCAAATCTACACAACTACATGGTTGCAAATGAAAGCGAGCAGATCGTTGATAAAGCACGTGACCTTGAATCTCAAGGTGTACCAGCTGAAATTGCACTGCGTATCGTATCGCTTTCAAGCTTGTTCTCGGTCATGGACTTAGCGGAAGTTGCACATAGCTCAGGTCGTAAGATCGGTGTTGTGTCTAATACCTACTTCACGCTCGGTGCAAACATGGGTCTACATTGGTTCCTTGACCAAATCACGGCTCAACCTGTTGCAAACCATTGGCAGGCGCTTGCTCGAGCTTCATATCGTGAAGAGCTTGATTGGCAACAGCGTTCATTGTCAGAGGTTGTGTTAAACAGCTTTGCTGGTGATGACAGTGATATCAATGAACAGATTGAACAGTGGATGGATAAGCAAGCTGGCTTACTACACCGTTGGCAGCAAATGCTAACTGAGTTTAAGACGTCGCAAAGCCATGACTTTGCTAAGTTCTCAGTTGCACTTCGTGAGCTAATGTTACTAAGCCACAACTGCGATACTTCCAAATAATCTAGAAATCGCTACAATACCCCAGCTTTGACTGGGGTATTTTTTTGTCTAATGCCATTGGCATAATCCATTTAGCTAAAGTTACGCTTGGGTAATTTTAGCTAAGTTGATTACGTTACCAATACTGAGGAGCTACCATGTTTTACGATCTTGCGCGTCGTTTTATGTTTAATAAAGATGCGGAGTGGGCACACGATTTTGCCCTAAGCAACCTGCGCCGCTTTGCGAATACGCCAATGAGCCTTGCATGGTCTCAATCAGTTCAAGACAAACCTGTTAATTTTCTTGGGTTAGAGTTTAAAAATCCAGTCGGGTTGGCCGCCGGTCTTGATAAAAATGCTGAGTGTATCGAAGCATTTGCGCAAATGGGTTTTGGTTTCATTGAAGTAGGGACTGTCACGCCGAGACCACAAGCGGGCAACGACAAGCCTCGGATCTTTCGTCTACCCGAAGCAAATGCGATTATTAACCGCATGGGATTCAATAACAAGGGCGTTGATTACCTAGTCAACAATGTAAAAGCAGCAAAATACGATGGGATCCTTGGGATCAACATTGGTAAAAATAAAGATACACCGAATGAGCAAGGTAAAGATGACTACATTCACTGTATGAGAAAAGTATTTGAGCAAGCCTCATATATCACTGTGAATATCTCTTCACCAAATACACCGGGTCTTAGAGATCTACAATATGGCGAGGCGCTGGACGATCTATTGCAAAGCCTGAAAAATGAACAGATGGATCTGATCGCCAAGCATAACAAGTCGGTGCCTATGTTGGTAAAGATCGCACCAGATGTTGATGGCGTTCAATTAACTCAGATAGCAGAATCATTAGTTAATAATCGTATCGATGGTGTTATTGCAACTAATACAACATTAGCCCGTGATGCGGTAGAAAACCTAGAGCACGGTAATGAAGCAGGCGGTTTGTCTGGTAGACCTGTTCGTGAAAAATCGACGCATGTTGTCAGCGAATTGAAGCGTATTACCGACGGTAAGCTACCAATCATCGGTGTAGGTGGTATTGACAGTGCGGAATCTGCAAAAGAGAAATTTTCAGCTGGTGCAGATTTAGTACAAGTCTACACAGGCTTTATATATGAAGGTCCAGCGCTTGTTAAAAAGATCGTTTCGTCCTTATAAGGATCGGTCATATAACTAAATGATCCAAAACAAAACGTTATTATAAAAAATTTCATCATTGCGTTTTTCGCGTTATACTCCCACTTACTAGTTGAGCTAATTGGTTGGTGGGAGAGAAGTTTTGCAAGCTTCAAAAGAGTGGCAATGGATCCGTTGCACAGAAAGGAACAGGTTGTTAATTGATTTGGGTGACGAGCTTCAGCTTTGCACGCCTTTTCGTTTGCGCCACCTTACTGAGGACTCAACCGCTAATCCCAATTTTAGTCTCAGCGAAGCTGAATTTTATCAGAGTGTATTTTCCTACCTTTGCGGGTTTGGTGTTTGGAATGAGCCCAGATGCTGCCAAATCGCTTTAAATGCAACTGCGGCAAAGTTTCATCTGCAACCGATGCAAGCAAAAAGCTGGTTTTTTAAGCCATATTTTGGTGGTGAACCTGTGAGTGAGGCGGTTGTGTGTTTAAATTCCAAGTTAAGCCGCGGCGAGTTTCTAATTATCGAGCATGATGGTCAGTCAAGTCTTTGTTTAAGCTTGAACGAGCAATTTATTCTTGATGAGGGAATAGAGCTTGAACAATTTCAAGCGATAAAAGTACTGAACGATCGGTTAGCGCCTCTTGTGTTAACACACCGAGTTCATCAAAGCGCATAGCCAATTTCATCTCATCGTTTATTGACCAGCAATTATTTCCTGTATTAATCTGTACCTAATTTGAGTTGTTTGTTGATCTAGGAAACAGAATGCGCTGCCTCTGCGATAAAACATTAAAACTAACTTATGCCGACGCTGAAGGACATTGCGGTTATCAATGTCAGTCATGCGGTGCCATTTGGTTGCCGCGCAAATTTATTGATTCCATTAAACATACTTATCACTTTAGTTATACCGATTTTATTGCAAAGCGGTCGTTGGTTGAGCGTGACGTTTTACAATTATGCCCTTATGATGGTCATACACTTAAAGACTATACGCTCTTTGAAGCTAGTTTTAGTGAGTGCGGGTGCTGTGGTGGCGTGTGGTTTGAAAAAGGGGAGCTCCATAACTTACTGCAAAATTACCAAAGCAGGAACTCGAACATAAGCGCGCTAGATAAGTTAAATTTTCTGAACTTGCTAAATTTTTAACGTAATTTATCCCCATACAACCAAGCTCAACTAATAACTAACGATAACTTGTGTGTTATACTGCGCCCAGTTGAAATTTAAGGGTATTCAAATTGCAATTTATCGCATTGACATCTATTGGTGTAGAGCAGTTACTGGTTGAAGAATTAACCGAGTTTGGTTTTGAAATAAATAAGCAAACCGTTGGTTCAGTTAAGTTCACAGGTGCTAATCTAGACGTACAAAAGTTCTGTATGATGACACGATTTGCAACGCGCGTGATGTTGCTTATTGATGACAAACCAGAAGTGAATGACAAAGATTCTCTCTACAAGTTTGTTCGTTTTCAGGCATGGCAAGATTGGTTTAGCCCAAAGCAGACCTTTGCAGTAGAGTTTAATGGTACGAATAATGCGCTTAAAAATACGCAATTCTCTGGCTTGGTGGTTAAGGATGGGATCGTTGACTACTTCAATGATCTGTTTGAGCAACGTCCAGATGTTGACAAACAGACACCGGATATTCGCATCATAGCGAAATTATCTAAGCAAGGCTGTGTGCTATATATCGATTTCTCGGGACCTCGCTTATCTGATAGAGGTTATCGTGACAAACAAGGTAAAGCGCCAATTCGTGAACATTTAGCGGCAGCGCTGGTTAAACGTAGCGGCTGGCTTGAAGATACTAATAAGCCGCTTTTTGACCCCTGCTGTGGTTCTGGCACGTTATTAATTGAAGCGGCATCTATGGCGCTTGGCTTACCTACTAACCTTAATAAAGATTTTGCCTTTAAACGCTTGCCGAGTTTTCGTGAAAGTAAGTTCACCGAGCTTAAAGCACAATTAAAGGTACAACCAGAGCACAAGAGCTTATGGCTGATCGGTAGTGATATCGATGAACGTGTGCTGTCAATTGCTGAGCGTAATGCCAAGCGCGCAGGCGTTGAGTCACATATTAAGTTTAAGTTTGAAGATGCCAATCACCTTAGCCTTGCTGCTAAACGTCCTGGCACTGTGCTGAGTAACTTGCCTTATGGCGAACGTCTAGGTGGTATGGCTGAAATTATTACGCTATATCGCAATATGGGTATCGCCTTTAAAAAGCACTATAAAGACTGGAATTTGGCGTTACTTGCGAGTGAAGAAAGCCTATTAAAAGTGCTAAAACTAGCGCGTAAAAAGTCTTATAAATTCAAAAATGGCCCGCTCGATGTGCTGCTTAACTTGTATGAAATGAATGAAATGCAGGTACAGCAAAATAAACAGAGCAGTGGGCTTAATTTTGAAGGCTCGACTGCGTTTGGCAACCGCTTGAAGAAAAATCTACAAGGCTTAAAATCTTGGCTGAAAAAAGAAGACGTTAATGCATATCGTGTTTATGACGCGGATATCCCTGAGTACAATGTTGCGGTTGATGTATATAACGACAACGCAGTCATCTTTGAATACAAAGCGCCAAAAGAAATTGACGATAGCGTTGCACAAAAACGTTTGCAAGACGTGATCACACTGACCGCCGAGCAGCTTAATATCGACCCGCTAAACATCGCGGTAAAAGTAAGAAAGCGCCAAAAAGGTCAAGAACAATACAAAGCCCTAGACAAGCAAAACCGTACTGAGGTAGTAGAAGAGTACGGTGCTAAGTTTAAGGTTAACCTATTTGATTATCTCGATACTGGTCTATTCCTTGACCACCGTTTAGCCCGCAAGTTTATTCAGCAACATTCGAAAGATAAACGCGTGTTGAATCTATTTGCATACACAGGTAGTGCTTCTGTGCACGCTGCAGTTGGCGGTGCTAAGTCTGTTACCACAGTAGATATGTCAAAGACCTATCTAAAATGGGCTGAGGAAAACTTTGAGCTAAATGGTTTGAAGAATCCACGTTTCAGATTTGAGCAAGCGGATTGCTTAAAATGGCTTGAAAGAGCAGTTGGTCAATATGATTTGATATTCTTAGACCCACCAACATTCTCTAACTCTAAACGTATGTCTGACGCATTTGATGTACAAAGAGATCATTTAAAACTATTTGGTTGGGTAAAGAAGATATTAGCACCGAACGGTGTACTACTGTTTTCTAACAACAAACGCGGATTTAAAATCGATGAAATGGGACTTGCGGCACTTGGCCTAACCGCTGAGGAATACTCATCGCAAACCTTGTCTTTGGATTTTAAGCGTAACAAACAAATTCACAACAGCTGGTTGATCCGTCATGATTAAATGTACTTTATTTCACACCGATGGTTGTCATCTTTGTGAAGAAGCATTGGCGATGTTAATTCAATTTTTGCCTGAAGCCGAAATTGAACTAGTCGATATCGTCGATAGTGAAGAGACGATGACGGAATATCAATATAGAATTCCAGTGATTAAAAAAGGCGAGACAGGTCAGGAACTTGGCTGGCCTTTTACTCAACAACAACTACAAGAATTTATAGAATAATATGGATCTCATTCGAATTGCTAAAGCCCAACTAGCTTTTGGTTCACACCCTATACTTGACCAAGCTGATGCCGTTATTGAATCAGGCGAGCGCGTTTGTATTGTGGGCCGAAATGGTGCCGGTAAATCAACGTTACTGAAAGTACTTGATGATCAAGTTCAACTTGATGATGGTGAAATCAACCGTGTTGGTGGATTAAAAGTTTCAAGGCTAGAACAAGACCCACCAAAGGGCGCAAATGGGTCGGTCTTTGATTATGTTGCAAACGGTTTACCTGATGTTGCTGAGCTACTCATTGAATTTCATGAAGTCAGTGAAAAACTACAAACCAGCCAGTCAGATAAACTGATGGCCTCGCTTGAGCGCCTGACTCAGCGATTGGAAAGCGAAGATGCGTGGCGTTTTGAGTCACGGATCAAGCAAGTGCTTAGCCAGTTGCAATTAGATGCGAATATGCGCCTAGAAGAACTCTCAGGTGGCTGGCTACGCAAAGTTGCACTGGCCAAAGCCTTGGTGAGTGACCCAGATTTACTGTTACTCGACGAGCCGACTAACCACCTTGATATGCAAAGTGTCATCTGGCTTGAGCAATTCCTGAAAGAGTTTAAAGGGGGGATCGTGTTTATCTCTCACGACCGTGCCTTTATTCGCGCAATGGCGACCCGAATTTTAGATTTAGACCGTGGCAAGTTGGTTTCATACCCTGGAGATTATGCGCAATATCTAGAACAAAAAGCTCATGATTTAAAAGTGGAAGAGCAACAGAATGCCTTGTTTGATAAAAAGCTTGCCGAAGAAGAAACCTGGATAAGGCAAGGGATCAAGGCCCGCCGAACCCGTAACGAAGGGCGTGTGCGAGCACTAAAAGCGCTTCGTGTTGAGCGCAAGCAACGCATCGAGCAACAAGGTAAGACAGATTTCAACATCGAGACGGCGGATCGTTCCGGTAAGCTGGTCTTTGAAGCGAAACATTTAGACAAAGCATTCCAAGAAAAATGCATTGTAAAGGACTTTTCAACGCTGGTGATGCGTGGCGATCGTATTGGCTTGGTCGGTCCTAATGGAGCAGGTAAAACTACGCTGTTAAAAATGCTTTTTGGTGACATTAAACCTGACGCAGGCAGCGTAAAACAAGGCGTGAACCTGGAAGTTGCGTACTTCGACCAATACCGTGAAAAATTGGATGAAGAAGCAACTGTGCAGGATAATGTCGCAGAAGGTAAGCAAGAAGTAATGATGGGCGGCCGTTCACGTCATGTGCTTGGCTATCTGCAGGACTTTTTATTTCCGCCTGCGAGAGCTCGAACCCCTGTAAAGGCATTATCAGGCGGTGAAAAAAACCGCTTATTGCTTGCAAAGCTCTTCCTTAAGCCTTCAAATATTATTGTGCTGGACGAGCCGACCAATGACTTGGATATTGAGACGCTTGAGTTACTTGAAGAAATCTTAAACCAATACCAAGGCACGGTGTTAGTCGTCAGCCACGACCGAGAGTTTATCGATAATACCTGCGGCAGTGTCTGGGCGTTCGAAGGCGAGGGCTTGGTGACAGAAATTGTTGGCGGTTATAGTGATTTTGAACTGTACCAGCAAAGACGAGAGCAGCAGAAGAAAGAGGCACAAAAGGTTCATCAAGAAAAACAGCAACAAGCCGAGACTAAAAAAGCAGCTGCACCAGCTCGTTCAAATAAGCTGAGTTACAAATTAAAACTTGAATTAGAGTCGCTGCCCAGTAAAGTAGAGGAACTTGAAGAGGCTGTGAATAAACAACAAGCACTGGTCAGCGATCCAGACTTCTTTAAACAAGATCAAGAAACGACCCACAAGGCATTGAACCATTTGACTGAGCTAGAGTCGAAGCTGGAAGCCGCGTTTGAACGCTGGGAAGAACTAGAAGCATTACAGAATCAGCAGTAAGGATTAAAATGAAATTTAAACTTTTAGCCGCGAGTGTCGCCGTAGCCCTTTCACAACAAGCGGCCGCTGCCACCTATCAGTTAACTGAATTACCAAGACATGATAATAGTAAATATAGCTACGTGTCGGACGCAAATGAAGCTGGAGACGTGATTGGTCATGCTTCCAATTTATTTGGTGTTAAGATTGATGTGTCATATATCGACTTCGATGATTCAACACTGAAAAGCGATTATGACAGTGTAAAGAAGCAATATGAGCAGATAGAAGAAGAAATTACCTTCACCTTAGATGATATTCAAAATAACGATGCTGCAAATACCAACGCACAAGCTCATGCATTTATGCTTTATCACTTAAGTCGAAGAGGGGCTAATCAATTTCAAACTGTTGTTCAAGCAATCTCTCTTACGTACAACAACAATACTGCTGAAGAATTTGTAGTATATGATGAACAATCTCCTGATTACGAAGGGCTAACTCGCTCGGTCACTAACTATCTTACAAGCATCGCAGAAGACGGTACAATAGTGGGCTGGGGCTCTGCACCTTTTAAAAAGATAACTTTTACTCCTGAGGGTGAAACAGAAGAAGAAACTTATTTTGTACGCGATTGGCGAAATAAAGGAATTTTGGTAACTCCTGCTGGTGAGAAAGTTAGGCTGGAGCCCGCATTTACTGAGCATGGCGGTATTTCTATCGCGACAGACATCAAGCAAACTAACGAAGGTGGTTATATTGTCGTCGGGCAAAGCTCTACGTCATTATCTCAAAGAGCAATCGAAAATATAGCGGATGATTGTGATGGTGTAGATGAGCCTGTGGATGTTTGCATCCAGAGTATCAGCACTCCATATCACACTAGGGCATATAAATGGACTTTTGATAACAACTTTAATTTAGTTGATGCAACAGATTTAGGGCTCGGTTTTACGCCTGATGAAGATAGTGAAATTGCATACTCTAGTATTGCTGTTGCGACTAACTCGGATGGGTTAACCGTTGGTTACTCTCGAGTACGTAGACAAAGAGATGATAGACTACTGCCATATGAACAAGCTGTTTATTTCGAAGACGGTGAAATCAAACGAGTTAGAGAAGTTGAGAGCTTTATTGAATATAGCCAAGCAGTCGATGTGAATGACAACGGTACCATAGTTGGTGTATTTGGACGTTTCAGTGGAGGCTCTAGAGACTATGACGCAACTGGCTTCTACTTTAATACTACAAGTGCTGAGTTTAAGGAGATGCCCACATACTTTGAAGGTTCAGCAACAGCAATAAATGACATTAACAATAATGGCTTTGTTGTTGGTCAAGGTGTGATTGAAAAGAGTGGTTCAAACCGTCGTCGTGAAGCCTTCTTATATGAAATCGGGGCGGAAAAGCTAGTAAACATTAATTCTCTTCTTCCCTGTAAGAGCGATACCTTCCCTTACACGATTGCGGAAGCAGTAAAAATTACTGACGATAACAAGATCTATGCGATTGCCACCAAAACGGTTGAAAGACGCAATACACTTGGTGAAATTGAAAAGGACAGCAAAGGTGAGACTGAGTATGAGTCGGTAAGCTTACCGGTTCTACTTACGCCAATTTCTGGTGAACCTGAAAGCTGTACACCACCTGAAGCAGAGACATATGAGCGTCAATCTGCAAGTTGGTCTTGGCTTAGTTTACTCGCGCTACCACTAGTGGCGCTGAGAAGACGTCGTAAAGCCTAAAGTACAATTTATACGATAAAAAAGCCCGGAAGGGCTTTTTTTGTGTTTGAAAAGAAATATTCGCAAATTCAATTCGATATTTAATTCAAGCGATAAAAATCTTAACTATACTGGTATTAGCCTTGGCCGCGACTTTGCCACGCTTTATTCACTGAGCGTCGCCACAGGTAGTCGATACCGAAAAAGCCAATAATGGCGGCAAGTGTTGCGCAGATCAAAGAGCCGACGATAAATGCAGGCCCAATCGTTGTTAGGCTTTGTGCAAGCCATTCCCAACTTGCCTCAAAATGGAATGGTTGCTGCTCTTGACCAAGAGCAAATACACCGACTAGGTATGAGCAGTAAAATATAGGTGGCATCGTAAGTGGATTGGTGATCCACACGAGTGCAATAGACAAAGGCAAGTTAACGCGAAATGGAATCGCTAGTGCTGCCGCCAGTACCATTTGAAAAGGAACAGGGATGAATGCGAAAAATAGCCCCACCGAGAATGCGCCGCGTGCTGAGCGTCGGTTTAAATGCCACAGGTTGGCATCATGCAGTAACTTACCAAAGATTTTTAATGATTTCTGTTGTTTGATTTTATTATGATCAGGTAAAAAGCGTTGAATCGTTTTTTTCGCCATTTGCAGCTGCCATCTACTTGGATTCTGATATGTTTTGGAATAATTCTGGGTTGCTTCAGTGCGGTATTTCTTCTCGACAATTGGCGATCAGCCGCAATAAGCATATTCCTCTACTTCATGGGCCGCTATTCTAAGCTTTTTTGTCCTATATTGGCAGGATTTATTTTAGGGATTTCCATTGCTATTGGTCATTACTTTGTTTTTTATCAGCTAAAAATACCAGAAATGTGGCAATCGCAGCTTGTTACTGCTTCGGGTAAAGTTATTGAGGTTGATAATTCTGTGATTGGTGAAGCGTTAAAGGTAAAGCTTGAGCAAGTTGATGGCTACCAATTTGCCCGTTGGCGTACAGTAAACGCAAAACTCTATCGTAACTCATCCACGCCTATGTTGCGTGTCGGTGACCACATTGAATTTACGGTAAAACTTAAGCGTTATCGTAGCCGAATTAATATCGGACTCTTTAATGCTGAATTGCATGCGTTTAGGAAGCATATATATTTTAAGGGCAGCATCAAAACAATCAAGTCGGTAGTGAAGGACACTACGTGGCGAGATAACTACCGCTTATTCATAGATAAAACGCTTGATGGGCGAAGCTATGCTTGGCTGTACTATATTTTGTTAACTGGCGATACAAGCAAAGTCGACTTCGAAAACAAAACACAATTTAGAAGTCTTGGCTTGAGCCATCTGTTAGCGATTTCAGGGCTGCATATCGGAATGGTATTTGCCATCGCGTTTTTGCTGATAAAAGTCGTGCTGTATTGTATCCCGGTAATAATTTCCCAAGCAGCTAACTTACATCAATGGTGTTTGGTTTTTGCGTTACTGTTGTGTTTTGGTTACGTCATTCTCTGCGGTTACAGCGTATCGGCGACTCGAGCTTTAATCATGGCAATGGTGTGGGTTGCTTGTTACCTCTTTGCTGTGCGCCTTAAAGCGCTTCAGGTGCTAACAGTAGCGTTGACCATCGTCTTGATAGTAGACCCGTTTTCACTACTTAATCCTGGTTTATATTATTCCTTTTTTGCGGTTGCTATCATCGTAACGTTAGTGACAAAAGTTGGCAGAGGTTTAGGTGCAAAGCTACTTGCCTTAATTAAGTTGCAGCTTGCGTTATTTATCTGTCTGTTGCCACTCAACCTGTATTTCTTTTCCGGTGCGAGTATTATCTCATTGGTTGCGAACATCATTGTGATCCCGTTGGTTTCCATCGTGGTATTTCCGCTACTACTGCTTCATGTTACTGCGCTGCACGCTATTGGTTGGCAACTTCCACTTCATTTAGTTGATAATGTGTTAGTGGTTCTTTTTGAGCTGTTGCAAAAGTCTCCACTTAGTTGGGTAGATATACCCGGCGTTTCGTCCATGTTTCTAATAACCAGCTACTTAAGTGCTTTGCTGCTGTATTTATTCAGAAATTATCTTGGTTTATTACCCATATTGTTTTTCCTCGTTCAGTATCAATTTCGAGCCTCTCCGCTATGGCAAATCGATATCTTTGACGTGGGTCACGGAACGGCAGTGTTAGTTTCTCGCAATAACAAAGGGCTGCTCTATGATGTGGGGGCCAAGTATTTTGGTTATTTTTCGATGTTCGAGTTTGTGATCAAACCTTATCTTTTGAATAATCGAATTACGCTGCAAGATACCATCATTAGTCATAATGATGGCGACCATAATGGTGGCGTTGATGACCTCATTGCCTATGATGGCGGAAAATCGTTACAGCGTTTTCACCCTGCAAGTCCAGCTGATAGTTGTGTGCTAGGAACACATCAATTTCAAGGGCTAGACGTATCTGTGATCTGGCCTCAAGAAGTGTCGAACAATGACAATAATAATTCTTGTGTGGTTCGTATCTCTGATGGGCGTTTTACGCTTTTATTACCAGGAGATATTGAGAAAATAACTGAAACTAAGCTGCTTAACATTGAAAAAGAAGCACTCAAGGCCGATATATTACTGGTTCCGCATCATGGTAGTGGCAGCTCTTCAAGCGAGCAGTTTATTCAAGCGATTGACCCTGATATAGCGATATTTTCTCGTGCCTTTTATTCGCCGTGGAAAATTCCCAATGAGAAAGTGATTGAAAGATACCAAAGAGTAGGAAGCACACTATTGGATACCGCCTTAGATGGCCATATAAAGATCTCAATTTTTGCTCAAGAAATTACAGTTGAACGAGCTCGGGAAGTGGAAAATTACTGGTTTCTCAGATAATCCATTCAGTTTTAATGATTTGAAAGTTACAATAATGCCATATAGAAAAGTAGAGGCTGGCAATGCAACCAACCGACAAGCAGATTTACGCTAGATTATTTAGCTATGTAAAAGACTTTAAACTCGCTGCCATATTTTCAGTAATTGGCATGATAGGGTACGCTGCGATGGACGCTTCGTTCGTTGCCTTAATGGATCCGTTTATCGATGAGGGTCTCACTGCAGGCAATCGCGATGTACTAAAATTGGCTCCCTTTGTTGTCATCGCGTTAGTTATTGGACGCGGCATCTTTAATTATATGGCATCGTATTGCTTGTCTTATGTCGGGTCGCAGGTTGTGCGTGCTTTGCGACAGCAACTATTTGAACACATGTTGTATCTACCAGTGTCGTTTCATGATCAACATTCTAATGGTGAAATGATATCAAAAATCACTTTTGATACGGAGCAGGTACAGCAAGCCGTCACTAAGGCACTTCAAGTGCTGATCCGTGAAGGCGCATTTGTTTTTTTCTTACTTATCACGATGTTTTATGCAAGTTGGCAGCTATCGCTCATTTTCTTAGTTGTGGTACCGATCGTGGCGGTGATCGTTACTGTGGTGTCTAAGCGCTTCAAGAAAATCTCCAAGAATATTCAAGATGCGATGGGAGAAGTGACGAAAAGCTCTGAGCAAATGATGGCGGGTCATAAAGTCATTCATGGCTTTGGTGGCCAAGAAAAAACCATCTCTCACTTTGCTAAAGTTAATAATCATAACCGTCAGCAACGCGTAAAAATGGATGCGACTAAAGCGCTGAGCGTATCTATCATCCAAATCATAGCGGCGAGCGCAATGGCGGTGATACTCGCGATTGTCGCGATGCCTACTATGGTAGACAAAATTTCATCGGGCACTTTTGTCACTTTGATCACCTCTATGATGATGATGCTGCGTCCTTTAAAACAACTTGCCAATGTGAATAGCGACCTGCAACGCGGGATCTCTGCGGCGAAAAGTGTGTTTGCGGTGATTGATCTTGAACAAGAAAAGGACACTGGCACTCAGTCTTTATCTCGTGCTCAAGGTAACCTACAAGTCAAAGACTTAACCTTTACTTATCCATCTAAAAACGATCCGGTGATTGAGTCATTAAACCTTGAAATCAAAGCTGGGCAGAGTATTGCGTTGGTAGGTAGAAGTGGCTCAGGCAAGTCAACTATCTCTAATCTATTACCACGTTACTATGATATTGAAGTGGGCAGTATTGAGTTAGATGGCACGAACATAAATGATTACCAGCTTGCGGATCTACGCGCGCAGTTTTCCATCGTGTCGCAGCAAGTGGTGTTGTTTAATGACACCATTGCAAACAATATTATGTACTCGTTAAAGCAACCCTTATCGCAAGAAGCCCTAGAAAAAGTAGTAAAACAAGCCCACGTCTGGGAATTTGTTAAAGATCTTCCTGAGGGTCTAAATACCGTTGTTGGTGAAAATGGCGTGATGCTTTCTGGCGGACAACGACAACGTATCGCTATCGCGCGTGCTATTGTGAAAGATGCACCTATCCTTATTTTAGATGAAGCAACATCAGCATTAGACACAGAATCTGAGCGTTTGATCCAACAAGCGTTAGAAGAGCTGATGGCCGACAAAACAACCATAGTAATTGCCCATCGGTTATCGACAATCGAGCGTTGCGACTGCATCTATGTGCTAGATAAAGGTAAGATCATCGAACAAGGCAAGCATGCTGAATTGGTCGCGCAGGAAGGGGTTTATCATGCACTTTGCAAAATGCAGTTTGGTGAGCAATAAATGGCATCCAAAATAGAGCAAAGTTGGTATAAAAAACCGGGACTACTAACACTATTATTGCTTCCGCTAAGCCTGTTATTTGGACTTATTAGCTCGGTGAGAAAGGGGCTTTATCAACTCGGCTTTTGCCCTGCGTACCGCTCGCCTGTTCCGGTTATTATTGTCGGTAACATCAGTGTGGGCGGTAACGGCAAAACGCCATTTGTACTTTGGTTAGTCCCTTTTCTTGAAAATCTTGGTTTTAAGGTTGGGGTGATCAGTCGAGGCTACGGTGCAAAACCCAGTTCAACCCCATTTTTGGTCACTGAAGCGACCTCAACGGAAGAGGGCGGTGATGAACCTTGTTTGCTCGCCAAACGATTGAAATGCCCAGTGATGATTGGTGCTGATAGACAAGCCAGTATTGAAAAATTATTGGGTAATAGCGATGTAAACATCATCGTCAGCGACGATGGGCTACAGCACTATAAATTGGCACGAGATATTGAGTTCTGTATTGTTGATGCTGTGCGACGCTTTGGTAATGGCTTATGGATGCCAGCAGGGCCGCTTAGGGAATTACCTAAGCGTATTCAGAGTGTTGATCTTGCCGTATATAATGGTGGATGCGAAAGTTATTCCTACACGTTAGAGACCGTTGGTTTTTTTCGTGTTACAGATGATAGTCCAGCATCCAATATTGAAATGGCTGGCGCTTCAGTCTGTGCTATCGGCAATCCCGCGCGATTTGAAAATACGCTACGAGATAAGGGGATTGTTCTGAGTGAAAGCCTACATTTTGCGGATCATCATCCATATCAAGCGTCCGACTTCGCGCAAATCGATAACGGCGCTATTTTTATGACAGAGAAAGATGCGGTAAAGTGTCGCACTTTTGCAAAAGATAATTGGTATTACCTCAAAGTAGATGCCAAACCTACATCAGCGCTTGAAAAAGCGGTATTAAATTTACTTAAAAAGAAAGAGATTTATCATGGCCTTTGATACCAAATTACTAGAAATAATTGCCTGCCCAGTATGTAAAGGCAAATTAAGATATGACAAAGAAAACAAAGAGTTGATCAGCACAGCAGCGAAGCTTGCTTATCCAATTAAAGATGATATTCCTGTGTTATTGGAAAACGAAGCGCGCGAGCTGAGCAGCGATGAGGTTGAGCAGTGGAATTCGTAGTCGTTATTCCGGCGCGTTATGCTTCAAGCAGGCTGCCTGGTAAACCACTTGCTGATATCGGCGGTAAACCAATGATCCAGCGTGTTTACGAACAGGCAATTCAATCTGGCGCGGCAGCGGTTTATATCGCAACCGATCACAGTGCGGTATTTGAGGCAGCGCAAAACTTCACTGATAACGTGCTCATGACGCGTGAAGATCACCAATCTGGAACTGAGCGACTCGCCGAAGTTGTTGAACAACTGGGGCTGAACGAACAAACCTTGGTGGTCAATGTACAAGGTGATGAGCCACTGCTAGAGCCTGATAACATCGCACAAGTGGCAGCACTACTGCACCATTCTGATGCACCGATGGCGACTTTGTGCGTTGATGTGGAAGATGTGGAAGAGGTGTTGAATCCGAATGCGGTGAAAGTGGTGTCTGATATTCAAGACAACGCACTGTATTTCTCTCGCTCGTCTATTCCGTTTCAGCGTAACAGCATGTTAACGCTCGACAAAAATAGCATTCCAGTGAGCCATTTTAAACGTCATGTTGGCATATATGCCTATCGTGCGGGCTTTATTCAAACCTATTTATCGCTAAGTGTTTCACCGCTAGAGGTGCAAGAGTCACTAGAGCAGCTACGTGTGCTGTATCATGGATACAAAATTAAGGTCGCTAAAGCGGTTAAGCCGGTGCATGCTGGAGTGGATACCCCCGAAGATTTGGCACGGGTTCAAGAGATACTGAATGGAAAAGTTTAAGCTCATTGCGGACGAGATAGACTATGTGGTTGCATACAAACCACAAGGTTTGAGCTTCCATAGTGAGGACGGTGCAGGTTTTGTTGCCTTACTGACGGAGCAACTAGGCTATCCCTTATTTGCGGTTCACCGCCTCGATAAAGTCACGTCGGGACTCATCCTTTTAGCGAAGTCTAGCGAGGCTGCAAAGCAGCTGACGAGCCTGTTTTCCGCCCGAAAAATAGACAAATTTTACCTGGCGTTAGTTAGTGTGAAACCTAAGAAAAAGCAAGGTTGGATAAAAGGCGATATGGCTAAGTCGCGCAGAGGCACCTATAAACTGATTAAAACTAAGCTAAATCCTGCGGTGACTCGATTTTATTCATGCTCTGTTGCGACCAACCTACGCGCTTGTATTGTCAAACCGTTTAGCGGTAAAACACACCAAATTCGCGTAGCATTAAAAAGCATCGGTGCACCAATTTTAGGTGATTTAGCCTATAGCGGAGAGCCTGCGGATAGAACGTATCTTCATGCATTTTGTCTTGAATTTGAATGGCAAGGTATACATCAACGCTATCAAGCTGCGCCTGAAGGTGATGGTGCATTTGGCCATTTATTGGCACATGAAATCTTTGCAAGTTGGCAAAATCCAAGTCAATTAGAGTGGTAACATGACGGATTCGAATAGAGAACTAAGATTTGGCGGCATTGGTCGGTTATACGGTAACGCCGAGTTGGAAGCATTAAGTAAAGCACACTTTTGTGTCATTGGTATTGGTGGCGTTGGCAGTTGGGCTGTAGAAGCGCTAGTGAGAACGGGTATAGGTAAAATAACGCTTATCGATATGGACGATATTTGCGTAACCAACATCAACCGTCAGTTACATGCTCATAGCGAAAGTATCGGGATGCAAAAGATTGAAGCAATGCAAGATCGCTGTCTTGCGATTAACCCAGATTGTGAAGTTACCCTGATCGATGATTTTCTGATGTTAGATAACATTAGAAACTACATTCAAGGCTTTGATTATGTTATCGACTGTATCGACGCGGTTAAAGAGAAAGCGGCGCTAATCGCGCATTGTAAGCGAAATAAAATACCGGTGATCACCACAGGTGGTGCAGGCGGTCAAACCGATCCGAGCCAGATCCAATATGGGGATGTGGCAAAGACGACCCATGATCCGCTGCTGGCAAAAGTACGCTATATTCTCAGAAAACAATATAATTTTAGCGATAATCCAAAACGTAAATTTGGCGTAGATTGCGTGTATTCCACAGAGCAACTCGTTTACCCAAGTACTGATGGCACCGTGTGCAAAGCAAAGCAACAAGCTGAAGGTGGGAAAAACATGGACTGCGCCACCGGGTTTGGCTCTGCCACTATGGTAACCGGGAGTTTTGGTTTTTTTGCGGCGTCCAAAGCAATACGTAAGTACCTCGATAAACAAAGCAAAAGCAGCGAATAAGTGTGCTCGTTTGAGCACCTTATATCACGTTATTTTAATATCTCTGCCTGCACTTGGATCTGTTCAACAATCGCACGGATACCATTACCTCTAGATGGACTTAGGTGAGTAATTAATCCAAGCGACTCAAACAGTTCATAAGCATTAAACTGGCTTGCTTGTTCTGGCGTTTTACCTGCGTACGCTGCAATGATGATTGCAAGTAAGCCTTTAACAATACGCGTATCTGAGTCGGCAATAAGTACGAGTTGCTGCGCACTTTCATCTAAGTCCACATAGAGCCAAACTTTACTATCACAGCCCGACACTAACGCTGAGTCAACTTTCAGCGCATCAGGAAGCTCAGGAAGTTGTTTACCTAGCAGCATAATTTCACGGTACTTGGCTTGCCAGCCATGACTTTCAGATAATTTTGTTGTGATATGTTCAATATTCATAAGTTTAATCTAATAATTCTATTGTGGCATCTAATGCATTAATAAAATGCTCAATATCATCTTGGTTATTATAAAAAGCCAAACTTGCACGTACAGTCCCATTAACCTTGAGCATTTTCATTAGCGGCTGAGTACAATGGTGTCCGCTTCTGACTGCTACGCCGTATGTATTGAGTAGTGTGGCAAGATCGTAGTGGTGCTCGTTTTTATAGTTAAAACTGACGACGCCAACATTGTTTTGTGTATCGCCATAAACCGTGATGCCTTCAATCTGTTTTAGCTTTTCTAGAAGGGAGTGATAGAGCGCTTGCTCATAGCGTTGAAGTGCACAGGGATCAATCTCGTTTACATAATCTATCGCTGCGGCAAAACCGATAACGCCAGAAATATTGGGAGTGCCGGGCTCAAACTTGCCAGGTGCATCTCGATAGCTGGATCGCTCGAAGCTCACTTCTCTTATCATTTCACCGCCGGTTTTGTATACGGGGAGCGCATTTAGTTGCTGGTATTTACCATAAAGTCCGCCGACACCTGTTGGTCCAAGTGCTTTATGAGCTGAAAAAACATAAAAGTCGCAATCCAGTGCTTTTAGATCAGGTCTTAAATGCAGTAAAGACTGTGCGCCGTCGATAACCGTGATGGTACCTAAGGCCTTGCAAACCGAAATGAGCGACTCAATTGGATGAATATTCCCAAGTGCGTTTGAAACATGGCCCATCGCTAACACATCAGGTTTATGCTGCTTTAACATCGCAATTGCGCCTTGCTCATCGAGGATGCCGTCTAACATAGGTAACACCAGTAAAGTTGCGCCGGTACGCTGACAAGCTTCTTGCCAAGGCACTATGTTAGCGTGATGTTCAAAGGGACTGATGGCAATTACACTGTCTGAAGTGAAACGTGCACTCAGGCCATGAGCCAACAAGTTTAGTGATTCAGTTGCGCCGCCGGTCCATACTATTTCTCGTGTTTCAACATTTAAAAAATTGGCAATTGTTTCTCGGGCACTTTCATAGCGAACGGTGGCGTTTTCACTAAGCGTGTGTAAACCTCTATGTACGTTTGAATTCTCATTTTGATAAAAAGTTTTTATGACATCGATGACTTTGTTCGGTTTTTGCGCAGTTGCAGCAGAGTCAAGATAGCAAAGCGGCTGCCCATCGAGTTGTTTGTTCAAAATTGGAAAGTCGTTGCGCAGAGATTGGATGTCAGTCATAACGTACCTGAGTTAATTGAGCAGCGCGATTCTAACGAATACGCGGCGATATTAAAACAAAAAAGGCCGCATTAAGCGGCCTTTTCAAACACAATAACGAGATTATCTGTCGTTTTGTGTTTTGTAGTCGCGAGACGTGTAGCCTTTGTAAAGCTGACGCGGACGACCAATTTTGTGTCCTGGCTGAGAAAGCATTTCGTTCCAGTGTGAAATCCAACCCACAGTACGAGACATCGCGAAGATAACTGTAAACATGCTTGTTGGGATACCGATTGCTTTAAGAATGATACCTGAATAGAAGTCTACATTCGGGTATAGCTTCTTCTCAATGAAGTAAGGGTCTTCTAGGGCAATCTGTTCAAGTTTCATTGCTACGTCAAGCAGTGGATCTTGAATGTTTAGCTCTTTAAGCACTTCGTGACACGTTTGACGCATTACCGTCGCACGTGGGTCAAAGTTTTTATAAACGCGGTGACCAAAGCCCATTAGACGGAACGGATCGTTCTTGTCTTTTGCTTTTGCAACGTACTCGTCAATACGATCAACAGAGCCGATTTCTTCAAGCATAGTTAAACATGCTTCGTTTGCGCCACCGTGTGCAGGACCCCAAAGTGATGCAATACCTGCCGCGATACACGCGTAAGGGTTTGCACCTGAAGAGCCAGCAAGACGAACTGTTGAAGTTGACGCGTTTTGCTCGTGATCTGCGTGAAGCATGAAAATACGATCCATTGCTTTAGCAAGTACAGGGCTGACGTTGTAGTCTTCAGCTGGCACAGAGAACATCATGTGGAGGAAGTTTTCTGCGTAGCTCAAGTCGTTACGTGGGTATACGAACGGTTGGCCAACGTTATATTTGTACGCCATTGCAGCAATTGTTGGTAGCTTAGCTACTAACTTGATTGCACAACGCATACGTTGATCTTCGTCAGAAATATCCAAATCTGAGTGGTAGAACGAAGATAACGCACCAACTACACCACATAGCATTGCCATAGGGTGTGCATCTACACGGAAGCCTTGGAAAAACGCAGCTATCTTCTCGTGCATCATTGTGTTGCGAGTGATCTCATCTGAGAACTCAGCTAGTTGTTCTTCGCTTGGTAATTCACCGTTTAATAGTAGGTAGCAAAGTTCAATATAGTTAGAATTTTCAGCAAGTTGCTCAATTGGATAACCGCGATGAAGCAGTACACCTTTGGCACCGTCAATGTAAGTGATAGACGAGTCACAAGAGGCAGTCGACATAAATCCTGGGTCATACGTAAATAGGCCGTGAGCACCTAAAGAACGAACGTCAACTACGTCTTGACCAGCTGTACCTTCGTAAATTGGTAACTCAATCGGATCGTGACCATCAATATGGACTGTGGCTTTTTTATCTGCCATCTATTTGTCTCCTATTTAATAACAATATTCTGATTGTTATGTTGTGATACTAATGTTAAGCAAATTCAGATCATTCTAACTTATAACCTAGGTTAAAAGTCAATTTTTCTGTGATTTATGCATAAATGTATAATAAATATTCTACGACGATTAAATATTAGACCATTCGCTAATTCGCAAGCGTCTCTATCTAAACAAGAATTGTAAAAGGGCGCATAGCCTTATATACTGTCAACGGTTTTATACCGTATCGTCTGTGGGTAAACCTATTTTTACATCAATTTTTACACTCGAGTGAACTTTTTGGTGTCCTAATTGGTTTATCTAGAGTGTGCCACCTACATTTGCAATATGTAGGTGGGTTTCATAAAAACAAGTAGATGAGCTCCTTTGTGGGCAAAGATGGGCAAGTAACTGTGAAAAAGCAAAGACCTGTAAATCTAGATCTTACGACTATATCTATGCCGCCAACGGCTAAAGCGTCGATTCTTCACCGTGTCACCGGTGTTGCTTTCTTCTTCGCTTTGACCTTTGTGATTTGGGCTTGGTCTGAATCCCTTTCTTCTCCTGAAGGCTTCGAGTTTGTAAAAGAACTGATGTCTGGCTTTATCGCGAAATTCATCGCGTGGGGCACCCTAACTGTATTGTCTTACCACATCATCGGTGGTATCCGTCACATGATCCAGGATATGGGACATTGGGAAGAATTAGAATCAGGCAACAATAGCGCGAAGATTGCACTAGCACTTTGGGTTATCGTAGCAATTTTGGCTGGAGTATGGATATGGTCTTAAATCAAGCGACTCTAAAGCGTGATGGCGTACAAGACTACGTGTCACTACGTACAACTGCGTTAATTATCCTAGCTTACGCGGTATTCATCGTAGGCTATCTTCTAATTACTCCTGAACTAACTTATGAAGCTTGGTCAGGGTTGTTCTCAAATTTAGCTGTTAAAGCAGCAACGATGATCACACTAGTATGTATCATGGTACATACACGCATCGGTTTGTGGCAGGTTCTAACTGACTACGTTAAGAACTCAACAACTCGCACTATTCTTGGCTTTGTATTAAACCTTATGGCTTTAGCTTACGTAGCTATTGGTCTGTTTGTTCTGTGGGGTGTTTAAGTGAAATATAACGTACGTGAATTTGACGCAGTTGTAGTCGGTGCAGGCGGTGCGGGTATGCGCGCGGCACTTGCTATCTCGGAATCAGGCAAAACTTGTGCTCTTATTTCAAAAGTTTTCCCAACTCGTTCTCATACAGTATCAGCACAGGGTGGTATCACCGTTGCGCTAGGTAACTCTCACGAGGACAACTGGGAATGGCACATGTATGATACGGTTAAAGGTTCTGATTACATCGGTGACCAAGACGCTATCGAGTACATGTGTAAAACAGGTCCAGAAGCTATCACTGAACTTGAGAACATGGGTCTACCGTTTTCTCGTTTTGAGAATGGTCGCGTATATCAGCGTCCTTTCGGTGGGCAGTCAAAAAACTTTGGTGGCGAGCAAGCTGCACGTACAGCAGCCGCAGCGGACCGTACTGGTCACGCGTTGCTACACTGCCTATACCAGCAAAACGTTAAAAACAAAACAAACGTTTTCTCTGAGTGGTATGCACTAGACCTAGTAAAAAATGACAATGGCGATGTAGTGGGTGTCACCGCAATCGACATCGAGTCAGGTGAAATCACCTATTTCAAATCAAAAGCAGTTGTTCTTGCAACTGGTGGTGCGGGTCGTATTTTCGCATCGACAACGAATGCGCACATCAACACAGGTGACGGTGTTGGTATGGCGGTTCGTGCTGGCATTTCAATGCAGGACATGGAAATGTGGCAGTTCCACCCGACAGGTATCGCAGGTGCGGGTGTACTAGTAACAGAAGGTTGTCGTGGTGAAGGTGGTTACCTTCTAAATAAAGATGGCGAACGCTTCATGGAGCGTTATGCGCCAAACGCGAAAGACCTAGCATCACGTGACGTTGTTGCACGTTCAATGATGACTGAGATCCGTGAAGGTCGTGGTTGTGATGGTCCTTGGGGTCCGCACATCAAGCTGAAGCTTGACCACTTAGGTGCTGAGACACTTAACTTACGTCTTCCTGGTGTTTGTGATCTAGCGAAGACATTCGCACACGTAGACCCAGCGGAAGAGCCAATTCCAGTAATCCCGACTTGTCACTACATGATGGGTGGTGTACCTACTAACGTAAACGGTCAAGTACTGAACGTAGACGGTCAAGGTAATGAAAAGATCGTTGAAGGTCTATTTGCAGTAGGTGAGATTGCGTGTGTATCTGTACACGGTGCAAACCGTCTAGGTGGTAACTCACTGCTTGACCTTGTCGTATTCGGTCGTGCGGCGGGTAACTTCCTTGGTACTTACTTGAAAGATGCTGAAATCGCCAAAGAAGCAAACAACGATAACGTAGACGCAGCACTTGCGCGTACTAACCGTTGGGAAACTTCTGCGAAAGGTCAGGGTGAAGATCCTGTACAAATCAAGAAAGATCTACAACGTTGTATGCAGCTTAACTTCTCGGTATTCCGTGAAGGCGACGCAATGGCTGAAGGTCTTAAAGAACTTAAAGAGATTCGTGAGCGTCTACAGTACGCACGTCTTGACGATAAGTCTGCTGAATTCAACACGCAACGTATTGAGTGTCTAGAGTTAGATAACTTGATGGAAACAGCGTACTCGACAGCGGTTGCTGCGAACTTCCGTACGGAAAGTCGTGGTGCACACTCTCGCTTCGATTACCCAGAGCGTGATGATGAAAACTGGTTGTGTCACTCGATTTACAACCCAGAGTCTGAGTCTATGAGTAAGCGTGAAGTTAACTACGCGCCTAAGACTCGTGAAGCATTCCCACCGAAAGCACGTACATACTAGGAGCTAAGCGATGGCAACTTTAGAATTATCTGTTTATCGTTATAATCCTGATGAAGATGCGGCGCCACGCATGCAAGACTATTCTCTAGAAGTAGAGGAAGGTCGTGACATGATGGTGTTAGATGCTCTTATGCAGTTAAAAGAGCAAGACCCATCTTTATCTTTCCGTCGTTCATGCCGTGAAGGGGTATGTGGTTCTGACGGTATTAATATGAATGGTAAGAATGGTCTTGCATGTATTACTCCAATTTCTGCTTTGCAGAACGGTGGTAAAGGCAAGGTCGTCATTCGTCCATTACCAGGTCTTCCGGTGATCCGTGACTTAGTAATCGACATGAGCCAGTTCTATACGCAATACGAGAAGGTTAAGCCATTCTTGATCAACGACAAGCCAACTGGTGGTGAAGAACGTCTTCAGTCTATTGAAGAACGTGAAAAGCTAGATGGCCTGTATGAATGTATTCTTTGTGCATGTTGTTCAACGTCTTGTCCTTCTTTCTGGTGGAACCCAGATAAGTTCATCGGTCCTGCGGGTCTTCTACATGCTTATCGTTTCTTGGCTGATAGCCGCGATACAGCTACAGAAGAACGTCTTGCTGGTCTTGATGACGCGTTCAGCGTATTCCGCTGTCACAGTATTATGAACTGTGTTAGCGTATGTCCAAAAGGCCTTAATCCAACTAAGGCAATTGGACAAATTAAATCAATGTTGTTAAACCGTTCGGTATAACACATACTACTAGCTAAGATGGCAAGCAAAAGCTTGCCATCTTGTTTTCGTTTGAGTTTCTGCGCTAGATAAAAGGGCTAATAGATGCACGAAGGTGTGATGAAGGCATGGCTAGAATCTTCGCATTTGTACGGCGGTAACGTTGCGTACGTAGAAGATCTATATGAGGCGTATCTAGATGATGCAGCTTCAGTGCCAGAAGAGTGGCGAGAGGTGTTTGATCAACTACCTAAAGTTGATGGAGTGGATGTTGACACTAAACATTCAGAAGTAAGAGCGCAATTTGCGGAGCTTGCTAAAAACAAACACAGAGAAGTCGTGGTTTCCGCAGAGGGTTCTGCTGATGCCAAGCAAGTTAAAGTTCTGCAGTTAATTAATGCATTCCGTTTCAGAGGTCATCAGAACGCAAACCTAGATCCTTTAGGAATTTGGGATAGAGAACGTGTTCGCGATCTTGACCCTGCTTTTCATGATTTAACTGATGCAGACTTAGATAAAGAATTTAACGTTGGCTCTTTTGCTTGTGGCAAAGAGACAATGAAACTCAAAGACTTGTACGCTGCGCTTAAAGCGACATACTGTGGCTCTATCGGTGCTGAGTACATGCACATCACCTCTACCGAAGAAAAACGTTGGTTACAACAGCGTTTGGAATCGTCCTTCTCGAAGCCACAATTCGACAAAGAAACCAAACTAAGAATCTACAAAGGTCTAACTGCTGCAGACGGCTTAGAAAAGTACTTGGGCGCAAAATTCCCAGGCGCTAAGCGTTTCTCTCTAGAAGGCGGTGACTCACTTGTGCCTATGCTGAAAGAGCTTATTCACCGTGCTGGTGAAAGCGGTCAGCAAGAAGCCGTAATTGGTATGGCCCACCGAGGTCGTCTAAATGTACTAGTGAATGTATTGGGTAAAAACCCTCAAGAACTATTTGACGAGTTCGCAGGTAAATATGGCGAGCACGCAGGTTCTGGTGATGTTAAATACCACATGGGTTTCTCTTCTGACTTCGGTACGAAGGGCGGCAATGTTCATATGGCATTGGCATTTAACCCATCTCACCTTGAAATCGTAAACCCAGTAGTAATGGGTTCGGTACGTGCTCGTCTTGACCGTTTGAATTGCCAAAGTGGTTCTAAAGCATTACCAATCACAATTCACGGTGACTCTGCAATCGCAGGTCAAGGTGTCGTTCAAGAAACGTTTAACTTATCGCAAACACGTGCATACGGCGTTGGCGGTTCGATCCGTATCGTAGTTAATAACCAAGTTGGTTTCACTACGTCAAAACGCGAAGATACTCGTTCGACTGAATACTGTACTGATATCGCTAAAATGGTTCAGGCACCTATCTTCCACGTGAACGCAGACGATCCTGAAGCTGTTGCTTTTGTTACACAAGTTGCACTTGATTTCCGTAACAAGTTTAAACGCGATGTGGTAATTGACTTAGTATGTTACCGTCGTCACGGCCACAACGAAGCGGATGAGCCAAATGCGACGCAACCGCTGATGTATCAGAAGATCAAAAAGCACCCAGTACCTCGCCAATTGTATGCTGATCAACTTGTACGCGAAGGTGTGATTTCTGAAGACGATGCGAAACAAATTGCTGACGAGTACCGAAATGGTCTTGATAAAGGCGTTTGTGTCGTTGAAGAAATTCAAAAAGAAACCAAACACTCATCAGATTGGTCTAAGTATGTTGGTCACGATTGGGATACGCCGTATGAGCCAAAGGTTGCGCTAGATAAACTCAAAGCGCTTGGCGAAAAGATTGCGAGCTACCCAGAGGCTCATAAAGCACAATCACGCGTTAAAAAGATTTACGATGATCGTAAACTTATGGCGCAAGGCGAGAAAATGCTTGATTGGGGTATGGCTGAGACATTGGCTTACGCGACCTTGGTTGATGAAGGTACTGATATTCGTCTTACTGGTCAGGATTCTGGTCGTGGCACTTTCTTCCACCGTCATGCCGTAGTACATAACCAAAAAGATGCGTCGACTTATCTTCCGCTACAAAACATTCGTGAAGGCCAAGGCCTGTTCGAAGTGTACGATTCAGTACTATCGGAAGAAGCGGTACTTGCATTCGAATATGGTTACGCGACAGCAGAGCCAACGTCATTGGTACTATGGGAAGCGCAATTTGGTGACTTCGCCAACGGTGCTCAAGTCGTATTCGACCAATTCCTAAGTTCAGGTGAGCAGAAGTGGGGTCGTTTATGTGGTCTAACACTACTACTTCCTCATGGCTATGAAGGTCAAGGTCCAGAGCACAGTTCTTCGCGTTTAGAGCGTTATTTACAGCTTTGTGCTGACCACAATATGCAAGTATGTGTGCCGTCAACACCAGCGCAAGTATACGCAATGCTACGTCGTCAATCGGTTCGTCCACTACGTCGTCCTCTGATTGTAATGACGCCTAAGTCGCTATTACGTCATCCATTAGCTGTTTCTAGCCTAGAAGAGCTATCCGAAGGCGTATTCAATAACATGATCGATGAGATTGATGATATCAATCCTGAAAACGTTGAGCGTGTTGTGTTCTGTAGCGGTAAGGTTTATTACGAACTACTGCAAGAACGTCGTAAGCAAGAGCTTAACAACGTGGCCATCGTTCGTGTTGAACAGCTATATCCATTCCCTCACAAAGAGATGGATGAGATCATGGCTCGCTACCAGCACGTAAAAGATTTTGTTTGGTGTCAAGAAGAGCCACAAAACCAAGGTGCTTGGTACTGTTCACAGCATCATTTCTGGGAAGCTATCCCAGCTGGCGCAAATCTGACTTATGCAGGCCGTAAGGCTTCAGCTGCACCAGCATGTGGATACATGTCTACACATACTAAAGAACAAAACGCGTTAATTGCTGACGCTTTAACAATTAAGAAATAAGGAATAAGAGATGACAACCGAAATTAAGGTTCCTGTTCTTCCTGAGTCTGTTGCCGATGCAACGGTTGCTACATGGCATGTAAGCGTTGGCGATAAAGTGACTCGTGATCAAAACTTAGTTGACATCGAAACGGATAAGGTCGTTTTAGAAGTTGTAGCGCCAGAAGATGGTGTTATCGTTGCAATTTCTGAAGAGGAAGGCGCAACCGTTCTTGGCGAACAAGTTATTGCACAACTAGGTGCTGCTGATGAAGCAGCAGCGCCTGCTCAATCAAATGAAAAACCAGCAGCGTCAGAATCGGCGCCAGCAGCAGAAGGTAAAGAAGTGGACATTAAAGTACCTGTACTTCCTGAGTCAGTAGCAGACGCTACTATCGCAACTTGGCACGTTCAACCAGGTGAAGCGGTTAGCCGCGACCAGAATCTAGTTGATATTGAAACAGATAAAGTGGTTCTTGAAGTTGTTGCACCTGAAGACGGTGTGATGGGTGAGCACATCCACGCTGAAGGTGAGACAGTACTAGGTGATCAAGTTATCGGTAAAATCGTTGCCGGTGGCGCACCAGCTGAATCATCAAGTGCGAAGAAAGAAGAAGCACCAGCTGCTGCTTCTGACGAAAACTCAGATGTACTAACACCATCTGTTCGTCGTCTTATCGCAGAGAAAGGCCTTGATGCTGCTAAGATCAAAGGGTCTGGTAAAGGCGGTCGCATTACTAAAGAAGACGTGGATGCTTTCCTTAAAGCACCAGCAAAATCAGAGTCTAAGCCTGCAGCTTCTGCACCAGCTGCCCCGGTAGGTGAGCGCACTCAAAAACGTGTACCAATGACTCGTCTACGTAAGACAATCGCTAACCGCTTATTGGAAGCGAAGAACTCAACAGCAATGCTGACAACGTTCAACGAAGTAAACATGAAGCCAATCATGGATCTTCGTAAGCAGTACCAAGAGGTATTTGAGAAGCGCCACGGTATTCGTTTAGGTTTCATGTCTTTCTACGTGAAAGCGGTAACTGAAGCACTTAAGCGTTTCCCTGAAGTTAACGCGTCAATTGACGGTGACGATATCGTTTACCACAACTACTTTGACATCAGCATCGCGGTATCAACACCTCGTGGTCTAGTGACTCCAGTACTACGTGATTGTGATAAGCTTTCTGTTGCTGAAATCGAGAAGAATATTCGTGAACTGGCTATTAAAGGTCGTGATGGCAAACTAACTGTTGACGATATGACTGGCGGTAACTTCACTATTACCAATGGTGGTGTATTCGGTTCACTACTATCTACGCCTATCATCAACTTGCCACAGTCTTCAATCTTGGGCATGCACAAAATCCAAGAGCGCCCTATGGCAGTAAACGGTAAAGTTGAAATTTTACCTATGATGTACCTAGCACTATCTTATGACCACCGTCAAATCGATGGTAAAGAGTCAGTTGGTTTCCTAGTAACAATTAAAGAGTTACTCGAAGATCCAACACGTCTACTACTAGACGTATAATATTTGTTTAAAGAATAAGCTGTATGCTCGCATACAGCTTTTTTTTTGCGCCTTTGGTCTAAGTGGGGTTTTCATCAGAAGCCTTGGGATCTATACTATGTGCGCAATTTGGGATAGCTGACTATTTGCATAAATATTCAGCTTTTTTAGTATAAAAAATTGGATAAAGCATCATGAATTTGCATGAGTATCAGGCAAAACAACTTTTTGCCGAATATGGTTTACCTGTATCAGAAGGCTTTGCTTGTGATACACCTCAAGAAGCAGTTGAAGCTGCTGGTAAAATCGGTGGAGACAAGTGGGTTGTTAAGTGTCAAGTACACGCTGGCGGCCGTGGTAAAGCTGGCGGTGTTAAACTTGCAGACAGCAAAGACGAAATCCGCGCATTCGCTGAAAACTGGTTAGGTAAAAACCTAGTTACTTACCAAACAGACGAGAAAGGTCAGCCTGTTGCTAAAATCTTAGTAGAAAGCTGCACTGATATTGCAAATGAACTATACCTAGGTGCTGTTGTTGACCGTGGTTCACGTAAAATCGTGTTCATGGCATCAACTGAAGGTGGTGTAGAAATTGAACAAGTTGCAGAAGAAACGCCTGAACTAATTCATAAAGCTGAGATCGACCCACTAGTAGGTCCTCAAGCTTACCAAGGTCGTGAGCTAGCGTTCAAACTAGGTTTGAACCCAACTCAAGTTAAGCAATTCACTAAGATCTTCATGGGTCTAGCGCAAATGTTTATCAACCACGACTTTGCTCTACTAGAAATCAACCCTCTAGTGATCACAGACGCTGGTAACCTACACTGCCTAGACGGCAAAATCGGTGTAGACGGCAACGCATTGTTCCGCCAGCCTAAGATCCGCGAATTCCACGATCCTTCACAAGAAGACGCACGTGAAGCACACGCAGCAAGCTTTGAGCTTAACTACGTAGCACTAGACGGTAACGTTGGTTGTATGGTTAACGGTGCAGGCCTTGCGATGGGTACTATGGACATCGTAAACCTACACGGCGGCAAGCCAGCTAACTTCCTAGACGTTGGTGGCGGCGCGACTAAAGAGCGTGTATCTGAAGCATTCAAGATCATCCTTTCTGACGACAATGTTAAAGCAGTACTAGTTAACATCTTCGGTGGTATCGTACGTTGTGACATGATCGCTGAAGGTATTATCGGTGCGGTTAAAGAAGTTGGCGTAAACGTACCAGTAGTTGTACGTCTTGAAGGTACTAACGCTGAAGCTGGTCGTGAAGTACTAGCTAACTCAGGCCTTGACATCATTGCAGCTGAGTCACTAACTGACGCTGCTGAGAAAGTAGTTGCTGCTGCGGAGGGCAAATAATGTCTGTACTAATTAACAAAGATACTAAAGTAATCTGTCAAGGTTTCACTGGTGGTCAGGGTACTTTCCACTCTGAGCAAGCTATCCAGTACGGTACGCAAATGGTTGGTGGTGTTTCTCCTGGTAAAGGCGGCACAACTCACCTAGGTCTACCTGTATTTAACACAGTACGTGAAGCGGTAGAGTCAACTGGTGCAACTGCATCTGTTATCTACGTACCAGCTGCATTCTGTAAAGACGCTATCCTTGAAGCGATCAGCGCAGGTATCGAACTAATCGTATGTATCACTGAAGGCATCCCTACACTAGATATGGTTGATGTTAAAGTGAAGCTAGAAGAAACTGGCGTTCGCATGATTGGTCCTAACTGTCCAGGTGTTATCACTCCAGGTGAAACTAAGATCGGTATCATGCCAGGTCACATCCACTTGCCTGGTAAAGTAGGTATCGTGTCACGTTCTGGTACTTTGACTTATGAAGCAGTTAAGCAAACAACTGACGCTGGCTTCGGTCAATCTACTTGTGTTGGTATCGGTGGTGACCCAATCCCAGGCACTAACTTCATCGACGTACTAGAGATGTTCCAAAACGATCCGCAAACTGAAGCTATCGTAATGATCGGTGAGATCGGCGGTACAGCTGAAGAAGAAGCGGCTGAGTACATCAAGCATAACGTAACTAAGCCTGTTGTTTCTTACATCGCAGGTGTTACAGCTCCTCCAGGTAAGCGTATGGGTCACGCTGGTGCAATTATCGCAGGTGGTAAAGGTACAGCTGACGAGAAATTCGCAGCGCTTGAAGCTGCGGGTGTTAAAACAGTTCGCTCTCTTGCAGAAATCGGTTCTGCACTAAAAGAGAAAGCGGGTTGGTAAGTTAATACCACACGTTAAAAAGGCTCCTCAAGGAGCCTTTTTTGATCTCGCTATACCAATTGCATGAGGGGATTATGCCTTTTCATAAACTCGGTGAGCTCTGTGAAGTCACAAAAAATGAATTATTAACACTTACTCAGCAAAACCCAACGTTCGACACTAAGTGCTGCAGCCGCAATGAAATATTATTGCAACAAGGGCAAGTGCAGCGTCATGGCTTTTTTATCCGCTCAGGTAAGCTTGTATCATCGGTTGTAAATGAAACAGGGGAGCTAAGACATAAGGAGTTCTATTTTGCTGGTGAACTTTGTATTCTATTTGCTGAATGGATCCAAAAATCTCCTAGCTTCTATCAAATCTCTGCGCTGGATGATGTGGAGTTGGTACTCGTTCCGCTAGCCGAATTAGAACAAGATACTCTTCGCGCACTTAAATTAAAATTATTAGAACAGCAGTTGCTATTTAAAGAAGCAAAAGAAGCTTTTCTACTACTAAATACGCTGGAGCAAAGATATTGTTTTTTGCGTGACAAACGTCCGCATTGGGTTAATCGTTTAGCAAATTATGATCTGGCTAATTATTTGGGCGTTACACCTCAAGGGCTATCACGGTTAAAGTCGCGAGTAAACAAAGCGCAAGCGACAACAACTAAGCGTTAGCTCAAAGACTATATTCACGCTCTACCTTGGCGATACGAGTTGTATAGCTTTGATACCATTTTTTATTGCCGTTTTTTTGCGCCTCTATATGCTCAGTATTGGCTTTCCATGCTTTGATTGACTCAAGGTCTCGCCAATAAGAAACGGTGATCCCAACCTCCTCACGCGCAGATTCTAATCCTAAAAAACCGGGTTGAAGCTGTGCAAGCTCGACCATTCTCGACGCGGTTTGGGCGTAGCCCTCGTCGTCTTCATTTTTTATATTGGTAAAAATTACGGCGTAATAGGGTGGTGGTGGAGTAGTTGCAATCATAAGTTGTAGCGCAGTAAATTGTAGATGCTATGTTTATACCAATTAACCTGTGCCCTAATCAATCACGATAAATGATGAGTTCCTCATCAGAGCAACTCATCATTTATTTCTAATATCACTTAACCCCAAAAGGATTGTCTATGCTGTGCGCAGGCTCAGTAAACCAATGTGGACCATCGTCGGTCATATAGAAATGGTCTTCCAAGCGAATGCCAAATTCATCAGGAATAACCAGCATCGGTTCATTTGAAAAACACATTCCAGCTGCAAGCGGTTCTAGGTTGTCTTTGACTAAATAAGGCCATTCGTGGATATCTAAGCCGATACCGTGCCCAGTGCGATGTGGGCAACCTGGTAGTTGATAATCAGGACCGAGCCCATTGCTGGCAATATACTCTCTCGCGGCTTTATCAACAGCGCCACAGGGCGCACCAATTTTGGCTACATTAAATGCTGCAATTTGCGCTTGCTTCTCAATTTGCCAAACGGACTTTTGCTTTTCACTGGGGTCGCCAAAAACATAAGTACGGGTGATATCGCTAAGATAGCCGTGTAACTTACAACCAGTGTCGACGAGAACCACATCGCCTTTTTTCAGCGTTTGTGGATTTTTTACACCATGTGGGAATGACGACGCCACACCAAATAGCACAATACAAAAATAATTGCCCGGTGCCCCCACTTTTTTGTGCGCTTCATTAATAAAGGCTTCAACTTCGGTTGTGGTGATCCCTTCATACAGCATAGATGCCGTTGCTTTATGTACGGCAAGTGTCATGTCCATTGCACGTTGAATAAGGGCAATTTCATTGGCCGATTTATGCATTCTACAATGCGCGGTTACTGCCTTTGCATTGATAAGCGAAAGCTCAGGTGCCGCGAGTCTGATCCCATCAGCAACAAAAAACGCAGTGCTTTCGTCAATGGCGAGTGTGCCTGTGCTATCAATATTGAGTGTGTTAAGTACGTTTGCAACGACCTCGTAAGGAGATTCTTCTTCTTGCCAAGCATGAATAGGGCCTTCAATCAGCCAATAATCCTTAATAGAGCCAATTTCAAAAAACGGGACGATAAACTGAACTTGTCCATTGGCGGGTAAAATAGCACCGACCAAACGCTCACTGGCGTACCATTGCAAACCAGTAAAGTATTTTAAATTTGTACCAGCATTTAAATAGAGTGCATCAATGTTGTTTTGCTGCATATATTGTTGAGCTTTTTCTATTCTTGCTAAATACTCGCTTTCGGCAATTGGCGCTACACCTTTGGTCATATTTTCTAAGTTATCTAGCGCTTGCTGCGCGCTCTGGTATGCAATACCTTTCATTTATTGTGATCCTTAGCTAATTAAATCGAGCAATACTAAAGGGAGTAAGATCGATGTCGTTGGGCTTGTTGTCAATAAGATCTGCGATACATTCACTTGAAATTGCGGCTTGGGTCAGTCCTAAGTGCTGATGACCCAGTGCAAAATATAGGTTGTGATGATTTGGCGCTTGTCCGATGACAGGTAAATAATCTGGGAGTGAGGGGCGGCAGCCAACCCAAAGCGCCTCACTGTGTTGTGGCAGAGTTTGCCTTAATAGAATGCTTGCGTGATGTAATAATGCACGAGCACGGCTGTAGTTGGGTTTACTATCCAGTGTGGCAAATTCTACCGTGCCGGCCAGTCGTAAACCTTGTGACATGGGCGTCATGATAAACCCTCGCTCACTTGATGCAACAGGTCGTGTAAGCGTATTCTTCACTGCCAACATGTTGTGATAACCACGCTCGGCAATCATGGGCAGTGAGTAACCTAAAGACGCACAGAGTGTTTTACTTGCCGCTCCTGTTGCTACAACTACTTTGTTAAAGGTCATCTTGTGGCTTTTGGAGTGAAGTGTATAGCCATGCTCTGTGTGGATAATATTGTCGATTGAGGCTTGTTTGAATGCTCCCCCTAGCTGCATAAACTGCTCATATAAAGTCAAACAAAGGGCGTAGGGATCTGTGCTATGCGCGACTTTATCAAAATACAGTGCTGAGGTAATGGTACTTGATAGGCTCGACTCCATTTCTTGGGCTTGATCACCTGTAATTAAGCTCACTGAGATGTCTTGTTCGGTGTATTTGTTATAGCTTTTACGGGCAGAGCTTTCGTCACCTTCAAATACCAGTAAACTGCCGTTGCTAGATATAAGTGTATGATACTTATCACCAAGTAAACGCTGATATGCGGGTAGTGCGCGCTCATTTAAATTTCTAAGTGCGATTGTACCTTCGTGGAAACAGCTACTTTTCATTTGCTTTAAGAATCGTACAAACCAAGGAATATTTTTGAGCAAAGAGGTGGTCTCAATTCGCAAAGGCCCCACCGGATTGACTAACATGCCAGGCACCTTTGTTAGTAAAGCTGCGTCTGCCATTGGAAATACCTGTTCCGTGGCAAAATGCCCAGCATTACCCTTGGAGCATCCCTCTGCGGGCTGATTTTTATCGAGCAAGGTAACAGCGTGGCCTCGTCTAGCTAATTGCAGCGCGGTGGTTATCCCAATGATCCCTGCACCGATCACTGCAATTTTATTATTACTTTCCACAATTTACCTCTCCATCCTAAATTGTATTTCCACATAGACATCAATCAGGTCTCGTTTAAATACCAAAAAGAAAAAATTTACCACTTACAAATCATAAGATTACAGACGTTTAAGTCAGTCATTTGAGCTAATGGTTAAAAAATCTCCCTTTTGAATATTGATTATTGTATACAATATACCTATTATGGCAAGCACAATAACTAAACAACCTAATGAAAGGCGAGAACCATGAACGTAAATTGGCAGGGTGTATATCCAGCAGTAACCACTCAATTCCATGATGACGAAAGCATCAACTTTGATACCACCAAAGAGATGATAGATAACCTGATTAACGAAGGGGTTCATGGCATCATAGTATTAGGCACCGTCGGTGAAAACTGCTCACTCACGGCTGACGAGAAACGCCAAGTTTTAAAAGCGGCAACAGAAGTGGTAGGTGATAGAGTGCCACTACTTAGTGGTGTGGCTGAGACCACAACTGCACTGGCTGTCGAGTTTGCCAAAGATGCAGAAGCGCTCGGCATAGATGGACTGATGGTGTTGCCGGGGATGGTCTACCGCTCAACCGAGCGTGAAGCTATTCATCATTACCAACAGGTAGCGCGAAGCACGGCATTACCTATTATGATTTATAATAATCCGGTGACCTACGGTGTCGATGTGTCTATTGAAGGCATGAAAACCTTAGCTGAAGAGTCCAATATTGTTTCAGTAAAAGAAGCAACGGAAGATACCCGTCGTATTAGCGAACTGTTTAGCGCATTTGGCGATCGTTACGTTGTATTTGGTGGTGTTGATGATATCGCACTGGAAAGCCTGATGCTTGGCGCGACGGGTTGGATCTCGGGATTGACCAATGTATTCCCACGCGAGTCAGTGGCTATTTATAAACTTGCTGAACAAGGTCGCTATGAAGAAGCGCGCGCGCTGTGGCGTTGGTTTTTACCTTTGCTACGCTTAGATACTATTCCGACACTGGTGCAGTGCATCAAATATGCAGAACATTTGGCTGGACGCGGTAGTGAAGTGACTCGTTCTCCAAGATTGCCACTCACCCAAGAGCAAAAGGCTTACGTGAGTCGTTTGTACGATGAAGCGATGGCAAATCGAATTGACTTAAGCCAATATAACTTGGACTAAGCGTATGATTTTAGGCACCTACTATTGTATAGATGGCCACACCTGTGGCAATCCCGTGCGCTTGGTCACGAGTGGTCATCCACCGCTTTTGGGCGAGAGCATGAGTGAAAAGCGCCAACATTTTTTACGCGACTACGATTGGATAAGGCGCGCACTGATGTTTGAGCCCAGGGGCCATGACATGATGTCGGGTGCCTTTTTATATCCACCGACCACTGCTGATGGGGATGTGGCAATCCTATTTATCGAAACTTCTGGGTGCTTGCCGATGTGTGGGCACGGCACTATCGGGACAGTCACTTTTGGCCTTGAAAGCGGTCTTATAACTCCAAAGGAACATGGTGTACTCAAGCTTGACACCCCTGCGGGGCGCGTGAATGCCTATTATGAGATGAAGGCAGATAAAGTGACTTGGGTAAAGCTCTACAATGTGCCGGCATTTTTGGCGTACCAAGCGGTGCCTGTCCATGTTGATGGGCTAGGGGAGCTCATCGTTGATATTGCCTACGGCGGTAACTTTTACATTATTGTTGAGCCTCAAAGTCTATTTGCTGGTGTGGATCAAAGCTGCGCTGCTAAATTATTGGCATGGAGCCCCAAAGTGCGCGCGGCAGTTAACGCGCAAATAAATCCAATTCATCCCGAAGATTCTTCTGTATGTGGCACCTCCCATGTGTTATGGACAGGCAAGCCACAACATCCAGATAGTCATGCTGCAAACGCGGTATTTTATGGCGATAAAGCGATTGATAGATCGCCTTGTGGCACCGGCACAAGTGCACGCATGGCACAGCTGTTTGCAAAAGGACTGCTAAAAGATGGCGACACTTTTGTTCACGAGAGCATCATAGGCAGCCAATTTATCGGTAAGGTCGAAGGCACAACTGAAGTCGCGGGAAAAGCCGCAATTCTGCCAAGTATTCAAGGTTGGGCACGTCAAACGGGGAGTAATTGTATCACTGTAGATGACGAAGATCCGTATGCATTTGGTTTTCAGGTGCTCTAGGGCCTGTTGACCTTTGCTGCAAAAACAAACTTGAAAGATCAACAGGCCCTAGCCATTAAGATTGAAAGAAAACAGGAGCTAACAATGAATTTATCAGGAAAGAGCTACATTAACGGTGCGTGGCAAGCCGCACAAACGGCAACAACGTTTTACGCGTTTTGCCCAGCAACCAATGAGCCGCTGACGCAAGCATTTTTTAACGCTAGTGAAGCACAAGTAGAGGAAGCTGTTAATGCGGCAGAGCAGGCTTTTAAGGCTTATCGTAAAACGTCGATGACTGCTCGAGCAGAGTTTTTAGAAACCATAGCCCAAGAAATTCTTGCCTTAGGTGATGGGCTAATAACCACAACAATGGCAGAAACTAACCTGCCAAGGGCAAGACTCGAGGGCGAGCGTGGCCGCACGGTAAACCAATTAAACGCATTTGCTGCAGCGCTGAGAGGTAACCTAGCTGAGCTTTGCCATGCTAAGGAAGAGCAAGCGGACCCAAATCGCACGCCGCTGCCTAAGCCAAAAACACAGCTTAAGCATATTCCTATTGGCGTTGTTGCGGTGTTTGGTGCATCAAACTTCCCTTACGCTTTCTCAACGCTTGGAGGCGATACCGCAGCTGCGTTAGCCGCTGGTTGCCCCGTGGTGTATAAAGGTCACCCAGCACATCCGGCAACGTGTGAGCTAATGACCAAGGCCATTGCTGCAGCAATAAGCAAATGTGATATGCCAAGCGGGGTGTTTTCAATGCTGCAAGCGAAAGCGTACGATGTCGCGCATTGGCTGGTTAAAGCTGAGCCTATCAAAGCGGTTGGATTTACGGGCTCCTTTGGCGTCGCAAAAGCATTGCAGGGCACTATAGCGAAGCGCCATGAACCTATCCCGCTTTACGGTGAGCTTGGCAGCGTAAACCCGCAAATTGTCTTACCTGAAAAAATACAGTCGCAAGGCGCAGAGCTTGGTGCACAATTTGTCCAGTCTTTACTTATGGGCAATGGTCAATTTTGTACTAGCCCCGGTATTTGGTTGGTGCCAAGCAATCATTCACAAACATTTATCGAGACAGCTAAGCAAAACATTAGCGCAGCACCTTCCGATACCCTATTAACCCCTGGCATTTTAAAAGCTTATCAAAACAGCACTGCGGCGCTAAAAGCACACCCTCAAGTAACGTTGTTGAGCGCTGGTGAGCAAGCACAGCCGTTTCACGCCAACGCGCACTTGTTTTCAACGGATAGCAAAAGTTTTGTATCTGACGAGAGGCTTAAAGAAGAAGTCTTTGGGCCAAGTGCTTTAGTGGTGAGCTATGACGACTTAGCGCAGCTTGAGGACTTAATCGCAGACTTAGATGGGCAGCTCACCGCCAGTATTCATGGCACTGATTCTGACTTACATCAAGCCGAAGACATCATAGAGGCGTTACAATACCGCGTAGGTCGATTGATTTATGGGCAAATGCCAACGGGCGTTGAAGTGTGTGCCACCATGAACCATGGCGGGCCGTTCCCGTCATCAACTGATGTACGTTCAACGTCGGTAGGGTTAGAAGCGCTAAAACGATTCGTAAGACCAATTTGTATACAAAGTTAAGCAAACCAAGCCCATAGTATTGCTATGGGCTTTTTTATTCAGACATAATTCGCACATCAAACTTATATACTCGACAAACATGCAATTTGAACTCAGATGCGTTTATAATGAGTTCATAAAACAATAATTACTAAATACTATGGCGATTGTACATAAAACTCGAACTCAATTAGTTGCTGAAGCAATTCGTGAAAAAATCCTCACAGGCGAAATCAAAGCGGGCGAGCCGCTGAGGCAAGCCGCGCTGGCAGATGAGTTAAATGTAAGTCGTATTCCCGTTAGAGAAGCACTGCTGCAACTAGAAGCCGAAGGCTTAGTTAACTTTGAAGCGCACAAAGGCGCGACGGTCACACGTTTAAGCGCTGAGCAAATCGACGAAATTTTTGACCTACGCGCATTGTTGGAAGCCGAGCTTTTATGCCATTCAATCGATAAGTTAACGGCGCGCGACTTGCTAGAAGCTGAAGCCATCTTAGCCGAGCTTGAAGAAGCAATGGCTGCTGGCGATACACAACTGGCAACTGGCAAGCTTAACGCCGAATTTCACAGCAAACTCTACAGCAAAGCACAGCGCCCACAGACTCGTGAGCTGGTGGATGTGTACAGTAAAAATTCCGAGCGTTATGTGCGCATGCATATCCTACTTGCAGGTGGCATTAAAACCGCACCAGATGAACACCGCCAGCTATTGGAATTGTGCCGCGATAAAAATACCAAAGGGGCATGTGACTTTTTGAAAAAACATATTACTGGCGCAAAAGATGATATCAAAGCATTGCTGCTTAAGCTTGAAAGCGAGCAGTAGGTAAACTTGGTGGGGTAGGCTTCGGCGGATATCTGAACAATCGTCACGTATATTCCAATGGCGGCTCGATTGTTCAGGGGGCTGTGATTATATTTGCTTGCAAGAGCAAGTGCTCATTTAAGGTTATCTTTTAACTTATGCTAACTCTTTTGAGTAAAGGCGGCACATACTGCAACTCCAAGGCTACACCCAAAAGCCGCACCTATTGCCACACTAAAGGCTAGTATGTTAAACGCTACGCCAACCATAACACCTATTGTAGTTCCAATAACTGCGCCAACTGCAATACTTTTTCCAAGAAACTGATTGTTTAGCTTTTTAGGGGGAGACATAGAAATAATCCTTTATTTTTTAAATAACTTTGAGCGTGCAGAGCAAACTAACAGTAAACAGTAACACCTGCAATCGCCTCATTCTGCTTTATATTAGTACCAGATTAATCAAACATCCACCAACTTTCTTTGTTAAAAAGTAGGGCAATTTATTCGTAGCGAGTAGATGACTCCCAAAGGCACTTTCTTAACTCTAAAAGAAAGTAAGCTTAACTTTGGAAATGTACATTAGCTAAGCTATTGTATCCCCCATACAAACCATAATCGTATCTAACGCCCCCAACCTTGATCTATATCATCCTCGCAAGACTAAAGTCTCATCAAAACTTGGCAGTTTTTTATCTATCTTTACTAAGTTCCAGCGAAACTGAGTAACTTAATATGACAACAACAACCTATCAACAGGCGTACCACACATTTACCCAAGACCCAGAGGCGTTTTGGCTTAAAGAAGCGACACGGCTTGATTGGCACACGCCACCAAAAATCGGACATAGCCAAGACCAAGAGGGGTTGAGTCATTGGTTTAGCGATGGCTTGATGAATACCAGTTATGTGGCACTCGACCATCATGTACACCAAGGGAGAGGGGAGCAAACAGCACTAATTTATGACTCGCCGGTGACGAATACCAAACGCAAAATTAGCTATCGCGAGTTGCTCTCTCAAGTGAGCCATTTTGCGGCAGGCTTAAATCAGCTTGGTGTAAGCGTAGGGGATAGAGTCGTAATTTATATGCCCATGGTGCCTGAGGCGGTCGTTGCTATGCTTGCTTGCGCGCGCGTGGGTGCTATTCATTCAGTGGTGTTTGGCGGTTTTGCACCTCATGAGCTTGCGGTGAGAATAGATGATGCTCAACCAAAGCTAGTGATCAGTGCTTCTTGCGGAATTGAAATAGGCCGCACTATTGAATACAAGCCTATGCTGGATGAGGCTTTGTCGCTGGCAAAGCATCAAGTTGAACATTGCGTTGTGTTACAGCGTGAAGCATACCAAGCGCAGATGTCATCGCCAAGAGACTTAGACTGGGCGGTGGTGGCAAACACGCCAGAATCCTTTGATGCCGTGCCGTTACCAAGTACGCATCCGCTTTATATTTTGTATACCTCTGGCACCACAGGTACACCCAAAGGAGTAGTGCGAGAGCAGGGCGGTCATGCTGTGGCATTAAACTACAGTATGAAAACCGTTTACGGCATGGCGCCCGGCGAAGTATTTTGGGCAGCATCTGACATTGGTTGGGTTGTGGGCCATTCTTATATTGTTTATGGCCCACTGATTTATGGTTGCACTAGCGTATTATACGAAGGTAAACCGATTAAAACCCCAGATCCAGGTGCGTTTTGGCGAGTGGTAGAAGAATACCAAGTGGCTGCACTTTTTAGTGCACCTACGGCATTTCGTGCCATTAAAAAAGAAGATCCGAGCGCTGCGCTCTTGGCTAACTACAACACAAGCAGTCTAAAAGCGCTATTTTTAGCTGGTGAACGACTTGACCCTGCTACCTACGATTGGCTACAGTCCACCACAAAGCTGCCGGTAATTGACCACTGGTGGCAAACCGAAACGGGTTGGGCAATTGCATCTAACCAAGTTGGAATTGAATTGATGCCAACAAAGGCGGGCAGTGCCACTGTTCCCACACCGGGCTATCAAGTTGAGATCCTTGATGTGGACGGCAGTCCTTGCGAGGCCAATCAACAAGGTGTCGTTGCGGTGAAATTACCACTCCCTCCCGGTTGTTTAACCACTATTTGGAATAACACGGCGCGCTTTAAAGGCAGTTACTTATCACAATACCCCGGCTATTACCTCTCTGGCGATGGCGGGTATTTTGATGAAGACGGCTACTTGTTTATTATGGGCCGCACCGATGACGTAATAAACGTAGCCGGGCATAGACTGTCAACCGGTGAAATGGAAGAGATCGTCGCAGGCCACAATGCAATTGCAGAATGCGCCGTGTTTGCCGGTAAAGACGAGCTAAAAGGCCAAGTGCCTATTGCCATGGTGGTACTGAAAGATGGCGTAAACAACACAGAAACAGCCATTGCAGAGGAAATCAGAAGCCTGAACCGCGAAAAAATCGGTGCGATTGCCTGTCTTAAAACCATTAAAGTGGTTGAGCGTTTACCCGAAACCCGTTCAGGTAAAATACTCAGAAAGAACCTACGCCAGCTGGTGGACGGTGAAGACATCATCGTGCCATCTACCATTGACGACCCCGCCATTATTGAAGAGTTACAGCTAATGTGGAATACATGCCAACACAATAAGAGATGAGAGAATTATACCAATTGGTCTTAATACTTGCTCAATTTGAAGAAGCAAACCTGACGCTAACGGTGTTAAAGCTTTCTTATTTAGAACACTAAATAACCTGAGCTTCGGATAATTAATGCCTTTCTAGCAGCCTGTTTTAGCGCTAACTGCGTTGAATACACTTCCAATAGCCCAGCTATTGGGCCGTAAATTTGCCTTGCCTACAAGGATGTAGGTACCAGTGCGGTAGCAGAACGCGAGATCGGAGTTATCCCCAAAACTCTCTGGCTAGGTAAGAAGATAGTTTAAGGTGATTAAAAAACAGTGAGTCAGTTCATTCCTTATCCAAACCTCAGGTTAAATAGGATTTTTTCCTGATTATCGACAAGATTTTTTCGCCTCAAAATAGGTAGCTTAATTAAGCGAATTGGTATTAATGCAATATAAACTCTTCATTTCTTAGAGGGGTTATTTCAACACAAGCAGAACGAATATTTTGCCAATGCAAATTATATTAGTAAGCCGCACTGCTGTTTATCGACGAAGTCAGCATTTCATATTAGCGCCAAGCGGTGCGGGCTATTACGGCATTAACTACAAACTTTGAGCGTAATGATAAAGCGCTTTTAAGATCTGCATATTGTGCTCATTACCTTCATTCTCTGCGACTAAATTTTCAAGCTCTAGCATAAAATCTTCGGCTGAAATTGAAGGGTTATCTTCATTATGCATCAACTTGTTTTGGCAGTATTTACGCCATTTATCAAGCTCTACAGGTGAGAGCGACTGCGGCCAGTTTCTTGCTCGATAGCGAAACAGCAACGTGTTAAATTTACTGTCTTCAAAATCCAGTTCAATGGTTGCCAACTCTTCAGGCGATGCATTGCGAATGATTGCAAATTTGGCTTTATCGGCCTTACTGGTGAAACCGTTGTAGAGTTGATAATCCGGATTGCTTGGTTTATCGAATCCCTTTTCATCGCTAAAGACTTCTGCAACCTTATCCCTTAGCTCTGGACGTGCTTTAAGGTACTTTAAGTTTTCAAGGCATTGCTCGCGGTCAATTCCAAGCCTCGCTGCGTTTTCGGGCAAGAGGGTTTTAGCGGGCGCAACCAACGGGCATTTATTGATATGTACTAGTTTTAATCCAACTGGTAACTCATCATCACCCAATTCGCTGCGTTTTGTATAAAGCCGTTGTTTGAGCGCCTCAACGTCAAGGTCATTCAATACCTCTGGCGACTGTGTTAAGTCAAAGCAGATCACGGCATTGCTATTGACCGGGTGAAAACTCATCGGCGCAATCCAAGTGGTGCAACCTTGTTGTGCCGGAAACATAGAAGAAACGTGCACCAAAGGCTGCATATTGAAAACGTCGATTAGGCTCGATACCGCTTTTTTATGTCTGTGATTAAAGTAGAACTCATACAGTTTTGGCTGTTTGGTTTTAATCAGTTTAGCCAGCGCGATCGTTGCGGTAACATCACTCAATGCATCGTGCGCGGCGCCGTGCTCAATGCCATTGGCGACGGTTAAGTGTTCCAGTTTAAAACTCGGATTGCCATCTTCTCTGGTTGGCCATTCTATTCCTTCTGGGCGAAGCGCATAACAGGCTCTTACCAGATCTATGATGTCCCAACGGCTATTGCCATTTTGCCATTCACGCTCATAGGGGTCATAAAAGTTACGATAAAGGCTATAACGGGTTAGCTCATCGTCAAACCGAATACTGTTATATCCAGCAACGCAGGTTTGTGGCTTTGCAAATTCAGTGTGGATCCTTGCCATAAACTCAGCCTCGGTCAGGCCTTTTTTTAGTGCTAACTGTGGTGTGATCCCAGTGACCAAACAGGCTTGAGGATGCGGGAGATAGTCAGGTGCTGGTTGACAATACTCAATCAGTGGCTCACCAATAATATTGAGGTCCAGATCCGTTCTGATCCCAGCAAATTGGCTTGGCCTGTCTTTTTGCGGCGTCGCACCCCAACTCTCGTAGTCGTGCCAGAAAATAGTTGGGATGTTCTGGGCATTATTCGGTGTATCTGATTGGTTTGTATTTGTCATAAAGTCAAAAAGTTATTCTACTGTTTTTGTTTGTTTTGGTTAATTATATTTGTCGTGATGGTATGACAACTGTGTATATCATCACGACAAATATGATTAACGATAGGCACGCATTATCGCATAGAGGCGCGCTTAGAGTAAGGCATAACCATGGCGGATTGTCTTATTAAAACAAATCAGAGCGGCAATTGGGGAAGCTACGTCACTTATTGACAATCAAACTGCCCAATTACCTATTGTTCAATCACTAAATCGCGATTAAAAGCGCTTTCTTTGAAAGTTTCTCCACATAGCAACTGTTATAACTATTAATAGAGCTGAAACTACAATCAAGACATTAAAATTAAGTGTGTGGTTTTCGCGGGGCGTGACTAGCAAACTTGCAATAGTGCCACCAGAGGCTATCGCAAAGTGCTGTATCGCATTTTGCAGACTGATAAAGGTACTGCGCTCTTCTGCGTGAAGTGAGGTTATAAGTTCTGTCACTAAGATCATAGAGCGGGTAGCGCTTGCAATCACAAACAGGGTAAAAAGTCCGGCTGCAAAAATAACTGAACTTATCGTAAAACCAAACAAGGCTGCCAATATCATCAAGCCACTAAGAAAGTAAATTAAGTATGAGGTTGTGTGATTGTTTAGCTTACTTCGAGCGTATAGCTGAACTGCAATAAACGAACACACACCACTTAACAAATAGCATGCGCTTAGCATTGGGCTTGAGATGCTTAAGTTTGTAATTAGCATCACCGGAAATTGAGTTGAAATTGCAAATGTACTTAGCACCACAAAAAATGCGATGAACAGAGCGTATTTAAGGGTTTTGGTCGGGTTAAATGTGTTGCTTGGCATTGGGTTGCTATCGCTGCTTTGCGAAGCTTGCTTTATGTTTGAGAGAAATATAAATGTAAATAATAGCACTGTAATGGCTAAGCCACTTCCCAGTATCATGAACCCCAACTGCCAGCCTTGATTTGCTGTGATAAATAATAGCGCAGGGATCCCAATTGCCAAGGCGAGTGGAAAAGCACTCAACAGTATCGCGGTGTCTTTTTTCTTGTCGTTTTCATGGCTTAGCTGAATCACCAAGTTGAGATTGAGTACTACCAGTGCGCCGCCACCAATACCAGTCAATGCACGTACGAAAAGCAGGGTATAAAAACTCTCGAGTGCTGAAGTAAGCAAGGTTAACAATGTGGTTGCTGACAGAAAAATAAAGACTTTGTATTTCTCCTTTGAAAGGTTGCCTGTACCGCGCACACATAAACAAGTGAAAGCAGCGGCAATTGCATAAGCTGAAACGAGTAGTCCCGAATTTGATGGGTTGGTACCTGAGCTTAGCGCCATATCCGCGCTAAAGGGTACAATGATTAATGCATCTAACGCGACTAAAAAGTGGATGACAAAACATAACCCAAATTTTGCTTTTGGGCTTGCTAAGGTGGTCATTGAAGCTGAAAACATAGACATCCTTAATTGATATAAACAAAGAAGCCTTGATTGTATTAGCCTTAATTAGGTAATAAAGTGTCTATTATTGAATTGATAAACCCATATGTTGGGCTAATAAAATGATTGATCAGATTGACCCTCAGTGGCTTAACAGTTTCCACTGTGTTTATGAATGCTTAAGCTTCAAACAAGCGGCAGAGTTTCTGGATATACCAACCTCCAACGTAAGTCGTCATATTGCACTACTTGAAGAAAAGCTTGATGCAAGATTGTTGGAACGAACGACAAGGCGGATCTCAGTGACAGAAGCGGGTGAGCAGCTTTATGTGAGTACAAAGCCGTTAATCGATTCGCTGTCGGATGCGTTGCAAGAAGTAAATAAACATGCCTCTACGCCAATGGGGCATTTGCGTATAGTGATGCCCGACATCCCCATTCTTGGTCAAGCAGTGGTAACCTTTTGTGCTGCACATCCATTAATTTCAATAAGTTGTGATACCAGCCTGAGTCCAAGAGAAAATCTCTTAGATGGCTTTGATGTCGTGCTTTACTTTCATCGTGGCAAGCTTGAGGATAGCAACTGGGTGGTTAAAGAGCTGGCTCGATTACCAAGCGTCGTAGTGGCAGCACCCAGCTTGCTAGAAAAGCATACTTCGCCGTATAGATTAGCAGATTTACAATCTCTACCTTGTATTTCAACCCTTACCGCAGTAAACGGTACACCTTGGATATTTACTAACAATGAAAGAAGATTAACGACGGTGAATGTTAAATCAAACTTTAGGGTAAACAGTGGGTTTATAGCTAAGTCTGCCGCGCTTTCAGGGGTTGGATTTGCTATCTTGCCACTGAACTCCTGTAAAGCAGAAATTGAGTCAGGCGCGCTGGTACCACTTAAATTAGAGCAGCAACCGGAAGACCTTGTACTTTATGCGTTCTATGCTGGCCGTAAACATCTGGCCAAAAAAATATCAGCGTTTTTGGCACATTTAGAACGCGCGCTACAATGACTATCTTTTGATTTCTACTTTAGGCCAAATCACCATTGATCGAATCTAGTAACTCAATAAGTGCTTGTGCTTTTTGCTCGTCGATACTTGGAAATTTACAGCGGATCTGCTCAGGAATTGTGGCAGCTTGATGTTGCAGATCTTGACCCCTACTTTGTAGTTTTACCACTCGTTTGCGCTTATCTTTTTCGTCTTTAACGATTGAAAGCAGGGCTTTGTCAGTCATTTTCTTTAATATTTGTGTCATAGCACCGCCATCGATGGCGGTTTTCTCTAGTAACTCAGCAATGCTGATTTCATCTTTCTCCCAAAGTGCCATCATCACCACATATTGAGGGTAGGTTAAGTCGAGTTTTTGTAAAGATGCTCGGTAAGCACGGGCAATACCATTGGAAGCCATGTAGAGGCGGTGGCAGATTTGAGCGTCTAGTTTTAATTGTGGGTAGTTCATCACATATTCCTACAAAGTAGCTAAGCTATATTTTAATTTGCACACAAAGTATTTGCAATTCTAAAAAATTGAATCTATTATTTTGCATGCAAAATAAATGTTTAATTGATTTTACTTCATCTAGAGTAAAGCCTCGCTGCGTTAGGGTGTAGGTGAGTACTCTACAAGCACAAACTTAGGAGAACGAAATGAAAGAACTACAAAGTATTGCATATACGGCGAAAGCCACTGCCACAGGTGGCCGAGAAGGTGTGGCAAAGTCTGACGATGGTCGTCTTGATGTTGCGCTTTCGACACCAAAAGGCTTAGGTGGGGATGATGGGCAAGGGACTAATCCGGAGCAATTGTTTGCAGCAGGTTATGCGGCGTGTTTTATTGGCGCATTAAAATTGGTGGCAGGCAAAGCAAAAGTCAAGTTGCCAGAAGACACACATATTAACTCTGAAGTGTCTATAGGGCCAATTGAGGGTGGCTTCGGGATAGCGGTGAAATTGGCGGTATCAGTTGGTGACTTAGACAAAGACACGGCGCAGTCACTCGTTGAAAAAGCTCACGAAGTTTGCCCATATTCAAATGCTACTCGTGGCAACATTGCGGTTGAGCTTTCAGTTATTTAACTAACCTGAGGTTTGGGTAAGGAATGAACTAACTGTTTTTTAATCACCTTAAACTATCTTCTTACCTAGCCAGAAAGTTTTGAGGATAACAAGGCGAATTTACGTACCAATAGCTAGCTATTGGAAGTGAATTCAACGCAGTTAGCGTTAAAACTGGCTGCTAGAAAGGCATTAATTATCCGAAGCTCAGGTTAACTCACTCAAGTGAGTTAGAGCCAGCGTATTTTGACGCTGGCTTATATGTTTTCTAAGGAGTCGGTAATTTTAAAGCAATGAATATCGCCACCTGTTCTAAAATCAATTCGTTTAACTTGCTCAACGATTTCCACCGTATTATAGCCATTGAGTAAACCAAACATTGCCGCTTGTTGGCCTGAGCCGATGGCATAAGATTGCGCTAAGGGTTCAGATTTACAGGTGCCCCTTTTTACACAACCATACCATACGCCTTTTTTGGGGTGGTATTTAATGAATTCCAAACTCTCAATCGTATCAAATTGATTATTTGAAAAATTGTGCTGCAAATTGTGTATATCGCATGTCTGGCCGGTGCAAAACACTCTCCAACCATGATAATCAAACCACTTTTGGGCGTTATCGGTAACGATGATCTTATCGGTAGTGGTTCTACTATCACAGGCTATTTCTGATGTTTTAGCGTTATAGACGATGGTTGTCATTCCTTTTGACTCCTATGAAATTACATTCGATGAAACCATGCAACTAGTGCAGGTAAAAATGCTGATGGTATAAAGACTTGAATGCTAATTGAATGTTGCACGAGAAGAAGTTTACCGGAGGTGAATGTCTGCTTTCAGGCTAAGATTATAAGAATTCTACGATGTTATTCAATTGTAACTTAAATGAACTTTATTCAATTATCTAGCCATATAAAATGGGGCGAAATTGACCGTTAACTCACAATAGTATTTATCACTTCATAAAGCTTTTTCATATCTATCGGTTTTGCGACGCAATTATCAAATCCAAGTTGCTGATAGTTTTCTAAATCTCCCGACATCACGTTGGCTGTAACGGCAATAAGTGGGGTTGTTTTATCCTGTTCTCTGACTTCTGAACATACTTTTAGGCCATCTTTTTTTGGCATCTGAATATCTACAAAAAAGATATCAGGTTTCAATTCGTGATAAAGCTCAATCGCCTCTTCACCATCCTGAGCTATGACAAGATTCGCTTCAGTTGGTTTTATCATGGCGCTAAATATTTTTTGATTAAGTGGATTATCTTCAGCAAGTAGCAGGTTTTTATCTTTCAAGGCGGGTATAGCTTGCAAATCTTGCATGACAGATTGTTCTGGTGCGTCGCAGATATCGAGTACGAGTTTAACTGTAAACTCACTGCCAATACCTTCTTTACTTGTCACCGTAACACGGCCGTCCATTAACTCGGCAAGTTGTTTTACAATTGCAAGTCCAAGACCGGTTCCTCCATACTTTCTGGTAGTCGACGAGTCTGCCTGTTGAAATCGATTAAATAGCTTCTTTAGCGCGACTTCGGAAATACCAGCGCCAGTATCTATTACACGGATGGAGAGATGTTTACCGCCATCTTGGAGTATAACGGTTACCGAGCCGTCACTGGTAAATTTAACGGCATTGGATATTAAATTTCTTAGTATCTGCTTTAAACGCAGCGAATCACCGAGTCGATAAGGATTTGCAAGCTCCTCAGTATGAATAATAAGGTCAATTTGTTTAGCATTGGCAGTATGGACAAACTCTTGTTTAACTTCACTGACAATACTTCTGACATCCACCGTCGCTGATTCCATTTTTAGTTCACCAGCTTCAATTTTAGAGAAATCAAGTAAATCATTGAGTAAGCTAAGTAATGTTTCTGTGGACGTCATGCCCTGTGCAATGAGCTCTTTGGAATCTGCTGCATTTCTATGGTGCTTCATTAATTGGAATACACCATAAATACCGATAAGTGGCGTCCTTAATTCATGGCTCATATTTGCCAAAAAGTGACTTTTTGCCCGCTCTGAGCTTTGCGCCTTTATTTTTTCATTTTCAAGAGAACCTATCTGCTCCTTAATTTGTTTCGCAAGTTGGTTGAGAGTCACTTGGAGCGTTCTTAGCTCTCTAAATTCAAAATCGCTTGTTGCAGAAACATAATGTCCCTGTTTAAGTCGTTCGCAATGACGCTCAAGTGCGCGCATCGGATTGGTCAAGCGTTTTGCTAATCGGCGTAAATACCAGGTAAGTAATACCACTAGCATCAAGCCGATAAGTACAATGTATAACACCGCGCTTAAAATATCGTTACTGTATACTTCCGCTTCTCGTTGTAGCTGTAAATCAAGTTCAACAAAATCGTCTTTTTGTGAATAAATAGGACTGTGATATACACCTTCAGTGGCATCTGAGGGATGTGTTCCCGCAAGCACAAGGTCTTGACTGGTGATCCAGATAGAGCCTTTTTCCTGATTGGAACCTAAAAATGGTTCAAGATCGACTTCGAGGAATAGTACACCCGTATATTTATAAGGACGCATTAACGACGATAATTTTTGTCTAAGGGGAATGGCGAGAAACAATTTGGCCTGATCAGACGGTTTTTTTTCAATGCTTTCAACTGGGACAACTAGTTTATCGATTTTTAATGTGCGTCGCTGTTGCGCGAGGACCTTGTGAGCATGCTCGCTAAATACAGAATTGTTCCAACGTAGGGTATTAAAAGGATATCCTTCTACGGTAAACACGGAGCCATCGTTGATAAACGCAGATTTTACCATGTCGGTATTGTCGACTAAGTTGGTTAGCGCCTTAACCGCGTATTGAGTAAACAGTAGATCGCTCGGTAAGGTAGATAAAATATGGTCTTCACTTAATGGTGCAACTTGATAGATAAGCTCATTGATTTGCGCTTTAAAATCGCTGATAAGACTTGCGCCAGTGCGTTTAACGTCTTCTTGCTCTAGGGTTGCTTTTTGTTGCATTAAGGAAAAGCCAACCATCGCAACCAGTACAACCAGGAAGAGAGAGAATAATGCCGTAATTTTTCTTTTTATTTCATCAACGATGCTGCGATTTGCTTTCATTCTGTCCCGACTTTGTGACGATAAATTGCATATATTGCGTCGTTTCTTCGACACTATACACACCACCTAAATAGCGTGTTAGCCCCTTTAACATGGCTTCCCAAATATAGGCCATAATAGGTTCATTCGGTTGTGGATAGGTTTCATGCAGAGATGCGATCAGTTGAGACAGTGCTTTGTCGTCGCGTTTTATAAGTTCAGCTAAGCTGTCACCGTTTGCAGGCAGCGCGTTGAGCTCATCCCATAGTTTATCTTGTACCTTCTGGCTTTGCATAAAGTCAACAAGCTGCTTTAGATGCGGACTTTTTTTAGATTCTATGCCATTGGCAGGAAAAGCCAGTACATGAGACGATGCGAGAGACATCAGCTGATAATTACCCCATCTCGGTAAAGGCGCGATGGCTAGGTCGTCTTTAAGCTTGTCTTTAAGTTGACGATATGCCCAAATTCCATTCACAAAATAATCGAGCTTGCCGGTCTTAAAACGATTCATTAAGCATTGGTAAACACAATCAGCGTCTATGATGCCGCTGTTGAGAAGTGATTGATAATTGGAAATTGCGAGGCGCATCGCTTTGGTGTCAAGCTGTGGCACGCCTGCCTGAATGAGATTAGGCTGAAGGGCGTTCGCAAACGTCACAAACCAATACATTTCATAAAAATTCCAGCCGAGCGTAGGTTTGTCTGCAACAGTTTGCTGTGCGTAGGTTTGTAAGTCGGTAATAGGGTGTGGCACAAGTGCACGGTTGTAATAGAGTACAAGATGGTTGCCATACATAATTGGTACGCCCTTAAGCTCACCATTGACCTTACTATTCTCAATGACTTTTTGTGTGAGCTTTTTGCTTAACCAAGACTCTGGCACCTGAGAAAATTGCAGTTCTGACAACCCCATATAATCGCTGGGAATAATCACGGCATCCGGTAACTGTAGGGCATCTGCATACAACAATAACTCGCTTTTCAACTGATTGTTGTTAAAAGCAAGAATATTAACTTTAATACCCGTTTTTGCACTAAACTCTTCAAATAATGGCTGAAAATCAAAGTTTTCAAGTCCTACCGCGACATCTATCTCTGGCGGTTCACTTGCACGGGCATTTACTGGGTTATAAACCAAAAGAAGTAACATGAACACCAAATAGAGCATTTTACGCGGCATATTAATACGCTTCCTTTACGGGCCTAAAAGGCATGTTAATGTTGCTCAGCATTGGGCGTTTCTTATATAAAATTAATCGGATGTGCTTGTTATTGTAGACCAAATTTTTCTGTTTTAAATTCTTTTCAGAATGACAAATTCAATTTATTAGACAATTCAATTCTATTTCAGTCGTGAATAATTCACTAAAACACGATAAAATAACAGCCAAATAAGAATGATGAGTACGTCCTTGCTATGAAAAAAGGGTTTATGCTGGTCTGCGATGGCAGCAATGGCGCTGGAAAAACAACGGTTATTACCGGATTGGAAGCGCATTTAAAACAACGCGGTATTGAAGTTGTGATGACTCGTGAACCTGGTGGAACAGAGATCTCAGAGAAGATAAGAGAAATCATTCTAGATCCCTCAACTCCCGAAATGGCAGACATGACGGAGCTTATGTTGTTTGGGGCTGCGCGTGCTCAGCACGTTCGTGAAAAAATTATTCCAGCACTTGAGCAAGGCAAAGTCGTTATTTCTGATCGATTTGACGCTGCAACATTTAGTTTTCAACATTATGCAAGAGGACTAGATCTTGTCACCATCACAACCATTAATCAGCTTGCGCTTGGCGGTTTTCGTCCAGACATGAATTTGATTTTGGACTTGGACCCTGAAGAGGGCTTAAAGCGAGTCAAATCGCGAGGTGAGGGGCTAGATAGACTCGAGGATGAAAAGCAACAATTTTTGCAGCGCGCACGTGAGGGTTATCTCGTTCAAGCGAAAAATGACCCTGAACGATTTACTGTGATTGATGCCAGTCAAAGTAAAGCACAGGTACTTGAGCAAAGTATTGAACTGCTTGATAGCTTGATAGCCACACACCTTACAGTGGAAGGCAATGAATAATTTGCTTCCAAGTTGGCACAGTGGCGCTCTAAGTTATCTTGCTCGAGCACAGCAAAACGGTCGTTTGCACCATGCTCAGCTGTTATCGGGTAAAAAAGGCGTGGGGAAATCTCTGCTTGCGGCGCACTTGGCAGAAGCACTGTTATGCTTACATCCACAAAATCTTACTGCCTGTGGGCAATGTAAGCCGTGTAACTTGAACTTAGCTGGTAATCATCCTGATAGACTGAGTGTAGTGCCTGAAGGAAAATCAATCGGGGTGGACGAAATTCGAGAGATTACGCATTTCTTGAACCATTCAGCGCAGCAAGGTGGCAATAAAGTCGCGTTGATTGAACACGCGCATTTGATGACCCATTCAGCCGCTAATGCGCTGTTAAAAACACTTGAAGAGCCAAATGCTAATCGTTATTTGGTCGTTACCAGCGATGATGACAGTAAGTTACCTGCCACCATTTTGAGCCGTTGTAATAAAGTGGCTATCCACTCGCCCAATCAAGCAGAGGCCGCGCAGTGGCTGGCAGCTAAAAATGTCGCTTGTGATTTCCCTTGGTTTGGTGAATTTTCTCTACAGCCATTTATTATCGAAGCGTGGCAACAAGAAGGTGCGCTTGATGATGTGACTGCGCTTTATCACGCGGCGAATCAATTAACAGTAGAGAGTGCGCAAACGGTTGAAAAAATTTTGTTAAAGCACAGCGCAATGAGTGATGTATTCGCCCGTTTTTTGCTCAACCGTTTAAAAGGGGCGATGACACAAGGGAATGGTTTGAGTTTTACCCAGTATCAAGACTTAGTGAGCTTAGTACATCGGTTTATGTACGAACAGAAAAATGTGTTAGGGTTAAATCAAAACCTGAGCATTTCTAATTTACTTTTTGCCTTACAAAAACAGCTATAAAGAGGTGGCGCATGCAAGAGTTACTTGCGGATTTTGAAGATTTAGATGAGCTATATCGTTGTTATATGCCATTTCTGAAATCCGGTGGCATATTTATCAAGTCCAATGCCCATTTTGATATGGGGCAAGAATTAAAGCTCAGAGTTACCTTGCCTGACGCTCTAGAGGCGGACGAAGTCAACGCTGTGGTTGCTTGGTTAACACCGCAAGGTGCACAAAATTCTAATCCTTCGGGTGTTGGTGTTGCGTTTGTAGACGCACCAGCTCTGAACGATAAAATAAATAAGCTTTTGGGTGCGACTTTGCATTCAGATAAACCAACTTACACCATGTAGAGCCAGTATGATTGTAGACTCTCACTGTCATTTAGATAGACTCGATTTTGAAAAGTTAGGCCTAAGCCTTGAAGAAGTACTCAGCAACGCGAGACAAAAACAAGTAGAACACTTTTTATGCGTTAGCGTGACGCTAGACCAATTTCCATCCATGTTAGAAAAAATAGCCCATTTTGATGATGTTTCTGCATCTTGTGGGGTACATCCACTGGATCAAAAAGATAAATTGGATGTTGAAAGGCTAGTGCAACTGGCGAGTAATGATAAAGTCGTTGCTATTGGTGAAACTGGATTAGATTATTATTATTCAAAAGATACGCATCAGGTACAGCAAGAAAGCTTTGCCGGACACATCGATGTGGCTAATCAGCTGCAAAAACCACTGATCATCCATACTCGTGATGCAAAAGCGGATACAATAGACATCATGCGAGCCCACAATGCGCAAAATTGCGGTGGCGTGTTGCACTGTTTCACCGAAGATTGGCCGATGGCAAAGCAGGCACTAGACCTTGGTTTTTACATTTCAATCTCAGGTATTGTGACGTTTAAAAATGCGACGGCGCTTCAGGAAGTCGTTAAGCAAATCCCTATGGACCGATTGCTGATTGAAACCGACTCACCTTATCTTGCACCGGTACCGCATCGTGGTAAAACTAACCAGCCTGCTTATGTACAAGACGTTGCATATTATATTGCTGACTTAAAAGGAGTGAGCTACAAAACGCTTGCAGAGCAAACCACGAATAACTTTTACTCTTTATTTAATTTGGTGAAACGCCAAGATGGTAGCACAACTTAATCAGCTACCTCAGGTGTTGATGGGCCCGCTGGTTCGCCGAGCTGAGCAGAATAAAATTTGTATTCAGGTTGTTACTTGTGAAGCCGTGGACATTTCGGCTTCGCTATTGGCCCATCAAAGTCGGTGTGAGGTTGAGACATTTCAGCTCGGTGCAGCCTGCTTTTTGCATTTTTTGATGATATGCAGCGAGAAGGCTCTGCCAACAGCGCAGCTGCTCGAGTATCAAGTGCTTATTAACGGTGCCGCGTATAAGCCAGATTATCTGCGTTATGGAGAAGAGCTTAGCTTTGCGATACCTGCTTTGCTCAAGCAAATATTACATGGCTCATGCCGTAACCCGCATCACCACGCAAAAGACAGTCTACATACTGCAGATCAGTGGCAAGAGCAGCAACGCGAACTCGGTGAGCTAGGCGCTGACTTGTGTATTTTTTCTGGCGATCAGATCTATGCAGATGATGTTGCCGGCGCCATGTTGTTGGCTATTCACCAACTTATAGCGCGATTGGGTTTGTTTAAAGAAACGAAATTGCCAATGCACCTACCAGCTGATCAACAAGCTCAGCTTTACCATCGTCACTTATATTTACCAAAGACGCCATGGCAGGAGCGCTCAAAGTTTTCACCGGGTTACTGGTTTCGAAAGGATGAACCGCACTTTTCTAGTGTTAAGGCCTTTAATCACCTAATTTTCTTCGAAGAGTTTGTCGCCTGTTACCTGTTAAACTTCTCTCATCTTGCTTGGCAGTTGGTTAACTTTGATGCGCTTCATTATGATGGTGGTAACGACAAAGTTAGGCGAATATTTGAGTCCGAACTTGACGCCTTAAAAGGCTTTGTTGAAACGTTGCCTAGCGCTGAGCGGTTGTGTGCGAACGTGCCTGTACTAATGATGTTTGACGACCATGATGTGACCGATGATTGGAACTTGACGGCTAAATGGGAACAGGCAATTGCGAACCATAAAGTGAGTCGACGCATTATCAGTAATGGCATCATTAGCTATTGGCTGTTTCAAGGCATTGGTAATGATGCGTTTGAGTATAGCGGGGCGCTGACATCAGCTTTTAATTCAAGCCTGATTGACAACGAATGGCACTTTTCGGCGTTTGACAAACAAGTTCGTCGATTCACACACTGGCATTATTGTTTAGATACGTTTCCAAAAGTGGTGGTGCTAGATACTCGTACACATCGGTGGCGTAATGAACAGGATTTCAATGAACCAAGTGGTTTACTCGACTGGGAAATGTTGATGGAGCTGCAAGACACGCTTATTGACCACAGTGCAGTATTGATGGTCAGTCCTGCGCCAGTATTTGGGGTAAAGGCAATCGAAACCATACAAGCCATATTTAACACCTGTGGTGAACCGTTGGTGGTAGATGTGGAAAATTGGATGGCACATGAAGGGGCCGCGAAAAAGCTAATTGAAATTTTTAAGCGTCCAGATACACCTAAAGAAACCATTATACTCTCCGGCGATGTACATTATTCGTTTTGCTTTTCGGTTCAGGCTCGTTTTGGTCGTCATGATAACCGCATTTGGCAGCTAACCGCATCAGGGATAAAAAACGAATTTCCAAAGCCGCTTATCAATATTTTAGATAAGATGGACACGATTTTGTATGCCAAATATAGTCCTCTGAATCTCTTTACGAAACGCTGGCAGCTATCGGTAAGTAAGCATCCTTCATCGCTAAAAAAACATGGCTATTTGGTGTCAGACTCTGCGATTAGTTTAGTAACGCTTGAAAACGGCTTGCTAGAGAAGTATGAGCTACTGCACGGTACGGGGATCCACAGTCATTTTGAGTTATAAGCCTTGGTAATAGATTTTAGAATTGAATAAACCGATTTTAGCTATTTGTAGCTTAGCTCTGTAGCGCATGTATGCGCTAAACTTGTCAAAAAACACATGCTCTTTTTCGCTTTTGCTATAGTTAATATAATGCGGGCTAACATCTCGACTATATGACTCTACTCAAGCGCATGTCTCTGTTCGTTGTACCATACAGCACACTGAAATGGTTTTGTGTGTTGCTGCTGTTGTTATTACCGAGTTTTCCTTGTGCCGCCAGTTTTCCCGAATTTAGCGATACGGCGCAGGTTATGCGACGCTATGACTATAATTCTGGCCTCAGTCAGGTCACTATCACTGCCATTGCGCAAGATCAACTCGGGTACATTTGGGTTGGCACACAGTCTGGCCTAAATCGTTTTGATGGTCATGATTTTGTTCAATTTGAAGTAAAGCAGAACTCCAAACATCATCTCTCTGGCGGCTTTATTACCTCACTATGCCACAGTGGCAAATATATCTGGGTTGGAACAAGTACTGGGCTTAGCATTTACGATACTGAAGCGGGGACCTTTCGCTCTATCTTAGCGGCGCAGAATGAGGCGGTTAGCTCCGATAGAGTTAAAAAAGTGGCCTGTTATGGTGAATCAGTGACAGTATCGACAGAAGAGGGCGATGCTTACCGAGTTAACTACCAAACCTTAATGCCTGAAAAACTTTATTTAACTGGTAAATTTGTTCGTGAAGTCCAAGAAACAAGGGATGCATTTGTTTACCTCAATGCAGATGGCCTAGTCAGTCAGCCAAAAGACAAAGTAGGTGCGAACGTTCTGTTGGAAGGTGAGTTTAAAACACTGTCGCTTTCCCACGGAAGGATATTCGTGGTTGATTCGGATGATAAAATCATTAGTTTCGACACTCAGTTCAATAAAGTGCAATGGCAAAAGTCGGTCAGTGCGAAAGTAAACCTCAGCATTCACCAAATTAAAGTAAGGGCGAATGAGATACTCGTTGCTTCCAATACCGGAGTGTTTATTTTAGATCTGCAAGGTAGTATCAAGCGGCATTGGTATCGCCGTGCAGAACAATATGATGGTCTACAAGATAACAATGTACTTAGTGTTCAACGAGATAGAAACGGCGATTTATGGATAGGGACTGAGTCACAGGGGCTGCACTTTTTTAGTCAACTGAGCGAATCGTTTGGTCACGTTGGTGAACAAAACTTTCCGCATGCTCCTTTGGGGCATCCTGATGTTAGGAATTTCGCACTAGACAGTAGCGAGCGCTTTTGGATAGGTACGTCATCGGGTTTATATATTTATCAAAAATCGAGCTTTATCGAAGCGCATCGAATTTTCCCGAGTTTATCTGCAATCAAAGGAAGCTTTATCACGCAAGTAAAGATCTATGATGATACCTTGTGGGTAACAACAAGAGGTGATGGCGTTGTTAGGTATGCTTTAACCCAAGGGGAATACAGTCATTTGATGCCTAACTCGAATAATGGTCCTGAGCTTAGCTTTAATGATGTTATCGAATACCAATCACAGATTTTGGTAAGTTCCAGGACGCTAGGCCTAATGAGATACGACGTGGAGTCTAAAACCCTAGTGCAGTTTTTCGAAAATCGTTCAGATGCACCTTCACATGTATCTTCATTTAAAGTTGTTGGGCAAGATTTATGGTTTGGCACTATAGGTGAGGGGTTGTTCAAGTTTAGTAAAGGCCAGCTCCATAATCTGACTACGCAGGATGGCTTAAAGTCGAATTTAGTTTTTATGATAGATGAAGACCCGTGGCAACGTATCTGGGTTGCAAGTGAAGCGGGCATTAGTTTAGTTGATAAGCAAATGAAAGTTGTCCGAACCATAGGAGAGCAAGAAGGACTAGGAAACCAAGCCGTGTGGGGGCTGGTTTATGATGACTATGAATATATGTGGCTTGGCACCAGTGGTGGGCTGTCGCGCATTAATGTAATGGATTTTGCCATTGATAATTTTCTTCCAATTGACGGCGTACAAGCGCACGAATTCAACTACAATGCCGCATGGAAAGCCCCTGACGGCCGAATTTTTATGGGTGGAGCCAAAGGATTTAATCAGTTCTTCCCCCAGAATGTATCAATTTCAAATACCGCGCGGCCTATTTTAGTTTCCACAATCGAATTACTGGGCGAGCCTTTACAGCCAAGTCTCGATGGGATCCTCTCTGTTGCGCCAGAGCTTGCGGGCTCATTACGATTACGCTATGACCAAAATATCATATCGTTGCAATATTCAAGTCTAGACTTTGGCTCTGAGAAGCTGAGCTTTTATTACCGTATTAAAGGACTAAGCGACAAGTGGCTGAAACTTGCAAATGGAGCAAGGCAAATAAATTTACTCCAGCTTGAGCCTGGCACCTATCGAGTAGAAACCTATACCGTTAATCGCTTTAATATGCAGTCGCCAGTTCACGAGTTTAGCATTTATATCGCTGCACCAATTTGGTGGAACGCTTACTCGAAGACCTTTTATACCCTAGTCATTGTGCTTATCATTGCAGCATTTGTTCGAGCGAGACAACGGCGTTATCAGCAAGTGCTGCGGGATAATCAGAAAATGTCAGCGTTACAAGAGCGGTTAGAGTTGTCATTGTGGGCAAGTGGTGATGAACTTTGGGATTGGCATGTTGAGTCGGGTAAAATTTATCGTTACAGCGTAAATCCAAGGATCGATTTTAGTGATCTCCAAGATAAACTCATCCTCGATGAACTTGACCAGTTTGTACACCCTAAAGATTGTGTGTTACTTGAGGAGCGCCTGCAATCTTGTGTGGACGGCCGTGAAGACGTATATGAATTGTCTATTCGAGTTAAAGATCAACAGGGAGAGTGGATCTGGGTATTAGATAGAGGAAAGGTAGTTGCACGAGATGATAATGGTAGAGCAACGCGGATAGCGGGGGCACTGAAAGATATTGCTGATTTGAAAGCACATCAACAAGCCTTGCAGTCGTTAAACGAGCAACTTGAGATAAAAGTTGCGATGCGCACCGATGAGCTATATAAAAAGAATCAGAAACTTGAGCAAGCGATGTTTGAATTAAAGCAAACGCAAGAAGACTTAATTGAAAGCGAGAAAATGGCCTCTTTAGGTGTTGTGGTTGCGGGGGTTGCGCATGAGATCAACACCCCGTTAGGTATAGCTATCACCGCACTTTCGCATAATGAAGATTGTTTATCTGAGCTGGTAGAAAAGCTTGAGAATAAAACCCTTAAGCAAAAAGATTTGGTTTCCTCCATCGATGCACAGCAAGAAGGCTATCTGCTGATCAGTCGCAATCTGCAAAGAGCAGAAAGCCTTATTAGTAACTTTAAGCAAGTTGCAGTAGATCAATCCAGTGAGACGGAGCGTGATATTAACCTGCTTGAATATATCAATGATGTATTCGATTCACTCAAACCATTGGCTAAAAATAAAGAAGTATATTTGTCTATAGATGGGAATGCTGATGTAAATCTCTCCACCTATCCAGGCGCGGTTTATCAAATAATGGCAAACCTATTTAACAATTCCGTTATCCATGGTTTTGAGGGGAGTGCCTCTGGCACAGTCAGCGTGTTAGTCGAGGCGACAGATAGCCACTGGACTATTGTATACCGCGATAATGGTGTCGGCATGGACGAAGCAATGCAAAAGACCTTGTTTGAGCCATTTGTAACCACAAAACGTAATCAAGGCGGATGCGGATTAGGCATGCATATTGTTTATAATTTGGTTACGCAACTTTTAAAAGGCGAGATCCGCTGTAAAACGGCGAAATTACAAGGTGTCGAAATTACGATAAAAGTACCGTTTAGGAAAATAGCGGTCGAAAATTAACTTAGGTGAATTACAGTTAGCTAACAGCCCGTGACAATGCTTCTTTTAGGAGTTTGTCATGTTCTTATTATCTCAAGTTTTGGTTACCCTTGCTGTTTTACTCGATCTCGCCTCATTTCAATTTATGAAACGCCAGCAGGTGTTATTGGCACTAAGCTTGTCGACTGCACTCACTGCAATTCACTTCTATCTACTTGATGCTATGGCTGGTGCTTTGCTTATGGCGGTTGCTAGCCTCAGGTATCTGGTGTTTATCAAGTTGCAGTCAAAGCGCTTGCTTATCGGGTTTCTACTACTCAATACAGTGCCACCTTTAGTACAATTAAATGCAAATTACGAACTTTATGCTGTTATTGGTAGTATTTTATTGACATTTGGTGCATTTATTCGCAAGCAAGTGGTATTTCGGTGTGTGATGATGTTAGGTACGGTGTGTTGGCTGATACATAATTGTTATATCGGCTCTCCCATGGCGATTGTGTTAGAAAGTACTTTTTTGGTGAGTAATTTGATTGGGTTATGGCGAATTTATATGAAGCGTAAAGCGAGTAAGTTAAAGGCTGAATTGAAGTAGATTCAATTTTACTGGAATGGGCACTAATAAAATTAGGTTGAGTTTTAAATGTGTTATATTTCAGTTGGTTAAGTTTTTTTCTATCTACTTTTTCAGATAATTACGCTGAGTACAAGTGGTATAGGAAACAGACTGAAATAAAAGTTATATAAATAATCTTTATCTAAATCATAGTGTTATCACTTTTATTAATATAAATTGTATAATTAATATTGTATACAATATATCAATTGTGTATTGTTTGTTCGTTACCAAAAAACACTCAAATCAATGGGAACAAAAGGACAACAATATGCGTAATAACAAAAAAACAGCGCAAACACTGTGTAAATCACTCACTGCATCAGCACTTGCTCTAGCATTGGGGACTTCTACTGCATTTGCTGCAGATGGCAATAGTACTGTGAAAGGGAGCATCGTAAATGGTCAAGGTACTGAGTTATCTCAGGCTCAATTGACCTTTACACACAAATCCAAGGGACTGAAGTTTGCTGTACAAACTAATGGCAAGGGCGAATACATTTTGCGTAATCTGCCTGTTGGCCGTTACAGCGTGTCAATTAATAAAGCTGGATTCGAGTCCGTTATTGAAGAGGATGTTGAGCTTAATATTGGACAGGCGCTAATCTTAGACGCTCAATTATTACAACAAGGGCAGGACATAGAACGGATAGCGGTGACTGGCACGGCGATTCGACGTGTGGATATGGCCTCTTCAACTGCTGGAGTAACGTTTACAGACGCCGAGCTTAAAGTCATGCCAGTAAATACCGGCTTTGAAAGTATAGCGTTATTGGCACCCGGTACAGCTGAGCCTGGTGGTGATTCATTTAATAGAGCCTCAAGTTTCGGTGGGTCCTCATCGGCTGAGAATGGCTACTATTTTAATGGTCTAAATGTCACGAGTATTCAAACTGGTTTAGGCTCAATTCGTTTGCCTTGGGAAGCTATCTCACAAACTCAAATCAAAACGGGGGGAATTAGTCCTGAATTTGGTGGCGCACTAGGTGGCATCGTTAACGCAATTTCTAAATCTGGGGATAACGAATTTAACTTAGGGGCAGAAGTGAGAATAGACCCTGCTTCAACCCATAGTTATCACGACTCAAACTACCTAGATAATGGCACAGTGAATCTTAATACTGAGCAAGAATACGACTCTTTTAAAGAGCTACAAGTTTGGGCAAGTGGTGCACTAATAGAGGACAGCTTATTTTACTATGGTTTGTATGCACCTCGACGGGAGGTTAATCGTTGGGCTGGGCAAACGACCTTCAATGACAGAAAACGAGATGAAGATCGCTGGTTTGCAAAAGTTGATTGGTTCATCAATGAAGACCATTCCATCGGTTTTTCCGCCATGAATAACAAAAGAGAATGGACACGGCAAACCTATGCCTATGACTGGGAAAGCGATGCGATTGGTGATAAACAAGGGGTTGCGGCTCCTGGTGAAGATGGCGGCAAGGTTTACAGTGTCAATTATAGTGGTTACTTTTCTGACTTTTTCTCGGTGTCGGCTGTGGTGGGCCGAGTGACCGAAAACGTTGAAAATATTGTCGCATCAACAGTGCCGGGTGTTTGGGATGAAAGAGAGGGATTCGTTACTTTATCAAGTCATACAGCCAGCAGTGTTTCTGAGCAAGAGTTTATCCGTGATCAAGCGAGAGTCGACTTTAATATCGATTTGGATTACCACTCCATTTTGTTCGGTGTTGATTATACTAAAGTTACGGTAGATCACTTTGAAGGTCAAAATGGCCTTGGAGACGCAGAAGGCTGGTGGACAATCAAAACCGCTGGTGAAGGGAGCATTTCTGGTGCTGCGCTCGGTCAGGATTATATCGAACGTCGAATAAGAACAAGGACGGTTGATTCTGAGGTTAACTCGCTTGCTTTCTACGTCAATGATTCTTGGCAAGTCACCGACCAACTCGTGTTAAATCTGGGCCTGCGTTATAGTCAGTTTGAAAATACCGTTACTGACGGTAGAGCGTTTGTAGACATGGATAACCAACTTGCGCCTAGATTTCAAGCGATTTATGACCTAAACGGTGATGGCGAATCCAAAGTTTTCTTTACTTACGGGCGGTACTTTCAACCTGTTTCTGCCAACATGAACATCACTCAAGGCTCGGCTTCAGTAGAGTGGTTTGAGTATTTCGACCTCGATCAAGTAGACAGTGATGGCTATCCTGTTTTATTAAGTGATGGCTCGCCAAGTCGAGGGGAAATGCTTCGAGATAGACGCTGGCGTCAACGCGGAATTACAGAGCCCGGTTTGATTGCTTCGTCCACCCTTAAGCCGATGTATTCTGATGAATTGACTTTAGGATATCAGACCACCGTTTTTGACGATATGGCATTTGGGGTTAGAGCGATTTATCGAGACCTTGGACGCAGTGTTGAAGATACGGATGTTGGTCCTGTGCTTGCGAAGAAATTGGCCGAACTCGGTATCCAAGACAATGTCGGTCAGGGTTCTTACTATGTGCTAAATAACCCGGGTGAAGCGATCACCATGAGTTATGACTTCGATGGCGATGGCCAAGTCGATGAAGTGACACTCAGTGCACAAGAGCTTGCCCTGCAACAAGCAGTACGTAAATATCTTGCACTTGAATTTACCTTAGAAGGAAATATTACCGACAAGTTACGGATTAATTCTTCTTATACTTGGTCACACAGCTATGGTAATACAGAAGGTTTAGTGAAAACCGATAACGATCAGGCAGATCCAGGTTGGACAACTTCTTATGATTACGCGGATCTGATGGATCACGGCTATGGTAATTTACCGAATGACCATCGCCATTCAATAAAAGTATCAGGTTCTTACGATATCACAGATGAGTTAACTTTGGGTCTGGTTGCAAGAACGTCGTCAGGTCGCCCGACTAACTATTTCTCTAAGCACCCAGTTGGTATAGATAGCTGTACCGCAGGAAGCCCTTGGGATGCATGCGTAAGTAAAGATTATGGCCATGTTTCGCATTACGACGAAAATGGTAACCCAGCCCCTCGCGGTAGTGTAGGTAATCTTCCTTGGGCAACCACGATAGACTTATCACTCAGTTACTCTACAGATATTATGGGACATGACTTGTTACTCAAGGGCACCGTTTATAACCTACTAAACAGTGATAAAGCGCTTGGGATCAATGAACAGCGATCTTTAGATGGTGCAAATGGCTTAATCGTTAACCCTGACTACGGCATTACAACGTTACGACAAACTGAGCGTTACGCGTCGTTAGTTGCAAGGTTTACGTTTTAATTTCCCTGGTGATAGCCAAGGGTAGGTGCCATGTACCTAGTTCTTGGTTTAAGCCAAACAAAACGTTTGGCTTATTTCATGTCACGGAGAGTATGATGACGTTAACAATAGATTTTGAGCAAATACTGAGCCACGCGGAAGTAATAGAGACGGTTGACATGCATACCGCCGGCGAACCGTTACGGGTGATTGTCGATGGCTTCCCTGAACCTCAAGGCAACACTATTTTAGATAGACGGCAATACTGCGTAGAAAATCTTGATCACTATCGCACCGCGCTGATGTATGAGCCTAGGGGTCATGCTGATATGTATGGTGCGCTTATCGTTGAAAAGCAGTTACCAGAAAGCGATTTTGGCGTGTTATTTCTTCATAATGAAGGATACTCAACAATGTGTGGTCATGCGATTATTGCTTTAGCTACACTATTTTTACAGCACAATCCTGCAAAGAAACAGTTGTTGATAGATACGCCTGCAGGGCTAATTACCGCATGGCTAAGAGACGGCCAAGCTGAATTTGCTAATGTACCAGCAGAGGTAGTGACACTTGATAAGCAAGTCAAGACATCTGAATTTGGTTTAATCTCAGTGGATATCGCATTTGGTGGTGCGTTTTATGCCTATATTGACGCTGATACAATCGATTTAGCTCTTACGTCAGCAAATGCAGCTTACATTCAGCAGTTAGGTTTAACGCTTAAACAAGAAATTGCAACACAGATTAGCTTAGTGCATGACGATGCGCGCCTCGCATTTTTATATGGTGTGATTTTTTATTCCAATTCTCAAAAATCGGACTCTGCTCACAGTAAGCATGTGTGCATTTTTGCCGATGGCGAATTAGATCGCAGTCCAACAGGGACAGGGGTCAGTGGTAGAGCTGCAATTCTTGCCGCCAGAAATGAGCTCGCCGCAAATCAGCATATCTTTATTGAAGGTATATTAGGCTTGGGCTTAGATGTTTGTTATCAACTTAGTGATGATAGTAAATCATTAATCCCAATAGTTTCGGGCATGGCCTATATAACAGGCAGACACCAATTTATTTTAGACGACCACGATCCATTAGTAAGAGGATTTTTACTACGATGAATGTAGATTACGCAGCCAGACAGCAACGCTTAGTCAATAAATTACAACAACACCAAAGTGACGCTATCATTATTTATGGCTACGAGAATATTGTATATTTAACCGGCTTTACCGGTCATGCAGCAACATTGTTGATGTCTTCAAATGGGCGACACCGACTCATTACTGATTATCGTTACTTTGAGCGTGCTAGCGATGAAGCGGTGGGAGTCGAAGTCATTTTAAGAAATCGTGATAAAGAAACGCTACCTGATTGTATTTTTAGATTATTGGATGGGCCGCGACAGCTTGCATTTGAAGCGCATCAAATTAGTCACGCAGATTATGTCTCATTAAACATCAGTGCAAAAAATACCACACTTATTGCCGCGCCGCTTTGGGTGGAATCACTAAGACAAGTTAAAGATAGTGATGAAATTAACTGTATTAAACGCGCCGCCGAGATAGCTGACTCGGCGCTTGCCCATACACTGCCTTTGTTAAAAGTAGGGGTCACTGAGCGAGACGCGGCAATTGAGCTTGAGTATCAGATGCAAAAGCTAGGCTCCGAAGGTCTCTCTTTTGACACAATCCTATTATTTGGTGCGCGTTCTTCCTTACCGCACGGAAACCCAGGACAGACAAAACTTAACCTAGGCGATTTAGTACTTATCGACTTTGGTGCGGTGATAAGTGGCTACCGCTCTGATATGACACGAAGTTACGTGTTAGGGGAGCCGACGAAGCAACAACAATCCATTTATGACACGGTCCAACATGCGCAGCGAGCTGCGTTGGCGCTAATAAAAGCGGGCGTTAACTGCATAGATTTAAATAACGCATCACACGATGTGTTAAGTCATAGTGACTTTTCACAATACGCAGGTGAGGGACTTGGTCACGGTGTGGGGCTATTTCTACACGAGCAGCCGTTTATTAAACCTGGGGTCGATCACCAATTAGAAGCTGGCAATATCATTACCATAGAGCCGGGTATTTACATTCCAAATTATGGTGGTGTGCGCTTGGAAGAAGATGTACTGGTGACTGAAAATGGTTTTGAATGCTTAACCCACGCGCCACAAGTATTTCAGCTAACGAACTAAGGAGTTAGGATGCAAATTATTGCTCGCCAAGAGGTCGCGGATAGCCTCAACTACCCAAGCTTAATTCAGGCGCTTAAACAGGGTTTTGCGCAACCAGCAGGTACACCAACACGGCAAGTTTTTGAGCTAGATAATAGTCACAACAATCATGACGCTTTTGCTGTTTTACCTGCTTGGAATGCTGATGTGATTGGCGTAAAAGCCTTTACCTATTTCCCAGATAACAATCAGCACGATAAAGCCTCCCTTTACTCGAAAATCATGCTGTTTTCTAGGCAGTTCGGTGAGCCGCTCGCGCTTGTGGACGGCACCGAAGTAACGTTGTGGAGAACCTCTGCTGTGTCAGCATTAGCCGCGGAGTATTTAGCACCTAAACATGCCAAACATTTGGTTTTCTTTGGCTCAGGCAATTTAGCTAGTTACATGATTAATGCGCATTTAAGTGTTAGAAATTATATTAAAATTTCAATAATTGCACGTAATTCTGAAAAAGGACGCCTGTTGCTGGAGCTATTGTCCTCGCAGCATCAGGGAGTGGAATTTTCATTGTATCAGCAGGCAACCGCATCTGTTATTGCTTCGGCAGATGTGATCAGCTGTGCAACAGGCAGTCATACGCCTTTGTTCAATGGAGAGTGGTTGAGCGATGGCACGCATATAGACTGCATTGGCAATCACCATAAAGATTGTCGAGAAATTGATACCACAACGGTAACTAAGAGCCGCGTTTTTGTAGATAGTCGCGCCAATGTATTGAACGAGGCAGGCGAATTGTTGTTACCGATCAGTGAAGGTAAGTTTAGCCCCGATAAGGTGGTTGCAGAGCTTAGCGAAATGACTAAAAATAACCTAGGTCGAAGTAACGAGAATGAAATTACTTTGTTTAAGTCTGTAGGAACAGCGCTGAGTGATTTAATTGGAGCGAAATTAGTGTATGACTTGGTTCAAAAATAAAGAGCACGGTAAAGTGTATGAAGTAACCGCAGTAGTCAAAGCTGCTGATAAGCGCTTGGTGAATCCGCTTATTTGTCACGAATGTCACATGTTGGTTAGTTATCAAGGAGTTGGCGGCGAAACGAAAAGCGAAAAGCTGCTTTATGACGAGGTGTTTTACAAAGCGTTTCAAAACCACGATAGCTGTTACGTTATGGTGGATGACAATGGTATTCGCCATTATCATCCAAGTGAATAAAGTGACTTATTCAATTAAGTGAATAAGTGCTAATTTTTAACCTGACAGAGTACAAATATAGAACGCTATGAATACTGACATTTCAGTTATTGGTCTGGTGCGGACTGCGGCACTAACATGTTTCTGCCCCGAAATGAGTTAACGTAAATGCTCTAAGGGTGGCTTTGAGCGAAAAGCTGACGTTCATCCTTTCACCTAAATAACTGTATATACATCCATTGTAATTGAGTTTCTTCCATAGTCAGGAAAACGACCCTGTGGGTCGTTTTTGTCGTGTTCACATTTAGATCAATGTAACGTAACTTCAATGCTGGTAAGTACTTCCTAAATTTGCTATCAATAGTCATGGGACAAAAACGAGACAGATTGCTGTAGAAAAACGACCCAATCGCTCGATATTAAATTGTTGAACTAAGCCGCTACGCGGAGATCCTACTCTCACCAACTGAGCCACACTTACCTTGAGGTTATCCCATAACTTGGAGGTAAGTCATGAACCCACTCATAGAACAAGTCAAAACAGAAATAGCCTACCTAGGGTATTCGCAACGTACATGCAAAAGTTACTGTGAGCATCTACTTAAACTGAGTCACTATTTCAATAAACCACTCGATTCAATTACCGATGATGAACTGAATACCTTTTTTAATGATCCGGCTATTCGTAAACTCTCTAGAGCAAGCCAAAAAGTACAAATAAATAGTATTTGGTTTTTGTTTAAACATATTTTACACCGACCGCTGAACCTAGATATCGCATTACCAAAAGCGAAGACTCGCGCACCAACCTATTTATCTCGAGACGATATTCGGCGGTTGATAGAAAACTGTACGGATATGCGATTAAAAACGTTAATTGTGGTTTGCTATGGTTGTGGCTTACGCATTGGTGAGCTTTTGCATATTAAAGTGCAAGACATTGATGGAAAGCGAAAAACCATTTTAATTGAACAAGGTAAAGGAGATAAGTCACGCTATGTGGTGGCCTCCGATAGCGTACTTAACCAATTACGTAGTTACTGGAAAATGTATCACCCAACGGGTTGGATGTTTTACTCACGATGGTTAATGGATAAACCCATGTCAGCATCAAGCTTCAGGAGACCATTACGTGAACATGCACGACATTGCGGCTTAACTCACTGTAATCCACATGCACTACGCCATGCTTATGCAACACATCAACTTGAATCAGGCATGCCGTTGCACCAACTTCAACATCAGCTTGGACACAGTGATATTAAAACCACGCAAAGCTACTTACATTGGTTACCCGAATTGGGGCATGGTGGTGTTGATTTACTCGCAAGTTGGGTTAAACCATGAGCACTTTACATCTCGCTGATATTTTAAATTCGAGCCTTGGGCATTATCGGCAACATCATATAATGAGCTATCAGCAGCAACGCGTCTGTCAGCATCTTCAATCATGCAGAACGGGTCAGCTCGGTTATCAAACATGGCAGTGCGATAACTGCGGTGAGTCACAGCAGATTGGGTGCAGCTGCCGAGACCGCCATTGTCCACGGTGTCAAGGAATGGCAACGGCAAGGTGGATACAAAAGCAGCAAGAGAACTTATTACCATGCCGCTATTTCCACCTTGTCTTTACGCTTCCTCATGAACTTAATGCCATTGCCCACTATAACCCAAGTGCCTTATACCAGTGTTTATTCAAAGCAGCATGGCAAACCTTGAGTAAATTTGCTAACCGAAAAGGGTATGGCCAATTAGGAATGACTAGCGTCTTGCATACTTGGGGGCAAAATTTAAGTCAGCATATTCATTTACACTGTTTAATCCCAGCAGGTACGCTCGATAAGACTCAATGGAATGAGATAGAAAAAGGCTATTTATATCCCGTTAAAGCGTTATCAACGGTCTTTAGAGGAAAAATGCTAGCGGCGCTTAGTGAATGTAATACTTCACTCATGAAGGTAAACACGCCAACAAAGTGGTGCGTGTATAGCAAAGCCTGTTTAGCTTACAGTGAAAAGCTAGTAAGTTACCTAGCACGGTATACCCGAAAAGGCGTGATGTCTGAATCACGTTTAGTATCAGCGAATGCACAGTCGGTGAGCTTCAAATACCGAGATTACGCGGATGATAATCGTGATAAAGTGATGACACTGAGTAATGACGAATTCTTACGGCGTTATTTGCAGCATGTACTACCGAAAGGATTTATGCGTATTCGGCATTACGGTTTTTTAGCCAATGCATGTCGCAAGCGAAAGTTAGCGCTGATAAGGTCGCAGGCGTCATGCACATGCAGAGTAAAGAGGCCAAAGACAGGAGAAAACGTGACATTGATACCGCATTGGCCTTGTCAGCATTGTAAGGTAGGTATCTTGCGGCTAATTGGCGTATTCAAGTTAGATGCAACACCGACCAAAGTAGACCGAACGAGTTAGCAGCTTGATAGCTGCTCAAAATCAATTAGTTAACCTGCTTAATTGCTCAGGCCAGCGACCTCTGTACGCTAAAAAAATATAATTGCTTATTAAAGTAAATTTAGGTGTAATGAATACATAATGAGCGCTGAGCAATGCAGGGAAAGCTTACATAACACTAGCTAAACTGAATACACTAGCTAGGAAAGTGAGAGCCTCCAAAAAGCAAATTCCCTTAGCATAAATAACACCAACTCTGAGACATCGAGCGGGTAGCAGCTCAGTCCAACAAGTGATTATGCAACACAAACTGCGTGTCGCATAAATACTAAATTGTTAGGTATACATCGAGCATTTGTGCAATTGGAAAACTCAAAAGTAAAATTTAAAGCCTTTTTTGAGGCAGCAATTCTCACTATGTTTATTGCATTAGCAGGCTCTAGCCTTTTAAATTTGCTAAACCCATTTGTTACCAAGCTGATTGCTTTGGCTCTTATCTTGGCTATGTTTTCAGTGGTGCTTGTCTTCGGGTTTGTTTATAAACAGGCGTATTTTTCAAGTGTTCGTTTAAAAGCCGTAAAGAGCTTTTATTTAGTCCACCAATTACTGTTTATAGTACTTATTTTATTAGCTTTATTTGCCTTAGTAAGGCATTTGTATACCTAACAAGGAAAATCAAAAAGGGCGGACAAAAACCAGTTGGCTTTGTTCGTGCCTCACAAATTTTAGCCAACTAATTTTTGCCGTTTATTTGCGGCGTTAGGTGTTACAAGGTGAAGTCCGAGTTAGACGAAATCCCGTTTTATTATTTATTCTTAGATTCTGTTGAATCACATGATGGACAATTGACTATAACTTTAAGTCAAGCTGCGCTTTCGACTCAAAAAGAAGATTTAGAGATCGTTGAAGGAAGTAAAATCTCAAATTTACGAGCTATCGAAGTTCAAGATAAATCTCTCGGCTATTTTATCCAATTTGACGATGCACTTTATTATCAAGTCATAGGCGAGAGCGCTAATGATTTTAGCAAAGATGAAATCGCTGAAAACGGTAATATTATTACTTTTAAAAACTCTTCTTTACTTAATTACCTAAAAGAAAGTACACTTTTGTTTAACGTTACACCACAAGATGATCAAATCGTTCATTATTGTGTTCAAACTGCCGATGATTGGGTTCATGTACTTTCTAGAGAAAAACCAGCTATCATGCATCGTAACACCTAACAAGGCAATTATGCGTGGGACGTCTAAAGCTTGGCTAGCGCTCATTCTTCGCTAATTTTAGCTAAGCTTAATACGCCCCATATTGCGACGTTATATTGCTAGGCGTTAACTGAGAGCTAAGTGTTAATATTTACATGAAGTTAAAATTATAGGATCTAATAGTGCATAAATTCATTACTAACATAGATGCAACCCTTCAGTTCACAAACAAGAAGGTTCAAATTGTACTAGACGGAAAAAATTTAATTATTACAGGTGGTAATGGCTGTGGCAAAACGCAATTTTTAAAACAGTTATTTGCCGCAATAAATTCTTCTTTAGATGCAAATAGATCTAGGCAACTAATTAATGTTGAACGCAATATTACTAACTTTGAAAACGCTCTTAAACAGCCTAATTTAGACGAACATACTAGAAATAACTATTTAGAGGCTTTGGAACAACAAAAAATACAGTTATTAAAATTTCGTGGGCAAAACGACTGTGCTTTAACCTTTGATAATTTTGAGCACTCAGTAAAAATTAATACGGAAAAAAACTTACTGTTAAGAATGTTTGAAGCTACTCGTCAGTATAAATCGGCAAGTAATGGGCAAAGTGGGAATTCTACCGTTCAGTCAATGCAGAATACTGCTAAACAGCAGGACTTGAAAGTAGACATGTCTAGCAACTTCGAGACTTACTTAGTAACATTTTTGAATGCTGGATATATGGCATTTGCTTTAAGGCAAGATGAAGAAGAAAAGAAATTAGTTGATAGCTGGTTAGCAAATATCACTTCCGATCTTAGACATCTATTTGAAGATTTGAGCCTAGAGTTAGAGTACCGAGAAAAAGAAAAAATATTTTATATTAAACAAGATGGTAAGCAACCTTATAAATTCTCTCAATTGTCTTCGGGTTATTCATCTATATTAAATGTTTATGTAGATTTATTGATGAAAACTGAATTAAGAGGTATTGATTCGAAGGAGCTAACTGGCATTGTAATTATTGATGAAATCGATGCACATTTGCATGTATCTCTTCAAAAGAAAATTTTGTCCTTTTTAGATAACGCCTACCCTAATATCCAGTTCATTGTATCCACACATTCACCATTTGTTCTTCAGTCCGTTGATAACGCCGTTATATTTGATCTGAGTAAACTAGAACAACTAGAAGATCTTTCTTTATATTCCTATGAAGCTATAACGAAGGGACTGCTAGGTGTAAGCACAAGATCTGATGATTTAAATCAAGTGACAGATGAACTGACATCATTAACATCTGATATTAAAAATAACCAAGATAAGGTAAGCGCATTAATTGAAAAATTATCTGCTGTAGAAGGGAGTTTGGATTCTAAATCAAAGTTGGCTTTAGTTATGGCGAAACAAGCTATTGAAGATTTAGAAGGATAAAAAAATTGTTTAATGTAACTCGTCCTGCCAATGCTCCAGCATGTTTATCAAGTGGCTCTACCTATAATCAACCTGCCGTTGTAAATGCATTGAAATTTGTGTTTCATGAAAAGTGTTACTTATGTGAACGCAGTGATATTCATGATGTTGAAATTGAACACTTTATCCCTCAAGCGTCTGGTGGCGGCAGAATGGATTGGAATAATTTGTTTTATTCATGTAGTCGATGTAATGGGATAAAAAGTAATGGCCATTTAAATCTTCTCGATTGTACAGACTCTTCTATAAATGTTTGTAGGGAAATACGCTTGAAAGCTTTTCCGACCCCTAATAGCGACATATTGGTTGAAGCATCGTCAGATGCTCCAAGCATTGAAACACTAAATACAATTGAACTATTAAAGTTATGCTATAACAATTCTTCAACAGCATTACGTGGGGTTAGTCGTGAAGCATTAATGGAACAAATATTTGATTGCATGTGCACATTTATCAATGCACGTAGGTTACTAAAAAATCCATCTACTGGTAGAACAAATAAGCAGGGAGCTCTAGAAACGATTGAAGCAATGTTAGACGCTAGTCATCCCTTTAGTGCATTTTGGCGGTGGCAGTATTTAGATGATACTTATCTAACTACTAATTACCCTAATCTTGGAGATAGTTTCTAGTTATTTAGTATTGAATTTAAAAAATAGTAAGCAATATAACAAGTCGTTAAAGCAGGACAAAAACAGTTGGCTTTTGCTCCTTCGTCGCTAATTTTAGTCAACTATTTTATTGCCTCTTAACGAGGCGTTAGCTTTACAAGGATAGATTTTTGAATAATAAACAACTAGAAATATGCAAGTTGATCAAGCTACTCGGCCTTTATGCCGAAATGAGACTTGGCGAATCTGGTGGAGAAAACCTTAAACGAGCTTCCAAATTTAAAAGTGAAGAGGCTGTTGGTACTGCAGCTGGAGTGATTGGAAGCTCAGAAAACTATGCGGAAAATGTTATTTTGGGTGCAAGCCGAGGACATGGATTCGCAGCAGAAAAAGCCAACCATCTATATGATGTTTTTACTGGTAAAGATGCCAAAATTGTGGGAGGAGATAATGCTAAAAATGGAGCTGACAGATTAGTTGATGGCGTAAAGATTCAAACCAAATATTGTAATTCTGGATCAAAGTGTATCAGTGAATGTTTTGAAGAGGGAACTTTTCGTTATCTGAACAGTGATGGTACCCCTATGCAGATCGAAGTTCCTTCTGATAAATATGATTCTGCAGTACAAGCTATGGAAAACAGAATTAAGAAAGGTCAGGTTCCAGGCGTAACAGATCCAGAGTTGGCTAAAGATATTGTCAAAAAGGGCACTTTCACCTATGAACAAGTGCGTAATATTGCAAAATTTGGCACCATCGAAAGTCTAACCTATGACGCTGTTAACGGGATCAAATTAGCTGGAACGGCTATGGGTATTTCTGCCGCCGTTTCTTTTGCTGTCAGTTTGTGGAACGGGGAAGACTGGGAGAAAGCTCTGGAATCTTCTTGTTATGTTGGATTAAAAGTCGGTGGTGTTGCTTGGGTTAGCAGTATTATTACTGCTCAACTTGGTCGAACAGGAATTGAGCAAGGGTTGCGAGGTGCTACGGATTGGGTCGTTCAACAAATGGGGCCAAAAGCTGCCGCTTGGATAGCTAATGGTCTGCGTTCGGGCAATGCAATATATGGAGCCGCAGCAATGAACCATGTCAGCAAGCTTCTGCGCGGAAATATTGTTACGGGTGTCGTCACAACTTTAGTTATTTCGTCTGTCGATTTTGTTCGCATGTTCCAAGGCCGCTGTTCTGGGGCGCAACTATTTAAGAATGTTGCATCTACCGCTTCAGGTGTTGCGGGAGGTACAGGAGGCTGGATGGCTGGGGCTGCTGGAGGGGCAGCTCTAGGTTCAGCTATACCTGTAATAGGTACTGCGGCAGGAGGCATTATTGGTGGTTTATTAGGGGCTTTTGCAGGAGGGACGGCTGCTAATGCTGCTGCATCAGCTATTCTTGATGAGTTTATTGAGGACGATGCGAAGGAGATGCTAGGAATAGTTGAAGAAGTTTTTGGAAAACTCGCGTTTGATTACCTATTAAATGAAGAGGAAGCGGAAACGGTTATTGGTGAGTTTAAATCAAACGATGTACCCGACTTCCTGCGCGATATGTATGCCTCAAGTGATCGCGAGGGATTTGCGCGAAATGAATTTGAGCCAGTGATAAGAGATATAGCTAAAAATAGGAAAGTTATATCATTGCCATCTGATAAGCAGTTAATACAAAAAGCTGGTGAGGTTATCGAAGAGCTTGCTGCAGCGTAGCATTCGAAGTGTGAAAAGCTAACAAACAGTTCAAGAGGGATTCAGCACGCGTGGCATTTTTGGTATGCATTGATTTCGGTGTTGAAGTGCCATGCAATAACATCGGTATTTGCCCCTAAGTGGGGCGTTAGCTATACAAGGAGGGGTTAGTGTTTGAACGAATCAAAGATTTAATGTCAAAAAGCATTTGGCATTCACTAGCAATAATTATTGTTTTCTTAATGGCTGGCCCTGAAATCATGATGGGCATGGAGTTAATGGCTTTAATCGAGGTGCTGGGTGCTTCTACCTTTGTATTAATGTATTTAACAGGCGTAAAGTTGTTTCTTTTAAAAGTATGGAAGCAATATCAAAAATTTGAATGTCATTCTGTATTGTTTGTTCCGCCTTTAGTCATTTTTAAACAAATGCCGTCTTTAATTGTGCATGCGATACCAGAGCGAACCGTCATTATTTTCTTTTTCGGTTTTATCGTAGTTGGTATGTCTGGTGTTTTAATCAACTCTTATATTGGTGCATAGTATAGCTAACAAGGCAATTATAAATGGGACGTCTAACGCTTGGTTGGCGCTTATTCTTCGCTAATTTTAGCCAAGCATTTATACGCCCCATATTGCGGCGTTAAGTTACTAGGATTGTGCGTGCGTAAATTTATAAATTTAAGCAAATATAGGCAAAAAGAGCTTAACTCCAATTTCCCAGAACTATTTGAGATTTACGGTGCCGAAGATTCATCTCACTATAAAAGAGTAGCCGTATCGGTTTTTGCTCATTGGTTAACTCGTGAAGAGTTTCAAAATGATTACCCTTCAAGAGAAGTGCATTTGCAGAGAAATGAAGCGTTGTACAATTTTGCTAAAATAATGGCAGCAAATACTGAAGTGCTTAATTTCAAGTTCAAAGGCAAATGGGATAAGTGTTACCCATGCTTTAGAAAATTTAGCTCTCAAGAAGCTATGTTAGATTACTTACAACCAGCGGGTGATAACGATTCGTCAGATAAATTCTGCAAATTAGTTCTACCCGAATTTAATGCAGTGTATTTTGAAAGTTGGGATTACACGAATGTTTTTTACATTCAAAACGATAGTGTCATATCTGAAATTAAAAAATGGGCTAGTGAAGCAGGCGTATATTGCTTAGAGTTTTAGTAACTTAACAAAGTGCTTAAAGGGCGGACACAAAAAGCTTGGCTGTGCTCGTTCCTCGCAAATTTTAGCCAAGCATTTTGTGCCGTTTAGCAGGGCGTTGAGGCTGTAGAATTACTCTTTTCAGGTACTGGATTATTGGTTTTGGATTGACTGTTTCTTAACCTTGAATCGAGTAAGTTACTGTGATCTAATAGCTATTATTCACCCACGGTAATCTGTAATGGCCAACTACAAGCCAGACTTATCCTGCCAAAATAAATTTATTCCAATCAATTTCGCTGAGCAAATTTTGCCGGGAACCTTTGAATATGCCCTTTGTTATATTGTCGAAAATAAACTCGACTTGTCGGGCTTTGACGCTTGGTATAACAACGACAAAACAGGCGCTGCGGCGTATCCGCCCGCGGTGATGTTAAAGGTTATTTTACTGGGCTATGCACATGGTTTAATCAGTAGTCGGCGAATAGCCAAGGCTTGTGAGAACAATATTCTGTTCATGAGTGTGTCAGGGGATCTTCAGCCGCATTACACATCAATAGCGGGTTTTGTGGCTAAAATGCACGAACAGATTGAACCGCTATTCACACAAGTGCTGATGATATGTGATGAAGAAGGCTTGATAGGCCGCAACATGTTTGCCATTGATGGCTGCAAGTTAAAGTCGAATGCGAGCAAGGAGTGGAGCGGTACACTCGATGAGCTAGGCCGTAGAAAAGCCAAATTAGAACGCGCAAGCAAACGCATAATTGAGCGCCATCAAGCACAAGACGGCCTAAGTGAAGAGCTAGTCACTCAGGACTTGAAGCAAAAAGAAAAGCTAGATAAAAGCGTGGCGAAAATCACAAGGTTCCTCGCCACAGATACAGAAAAATAGGCAGTAAAGGTAAGCCGGTTAAAAGTAATATTACCGACCCAGACAGCGCGAAAATGACCACGTCAAAAGGCACAATTCAAGGCTATAACGGGATAGCGATAAACGATGATAAACATCAAATTATACTACAAGCACAGGCATGGGGCTCGGTGGGCGAGCAACAAACACTGCAGCCAGCCGTTGAGCAATTAAAACGACAACTTGAAAAACTGAACAGTGATAAATTCTCTAACAAACAGGCCATTAAATTTACCGCAGACAGTGGATTTAATAGTGAAGCGAACCTTGAATTCATGGCGCAAAGTGGCTTTGATACTTACATAGCTGATAACCAATTTAGAAAACGCAACCCACTGTTTAAAGAGAGCGAAACCTACGAAACAGAGCAAGAAAAGCGCCGATTAAAACGCAGTAAAGGCAAGCCACGCTTATTTACCTCAGACGACTTCCATTATGATGAAGCAACACAAACCTGCCGCTGTCCCGCAGGGAACGAGATGTGGCGAAGCGGTATCAATGTAAAAAGCTACAACCAAGAATACACGCGATTCTGTGGTTACTTAAAAGATTGCAAAGTATGTCCACTACAACAGCAGTGCATGCGAAAGCCTCCGATAAAAACAGGCCGACAAGTACAGTTTAAAAATGATGAATCACGTAAAAAACTCAGCTATATCGACAAAATGAAGGTTAAAATAGACAGCCCAATGGGGCGACGACAATACAGCAAACGACTTGGATGTATCGAACCTGTATTCGGCAACATCACGGTGAATAAAGGGATGAATAAGCTCACATTACGCGGCCAAGTAAAAGTCAATGCTCAATGGCAGCTATACTGCCTTGTTCACAATATCGAAAAGTTACGAGAAAGGGTGTCGTAAGCCAAGAATAACCTGACTTAACAGCTCCGAAGCGCTTCTCAAGCCACAACAAACCAGCTTAAAAAAACGCCCTAAAATAACAACTCACACCCAACTAAACGATTGAATCAAAATAGGAACTCAGTTATCGTTTGTTGATTACAAAAACAAATTTGAAACGAGTTATTCTACAGGCTCGTTATATGCCCATCAGGTTTTGGAGTGTTGAATGGATATAGATGAAAATAAAATAGATGAAGCAGCTTTAGCTTTATTACATCTCACCTTGCATGATTATGGCCGAGCTTGGAAACAAATTGACTGGGAAGTTATGAATAGGCTTTATGAAAAAGGTCTAATTTGTGATCCGGTTGGTAAGGCAAAGTCAGTGCAATTGACCGATGAAGGCATTAAGCAATCAGAAGAGTTATTCAAAAAGCTTTTTTCAAAATAGAAGCTATTGGTCATATAACAAAGCAACTTAAAAGCTCGGACAAAAACCAGTTGGCTTTGCTCGTTCCTCACAAATTATAGCCAACTAATTTTTGCCGTTTATTTGCGGCGTTATGTACTTTCTTGTCCTTCCAACTTGTGCACATCTCTTTTGTGCGATAGTATTTCACTATAGATGCACAGTAAAACAGTGCGAGGATATGTCAGTAAATTTTAAAGATGATTGGCTTGAAGCATTTTATGAGGAAGATAAGCGTCATCGCTTGATTCCTAAAACTATAGAGAATGCGCTGTATCGAAAGCTTGAAATCCTAGATGCAGCAAAAGCTGAATCAGATCTAAGAGTTCCACCGGGTAATCGGTTTGAACATCTTGAAGGCAATCTGAAAGGTTGGTGTTCGATACGGGTGAATAAACAGTATCGTTTGATTTTTAAGTGGGTTGACGGTGTAGCAGAAGACACCTATTTAGACCCTCATAAGTACTGAGGTTAGGATAATGCGCAGAACTAAACGTCGTCCAGTTGGTGTAGGAGAAATGCTCAAAGTTGAATTCTTGGAGCCAATGGAGATTACATCAAAAACATTAGCAGAAGCTATGGGTGTACATAGGAACACCATCAGTAACTTAATTAATGGTGGTACTCTGACTGCTCCACTTGCAATCAAGTTAGCGGCTGCACTTGGGAATACACCTGAGTTTTGGCTTAACATTCAACATGCTGTGGACTTGTGGGATACACGAAATCGTTATCAAGATGAAGCCAAGCAAGTAAAACCTTTGTTTTCAACGCAAGATATCAAACTACGTACATAACAAAGCGTTTAAGAGCGATTCCATAACGTGTGCCGATTTCGCTTAGCTCAAGCGTAGCAAACGTTATTCCACGCCTTTACGCGGCGTTAGGGCTTATCGAAATAGGTAGCTTTTTATGGATGAAATAACATATTTAGAAGTTCCATTTGAGGATAAAGAGAAAGTAAAGTCGTTGGGCGCTCGTTGGCACTCAGAGAGAAAGAAGTGGTTTGTTCCAAAAGGTTTAGATACGGGACCATTCGAAAATTGGCTACCGATTTATGATGATCATGCATCGCAAAAAGCTATCTCTCCATTTTATCTGCTTCAATCGACAGAGCTTTGCTGGAAGTGCGACAAACCATCTGAAGTCATTACCTTTGCTAGTCATGGCACAATCGACACTGAAAGTGATGAGCGCTCTGAAGGATTAACCAAGTATTTATACGTCAGCTTTATCCCAGAGAGACTGAGAGTATACTTGGATCTACACTTCAAAAGTTATTACTTGGATTATTCCGCAACGACCGATTCATTTTACTACATGAATCATTGTCAACACTGCAAAGCCCCACTAGGTGACTTTTTTATGCATTCTGAACCGGAGGGTGCTTTTTTCCCTATCAGTGCAGAAATGTCAGCCGATATTGCTATTACTAGACTGAAAGAAAGTGGATTTGTAAAAATCTCAGCATCTGAATCATATGGGGTTATTGAGCATATATTGGAAAATGGGCAAATGAAAGAGTTTCAGCCCTAACAGTCTGTATAAGAGTGATTCGCAACGCGTGGCATTTTCGCTATGCGTTGATTTTAGTGATTAAGGTGGCATGCTGAGGCTTTTGTATTGCGTTTCTCACTACTTAATGCGGTGCTAGCCCATAGAAATTTTTATTCGAAATTCGTCTAATACAGCCGACGACCTAAAACATTTTTGTCCAAAAATAAGTTTATTTGACCACCCGCTATTCGCTCTTTCGGCAATTAATCAGTTACGAACGGTCATATTTGGTTGAACTCATAACCCTAAACTGCCAGATCGTGTATGAGCCAGCGCACTGAGTCTTGTTAACACCAGCGCACTGAGCTGCGTCAGAGCATTTCGTCGACGTACTCAAGTATTAAGCCAAGTTAATGTAGTAGAGGCCGTAGCCCACGATAAATGCAGGCACTGCAGAGTAGATGGTGGCAAATAGCGCCGCCCTTGGTGCCAGTGCTATCGCTGGAAATAACGCATCGCCATCGTTAGCAACGGCATTGGCTGCCAGGGCACTAAATGGCACGACACCTTGCAGGTAAAGCGTTGTAACAACAATTTGGGGGCCACAGCCTGGTAATAATCCGACAAGAATGGCCACCAGTGGTGCATACAGCGCATAGTCTTTAAACCAAACCGCGAGATCAAGCCCTAAATACGCAGTAGATAGCTCGTAAAGCAAAAAGCTTGCAACGACCCAAGCGGTCACAAAATGCGTGTCCTGTAGCACTCTAGTGAGTTTTGACGGTGGGTCGCATTCACCTTCCTCACAGGTGATATCTTTATAGCTTACGCCCTTTGAATTAAGTGCCCACACACAAACAGCAAAAAGGCATAATGCTGCACCAAGCCAAGCAATTTCTGCATCAAAAGGTGCTAAATCGACGTTAAAAGCAATCGCGAGTGCAATTGCAAGACTAGGTAGTAAGCACAGCTTCCACACCTTACGGCTTAGACTAAACGCACGGCTCGCGTGTAAGGTTTCTTCTTCGACCTCATTGATGGTCTGCGGGACACAAAAGTCGGGTTGATGAATTAAGTGCACACATAGCCCACTCACAATACCCACACCAACGCCCATCGCAATGATAGTGAGGCCTGTCAGCGGCTCTTTGGCGAGCAGTAAAAACGCAGCATCTCCCATCGTCGCAGTAAGCACTGCGACAACTGAAGCAAAGCTCGCTTGTTTTTTGGTAAATTGGGTGACCACGATAATCGCGCCACCACAGCCGGGCAGCGCGCCTAATATTGAGGCCATGGCTATTTCGAGAATAGGGGATTTGGTACTCAGATAACTGAGATTAAGCTGTGGAATTCTGTCAACAAGAAAGTAGTACACGAGCAGGGTAGCGGCAACAAAAACGCTGACTTGAAAGAATGCATCGCTCAGCGCGCTGACCACAATTGGTCTCGCCGTTTCAAATGCCATTAGTACAATAATAACGAGGGGTAAAATCAACCGCTTGTTGAACAACAAACTCACCTTAGCGCCATGTGCTGGTTGAGAGTATCGAAGTAGAGATGAAAACATAAAGTGCAACCCGTGTATTGTCTAAGTTGCACTTTAATTTCATTTTAAATGAAAATCAATATCATTTGCATTATTTTCTTTGAAACTCTGCGGTTGCTTTCCATTTTGGCCAAGCGTCTTGCTCAGAGACATCATAGCCAACTTTAAAGAACAGCTGTAGATCCTGTATCGCCCCACTTAAATCCCACTCTTCACGGTAGCGGTCACACGGCTGATGATAACAACCGCGCAATACTAAACCCATACGTTTACGATAGGTTTCAGTCTCTTCGTCACGTGCTTCAGTTCCACCACCTGCGTACATTGCAGGCACACCCATGTTCGCAAATGCGAAGTGATCAGAGCGATAGTAACCACCAGCGGCAGGACGCGGATCTCCCGAAACGACACGGTCTTGCGCTTTTGCTGCGGTTTCTAGTATTTCATCAAGCTCAGATTTACCAATACCAACTACGCTGATGTCTGTTACTTTACCCAATAAATTTAGGCTATCCATATTGATGTTAGCAACGGTTTTCTCTGCTGGAATAACAGGGTTTGCGGCATAAAATTTTGAGCCTAACAGACCTTGCTCTTCAGCCGTCACAGCCAAAAACGTAATTGAACGGCTAGGGCGAGTTGGCAGTTTAGTAAAGGCTTCAGCTACCTCAATCATACCGCCTGTGCCGCTGGCATTATCATGCGCACCATTATAAATTTGGTCACCTTTACGGTTTGGATCGGTACCTAAATGATCCCAGTGTGCTGAGTAGATGATGTGCTCGTCTGACTTATTACTACCTGGCAGGGTGGCGATAAAGTTATACGAAGTTGATTTTTTGATGGTGTTTTTGACGGTAACTGACGCGCTTAGGTTGCCCATATCCACGTGGTATGCGCCTTCAGCAGCTTTTTTCTTTGCTGTGTCAAAATCAAGTCCAGCCTTTTGAAACAGCTCTTTAGCAACGTCTACCGTTACCCAACCTTCAACCGCAACGCGGTCCATATTGTTATTTTCTTTTTGGAAGCCAAACTGTGGGCCACTCCAAGAATTTTCTACTACGCTCCAAGGATAAGAAGCCGGCGCTGTTTCGTGAACAATAATCGCACCTGCTGCGCCTTGGCGTGAAGCTTCTTCGTATTTGTACGTCCAACGACCATAATAGGTCATAGCTTCACCGGTAAATTTACCCGAATCAGGATTAGCAAAGCCTGGATCGTTTACTAGCATCACCACTGTCTTGCCTTTCACGTCTAGGCCTTCGTAGTCATTCCAGTCGTACTCTGGGGCATTTACGCCATAGCCAACAAAAACCAGCTCTGAATCTTTGATTGATTCGAGTTCGCTGATACGGGCCGAGCCCATCACCATGTCTTTCTTATATTCGTAGTTTTTGCCACCGATTGTTAACGTCATATTAGGATCGGCTTCAAGCGAAACCAGTGGCACTTCTTGCAAGAAGCTGTTGCCATTGCCAGGCTGATAGCCAAGCGCTTTAAAATGTTTGGTTAAATAGGCAAGCGTTAGCTCTTCACCTTTTGTTGACGGAGCACGGCCGCCAAATTCGTCAGAGGCAAGGGTTTTAATATGGGCTCTGAGTTGAGCATCGTTAATACTATTGTATGCAGTATCGATGTCTTGGGGGCTATTGCTAGTGCTAACACAGCCCGCCAGCACCGCCATAGATAGAGCGCTGAGCGTCAGTTTAAGTTTCATAATTGCCTTTCTTTTACTTGTTAGGAACCCATAAGTAGTAACATAAAATGCGTAAAAGTTCGAGCGGGACAAGACGGCTAGAGGAGATAGAAATTAATGAAACAACCGTTGTGGAACAGATCATTGCATTGTTTTTAATCGCTATCCTCATTTTAGCGTGTGACGTAGCCTGTTACGCTCATTTACAATTGGCTTTTGCCAAGTATCAAGCGCTTCAGTAAAATAGTCGGCTAATTGCATGATAAGTATCTCAATCAAATGAAAAAGTTTACAGCGCCTGAGGCGTGGCAGGTTACATGTTTACATGCTGAGCCATTTTCCCATTTAAATCAGCTTTTTGACTTAAAAAGTCAACAAGCCTGGCCAAGCCCCCAGTGGCTGTCTTCTCACGTAAACAGCATTAGCTTGCAACAATATGATACCCGCTTTGTGGCCGATGAAACGATAGACTTTGGCGATAAATACTATGAAGAGATTATCTTTGAAACCCATCAGGTACCGACGCGTAGTCAAAACTGGCACGATTTATTTGGCGCGTTGATTTGGTGTTTATTCCCAAAAACAAAAGCTTTGTTAAATGCCCTACATATCGAAGAAATAGCACAGTTTGGTTTAAAGCAGCGGAGTAAAAAGCGTAACGCGTTAACACTCTTTGATGAGTGTGGTTTGGTGTTGGCAATCGATGATGATAAATGGCGTGATGCCTTTAAATCACACCAATGGCAGAATGTATTTTACGATAATCGTTCAGAATGGCAGCAAAACCTAAAACCTTTCGTATTTGGCCACGCAAACTACGAGATGCTAACCAATCCCTTTATTGGGCTGACGGGAAAACTGGTGTGTATCAATGTTGATGCCGCATTTTGGCAACTTTCACTAAGCGAACAATATCGTTGGTTAGATGATAAATTGGTTGCACTGATCAATGATGGGCTGCTTGAAGACAATACCAAAATGTCACCTATTCCGCTGCTTGGGATCCCAAACTGGCATGAGCCACAAGATTTAGAGTTTTATCAAAATACGGACTATTTCAGGCCGAAAAGAAGGAAATAGCATGATAACTATCAATGGATTAAAAAAACGCTTCGCCCTGACTCGCGAGCACAAAAAGAAAAAGAGTCAGACGGATCCTCGCGAGCGTGATGGTTTTTTTCACAGTGTAGAAGAGGTTAACCTGCACTGTGGGCAAGGTGAAGTACTTGGATTGCTCGGCCCCAATGGGGCGGGAAAAACCACCACTTTGCGTATGCTCTCAACTGCACTGACGCCGGATGCCGGTACTATTTTAGTGGATGGTCAGGATATTGTGAAAAAGCCAGTTGTTGCACGCAAAGCCATCGGTTTTTTATCAGGGTCAACTGGTTTATATGGACGTCTTACCGCCAAAGAAAATGTTGAATATTTTGCACGACTCCATGGTTTAAAAGGAAAAGCATTAAAAGCGAAATGCGATGAGCTGTTTCAGCGCCTGGAAATGGAAACCTTTTTAGATAAAAGGGCTGAACACCTATCGACCGGTATGAAACAAAAGACCAATATTGCACGGGCGGTGGTACACAATCCTAAAGTCGTCGTATTAGACGAGCCAACGACGGGTCTTGATATTATGACCACACAAACGGTTATCTCTTTTATTCGCGACCTCAAAGCGCGTGGTACACCCGTTATATTTTCTACCCATCACTTAGATGAAGTTGCATTATTGTGCGATAGGGTGTCTGTGATCGATAAAGGGATCACCTGTTTTGATGGCAGTTTAGCTGAGTTTAAAGTGAAGGGGCAAAGTGAAGAGCTAAATCAAGCATTTTTAAATTTGTTAACGGGAGCACAGCATGTTTGAGGTATTTTTAAAAGAAATTAGAGAGCTGCTGCGCGACCGCAAAACACTGTTTTTTGTGATTGCACTACCGATGTTGGTATTTCCCGTGATTATGGCTTTAGTCGGCTTTATGGCTTCACAAGCCGCCATGGAAGCGAAGCAAGAAGTTCATACGTATTACATCGCAAATGAAGCCTATGCTGAAAAGTTCTCTGAGCAGGTTTTTTATCATAAAAGTTTTAAGAAATATGCAGGTGAGCTCAAGCTTGATAGCGTCGAAGCATTGAGTGATGCGGTACGAAGTGGCGTGATCGATGTTGGGATTTTTATTCCATCCGATCCGGTTGAAAATCTAGAGTCTGGCGTAAAAAGTGAATGGAAAATCGTGTTTAACGATGCGCAATCTATCAACTTTATTTACGACCGCTTGTCTAAACTTGCTAAGAAGTTTTCTGATGAACTCAGAGCGGTGAAGTTAACCTCACTGGGATTGTCGCAAGCGGAGCAAGCGGCAGTGCTCCAACCCATATCGATTACTAAAGTGGATACTGCTGACAAACGCGAAAATTTAGGCGAGAAGTTAGGTGCGTTTATCCCTTACATGTTAATTCCGTTGGTATTGATGGGGGCGAGCTATCCAGCTATTGATTTAGGCGCTGGAGAGAAAGAGCGTGGCACTTTAGAGACGCTGTTATTAACACCAATCTCACGCACGGAGCTGGTGTTAGGTAAATTTTTAACCGTATTGAGCAGTTCAATATTCTGTGCGCTTATCACGGTCTCCAGCATGGCGCTGTGGATAGGAATTGCCAGTAGCTTTGTCGAGCTAGACGTAATTAAAAACGCCTTCTCGTCGGTTGCATTATTAGACTTTGTCTTGATTTTTGCACTGTTGCTTCCTGTTGCTGTGATGCTTTCGTCGCTAACACTTGCCATCTCAATTTACGCCAGAACCTTTAAAGAAGCACAAAACTACATGGGACCACTCAGCATGGGGATCTTCATTCCCATTGTGATGTCTTTAATGCCAAATATGGAGCTAACCGCTAAAACTGCATTGATCCCAATTACCAATGTCGCATTAGCGATTAAAGAAATCATCAAAGGCACGGTTGATTATGGTTACGTCGCATTAATTTTTGGCGCTTCTGCTGTTTTAGCTGCTGGGTTACTCGTGTGCTGCGTTAAATGGTTTAATAAAGAAACCGTTTTGTTTAGGTAAAGCTTCAGTTAGGTGTGAGTCATTGAGAATTATGGCGTTTTTCTGTACGATAAACGCCTTATTCAGCGCTTAACTTTTTGTAACTTAGCCTGCTGTTTATTTGGATAGCTTGCGGAAGTCGTAGGTTTCAATTTTAGTCACTCAAGGAATGTAGGATGACATCAACCTCGGTACTTAAGTCAGTCAGTGAATCGGTTACTAACGGCATAGCCATTTTATTCTTGTTTTCGTCGGTGTTGCACTCAGTCGGGTCAAGCTTTTTGGAAGCTCTGATCTACTTAGTGATTTCTTTGTTACTATTTTCATACCGTAATCGTTTAATGTTTGACCTTGCACAAAAGCACTTTGTTATCACTAAACAACTATCGTTATTGAATGTAAGTATTCGGCGAATAGATGAGTGTGTGATACCACTTCCTACTGTGACTGATGTATCTTTGGATTGTAACAAGCAACTCAATTATATCGGTATAAGTTATCTTTCAGAAAGTGAGGAGCCTGCGGTCTATTCATTTTCGTGTTTGCGGCAAACTGATGAACTCAACGCGCTTTTGTCTGCATCAGGTTTTGACCGTAACGTTCAACGAACAGCTGATACAGATAGGAGATCAACTACGCGCTCAACTCCAACTAGCCTTGCAAGATTATTTCCTTTGTTTATGAATAGCAATCGCGATATTGAAGAGCGATTCTCCGTGTTACGATGTGCACTACCGACGCCTAAGCATAAGCTGCATATTGTTTGGATGGTGGTAGGGGCTTTTGCTCTAATGACCTGCTTTATTCTTTACTCGTCACAAAATTACATAGCGGGTTTGGTATTTTTGGTGCTCACGTACTTTAGCTATTGGTTGACGTCTTTATTTATCAGTAATAAACACTATTTTGTCTATCACTCACCCTGTAACCAAATTAAGGTTGAGGAAAATAGTTTGCTGCTACCTGCGTTACTGTTTACAGATAAACAAGCACGAGAGGTAAAAAAGGATGAAGTTAACAATATTAAGGTACACTGGAATACGTTTACAGTCAGCGATTTAGATAGGTTAACCTCTTCGACTCGTCGTAATCATATTGTTGATTTGGTCTTTGATACTGAGTATGGTGCGACGGTTTCACTCTCTGGCATGAGCGTAGAAGCCGAGCCACTCTTACTTGCGTTAACGCATTGGCAATATCCTTTGTCTATCGAACGAACGGATAAAGCGGTGTTCCCAATGGTGAGGCACTTTCGATATGGTATTCTAGTATTTATTATCGGTATTATTGTCTGGGCAATGACCACATTTGTGATATAACACACCTGACAAAAGCGGCGATTCTACCAGAATATCGGTATGCTAGTGGCAATAGTATTTTTAATCTATCGCTATCCAGAAATTATTGAACAACCCGTTTTATACCAGTTGTATTAAGTAAATGATCTATCTTGAAGCGGGGAAATAGCTTTAGTAGCAAGGCAAAAATTTTGCTATTTAGTTGTTCTAGATGAGAAATTTTTAACGAAGCTAATATGCTATTTCACCCTTCAAATTGATTAGAGAATTAATTCAATTGGTATTATACATCTTTTTGATTTTAATGATGGGCTTAAGCGCAGAGGCATACGTGCAAAACAAGCGTATCAATAAGCGTACTGACTTACTGCATAAGCTATTAAAAGAAGAGTGACTGGAAGAACTGAAGCCGCTATTAAGCGGCTTCAACATTATCGGTTTTAACATTGTCAATTTCAACTACGTTGAGGACAGATTGTACATCTGACCAATGCAGCAATTCGATACGACCTTCTTGGTTTTCAACCAATGCCGTGCAGTTTTCTATCCAATCACCATCGTTGCAGTACACAATACCATCTACGACACGGATCTCTGGTTGGTGGATATGCCCGCAGATAATACCGTCGACACCTTGTTTCTTCGCTTCATGAATTGCTGCGTTCTCGAATGCGGCAATGGCCTCTCTGGCTTTATGCACGCGCTTTTTCAGCCAAGATGCAAGCGACCAATAATGACCGCCATATAAACGTCGTACGCGATTGGTCCAGCGATTTAAGAAGAGTAGAAAATCATAAGCGGCATCCCCAATGATACTGATCAGTTTGTTGTATCTTGTTGCCGAGTCAAAATCATCACCGTGTAGTAATAAAAACCGCTTACCTGCGGAAGTGGTATGAATAAAGGTTTTATGCACTTCGACTTTAAAAAGCGTTTGCCCAACATAGTTTCTGAAGGTTTCGTCGTGATTACCCGGTATGTAGATAACGCGTGTACCAGATCTCGCTTTTTTTTGTATGCATTCTAATACCTGATAGTGGGATGGATCCCAAAAAAACTGGCGTTTCATTGACCATAGATCAACGATATCACCAACCAGATAGAGTACATCACATTCGGTTTTGTTGAGAAAATCTAGCAAGAACTTTGCTTTACAGTCCTTGTAGCCCAAGTGTACATCTGAGATCCAAATACTCGGATAGTATGTTGTTTTCATGGCTTGGCTCTTTAGCGTAATAATGACAATGCTAAGAGGCAAAGATGACAGTGGCGGGGCAGTTAGGAGAAGCTAATATGACAAAAGAGCATACATCTGTATGCTCTTTTGTCATGCAATTTACGTAGGTTTATTTACTTCTAATTGCATTAACGATTGTTTCAACCGCAGATCCAATATCCAGCATCAGTTTTTCGCCAGTTTGACGATTTTTCAGCTCAACCTTATTTTCATCAAGATTACGCTCGCCAATCACTAGGGTATAAGGAACACCGATAAGTTCCATATCGTTAAACATAACCCCCGGACGCTCTTTACGGTCGTCGAATAACACATCAATTCCCGCATTTTGTAGATCTGTATAGAACTTTTCTGCGATCTCTGGGATACGGTGAGACTTATGCATATTCATTGGCACGATTGCCAACTCAAATGGCGCAATAGCAACAGGCCATTTGATACCGTAATCATCGTTATTTTGCTCGATTGCTGCGGCAACGATACGAGAAACACCAATACCATAACAACCCATGGTTAATGTTTGGTTTTTCCCTTCTTCGCCAAGTACACCAGCTTTCATCGTTTCAGAGTACTTAGTACCAAGTTGGAACACGTGACCTACTTCGATACCACGTTTGATAAGGATTTTACCTTTACCACAAGGGCTTGGATCGCCTTCAACCACGTTACGGATATCTTCAACAGTATAAGCGCTTACGTCTCTGTCCCAGTTGATCCCACTATAGTGAACACCATCTTTGTTTGCACCGGCAACAAAATCAGCCATGATAGCTGCGCTACGGTCGACAATGATAGGCATTGAAAGACCGACAGGTCCCAAAGAGCCTGGTTTTGCACCAATAGCGTTAACAATGTCTTCTTCGCTTGCCATCTCGAGCGGTGAATCCACTAGTGCTAATTTCTCAGCTTTAAGCTCATTTAAGTCATGATCGCCACGAACGATAAGCGCGACAAGCCCACGTTTACCGTCTTCGTCTGGTGCGCCATACACGATGAGTGTTTTCACACCACGGTGTGGTTTAACGCCATGTTTTGCTTTTAGTTCAGCGATGGTGAAAGCTTCTGGCGTGTCAAACGTATTAAGTTCTTTACTTGGCGCTGGGCGAGTTTCAGTTGGTGCAAGTGCTTCTGCCTTTTCAATGTTTGCAGCGTAGTCACTTTCATCACTGAATGCGATTGCATCTTCACCAGACTCTGCAAGTACATGGAACTCATGCGATAGGTTGCCGCCAATTGAACCACTGTCAGCAATAACAGGACGGTAGTCAACGCCTAAACGATCAAAAATGTTGCAGTAAGCTTGGAACATCTTGTGATACGTTTTTTCAAGGCACTCATCAGTCATATGGAATGAATAGGCATCCTTCATGGTGAATTCACGCGCGCGCATCACACCAAAACGTGGACGAACTTCGTCACGTACTTTCGTACTGACTTGATAAAGTGTGATCGGCAGTTGCTTATAGCTGTTGATTTCACGACGTACAAGATCAGTGATCACTTCTTCATGCGTTGGACCAAGTGCAAATGGACGGCCATGACGGTCATTAATACGAAGTAGTTCGGGACCAAACTGTTCCCAACGGCCTGACTCTTCCCATAGCTCTGCAGGCTGGATCACTGGCATTAGCAGCTCAATCGCTCCCGCTTTGTCCATTTCTTCACGGACAATTCTCTCTACTTTGCGGAAAACTTTTAGGCCTGATGGTAGCCAAGTATAAAGACCTGAAGCCAATTTACGGATCATACCCGCTCTAAGCATTAGCTGGTGGCTTACCACCTCTGCATCAGACGGCGTCTCTTTTAGAGTCGCTAATATATATTCACTCGTACGCATTCTTATTCCAGTATAAGTTACTTATTGTTCTCTTATTGGCGGCTATTCTAGCAGTGCAGTAGCCGCTTAAAAAGCTTTAATACCTAAACATCTTCATAATTTATAAGTTTATTGGCAAGCCGCTGAATTTGCTATTTTGCTAACGATATTTCAGTGACATGGTTATGCTCACCATCCACAGTCCAGCGAATATTAAAATCATACAAACTCATACCATAGTCCTGCTTTGATGTGCGTTTCTTTTTATAAGCCGGACGAGGGTCCTGCTTCAGTACATTGGTAATGAACTGTCGAAGTTCAGGATAGTTTTTCTGTTTTTCGATAAAAATGTTGGCCTCGTCTGAGAAACTAACAGACATTTGCGTTTCTGGCCGAGTATCAGCAAAGCCAGCCGTGGCATCCACCAAGGCATCTGAATAGGGAAGGTACGGCTTAATATCAATGATTGGTGTACCGTCCAATAAATCTACGCCGGAGAGCAATAGATCCAGCTGACCATTTTTATACTCTACGCCCTCGAGCTTTACTGCACTCATGCCAATCCCATTGGGTCGAAAAGTCGCTCTAGTCGCAAACACGCCTTTACGTTCATTGCCACCGAGTCTCGGAGGACGTACAAGTGCGGAGTAACCTTTATCAGCGGTTTCATGAAAACGAAACAACAACCATATATGCGTGAACGCTTCAATACCACGAACAAATTCTTCGCGATTGAATTCACCAACAAATCTAAGCTTGGCTTTTGCCTCTGGGACAAGCCTTGGTTGTCTCGGTATAGCGAACTTCTGTTTATAAGGAGATTGGATAAAGCCGATGGGCTCGATAGTGATTTGTTCCACTATGGTCTCTGTTTTAATTAAGATGAGCGAAGTTTACTATTGATCCTGACTTTCACAAAACCCTGCTCGTAATTAGCCCTGTAATGTCATGTAATTTATCTATTCAGATTTTTCGCATAACCTTGTAAACAATGGAATTGCTGGTGGAAGTCGCAACATGAATCGGCACACTTTTTCGCCCCAAAATGGCTTACGTTCGAGTTTACGCACAGATAACGAACAAATTATTGGTACTCGAGCGTACGAGTACAAGCAATTGGTAGAAGATATAAAGCCAATTCAAGGTTTACGAGAAAAATTACAAGCATTTAATCGCCTGAAACGAGATGAGTGTAAATAATGGAGTTTCATAGAAAGGTTGACCAAAGTTGTCAAGAAGTGCTCTGTAAATCATCCCCTTTAAAGCCTATTTTGATCCGCGCTATATCGGAGCGTAGAGCTGCATTGCAAGCAATAATTAATGATTTAACAGAAGGGGTAGTAAGTCCAACTAAAATGGATGTACTGCTCAGTCAAGAGGCTGAAAAAGTAAGCTTACAATTATTAAAAGAAGGTAATTTAAGCAAACGCGATGCGCTAGCTGCTAGTGAAAAAGTTATTTTTTCTCTTGCAAGAAACCTTTTGTGAAATTGCTATTTAACTTAAAGTTTGAATAAGTAATGTTCTTTGTTGGATAAGCTTTTAAATGTAAAATTGGATTAAATCGCTAGTTCAATGGTACTTAGTTTCAGCAGTTTTAGTATCTCTGCATAGAGCGAATCCAATTTGCACTTGTCAACATTGTTAATGCTGGTCCACTTGCAAGAAATCCGTCCAAATGCCCCGAAGTTCGTCATTGTAACCAGTTCTCACAATTTAAATTTGCTGAAAATATGCAGTGGCAAATATCGAAAAGTTGGGGTGAGTGTAATGTCGTGGTTTTTGGTGAGCCGAATAGCGCCTTTAAACTGCTAGAAGTTCAATCGTAGTTGAACTTCTACACTTTAATTTTTGTTATCAAACCTTCATGTTATTTACTATCGGACAAGGTTTCTTCTAATAGCGATTCGGTCTGGATCGCTATTTCCTTCATTTTCACCGCATAGGCTTCTAATTTTTTCTCCTCTTCGGTTTTCGCTTTAAACTGAGGAATTTGAATTGGATACCCAGCTTGGTCCATGGCGATAAAGCTGATAATACAGTGATTGGTTTCGACAAGTCGTTGCGTTTTTGGATCACCACAGCGCACCTGAATAAAAATCTGCATACTGGTGTTCCCGGTATGGGCAATGCGCGCGGAAACCTCAACAATCTGACCCACAAGAATCGGACGGTGGAAACGCATGCCCGCAACTGAAACGGTAACGCAATAGCTGCCGCTCCAACCCGCGGCGCAAGCATACCCAGCTTGATCAATCCATTTCATGACCATACCACCGTGTACTTTACCGCCAAAGTTGACGTCGGTGGGCTCTGCTAAAAATCGAAAGGTGACGGATTGTTGTGGCATAGGCTCAGCTCTATTTTTAAAAATATACGCTAAGTATAGGAAAGAAAGGGGCATTTCGCCCCCGCAATTTAGGATTTATTGATATTACATGTTTGGATAGTTCGGACCACCAGCCCCTTCTGGGGTGACCCAGGTAATATTTTGGCTCGGATCTTTAATATCGCAGGTTTTGCAATGAATACAGTTTTGCGAATTGATAACAAACTGCTTCTCACCTTGCTCGTTTTCGTTTACTTCATACACGCCTGCAGGGCAGTAGCGCTGCGCAGGCTCATCAAACTTAGCTAAATTCACTTTGATTGGTATTTCAGAATCTTTTAACTGTAAATGACATGGTTGCACTTCTTCATGATTGGTATTCGATAAAAATACGGAAGAAAGTTTGTCAAAACTTAATTTACCATCCGGCTTTGGGTAACTTATAGTTTGCGATTCAGATGCAAGCTTAAGCTGTGCGTGATCCTGATGTTCGTCCTTAATAGTAAATGGTAGCGAACCTGAGAAAATGTTTTGGTCGATCATATTGTAGGCGCCACCCATAATACGACCTAACTTATGCATTGCTGGGCCAAAGTTACGAGATTGATAAAGCTCATCATAAAGCCAACTTGCCTTAAATTTGTCGGCAAAACTTACCAAGTCTGACGGAGCGCTTTCTTGGCCTAATGCCTCAATGATGGCATCGGCTGCAAGCATACCTGACTTCATTGCAGTATGGTTGCCTTTAATTTTGGCAAAGTTGAGGGTACCTGCGTCACAGCCAGTCAGTAAACCACCTGGGAAATGCATTTTAGGTAGGCTGTGAAAGCCACCTTTGGCGATTGCTCGAGCACCATAGGCAATGCGCTCACCACCTTCAAGTACACTCGCAAAGGTGTCGTGATGCTTCATACGCTGAAACTCATCAAATGGACTTAGGTGTGGATTAGTGTAATTTAAGTCGATGATTAACCCGACCACGACTTGATTGTTTTCAGCATGATACATAAATGAACCGCCATGGGTATCATTGTCGAGTGGCCAACCTGTGCCGTGTACAACAAGACCTTCTTTATGCTTGCTTGGGTCTACTTGCCAAATTTCCTTAAAGCCGATGCCATAGTGTTGAGGGGAGGCGTCTTTATCCAGTTTAAATTCAGCTATAAGTTGTTTGCCTAAGTGGCCACGGCAACCTTCAGCAAATACGGTATATTTCGCTCTAAGCTCCATTCCAGGCATGTAGCTGTCTTTAGGCTGGCCATCTCTATCTAGGCCCATATCACCGGTAATAATACCTTTAACTTGTTGCTCTTCTATTATTAGAGAGTGGGCGCTAAAGCCTGGGAAAATTTCAATGCCAAGTTGTTCTGCTTGTTCAGCGAGCCAACGGCAAACATTACCCATAGAAACAATATAGTTGCCGTCATTTTTAAATGTTTTTGGTACCACTAGATGAGGCAGTTTGGTGGCATTGATTTCATTTTTGAATAAATAAATGTCGTCACCCGTCACTTTTGTTGTCACGGGAGCGCCTTTTGCAGCCCAATCAGGGATAAGTTCGTCTAGTGCTTTGGTTTCAAACACTGCACCTGACAAGACATGTGCACCTACTTCAGAGCCTTTTTCGACTACACAAATCATTAATTCTTGTTGTTTTTCTTGAGCCTGTTGAGCGAGTCGGATAGCGCAAGACAGGCCCGCAGGACCTGCACCAACTATCACAACATCAAACTCCATGGTTTCACGTTCGACCATTATTAACCTCACACTATTTGACGGTAGATTAACTAAAGAGAGGCTTTAGTTTGATTTTCGTTAAACTAAGGTTATTTGAGGTTGACGTTTACGTCAACAGGAAGTAGTCTGAAACCAATAAAATAATTTGTTGACGTAGACGTCAGCTTAGAGAATAACCAGATGATGGAGTAACCATGAAAGTACTTGTGCCAATCAAACGCGTGATTGATTACAACGTAAAGGCAAGAGTCAAATCTGACAACAGTGATGTTGATTTGAGCAATGTCAAAATGGCGATCAACCCATTTTGTGAAATCGCGGTAGAAGAGGCGGTTCGTTTAAAAGAAGCGGGCACCGCAACGGAAGTTATTGCCGTATCAATTGGCGATAAAGCTTGTCAAGAGCAGCTAAGAACGGCGCTTGCACTAGGTGCAGATAAAGCAGTTCACATTGAAACAGACGCAAAGCTTGAATCTCTGCACATTGCAAAACTACTGGCTAAGGTAGTGGAACAAGAAAGTCCAGAGCTGGTCATTCTAGGTAAACAGTCTATCGATTCTGATAATAACCAAACAGGACAAATGCTAGCGGCGTTAACTAAGCGTGCTCAGGGCACTTTTGCCTCTAAAGTTGTAGTTGAAGGCGATAAAGTACAAGTGACGCGTGAAGTTGATGGCGGTTTGCAAACGGTGTCGCTATCACTTCCAGCGATCGTGACAACAGACTTGCGTTTGAATGAGCCTCGTTATGCTTCACTGCCAAATATCATGAAAGCTAAGCGTAAACCACTAGACGTAATCGCAGCGGATTCGTTAGGCGTTGATTTAGCTCCTCGTATTGAATTGGTGAAAGTTGAAGAGCCAGCTAAGCGCTCTGGTGGCGTGATGGTTGAGAGCGTTGAAGAGTTAGTAAACAAGTTAAAAACAGAAGCAAAGGTGATCTCATGAGCGTATTAGTTATTGCTGAGCACGAAAATGGTGTATTGAAACCTGAAACCGCTAAGGTGGTTGCTGCTGCAACAAAAATAGCAAGCGACATCACCGTATTAGTTGCAGGTCACAACATCGCTGAGGCTGCCAATCACTCTGCACAGATCGCTGGTGTAAAAAAGGTGGTTGCTGTTGATGATGCTTCATTCGAACATCAGTTGGCAGAAAACACATCTGAGCTAGTTGTTGAATTAGCAAGTGACTTTTCACACATTTTGTTTTCAGCGTCTACCACAGGTAAAAATATCGCGCCACGTGTCGCGGCGTTACTCGACAAATCACAGATCTCAGAAATTATCGATGTGATTGATGCAGACACCTTTAAGCGTCCAATTTATGCGGGTAATGCAATTGCGACTGTAAAATCATTAGACTCACAAAAAGTTATCACTGTGCGTGCATCAGCATTTGATGCCGTAGAGACTCAAGCAGCATGTGACATTGAGGATCGCTCGCAAAGTATTGCCTCTCAAGTGAGTGAGTTTGTGAGCATTGAACAAACTGAATCTGAGCGCCCTGAATTAACTGCCGCACCGGTTGTTATTTCAGGTGGCCGTGGTATGCAAAACGGTGAAAACTTTGCCTTGCTAAATGGTATTGCTGACAAACTAGGGGCCGCAATTGGTGCATCGCGTGCTGCTGTTGACGCGGGCTTTGTGCCTAACGATATGCAGGTGGGCCAAACCGGTAAGATTGTGGCGCCTAACTTATATATTGCAGTTGGGATCAGCGGCGCTATTCAACATCTTGCAGGTATGAAAGATTCTAAGGTCATTGTCGCTATCAACAAAGATCCAGAAGCCCCGATTTTCCAAGTGGCTGATTATGGCCTTGTTGCGGATCTATTTGATGCGTTACCAGAGCTTGAACAGGCGCTGTAACGCTTCTTTTTGTAGCTAGCCTACATCAAGAAAAATAATTCTGGTTGTTAAAGCCGTTGTACCTTTGGTCGCGGCTTTTTTCGTATTTGGGATAAAAACGTTAGGAGTAAATATGTTATCAGGCTTAAATCACATCACAATAGCGGTATCTAACCTAAATACATCACTGGATTTTTACTGCGGTTTGCTAGGGTTTGAGCTTTGGGTAACTTGGGACAAAGGCGCGTATTTAGCGCTTGGTGAAGTATGGCTTTGTTTATCTTTAGGAGAGCCATCTCCGAGCTCAGATTACAGTCATATAGCGTTCAATATTGCTGCCGAAGACTTTACGACTTTTTCTAAAACATTATTGGAAAACGGGGTTGGCGTATGGCAGCAAAATAGCAGCGAAGGAGACTCGCTCTACATTTATGACCCCGATCATCACAAACTCGAGATCCATAGTGGTAGTTTGCAAAGTCGGTTAAAAAGTTTGCTGCAGCAACCGTATTCAGGCCTCACTTGGTATAAAAAATTATAATTTTAATTACCAGTATTAATTATCTCGTCGTTTAAATTGATGCTTATATTATTCTGGTAAAGAAAGGGCGCAATGACTTGCTCGGAAGCGCCCAAACCTTATTTAATGGCTAGTAGTCGTAACTAATATGTTGGAAGAAGCGTACGTTGATATCTTGCTTTTCAACATTAACAGGAAGTTGCGAAACAAAGCGTTTAATAGCCGTTTCTACGTGATTCATAAAACGACCATAGCCCATGTCTTTTTTGTCTTTGTCATTGGCAACGATCACAAAGCGAATGGTGTCCACTAGGTTTGCTTCGTTAAACAGCGAGTAAATTTGATTGTCACCGGAGCCGGTATCAAAACTCAGCTTTTGTAGCTCTCGGTTAGTATCGGACTTATCGATTTTGGCGCTTCTGATGATAGGCAAACGGCCATCGGCTACCATTGCTACCATATTAAGCTGTTTATCGGCGCAAGAAGAAAGAAATGTATCTTCTAGTGTACGATAGAATTGTCCGTAATCACTAGGGCGCATTTGGCTTTGGAACTCTGTTTTTATTGCACGTGACACTGGAATGTTAAAGGTCGCGTAGGTCATTTCACTATATTCTTCTGGTAACGTGCAGTTTCTGGCTTGATAACGTGGGTAAAGTGCACGCAATTTATAACCATACGACTCTTTGTCACCTTTCGCTTTGGCAAAGAGATCATAGGTTAAATGTTGATGGTCTCTCACTCTAAACTGAGGTTCTAGCGGAGAAAAGCCTTCTTTAAGTGCATCAAGCACCTTTTTCACTTTGTTGTGGAAGGTCGCTGCATTGGCGCGTAATTCATTTCCCGTGGCTAAAAATAATAAGCGGATTTTACGCGCTTGGTATCCGTCATTGAGATAAGTTTGGTGCGCTTCGTGGAACTTAGGGTTGTAGAAAAACAAAATCTGCTTTTCTGTTTGCATGGTATAGGCTTCGTCGTGGTAACGCACCACCGGCAATTTATCGTTCGCAATTACATGTACATTATGCAGCTCATATTCGTCACACAGTGCGAATAGCTGGCGAGACAAACGCTCGTAACACGCGCTGCTGGAGTCAAAACATGCATAGAATGCATCATCCGGTTTAAACTCAGCAAGAATATAGTGGTTGTTCCTAGCCTTAGTTGATATATAAACACGATTCAAATTCATTGAAGCCATTACTTTTGTCCTTTCCTCGGTAACGTGACTTAAGCAGTGTTTGTGGTATAAACACTGAGATGGCGCAACTATAGGATGAAGTTGTGACGGAAATATTGCGCTAGAACAAAATTTGTCACAAAAATCTGATGAACATTTAACCAAATGAATAAATCCTGATACAGCGCAGATAATTGCTGTAAGTTCGGCTGAGTTTTTGTAATAATGCCGAGGTTAACTAAGAGCATAATTCAGAGGAAAGATTTCCTATGGCGGAAACTGAAAATCGCCCATCAAACTTTATTCGCAACATTATTGATGCGGATCTTGCCAGTGGCAAACATGCGTCTACGCACACACGTTTTCCACCTGAGCCAAATGGCTTTTTACACATTGGCCATGCTAAATCAATTTGCTTAAATTTTGGTATTGCCCAAGATTATCAAGGTAAGTGCAACTTACGCTTTGACGATACCAACCCAGAAAAAGAAGACATCAACTACGTTAAATCTATCCAAGAAGATGTCCAGTGGCTTGGCTTTGAGTGGGATGGTGAAATTTGTTATTCATCAAACTACTTCGACAAGTTGTATAGCTACGCCGTAGAGCTAATTGAAAACGGTAAAGCGTATGTTTGCTTCCTGTCGCCTGAGCAGGCGCGTGAATATCGTGGCACGCTGACTGAGCCTGGCAAAAATAGCCCTTATCGTGACACTTCACCTGAAGAGAACTTAGCCTTATTTGAAAAAATGAGAAATGGCGAGTTTAAAGAAGGGGAATGTGTTCTTCGTGCTAAGATTGACATGGCAAGCTCATTTATGGTGCTTCGCGACCCTATCATCTATCGTGTACGTTTTGCACACCATCATCAAACTGGTGATAAGTGGTGCATCTATCCGATGTATGACTTTACGCACTGTATTTCCGATGCGCTTGAAGGGATCACGCATTCACTTTGTACATTAGAGTTCCAAGATAATCGCCGTTTGTACGACTGGGTGCTAGATAACATCAGCATTGCGTGTCATCCGCAGCAAATCGAGTTTTCTCGTTTAAATCTTGAATACACGGTGATGTCGAAACGTAAGCTTAATGACTTGGTTGTTAATAACCATGTTGAAGGATGGGACGACCCACGCATGCCGACAATTGCAGGGCTTCGTCGTCGTGGTTATACACCAGCTGCAATTCGCGAATTTTGTAAGCGCATTGGCGTAACCAAAATGGACAACATGGTTGAAATGGGTATGCTTGAAGCGTGTATCCGTGATGACTTAAACGAAAATGCACCACGCGCAATGGCGGTACTCGACCCTGTTAAGCTAGTAATTGAAAACTTTGATGCAGATAAAGTTGAAATGCTACAAGCGCCTAATCACCCAACATTAGACATGGGCGAGCGTGAGCTACCGTTTACGCGCGAAGTCTACATTGAACAAGAAGATTTCCGCGTAGAAGCGAACAAAAAGTTCAAACGTTTGGTGCTAGGTAAAGAAGTGCGTCTTCGTAATGCTTATGTGATTAAAGCTGAGCGCATTGAAGAAGACGAAAACGGTAATATTACGACAATCTACTGTAGTTACGACCCTGATACTTTAGGTAAAAACCCAGAAGATGGCCGCAAGGTAAAAGGCGTAATTCACTGGGTATCTGCTTCACATTGTATTGAAGCGCCAGTGCGTCAGTATGATCGTCTATTTACTGTGCCAAACCCAGCGGCTGCTGAAGATTTCACGGAAGTGTTAAACCCAGACTCTTTGGTAACCATTGCAAATGCCAAACTTGAGCCAGCACTTGCAAACGCTAAGCCTGAGCAAGGTTATCAGTTTGAGCGTTTAGGTTACTTCTGTCGTGATAACAAGTCAGAAGCGCTAATGTTTAACCAAACTGTTGGTCTACGTGATTCGTGGGCTAAGATAGAACAGCAAGGTTAATACTGAATGAGGTCGGCTAATGTCGACCTTTTTTATTGCTTTTCCTACGTACAATTATGTCTGAAAAATCCATCCAACACTTCTATATCAACGAACAGCAGTCCATCTACTTACTGTCTCATCATGATGCAAAAAAGCATCGTCAATGGCTGAATATCTGTAAAAAACAATTGAGCCAACTTGGCTATAAACATGTTGAGGTAATTGGCTCTGGTGCATTTGGCTTCGTATTTGCTGGTAGAAGTGATATGGGGAAAGACTGGGTGTTTAAATTTTCTCGGATCACGCTTGCCCAAAGTGTGCGTGATAGGCTTGAAGATGAAGGCTATATGTTGTCGCAAATTGACAACCCTATGGTGCCAAACTTCTATGCCTTCGAGCGAGTAAAGAAGCAAGGCATTTTGATGATGGAGCGTGCCCCTGGTGAAGATTTAGAAAAGATCTCACTCAAAAAGGGCCGTTTTAAAGCGCATGAGTTGGTAAGCCTCGCGTTAAAACTCAGAAATGTGTTGGTTGATTTGCGCGAGCGTCGCAATGGCATGTCTCCTCAGCCTATCGTTCATGGAGATATTAAACCATCTAATATCGTTTGGGATGAAGCTTCCGATGGTTTCTCTTTGGTTGATTGGGGAAGCTCAGTCTATGCTCAGGTGGACGTGCATGGCGAACCCATTGCCAGCAATATTATGGATTTGATGTCATCTGATGTAAGTACGACTAACGCTCGGATGGGAGATGTGTACTTTATTGGCGATGAGCAAATGTCGGGTGCACAATCTTCTCCTCGTTTTGATGAACAAGGCGTTGCATCGACGATTTATGCACTGGCTAGTGCACAATCATGTCGCTTTGGTGCTCAGGTCATTCCTGCTAGCGCTTTGGGGCTGCCAAAAGTATTTGCGCAAGTGCTAGATGGCATGCTTAGCAAAGACAAAGCAACGAGGGATAGCGCAGGGGATTATTTTGTTCGTAATATGCCAGCAATGGCAAAAATGTATTTACCTGATTTAACACTGTCAGAGAAAAAATCCCGCATTCCTTTTTGGACCTACGAAACCGCAGTTAAACCTGAAACGGTCGTCTATAGCTCACGCAAGCAGTTTTTACGTCGTGCTGACGATAAACACAATCTAAGAGACGTAAACGACGCGCAATTAGATAGATATTATAAAGAGTTTTTGTTTGATACCGGCGATACCGAGAAAGCCTTTTTGGCCTCAATCAGCAGGCTGGCAAAATATCCGGTCGTTGGTGGTCTCAGTTTTCACTGGAAAGACGCGCAAGTATTTGTTGAGTCGAGTCTTATTTTACACGATGAAACATTGAGTCTTGCATTTAAAGACGCGTTGAACGCCACCGTAATGCTCGCGCAGGGGATCAAACAAAAAGGTTTATTTAAATGTTGTTTATTCGACGCGCGGCAAACTATTCAATTGACTCGTGACGGCACCGGTGCGTTCCAATTTGACCATCTGCCAGAACTAGAGTTTAGCGTTAGCGATATTTCGAGCAATGAAATTACACGCCCGCATTCATACTTTGAAGACGGCAAAGATCCAGACGAGCAACTGCAGCTGCCAAGACAGATAATTCAATGCGTGTTCGAGTTAAATCAGATCCACCATACAGGTTGCATCATTTTTGAATCGTTGCAAGATAGGATGAAAATTCATTATTACTACCGGCTACTTGATGCTAATAAAGCAGCGCAATTTAAGGCGCTATTGACTCGGATCATGCAATACGCGGTTAGTATTCAAGATTATGGCGTAGCAGGGTTTATGAAGCTGCCCTATAAAAATACACGTGAGTTTGCTCTATGCGACCGCCAGCCTGACTTTTTCTTTCCCAAAAATCCCAAAACATTTGTCGTTAACACTTAGGTGTTAGTACCGCTTCTGGCCAGTTATTGAGGCTCTTGCTGATTTATGAAATAGTGACTATACCAATTCAAATAGCGATAACCTAGCTGACGAAGGAAAGTGATGAGCAATCAACTCGCTTGCGATAGCAATGCTATTCGTAAGTCTATCGAAGTGCTGTACAAGCAAGAAAGCCGGAAAATTTACGCCACACTGATCCGCCTTCTAGGTGACTTTGAGTTAGCGGAAGAAGCATTGCAAGACGCGTTTAATGTGGCGTTAAAACATTGGCCTACTCAAGGCATGCCAGAAAATCCAGTCCCTTGGTTAATTTCTACTGGTCGCTTTAAAGCCATTGATGCAATACGTAAACAGCAACGTCAAAGAGAAAAGCTAGAAGTTGCTGCTACTGAAGTGGATGGGGTTTCTGATATCGCAGGCCACGCTCAAGAGCAAAACGCCAATGTAATTGAAGACGACCAATTGCGATTAATTTTTACCTGCTGCCATCCGGCTATTGATCCAAAAGTACAAGTTGCGCTTACTCTGCGGGAGGTCTGTGGACTAACAACAGAAGAAATTGCCAGTGCATTTTTGGTGTCTAACACAACAATGGCACAACGAATTGTGCGCGGCAAAGCGAAGATCCGTGATGCCCGTATTCCGTTCGAGCTGCCAGACGACACTGACTTTAACAACCGACTTGATGCGGTGCTTACGGTTATCTATCTGGTCTTTAATGAAGGGTATTCAGCAACACAAGGCGAACTTGCAATACGCAGTGAACTGACGTCCGAGGCCATCCGCTTAACTCGTTTACTTTATTCTCTAACACCAGATCCAGAAGTGGCGGGGTTACTCGCCTTGATGCTCTTGAATGATGCAAGAAAGGCGGCGCGCACCAATGCCAGCGGTGACATCATTTTACTGGAAGATCAAGACCGAAACCTTTGGAGTAAAGGTATGATCACCGAAGGTACGCAGTTGGTCGCTGAAATAATGCGCGCCGGTGAATATGGCTTTTACACCATTCAGGCGGCTATCTCTGCGACTCATGCTGTTGCGACAACTGCAGCGGCGACAGATTGGTCACAGATTGTTGAATTATATGCTCAGCTACACAAAGTGAGCCCTTCTCCTGTTATTGAGCTCAACCAAGCGGTTGCAATCGCTATGAAAGAGGGGCCAGATGCGGGTATTACCATTATAGAGCGGCTATTTGAGCACAAAGAAATGCAAAGGTATCACTTGGCTCATGCGGCTTATGGCGAACTATTATCTCGTGCTGGCAGAACGGCTAGTGCGATTAATGCATTTAAAACGGCTCTCAACTTAACAACGCAATTACCAGAGCAAAGGGTTCTCAAACAAAAGCTTCTCAAGCTCGGTGAAAATTAATTAAGAAAATTTTCCTTACTTTGTCGATCTCTAAAGAATGCATTCGACTAGAGTGTATAGAGCACTTTATTTATTAATACCGCAGGTAACCTTTGGTTATTCAGCTCTATTTATAAAAGACAACAGGAGAATTGACGATGAAAGTAATGGTGATTGTAAAAGCAAGTGAAGGGTCTGAAGCAGGAGAGTTACCAACCGCGGAATTAATGGCTGCGATGGGAGAATTCAATAATGCATTAGTTGATGCTGGAATAATGACTTCTGGTGATGGTTTAAAGCCGAGTAAAGAGGGAGTTCGCGTTCGTTTTAAAGGCGAAGAGCGCATAGTAACTAAAGGGCCTTTTGCAGAGACTAATGAGTTAATTGCAGGTTATTGGGTATGGGAAGTTACATCAATGGAAGAGGCGCTAGAATGGGTTAAGCGCTGTCCTAATCCCATGAATGAGGAATCTGATATTGAAGTTAGACCGTTTTATGAAATGGCTGACTTTGCAGGTATCGATCCCAGCGGCGAAATCCTCGCAGGCGAAGAACAATTAAGACAAAAGATTGCGATGCAAACTGCACATGTTTGCAATTATTTGTTTTTTGCAGGGCGTACCGAAGAGGCACTTGAATACTATCAACAGCATCTATATGCCAAAGTCGGTCTGCTTATGCGTTTTAACGAAAGTCCAGATCCTATTCCTGATGGTGCGATACCAGAAAACTTCTCAGATAAAGTAATGCACTGTGAGTTTAGCATTGGCGATATGAAGATTTTTGCATCTGACGGCTGTGGTGATGATGCTTCGTTTGCAGGATTTAGCCAGTCTATAACCATTGATTCTGAACAAGAAGTCCACAGAGTATTTAATGCGCTAGCCGATGGTGGCACGGTCAGAATGCCATTACAAGAAACATTTTGGTCCCCCCTTTATGGTCAAGTCGTTGATAAATTTGGTGTTGCGTGGATGGTGATGTTACCTAGTAATACTAATTAACCTTGAGCACGGAATAGCTAAGTCAGATCGAGCAGCAAAAGACGTTCGCTATTCAGATACTAATTAATAAGGAGCTGGACACACTATGAAATATGTCGCTTTGGTTTATTACGATGAACAAGCAATGGAAAAGCTCTCACAAGATGAATGGGACGCACTTAACCGTGAATGTATCGCGTGTGGGGAATCATTAAAAGAGCGCGAGCAGATGATAGGGGGCAACGCGTTGCTCTCAACTCAAAGTGCGACAACCTTGCGGGTATGAGCGGGTAAAGTCGATATTACCGATGGCCCATTTGCAGAGACTAAAGAGCAGCTTGCGGGGTTTTATTTACTTGATGTCAAAGACTTAAATGAGGCCATCCAAGCGGCTAGCAAAATTCCGCCAGCGCGCTATGGCAGCATTGAAATTCGGCCTGTTCGCGAGTTACAAGACGAGAACAATGTCAGCTATGAAGCACAAAGACGAGAATAATAGAGGGGTCAAAGATGAGTTATATAGATGGTTTTGTATGCGCTGTACCCACCAGTAAGCGTGAAGAATATCAAGCACACGCCAGCAAAGCGGCAAAAGTGTTTAAAAAATTTGGAGCAGAACGCGTTGTCGAGGCCTGGGGGGATGATGTCCCTGATGGTACGCTTACCTCTTTTCCAATGGCTGTAAAATGTAAGCCTGATGAAACAGTGGTGTTTTCCTGGATCACTTGGCCTTCAAAAGAAGTGCGTGATGCTGGAATGGCAGAAGTATTTAAAGATCCTATTTGCGATCAAGAAGCTAATCCAATGCCGTTTGATGGTAAAAGGCTTATCTATGGTGGCTTTATGACAATAGTAGAGTGTTAATCTTAGTTATTAAATTGGGCTGAGTTATCAGCCCAATAGACATGGAGCTGATATATGCCGAACTTTACCATTACCACTTTTGATTGGGTGCCTGAGCTGCCAAGAGGATATGTCAGGGATATTCGCTTGCGCTGGGCGCTAGAAGAGGCGGGCATACCCTATGATATAGAACTTACCGCATTCAATGAACGAGAAAATGCGCATTATTTACATCAACCATTTGGTCAAGTTCCTTGGCTTAGCCATGAAGATAAGGAGATATTTGAAAGTGGTGCTTGTCTGTTATACATCGCTGAACATAACGATGAGTTAATATCGACAGAAAATAGGTCATCGGTAATACAGTGGTTATTCGCCGCGCTCAACTCTGTTGAAATGGCGAGCCTTCCATGGACAATTTTGAAATTTTCTGAAGATACTTTTGAGAGTGATAGCAGCAAAGCGATAGAGCGATTTTTACATAGCCGTTTGAAACACATGAATGAATATCTTCGTGGAAAAACTTGGTTGGCTGAGCAATTTTCTGTTGCAGACATCGCGATGGCTGACGTGCTTCGTTTGGTCGATAGGTTTGATGGGCTAAAACAATATAGCTATTGCCGAAAGTATCTAGAGCAATGTGTTTCTAGAGCTGCTTTTAAAAAAGCATACAAAGATCAGCTGGAATTGTACTCTAGAATATAGTGACCATATAAATGGAAGGTGGTGTTTATGCAACAAATTAAAAAAGCCAGCAATTTGCTGGCTTAATGCTTAAATTGGCGAAAAGGTAGGTTAGTTACCATTTTCCTCAGCGTACTTTTTGCACGCTTCTTTATCTTCACACTCACCGTATAAATATAGTGAGTGATTCGTGAGTTTGATGCCATTGCTGTTCGCGATTTCTTCTTGGCGTGTTTCAATAACGTCATCTTCAAATTCGACAACTTTGCCACATTTTAAACATACCAAGTGATCATGGTGCGTGCTGCCAGACAGCTCGAAAACAGATTTACCGCCTTCAAAGTGGTGACGTGTTACAATACCAGCATCATCAAATTGGTTTAGCACGCGATATACTGTAGCTAGGCCAATTTCTTCACCTTTGTCCAATAAGATCTTGTACACATCTTCTGCACTGATGTGTTGATTATCAGGAGACTGAAGGATCTCTAAAATTTTGATGCGTGGAAGCGTTACTTTTAAACCAGCCTTTTTAAGCTCTAAGTTGTGATCAGTCATTAAATCTGTCTCAATCTGTTAGTTATAATTTGTCTTAGGTCAATATTCACGACGCTATAACCTAAGAATAACTTGCTCGGGCAGCAAGTGCAAAGCAAATGGAATTAATCTTCCAGCTCGCTTAAGCACATTTCGTCATATACTTGTGCACACCACTGTTTAACGCGTTGCTCTGTTAGCTCAGGCTGGCGATCTTCATCAATACCAAGGCCAACAAACTTACCATCTTCAACGACAGCTTTTGACGCTTCAAAGTCATAACCATCGGTAGACCAATGGCCAACAACAATAGCGCCACGTTCGGTGACGATGTCATTAACCATGCCCATCGCGTCAAGGAAATATTCAGCATAATCTTCTTGGTCGCCACAGCCGAAAATAGCAACTAACTTACCTTCGAAATCGACTTCTTCAAGTTCAGGGAAAAAATCATCCCAATCACACTGAGCTTCGCCGTAGTACCATGTTGGAATACCGAAAAGTAGTAAATCGAATTCGGCAATCTCTTCTTTACTGCTTTTAGCAATGTCCTTTACGTCTACGAGCTTTTTACCTAGCTCTTTTTGAATCATTTTAGCAACGTGTTCTGTGTTACCAGTATCACTGCCGAAAAAAATACCTACGCTTGCCATTAATTTCTTACCTTCTATCTATTAACCGCTAACTTTTCTTGTAAGATGGTCTCGATGAGTGCACTTCGACTAATGTTTTGCGACTCCGCCATATCACTTAGCGCTTGATACAACTCTGATGAAACCTTAAATTCTACTCTTTTTAGGCCACGCGCGCGATCCCTCTTAATTTGATTGCGCTTGTTAACCTTTAACTGCACTTCTCGTGGCAGTGGATTCGTCTTAGGACGTCCTGGACGTTTTTCATTTTCAAATAGGTCGATAGTTGTTCTATCAGTTTCAGCCTTGGCCATTATCCAACACCTGCGCCTTGCCAAAATACTTGGATCAAGCCTTTTGCTATAAATCCAGAACAGCCGAGAAACAGCACTAGCCAAACGATGTAGCGTCCGAACTTTGGCACATCACCTTTTTTCAGTACGTCCTGAATCGCCATACCGATGAAAAAGAATATACCAGCTAGCGCAAACCACAGCCCTAGCGTTTCAAATTCATTTATAAATTGACTGACCATCTGAGCTCTACTCAATACTTAAACGGCGGCTACTATACCATAACCTACATGCATAAATTAAGTTTATAACGGTAAATTCAATTCGTTTTATTGAAGAAAATCAATAATTGAGCGATTTACAGCTTCAGGCTTTTCAGCATGTAGCCAATGGCCCGCACCTTGTATTATTTTTGCTCGCGCATTTGGGAAAAAACGAGCGATGGGCTCCCTATGCTCAGGCAGGATATAGTCAGAGTTATTCCCTTTAATGAACAAAGTATCGCATAAACAGGAATGCGTTTCATTAATATTAGATGTAATTGCGTCGTATTTTTCAGTAATTACATCTAAATTAAAACGCCAAGTAAGCTTACCTTCTTCATTTTTTGCCAAACTTTTAAGCAAAAACTGACGCACGCCGACTGTTTCAATATATTGGGACATTATGGTATCTGCTTCACTACGACTTGATACATCACTTTTCTGCACTTCGTTAAGCGCGGCAATTATTGCGTCATGCCTTGAGTGATAATCAACAGGCGCAATATCTAATACGACAAGTTTGTTGATGCTTTCTGGGAATAATTGGGCGAATTGCATTGCCACTTTACCACCCATTGAGTGGCCAACTAGGCTGACTTTATCCAGTTTTAACTCATCCAATAACGCTTTGATGTCGTTTGCCATTATTGGATAGGACATTTGCTCATCATGAAAAGAGCGACCGTGATTTCTCAAATCGACGTTAATCACACTGAAATGTTCAGCAAGTGCTTTTGCCACCACATTCAAATTTTCCAAGGAACCAAAGAGTCCGTGCATAACAAATACACTAGGTTTGGCTTGGTCGCCAATTTGTTGATAGTTTAACTGCATAAATCCTCCAAAATTGGCGCTAATTGTGACATTGAAGAGTAAAAATGCAAAGCCATAGAGTAATAAGTTAAATTTGGATATACTAAGTGACAATTGAAATGAGTTGCTCCTAATTAGCATAGATGACAGGAAACGCATGAAAAAGATAGAAATAGATGACGAGCTATATCAATACATTGCAAGTAACACACAAAGTATTGGAGAAAGTGCTTCTGAGATTTTACGTCGTTTATTAAAACTTACTTCTGGGACAGAATCTAAAGCCGTCGCACAGCAGGAAGAAAAACAAGTACCAGAAATTACAGCTGAGTCACAAACAAAAACACCAAGCCAACCTGTAAAACCCGTTGCGAATGTCTTTAATATTCTAAATAAAGAAGAGCTTGCCATGCAAAAGGGCGTGGTTGGGCGATTTTTGTTTATCCTATCCGCGCTTCATCGTACACATAAATCCGAATTTAATTGTGTGCTCGAAATTAAAGGCCGCGATAGGATTTACTTCGCCACGAGTAAAAATGCACTACTCGAAAGTGGTAGCAGTATGAACCCGAAAAATATAGCAGACAGCGAATATTGGGTGATGACAAATTCAAATACGACTAGAAAGAAAATGATGCTTCATGAAGTAGCTAAGGTGTTAGGTTACACAGATGAAGCTGCCGAGAAAATTAGAGACTACCTATAAGTAAGGAAATCTTATGGCGATCCATCCGCAAGCTGGCAAAAAGGTATCGAAAGAATTATTGGTAAATGTACCTAAGCTGGTTTCATCGTACTATTTAAATGAGCCTGACTTAGAAGCGCATCCAGAGCATTGTGTCGCCTTTGGCACAAGTGGCCACCGAGGTTGCTCACTTAATTTTAAGTTTAATGAGTCGCATATTCTGGCCATCACTCAAGCGATCTGCGATTACCGTAAAAACAACAATATTTACGGTCCGCTTTTTCTTGGTAAAGACACTCATGCGTTGTCGGAAGCCGCTTTTAACTCGGCTATTGAGGTCTTGGTTGCCAACGAAGTACAAGTCATCACACAAGAAAATGATGACTACACACCAACCCCTGTGATCAGCCATGCGATTGTCTCGCACAATTTAGTCAATCCTCATGAGCTTGCAGATGGAATTGTCGTTACGCCATCACATAACCCGCCAGAAGATGGCGGGTTTAAATATAATCCTCCGAATGGTGGACCTGCCGATACCGATGTCACCAAATGGATTGAAGATAGGGCGAATCAGTTACTACTCGAAGATTTGGTTGAAGTTGAACTATTTCCGTTTGCTAAAGCGAGAAGATCTGGATTTATCAAGTACGAAGATCTGATCACTCCATATGTTGAAGACTTGGGTAACATAATTGATATGGAAGCCATTGCTCGAGCTGGTGTTAATATTGGTGTGGATCCTCTTGGTGGTTCAGGTGTTAATTTCTGGCCAGTGATCGCCAAACACTATGACTTGAAGCTGACGGTTGTAAATGATGTCGTCGACCCAAGTTTTGCCTTCATGCCACTTGATAAAGACGGCAAGGTGCGCATGGACTGTTCGTCACCTTATGCAATGGCTAATTTGATAGCACTGAAAGATGACTACGATATCGGTATTGGTAATGATCCAGACTTCGACAGACATGGCATTGTTACCCCTGATGGCCTGATGAATCCTAATCACTTTTTAGCGGTTGCAATTGACTACCTCATTAAACACCGAAGCTGGAAGAGCTCAGTAAAAATCGGTAAAACACTGGTATCTAGTGCCATGATTGACAAAGTGTGTGGCGCAAACGGCCGAGAAGTTTACGAAGTGCCAGTAGGCTTTAAATGGTTTGTAGACGGGTTAGCGGCTGGAGAGCTCGCGTTTGGCGGTGAAGAGAGTGCTGGCGCTGCGTTTTTAAGAAAAGATGGCACCACATGGTGTACTGACAAAGACGGTTTTATCATGGGGTTACTCGCCGCCGAAATCCTAGCTGTCACAGGTAAATCGCCATCTCAGCATTATCACGCTTTTGAACAAGCATTTGGCGCACCTGTATACAAACGTATTGATGCACCCGCAAATACTGAGCAAAAAGCAAAGCTTAAGGCATTAAGCGCGGACAATATCAAGGCGGACACCCTGGCAGGTGATAAAATTACTCAGATATTAACCAATGCCCCTGGTAACGGCGCGGCTATTGGTGGCCTTAAAGTCGTTACCGAAAATGGTTGGTTTGCGGCGCGTCCATCGGGTACTGAAGATATCTACAAAATTTATCTTGAATCATTTAAAGGTGACGCGCATTTAGCTGAACTTGAACATGAGGCAAAGACATTGGTTGACTCAGTGATTAGTTAACAAAAAGCTTCTACAAGCCATACTACTCGTATGGCTTTTTTGTATCCCTATGCGGGTTATACCAATTAGTCGTAATACTTGCTCAATTTGAAGGAGTAAATCTGACGCTAACCGCGTTAAAAATTTCTTATTTAGAATAACTAAATAGCAAAATTTTAGCCTTGTTATCGACAAGATTTTCTCGCCTCAAAATAGATCACTTAATTAAGATAATTGGTATTACTCAACAACATCAATTTGGAATTATGACGTACTTAGCAGAATTAAAACAAAGCGGTGACTTTCTCACTATCACAAGAAATAACGAATTTACACTGGAACCCGTGAACTTCACTTTAGACAACGGTACTTTGGTGGAAGTCCATGATACTGGTGTGATCCAGTTTACGCCTGTAGGTGAAACAACGAAAGATATTGTGCTATCGAGCGCTGTGCACGGCAATGAAACCGCGCCAATTGAGATATGTGATGAGCTTATCCAACATATTATTACTGGCAGACTAGCGTTGGCACAACGGGTGTTATTTATTTTCGGTAACCCGAAATCCATTAATATTGGCCAGCGTTTTGTCGATGAAAATCTAAACCGCCTATTTAACGGCGCACATAATCAAGAAACAGATAATCCAGAAAAGGTCAGAGCTCAAAAACTAGAAGGTTATGTTAGGGCTTTTTTTGAACAGGGAAGCGGTGAGCGCTATCGATGTCATTACGACCTTCACACTGCTATTCGAGGATCTAAAAACGAAAAGTTTGCAGTCTATCCATTTTTACATGGTAAGCCGTGGAAGAAATCGCAGCTGCAATTTTTATTGTCATGCGGTGTCAACACTGTATTAATGATGCGCTCGGCTGCTACGACATTTAGTTACTTTTCTTCTTACCAGTTTGGGGCCGACGCTTTCACTATCGAACTTGGGCAGGTTAAGCCATTTGGTGAGAATAACATGGCAAGCTTTGCAAAAACCAAAGAAACGCTAAAAGCATTAATTAGCCAAGAAAAAGTAAAATATAAAGAATTTAATGCAGATGAGTTCGAGCTGTTTACGGTTCATCGTACGATCAATCGTACTCAAGCCGAATTTTCTTTTCCATTCGCTGATTCTGCTGAGAATTTTACAGGGTTTTCAAAAGGTGAATTACTAGCGACGGACGGAGATAAGCAATATTTCGCTGAAGTTGAGGGGGAAGCTATTATCTTCCCAAATGCCAATGTTGCTTTGGGGCAACGTGCATTACTAACGGTTATCCCGTTAGAGGTTGATGAAAACTTTATATAAATCATAGATGTAAAATTCTACTTGCCTTCGTATCAAAATCTTTCCAAAAACATTGATGCATTTTCACGGTTATTCATCTAGGATTAGTTGAATAACCGTTTACGTTAACGTAAAGTTGAAACGCTTTAATTTAATTTACTTACTTAAATCGCAAATATTATTCAGTCTTTGATAAGTTGTTAGACCAGTTATTCATACTAACCACGAATGTGATCAAGACCAATTAACACAATCATAAATGCGAGGTGAGTTAAGACTCTTTTCGTCTTACGCAATCTGAAGCCAGATCTCGTATGAGAAAGTCGGGTTTGAACTCCGTAAGTTTGTTATGACAACAAGAGAAGGTAGGTTATGACTAACCCCAATAATATATCCTTAAATATCAGCCATGCGCTGGAATTTATAGATGGTCATGCACTCAATATCCCTACATTAAAGATTTTAAGTGACCAAGGCGATGTTTTAGACGGTGCAACAGCACCTGATATTGATAAAGAAACGGCATTAAGAATTTACTCAACAATGCGGTTTATCCGTTTACTTGACGAGCGTATGCAAGGGGCTCAGCGTCAAGGACGTATTAGCTTCTACATGCAATGTCTTGGCGAAGAAGCCGCTGTTACGGCAAGTGCTGCGGCGCTTAAAGAAGATGACATGATCATGGCTCAGTACCGTGAGCAAGCTGCAATTCACTATCGTGGTTTTTCGCTTGAGCAGTTTATGAATCAGCTATTCTCGAATGAGAAGGACTTAGGCAAAGGCCGCCAAATGCCTGTGCATTATGGTTCTAAAGAATTACATTACCTGACTATTTCGTCGCCGCTAGGAACGCAAATTCCTCAAGCAACGGGCTATGCATACGGCCAAAAGCTAAAACACATTGATAAAGAAACTGGCGAGCTAACGTCTGAAATTGACAACGTCACGATTTGCTATTTTGGCGAAGGTGCTGCGTCAGAAGGTGACTTCCACGCTGGTCTAAACATGGCCGCGGTGCATGGTTCACCGGTCATCTTTTATGCACGTAATAACGGTTATGCGATTTCAACACCTGCGGATGAACAGTTCAAAGGTGATGGTATTGCTGCTCGCGGTGTGGGCTATGGTATTAAGACCATCCGTGTGGATGGTGCCGATGCGCTTGCTGTTTACGCCGCAACACAAGCCGCGCGTAAAATCGCAGTTGAAAACGGTGAGCCTGTGATGATTGAGTCTATCGCATATCGTTTGGGTGCACATTCAACATCTGATGATCCGTCTGGTTATCGTACTAAAGACGAAGAAGCTGAATTTAAAAATAGTTGCCCAGTAAATCGATTTAAGCAATGGCTTCTAAAACAAGGTTGGCTGGATGAAGCCCAAGATGATGCGGAAAAAGAGAAAATCCGTGAAGATATCTTGGCTGCATTGAAGGTTGCAGAGAAAGTACAGAAGCCTGCATTAGAAGATCTGGTCTCAGATGTTTATGACACGCCAATTCCATCGCTGCAGAAACAGTATGATGAATTGAAAGCGCATATTAAAGCTTATCCAGACGCATACCCAGTCACAGCAGGGAGAATTAAATAATGGCTAAAATGAATATGCTACACGCCATTAATTCGGCGCTAGATATCACGATGGCGGAGCATCCACAGGCTTGTATTTTTGGTGAAGACGTCGGCTACTTTGGAGGTGTATTCCGAGCAACTTCAGGCCTTCAAGAAAAATATGGTAAACACCGTGTTTTTAATACGCCATTGACCGAGCAAGGTATTTTAGGTTTTGCCAATGGTCTTGCAGCGATTGGTGCTCCTGCGCTTGCTGAAATTCAATTTGCGGATTATATCTTCCCAGCATTTGACCAAATCGTGAACGAGTCGGCCAAGTTCCGTTATCGCTCAGGTAATGAGTTTGATGTGGGTAACTTAACAATTCGTACGCCATACGGTGGTGGTATTGCAGGTGGTCTATATCATTCACAATCACCGGAAGCTTACTTTGCACATACACCAGGTCTTAAAATTGTAGTACCGCGTAACCCGTATCAAGCAAAAGGCCTTCTGCGTGCTGCCATTAAAGATGATAACCCGGTTATTTTCTTTGAACCTAAGCGCTTATATCGCGCTTCTGTTGGTGAAGTGCCAGAAGAAGATTACAGCATTGAGCTTGGTAAAGCTGAAGTAATTAAAGAAGGTACTGACATAACGCTATTGGCTTGGGGCGCGCAGATGGAAATCATAGAACAAGCGGCACAAAAAGCTGAAGAAGCGGGTATTAGCTGTGAAATAATCGACTTAAGAAGTATTCTTCCTTGGGATATGGACACGGTAGCCAAGTCAGTGGTTAAAACGGGTCGTTTGGTCGTGAGCCACGAAGCGCCAATCACAAATGGTTTTGGTGCTGAGATCGCAGCAACCATACAAAAAGAGTGTTTCCTGCATTTAGAATCTCCAATTGAGCGAGTTTGTGGATTAGATACGCCATACCCTCTAGCACTTGAAAAAGAGTATGTGCCAGATGCACTGAAAGTGTTCGCCGCTATCAAACGTTCTATGGAATTTTAAGGATAAGTTATGGCTAAAGAATTTATCTTACCAGATATTGGTGAAGGCATCGTAGAGTGCGAAATCGTCGAGTGGTTGGTGGCTGTTGGTGACGAAGTAAAAGAAGATCAACCTATTTGTGACGTAATGACGGATAAGGCACTAGTGCAGATCCCTGCGGTACATGACGGTGTGATCACCAAGCTGCATTACGAAAAAGGTGAAATTGCAAAGGTGCATGAGCCTTTATTTGCAATGGATGTTGCCGGCGAGCAAGCTGCTCAGCCGGAGCAATCGGCACCTCAGTCCTCGCCAACTACTTCAACCAGTGCTGTACTTGAAGACTTTATCTTACCTGATATTGGTGAAGGCATTGTTGAGTGCGAAATCGTTGAATGGCTTGTTGCTGAAGGCGATGAAATCAAAGAAGATCAGGCCGTTTGTGATGTAATGACTGACAAGGCGCTAGTGCAAATTCCAGCCAAGTACGATGGTATTGTTGAAAAACTCTATTATCAAAAAGGTGAAATAGCACAGGTGCATAGTCCGCTATTTCAAATGAAGTTGGCGTCATCTCACGCCGGAAAATCAGACGATCCACTCGCTGATGTCCACAAGCCTAAAGAAAGTACAGTACAAGCTGCTACCGCAAACGATGAGGCTACGCGTAGTTTACCGAAAAATGGTAAAGCGATTGCCTCTCCGGCAGTACGCCGCAAGGCGCGCGAAGTTGGTGTTGACCTCTCTGAAGTACCAGGCTCTGGTAAAAATGGTCGTGTGTATAAAGAGGACATCGAACATTTCCTTGAGCACGGTGTAAGTGGTGCTTCGACCACGAATGAAGCTAACACAACGATACAGTCTCAAACACAAAAGCCGGCTCCTACCTCAGAAGGTGGTAAAAGAGTTGAAGCTCTACGTGGTATGAAAGCGGCGATGGCCAAACAGATGGTGGCCTCTGTTTCGACGATCCCACATTTCACTTACTGTGACGAGATTGACTTAACCGATTTAATTGCACTTCGTGGTGCTTTGAAAGAGCAATATGCCAAACAAGGCGTGAAGCTGACGATGATGCCATTTTTTATCAAGGCGTTGTCACTTGCAATCAACGAATTCCCAATTTTGAATGCAAAAGTAAATGATGACTGTACGGAAATCACTTATTTTGATGACCACAATATTGGTATGGCGGTGGACAGCAAGCTCGGTCTTCTTGTACCAAATATTAAATCGTGCCAAAGCAAATCGATTGTAGAAGTTGCCCAGTCTGTTACTGAGCTGACAGAAGCGGCGAGAGAAGGGCGTGTATCTCCTGATTCACTGAAAGGCGGTACTATCTCAATCTCAAATATAGGGGCGATTGGTGGCACGGTTGCTACACCGATTATTAATAAACCAGAAGTTGCTATCGTCGCGCTTGGCAAAGTGCAGCAGTTACCACGCTTCGATGCACAAGGTAATGTAGTTGCGCGCTCTATCATGCAAGTAAGTTGGTCTGGCGACCATCGCATTATTGATGGTGGCACGATCGCACGTTTCAATAATTTATGGAAAACCTTCCTAGAGGAACCGGCTAAAATGATGATGGCAATGCGCTAGTCCTTGTTTTTGCTAGTTTCTACTTGTTGTAAAGGGCCTTTACGGCCCTTTTTTATTTCCCGCCATATATATATGTAAACCACCGTGAAAGCAAACTTGTAATACCTGTTTGCTTAATTTAGAGAGCTATTCTGAAGCAAGAAAGCCTTTTCGATAACACTGCTACGTCACCAGCTATCGTCAAAGTATCTGCATTTCTACATTCTAACTCTTTGTATATAAAAGATAATTGGAATAGAGCTTAAGAAGCAACTGCTAATTATTTTGCAAAAAAATATTAAAAAGATCCCATTACAATAATTGTACTTCGTATTTATTTCTTTACAATTACTAGAGTGGGTGGGATGACTAAAATGGTATTTTTTCAACTAATTAACAATGGATGCGGGTTAGCTCTGTGTAGTAAAAGTGTAAAAATAAATTTGTACACTTTTTGGGGATAATGGAAATTGCGTTTAGTTGTATTTGCTTTTTTTTAAATTAAGTTAATCTGATCGCGAGACTAATTTTGTCTCAAAGAAAAAGTATAATTAGGGAAAGTCTATATGAAAAAAAGCAAACTGAGTAAAGCTATTCACTCTGCATTAGCCATCTCATTGACAGGTATCATTGCATCAACAGCGATTGCAGAAGAAGTTGCTTCAGATGAATCACTTGATAAAGTTGAAAAGATTCAGATTACAGGTTCACGTATTGCCCGTTTTGAGTTGAGTCAACCAGCGCCCATTATTTCAATAACTGGTGAGGAAATTGAACAAGCGGGTATTCCAGACCTAGCTTCTGTACTTGCAGAATTACCTGCGATTGGTGCGACCGGAACAATTCGAGCCAACTCAAATAGTAACGGTTCTGCAGGTATGAGTACTGTAGATTTGAGAAGGCTTGGAGTAGATAGAACCCTTGTGCTCGTTAATGGTAAGAGACATGTTTCGGGTGAAGCCGGTTCTTCTACAGTTGACCTATCGACTATACCTTCCGCATTGATTAAAACAGTTGAAGTGACAACTGGTGGTGCGTCAGCAGTTTATGGCTCTGATGCGGTATCAGGTGTTGTTAACATTATCTTGAAGAAAGATTTTGAAGGTCTAGAGCTAAGCGCTAGTTACAGCGACTCAACAGAGGGCGTGGGCAGTAAAAATAGCGCATATAGCTTAGTTGGTGGTGTGAATTCAGAGGACGGCAAAGGGAATGTAACCTTTTTCGTAACAAAAGACACCATAGAAGAAGTTATGACAAAAGATATGCCAAACTTCAATCTTGGTGGTCATATGCCAAATCCTGAAAATACTGGTGAAGATGACGGGATCTTTGATGAGCTTTGGGTTCCAAACGTTGTGTCGGAGTATGTTAGCCCTAATGGTGTATTGAGAGGTGGCGGTATTAACTACACATTCTCGAATGACGGCATTGGTGAGTTCATGCCAACTCGAGGCTTATTCGCCAATAGTGCGTTTGCAAGCTTCCCTGATGGTTGTAAATATTGTTTCTCTCCTGAAGACTATGTGAACTATCTTCCTCAGCGTGACAAAGTTTCAACAGGGGCGTTGTTTAACTATGCCTTTAACGATAATGTAGAGCTTTATGGTGATTTCAAGTACGTTCGCTCTGATATCGCTCAACAATTCCAGCCAAGTTTTCGATTTGGCCAAAATAGAATCAAAGTGGCAGATAACCCTTACTTATCTGCTGCAGATAAGAAAGTATTTGCAGATCGTGGACTAGAAGAAGTTCAAATTAATAAATTTCTAGACGAAATTGGTAACCGTTCGGCTAAAAACAAACGAGAAACGTTTACGCTTATGTCTGGGTTACGTGGTGCCTTTACTCTGAGTGACACAATATTTGATTACGATGTGTATTACTCATACGGCCGCACTGAAAATGACCGAATTACTGAAAATGATTTAATTTTGGGGAATTGGGCGGCAGCAATCGATGCGGTGATCGATCCGAATACGGGTAAAGCAGACTGCCGTAGCAATGTTTCTGAAGCTCAGCCGGAAGGTTACCAGAGTCCTGAGACAGTAAATATTGGCGGATGTGTACCTTACAATCCATTTGGATTTGGCCAAGCCTCAGCTGAAGCTATGGATTGGATCACAGCCGATGTTACCAGAAGCGATGCTGTGAAACAGCGTTTCGTGGGAGGCTCTGCATCGTTCGATACCGCTGAGTTTTTTGAATTACAAGGTGGTGCAGTTGGATTTGCGTTTGGTTATGAGAAGCGTTGGGAGTCGTCAGAGACTATCACCGATGAATTAACTCGCTCAAATGTATTATCAAATTCTGCTACACCAAATGTATATGGCGAGTATGATGTATCAGAATGGTTCGTCGAGACACGCCTACCAATTTTGGCTGATGTATTTTTAGCACATGAACTTTCTGTTGATGCAGCGTTCAGAAGAGCTGATTACTCACATACCGGTGAAGCTGATGCTTGGAAAGTTGGTTTTATGTGGTCTCCATTAGAAGGCTATAGCTTACGTGGTACTTTCGGCGAAGCGGTTAGAGCACCAAACATTGCAGAGTCGTTCTCTCCAAGATCACCAGGTTTTGGTCGAGTTACCGATCCATGTGACGTCGATAATATTTCCGATAACCCAAACCGTGTCAAGAACTGTGCGGCATTAGGGATCCCGGCTAATTTCCAAGCTGAAGATAATGTATCAAAAGAGACGCTTACAGGCGGTAACCCAAATCTCAACCCAGAAGAAGCTGAGTCGTTAACTTTAGGCTTTGTATTCACGCCAATTGAGGGGCTGTCGGCGAGTATTGATTACTTTGATATTGAGATCACAGACGCAATTCAATCGCTAACAATACAAACCGTAGCGGATAACTGTGTAGATGGTCCTGATCTAGATACTGTTTTCTGCGGACAAGTAACTCGCGATCCGGCTACTATGTCAATTACGCGTGTTGAGTCTGGTTACTTAAATACAGCTAAACTAAAAGTTAAAGGTGTTGAAGCTGATATTCATTATAATACAGATCTGACATCTATTGGACTTCCTGGTGATCTGAAATTAAAGTGGTTTGTTAGCCATTTGATCGAAAGAAATACATTCCAATTCCAAAACCGCCCTGAGCTTGTAAAACGCGAACATGGCGAGCTTGGTGATCCAGAATGGCAAAGTACGTTCAGAGCAACTTATGCTCAAGATAACTGGTCTGCAACATGGTATGCAAGATTTATTGATCGCTCAGCTTTGATTGATTTAGAAGATACACTGACTGAGTCTGGAGAAGAAAGAGGTGAGTCGAAAGAAGACCAGGAGCATTCATATACTGGTAGCTTTATAACGCATGACATTTCTGCTAAGTATCGCTTCGACAAAGCTTCAGTAGAGGTTGGGTTTAGAAACGTATTCGACAAAATTCTACCAGATTACGTAGATGGCCGAGGTGCAAACTCTTCACTCTATGATCCTTGGGGTCGTAAAGTGTTTGTGAATTTGAAATATAATTTCTAATCTAAATACGAGAAAAGAGTACTCAAAGTAGTACTCTTTTTTTCATAAACTTTCACTTATACCAATTTGCTTAATTAAGTGATATTTGCCGATAATACCACTGATACATCCAACTACTCTCCAAGGTACCTACATCCATCTAGGGAAGCCAAAAGCTTTTCTATTTAGTTGTTCTAAATAAGCAGTTCTTAACGCAGTTAGCGTCAGATTCGCTCCTACAGATTGAGTAAGTATTAAGACAAATCGTTATTAAACTTGCTACTCTGGTGGTTTTGTTGCGAAGCGAATTTGAAGGAATACCTTTCGCTTTTCCTAAATTGTGATTTTGATTAGTACTATATGAAATTTACACGATTTTTTAGGTTTAGCTTAAGTTGCTTCTCGGAACTCAACACTAGAGTGCTCTATCACATAAACGATAAAGCACTGAGTTGTGGTTAGTTTAACCCTTTCTTTGAATAAAGGGTGACTTTGTCAGAAAGTAGCGTTACTTTAATATGCTTGTCTTCGCTTCCCCAAATACAATTGGTATGTAGTGTTTTCTCTTCACAGTTATCAGCAGAGCCAAGAATATTCTCAACTTCAGCTTTGTCCATGCCCACTTCTAGTTTGTTGTAGTTTTCTAAACTTACTTTAGAACAGCCGACTAGGGTAAGTAGCGCAGCAGCAGTTAGTAATTTTTTCATAGGGTTGCCCGTCTAATGTTTGTATTTTCTTATTTGAAAGATGACCCCAAGTTTAGGGTGATCTAAGTAATGTATGTCGCCGCTATACACGCGCGTATATTGAGACATACGAGCAGTACGAATATCGTTACCGTCTTCGTACTTTAAATCTAAATCTGTGGTCACGTAAAGGTAATGTCTCACGTGAATTTTAATCAAGCCTTCAAGCTGCCAATGCACATGCTCTTTCGATTCTTCGATATTAAAACGCTTCGATAGTGACGAAAACTGATCGTCATTTTCTATTACACTATAACTGGATGGCGATGCGAACTGTTTGCCAGCAATAACCTCGATATTAGGAGCACGCTTATTACTTTGTTCTGGGAATCGCCAACCAGTGTGCAACAGTGGCTTGAGCCCTTTACGTTTTAGCTCTGCAATCTTGTTGGAAAAATTAAGCTGGGACTCATCCAACAAGTAGATAGAGTCCATGTGTTCTTGTGGCTCAACTTTTGGTGAAAGAGGCAAAGTGCCGAATTTTTCAACATAGTTTGCATCTGGATCGCAAGAGCTGGAGTGCGCGCCCGACGTTAATCCTCGAATAAAATCTTGCTCAGCAAACTGCTCACTGCCTTCCAAGCATAGTTTATAGCCGGTGGTATTAAAACCGTCGAATAATAGTGACTTGATGGTTTTTTTATTGAGCGGTTCAGGTTCAATACTAAAGTCTTCTCGCAAAGAGAAACTAGGCTCTTGCTCAAATGCTATCATTTCTACTTCAAACCAACGGGTGGCATGTGCAGACGCGCTACTTACCAAAGCCGCTAGGATGGCCAGACTTTTTATTGTTTTCATGCTACAGCCTTTTTCTCAAAGTCATCAATCATCGCATTAACCAGTTTTAATCTCTCTTGGCCATTTTTTTCTTCGATCAGGAACTTCAGTTTATTCGCGCCTTCCATTCTATAGGTTGACGGGCTACTTTGTATCAATCCTATGATGAATGTTGGGTTAACTTTTGTATGACTACTGAACTCAAAGAAGCCACCTTTGGGGTTTGCTTCGACCTTGTTAATGCCCAATTGAGTTGCCTTTAGCTTAACAGACTGCACCGCAAAAAGGTTTTTCGCCGCATCTGGAAGCAGTCCAAAACGGTCGATTAATTCGATTTGCAGCTCATCAAGTTCCGCCAGCGACTTAGTGCTTGCGATGCGTTTATACATGCTAAGACGAATATTTACATCGTGAATGTAATCGTCCGGTAGCAGTGCTGGGAACTTAAGATCAACCTCACTTTGCTGCTGAAGTAGGTTATCGAGTGTTGGCTCTTTGCCATTTTTTAAGGCTTCAACTGCTTGTTCTAGCATTTCCATATACAGCGTGAAGCCAACGGTTTGAATTTGACCGCTTTGGTCATCTCCCAGTAGCTCACCCGCACCACGGATCTCTAAATCGTGGGTGGCAAGGGCAAAGCCCGCGCCTAAGTCTTCGAGTTGTTCTATGGCTTGTAAGCGCTTGACCGCGTCTTTAGTTAAGGCTTGGCTATTCTTCGTGAGTAGGTATGCGTATGCTTGGTGATGGCTTCGTCCTACACGGCCGCGAAGCTGATGTAATTGTGCCAATCCGAGTTTATCGGCCCTATCCATAATGATGGTATTAGCAGAGGGTATATCGATACCGGTTTCAATAATGGTTGTACATACAAGCACGTTATACTTTTGGTGATAGAATTCACCCATCAAGTGCTCAAGTTCTTTTTCACGCATTTGCCCGTGGGCAGTAGTAACGTTAGCTTCTGGCACGAGTGCCGAGATATCAGCGGTGACCTTATCTATCGTCTCGACGTTATTGTGGAGGAAGTAAACCTGTCCACCGCGCTTTATTTCACGCAGAATTGCTTCGCGAATAAGCTCGTCGTTGCGCTCTCGTACAAAAGTCTTTACCGCTAATCGTTTGGCTGGAGGTGTTGCAATAATAGAGAGATCACGCATACCACTCATCGCCATATTCAGCGTACGCGGGATTGGGGTTGCGGTCAGGGTAAGAATGTCGACATCTGCTCTTAGCTGCTTAATCTTTTCTTTTTGTCTCACACCGAAGCGGTGTTCTTCGTCGACAATCAGCAGACCTAAATCGGCGAACTTGATGTTTTCTTGAATAAGCTTATGGGTGCCTATCACAATATCAATTTTGCCTTCTTCAAGTTTTTGTAACGTCTCTTTTTGTTCTTTCGCTGAGTTAAAGCGCGAAAGCACACCGACTTCAACTGGCAGATCGGCAAAACGGTCTTTAAAGTTCTCAAAGTGTTGTTGGGCAAGTAGCGTAGTTGGCACTAAGACGGCCACTTGTTTGCTATCGTTGACGGCAACAAACGCAGCACGCATGGCCACTTCGGTTTTACCAAAGCCAACATCGCCACAAACAAGTCTGTCCATCGCTAGGCTTGATTGCATGTCCGCAAGTACGGCTGTAATTGCATTGCGTTGATCGTCTGTCTCTTCAAATGGGAAGCTATCGGAAAAGTCTCGATAGGCACTCGCATCTAGCTTAAATGCATAACCCGGTTTACTTTGACGTTTTGCGTATATGTCTAGGAGTTCAGCAGCAACATCTCTGACTTTTTCAGCCGCTTTGCGTTTTGCTTTTTCCCACGCGTCATTACCCAGTTTATGAAGTGGTGCAGAAGCTTCTTCACCTCCAGAGTAACGACTGAGCATATGGAGTGAAGAGACAGGCACATAAAGTTTAGCGTCATTGGCATAGATGATCGTCACAAACTCGGTAGCAATACCCGCTGCATCTATGGTTTCTAGCCCTAAATAGCGACCTACACCATGATCTAAATGAACAATAGGTTGACCTTCTTTTAACTCAGCGAGGTTTCGGATCAGCGCATCTTGCCCTTGCTCGTATTTATGTTTGCGGCGGCGTTTTTGGGAGATTTTAACACCTAACAGTTCTTGCTCGGTGATGATAGACAGCGATTTTTTATCCAGTAGTTTCACACTGGTAGCGAGTGGAGTGACGACCACACCAACATCTGAGTCGCTAGATACAAATTCTGCAATGCGCTTATAAGGCTTAAGCTTTAGCCCTGTTGGTTTTAATAAGGTAAGCAGTGACTCTCGTCGGCCCTCTGATTCAACACTGAATAACACGCGAGACTTTTGTTTTTTCTCAGCAGCGATGTAATCGAGGATTTTTTGATATGGATTAGCTTGTTTATGCTCAATGCGAACATCGTCGATTAATTCAGCTGCGACATTGCTATTGCCCCCTTTGGTCCCCAGCATCGCTTGACTAAGCTTTATTCGAGAGAAGCCGTTAAGGCCTTCAAACAAGGTCTCTATTGGCTGATATAGCTTGGCTGGTGAAAGTAGCGGACGAAGTGGGTCAACCCGGCGACTTTCGTAGCGTTTAGATACGTCTTGCCAAAAGGTTTGCGCCGCAGATTCAATGTCGCCAAAAGGCATAAATACGGTATCTTCAGGCAAATAGTCAAACACCGTCGCTAACGAATCGAAAAAGAGCGGCAAATAATACTCTATACCCGCAGGCCAGTTTCCTTTACTAACCTGCATATAGATGCTGTCTTTTTCACTACTTGCGCCAAACGCTTCACGGTAATTAATTCTAAATCGTTCAATGTCTTCTGCATTGGTTGGGAATTCGTGTGCCGGTAATAAATCGATAGCATCAATCTCATCGTTTGAGCGTTGGCTTTCGATATCAAAATGACGAATTGAGTCTAACTCATCGTCAAAGAAATCTAGTCTAAAGGGGAGTGGGCTACCCATGGGGTATAAATCGATAATGGAGCCTCGAACAGCAAACTCACCATGTTCCATTACCTGCTGAACATGACGATAACCCGCTTGAGTTAAGGTATCACGCAAGCTTTGTGCGTCTACTGTGTCACCTTTTTTTACCTGAAGACTCATGCCGTGGATAAAGCTAGGTGGTGCGGTACGTAGCATAAGGGTTGAAACAGGAATGATGAGTACGGATTGCTTTTCCTGTTTGAGTGTATTTAGCGTCGCAAGACGCTGAGAAATAATATCTTGATGTGGTGAAAAGTGATCATAGGGTAATGTTTCCCAGTCAGGAAACATCATGACTGGCGTATCTTTTAAAAGATACGCCAGTTCATGCTCAAGGCGAAGTGCAGAGGGGGTGTCGGGGGTGACGAGTACAACTAAGTTGTCATGTTGTTGGATGTGCTCACTCAAACACAGTGATAAGCTACTGCCAACCAAATTACCCCACGAAATTTTATCCTTGTTTGATTTTACCCAAGGTAAATTGTTCCATTGCACATTCGCCATTGATTACTCCTATTTATTAATCGCGATAAATTTTGCAAAGATCCTGATAGTGATCGATTCGTCTGTCTCTTAAATACGGCCAGATGCGACGAACGGATTCACTGCGTGCAAGATCAACATCAACAACCGAGATTTCCTCAGCTTCTTCAGATGCATGCAATAACATTTCACCTTGCGGACCGGTAACAAAAGAATTGCCCCAGAATTGAATACCTTCACTTTGACCCGAAGGAGCTGATTCATGGCCAACACGGTTAACGCTAATCACAGGTACTCCGTTAGAAACTGCATGTGCACGCTGCGCAATTATCCAAGCATCTCGTTGACGGATTTGCTCTGCTTTGTCATCGCGAGGATCCCAGCCAATTGCCGTTGGGTAAATTAAAAACTCAGCGCCTGCCATCGCCATCAGACGCGCACCTTCTGGGAACCATTGATCCCAACACACCAGTACGCCTAATTTGCCAACAGAAGTCTGAATTGGAGTAAAGCCCATGTCGCCAGGGGTGAAGTAAAACTTTTCATAAAAACCTGGGTCATCGGGAATGTGCATTTTACGGTATTTGCCGGCAATCGTACCGTCAGACTCAAGTACAACAGCGGTGTTGTGATAAAGCCCTGTTGCACGCTTTTCAAATAACGACGCAACGATGACAACATTAAGCTCTTTTGCAAGTGCGCCTAGTGAGTCTGTGCTTGGGCCTGGAATGGTTTCCGCTAAGTCGAAGAGAGCGGTGTCTTCAGTCTGGCAAAAATACAAGCTGCGGTGCAATTCTTGTAGCACGATAAGCTTAGCACCCTGACTAACGGCTTTTCGGATACCGTCACAGGTTTTCGCAAAGTTATTTACGAGATCTGTAGAGTTACTATGTTGAACAATACCAACTTTGATGTTTTTTTCAGTCATGGTACTTACCTTAAAAAACCTTTTGGTAACTGCATCGTAATACAGTGCAGGCTACCGAATTGATGGATGATTGGTAGGCAGTTAACGCCAATTACCGTTCTTTCTGGGTGGGCAAGAGAGACTTTGTCTAGCGCTTCTTGATCTTTGTCATCGCCATAGATAGGTACTAACACCGTTTTATTCAAGATCAGATAGTTTGCATAGGTGGCAGGTAATCTCTCACCCTCATTATCAAACTTAGCACTAGGCCAAGGTAAACTAATCAAACGGTATGGAGCGCCATTTGGGGTGCGGAATGTGCGTAGCTGCTGTTCCATTTTATTGAGGGCATCATAGTGCTCGTCTAATTTGTCATCGCACTTAACATATACCAAGGTGTTATCCGGTGCAAAACGCACTAAAGTGTCGATATGACTGTCAGTATCATCACCGGCTAAGTATCCATGATCTATCCACAAAAATGACTCAGCACCCAACTCTTTTTGCAACAATAGTTCTAATTCGGTTTTACTTAGATGTGGATTGCGATTTGGGTTCAACAGACACTCTGAAGTGGTCAATAAGACATTGGACTCGTTAATCTCAATACCGCCGCCTTCAAGTACCACGTTGACCTGTTCAAAGGTACAGTTTGGGTTGAGGACCTGTTTGGCAAGCTGCTGATTGATCTTATTGTCTAAATCCGCAGCAAACTTGTTACCCCAACCTGTAAAGGTGAAATCTTTGATACATAGATTTCCTGTACTTGTTTGCGTTGTAAGTGGACCGTGGTCACGGGCCCATGTGTCATTACAAGGCGTAACAACAAAGTGACACTTAGCTAAGCTAACCTCAGCTGTGCTGAGTAAGTTTTCGATATGCTGTTTTAGCGCTTCATTATGCGCCACGATAACGACTTCTTGAACTTGGGTAATATGTTGGCAAAGTGCAACGTACACAGGTTCAACGTCACTGAGAATGTCGCTCCAATCGGTATCAGAATGCGGCCAAGTAAGCATGATTGCGTCTTGTGGTGCCCATTCTGGGAGTAAAGTAAAACTCATTAAATCATCACCATATAATAATAAGCCTATAGTTTATCATTAACCTCAGGTGTGTCAGTAAGTTTTATGAAGATAATTGAGCATTTAAAGAAGGCACCTAATGCGTTAAATGCCTTATTGGTCTTTTTGCTGCTTTAGCTTAAGTTGTCTGGTCTGGGCGTGTAAGCTCGCCCGTACGAGCAACTCTTGATCCGCTTCTCTAATAGCGGTAAAGGCGAGGGTGAATTTACCATCTTGCTTGTCAATGACTTGTGAGTAGCAAAAGATAGCACTGGCTTCATTGCGCAAAAATATTTTAGTTCGCAATGATTGTCCGACCTCATAATCTGCTTCTAACGTTGCGGTCAGGCCGCCACCGCCGTAGCTGTCACAAAATAGATGACTGTCGTCAGGTTCTTCAGTTGCGAGAATGTGGCTGATAATTAAATCAATCTTACGTGATTGCGCCTGCAAATAAGCTGCTAACTCATTGGCAATATCACCCAGATTACGAAGTGGTCGCAGGGCATTAAGATCTAACTCATTAATTTCGTTCGCGAGCTTAAATAGCGGCGGAATTGCAGCTTCTAATTGATATTCGTTCTCTGGAACCATATTGTCATCAACCGGATAGAGGTTGATCTGAACCTGTTCAGCTATCTGAAAATACTGTTCAAATAATTCCTGCAAATTCGCTTTCATGTTTTATCTCTTGGCATCGCGCCGCTTTACAACTGTCTCTATAGTAACGGTTTAGTTTACCGATAATCAAACCTTGAATTGCTCTAGTAGTTGTTCTTGGGTTGTTATCTTTTCTACTTGAGACTGCATGGTGGCATCAACGCTCTTAGCTTCGCTATACACCGACTCGGAAATACCACGAATTGATGAGCTACTACTATTCACGTTATTTACAATGTCATTTTGCTCATTCAGCATATCAGCAATACGAGAGTTCAAATCGACAATGTGGCGAATGGCGCTGCGCATATCTTCAAGCGCGGCTTTGGTTTGGTCTGCCTTTTCAACCGTTTTATCGACATAATGTTGGCTTTGCTTCATTACAGTGACCGCGCTTTCAGAACCCGACTGCAGTTGACTTATCATTCCACGGATTTCAGTTGTGGCTTCTTGTGTTCTTTGTGCAAGCGATCTCACTTCATCTGCAACGACGGCAAAGCCGCGACCAGACTCACCAGCCCTTGCGGCTTCAATGGCTGCATTGAGCGCTAGGAGGTTGGTTTGCTCGGCGATACTGTTGATAACAGATAGTATTTGTTCAATAGCCGTAGACGAGCTTTCTAACTCAGTAACTACGGTCATTGCCGAACTGATTTGATTAGATAGCTCTTGAATTGTTTCCGTTGTTTCTGCAACGATTGTTTCTCCTTGGCGAGCAACTTGATCGGTGGTTTTAATTGCTTCAGCGGCTTCATGGGCAGATTGTGTTACTTGATGCTCAGTTGCAGACATGTGTGTTGTTGCTTCATCAAGGACTTTGATACTCGCTAATTGCTCTTGAATGGAAAGTTTGGCTTTATTTGCGACCTTAGATGTTTGTTGAGCATCGTTTAATACCTCATGGCCTAAACCTTGAATATTCGCTATCAAAGACTGTAAGCTGCTGGTAAAGGCATTAAAATTTTGCGCCAGTGCTGCAAATTCGGGTTCATGCTCGGTATTTAATCGTACGGTTAAGTCTGCATTACCACGTGCGATAGCAGCCATGGCAGTGTTGATTTCATCGAGTGGCTTTAATAATAAACTAATCACAAAAGAAAGTAGCACAGTCGCGAGTGCCACAGAAATAAAGGCAAATATGGCTGCATCTCTTTGCAGTCGTGAAAGTGCAGCAAAAACGGTGTCTTCATCCAGCATCACCCCTAAATACCAATCTAAGCCTTCGACCTCTTTAAACTGCACTAATTTGTCTTCGCCGTTAACTTCAACGTATTGGATATTTTCTGAGATACTTATGTCACCGAGAAATGCACGAGAAGACTTACCATTTAGTTTTACATCAGGGTGTGAGATAGTCGACCCGTCTTTACTCACCATAAAGGCAAAACCCGCGTCTAGCAGGTTAAACGAGTTAATCATTTCGCCGAGTTTTGCCAAACTAACGTCGTAAAAAATTGCGCCGTTAAATTGGCCTTGTTTAAATACAGGTGTACCAATTGATACCACGATTTCGTTACTTACCGCATCAGCGTAAGGTGCTGTGATAATGAGCTTTCGTGCAGTTTTTGCGTCGGTATACCAAGGCCGCTTTCTCGGATCCCAGTTTGCACCTGGGTTCCAATTTGGATCGCTTGCTACATATTTTCCTGTTTGCTCTTCACCATAACCTATCAATAGGAAAGAGGTTGTGAGCTGTGGCTGCGAGAGAATAGGGAAGGCCGCGTCTAAGGTGTCAGTGGAAGCTACGAGGTTGGTAGCAAGAGCGGCGAGATCGGTTGCTCCTTTCATTTGCGCAGTGACAGTATTACCGATTCCCTGAATTATTTCATTCACACTTTGTTCGGTTTGCGCTTTGATTGCTGATTGCACGGAAATATATTGAATAACAGATAAGATCAGTAATGCTGCAAGCAGCACAAGCGCAGAGACGGATACGACTTTGTGTTTAAACTTCACGGCCACACTCCAATAAGTTTGATACATTAAACTTATGACATTTAATAAGAAAATGCCAAACCTTCTGCACTGCATTTGAAGGTATTTCAAATTATTGCGTTTATATTAATTATCTATTCATGGCGCAATTCCTATTCTTTAAGACTTAGAAGAGGAGAAAACATCATGTACAAACCAGTTTTAACAGCGATTGCCTCGGCAATGATACTCGCTGCATGCGGTGGCGGTTCAGGTTCTGACTCAAACGACAACAACACCTCACAACCAACTCAAAAAACCACCGTAAGTGTTGGTGTTTCAGATGCTGCTGTGAATAATCTTGCAGAAGTCAACCTTGTTATTCAACGGCTGACATTTAGAGCATCTGGAAAAGAAGATGTGACATTTGATACCTTGGATGCGCAGGGTAATCCAATGAAGATCAATCTGCTTGAGTATACGGGTGATGATATCTATTTGGTTGTAAACGACCAAGAGATCGATGCCGGTGATTATGAGTGGATCAGAGCCGATGTTGTAAACGGTGGTGCGGGGTCTAATTTTGATTTAACCTCTAGCGTTCGTTTTTTAGATGGTAGCCAAGCACCGCTAGCCGTAACCCGTAAAGGTAATGATGGTGTGGGTGAAATCCAACTCAATAACTTCTCGTTAAATGAAGGTGAAAACCAAATCGTATTGGAGTTTGACTTAAATAAGGCGCTATTGAAGCGCACAAATGATGACACCGTTTATCTAAAACCAACAGCTGTCCGTTTGGAAAATCTGTTAACCAGTTTCGAGATTGAGGGTATGGTTAGCGAGTCTGTGAAAAATGCATGTATAGCAGATAACGCAGACCTAGCCCCTCTTGTCGGAGAGTACAAACATGTTGTTTATCTTTATAAAACGGATGTTGCAGTGCCAAGCGACATCAGTGATGAAGATTCAGCGCCAGTAGCAACCGCAAACTTAGATGCTGAGAGTGAATATGAGATAGCATTTATTGGTTCTGGAGACTACAAACTAGGGTATTCGTGCTTAGGTCATTTAGATGATGCCGAAACGATAGATGCAGATTTTAGTTTGTATCAAACAAAAGACGTTACGTTGACGCAAGATACCGAAGTGAATTTTGAGACAAACTAACAGCAAACAAAAAGGGCTTCAAGTGAAGCCCTTTTTACTACTTAAAATTCAAAATTAAGCATTTTCTAGTGCAGCGCGTGGGTCAACATATTCCATGTTGAAGCCTTCTGCCACTTCTTTACACGTTACTTGACCTTTCAGAACGTTTAGGCCGTCCATAAAGTGTTTGTCATTAAGTAGCGCTTGTTTGTAGCCTAAGTTTGCAAGCTTGATGATGTACGGAAGCGTTGCATTGTTAAGTGCAAACGTTGAAGTACGAGGTACAGCACCAGGCATGTTAGCTACACAGTAGTGAACTACGTCATCAACAATGTATGTTGGATCTGCGTGTGTAGTCGCTTTAGAAGTAGCAATACAGCCGCCTTGGTCGATTGCAACGTCAACAATAGCAGCACCTGGCTTCATCGCTTTGATGTGCTCTGCAGTTACAAGCTTAGGAGCCGCTGCACCTGGAATTAGTACGCCACCGATCACAAGATCTGCTTCTAGTACGTGTTTTTCAAGTGCATCAGCAGTTGAGTAGATAACTTTAGCTTGGCTACCAAACTGTGCATTTAAAGAACGTAGAACATCGATGTTACGGTCAAGAATAGTAACGTCTGCGCCTAGACCTACAGCCATTTGCGCTGCGTTACGACCAACCATACCACCGCCGATCACAACGACTTTAGCTGGTTCAACACCAGGCACGCCACCTAGCAGCATACCACGGCCTTCACGCGACTTTTCAAGCGCTTGAGCACCAGCTTGAATTGACATACGACCAGCAACTTCTGACATTGGCGCTAGCAATGGAAGACCACCACGCGTATCAGTTACCGTTTCGTATGCAATACAGATAGCACCGCTCTTGATTAGATCTTCTGTTTGTGGAAGGTCTGGTGCTAGGTGAAGGTAAGTAAATAGGATTTGGTCTTCACGTAACATGGCGCGCTCAACAGCTTGAGGCTCTTTTACTTTAACAATCATATCAGCAGTAGCAAAAACGTCTGCTGCAGTGTCTAAAACTTTAGCACCAACTTGAACATAATCTTCGTCAGTAAAACCAATGCCGATACCAGCATTTGTTTCAACAACGACTTCGTGACCGTGATTGATTAGTTCACGAACGCTCGCAGGAACCATACCTACGCGGTATTCGTGGTTTTTTATCTCTTTAGGTACACCAATAATCATAATATTCGCCTCAAAATAAGAACGGGGTAAAATTTTTGACTATTATATTTACCTATAGCCAGTGTGTCTCACTGTTTTAATATTTTAATGTAGTGATATACTCTGAATTAATGAGTCATTCAGGATAAAAAACTACACTATGTATCAACAACTAGACAGAATCGACAGAAAGATTTTAGTCGAACTTCAAAAAGATGGCAGAATTTCAAACGTAGAATTAGCCAAACGCATAGGATTGAGCGCTACGCCTTGCTTGGAGCGCGTTAAAAAGCTGGAACGGGAAGGATTTATTCGGGGTTATAAAGCCGTAGTCGATCCTGCTAAGCTTGGACAGGGACTTTTAGTGTTTGTTGAAGTTACAGTGAATAAAAACTCGCCTGATGTATTCGATAGATTTAATCAAGCAGTAAAGCAGCATGACGAAATTATTGAATGTCATCTTGTGTCCGGTAGTTTCGACTATCTATTGAAAACACGAGTGACTGACATGTCAGAATATCGAGGAGTATTAGGAGAAATTTTACTTAAACTGCCAAGTATCAGTGAAAGTCGCACTTTTGTGGTCATGGAAGAAGTAAAAGGAGAAGAAGGAGAAGTAATAAAACCTTGTGCACCTTGAGGTATTTCTTGGTAAGGTGTAAGTATATACAGCAATACTAACGCAAATCACTAATTTGCTGACGTTTTGGGCTTACATAGTCCAGAAAAGAAACAGAAAAAAGGTTTAATTACAATGCGCTTAAATGGTGTGCAACGCCTCTTAGAGACAGGTTTGATTGTAAGCACGGCTGCAGCAATATTTATGTTGTGTGCGTTGATAAGTTTCGACCCAGCAGACCCTGCTTGGACTCAATCCGGTGAGTACGTAAAAGTAAACAATATAACGGGTGCTGCCGGAGCTTGGCTGGCAGACATTATGCTGCTGAGTTTCGGGTGGCTGGCGTTTTTGATCCCCGCGGCGCTGCAGTTTCTTGGTTATCTACTGTTTAAAAAACCGCATAAGCTACTGCAACTCGATTACACCACGCTAGGTTTACGCCTTATTGGCGCAACATTGTTTATCACCTCTGCGAGTGCAATCAGCAGTATCAACTTTGATGATATCTATAATTTCTCATCTGGTGGGGTAGTAGGGGATGTGGTTGCAGGGGCCATGATGCCCGCCTTTAACTTTACCGGTACTTCTATACTGTTACTATGCTTTTTCTTTGCAGGAATGACGCTACTTACCGGTGTGTCTTGGGTTGAATTTGTTGATTATTTGGGTGAAAAGGTACTCGCCGGCTTTAGATGGTTACGCGATAGACTGACAGCAGAGCGCAATATAGAGCAAACGCAGTCAGTTTCACAGAAACCTGAGGCCGCTAGCACCAAAGCGGATAGAGTAGACAGTGAGACACCAATAATAGCTCCCGAGAAAAAAAATGATTATGAGCAGGCTCTCCAGCAGCAAACCGATACTGAAACTGATATTGACTTCGATGCTGAAGAAGAACCTAGTGGACTTGGTAAATTAAAAGATAAATTGTTCCGCAAAACGAACACTGAATCTACACCTCAAACTTCGTCTGCACCGCACTCTGATCTACAAGAGAAGAAAGAACCGTCGGTGTTCGATGAGCTAGATGATATCCTTGAGCAAGAAATCAACTTTTCAGCGATAGAGGATGAGCCACTGGATACTGTCGCGGCATTAAATGCCTTGGATGAAGCACCTGTGCACGAAACCAAAGTGGTTTCTCCGGCAAGGCCTCTTAAGCCTAAAGCACCTGAAAAGGCGGCCAATGGTTATCAGCCTCCACCAAGCGCAAAAGAGCAATTTGAAGCGCTTCTAGAGGCTCAGCCACCTGCAGAACCATTGCCTTCATTAGATTTGTTGGATAGGCCGGACAAGGCTAAGAATCCAATTTCGCAAGAAGAGTTAGATCAGGTTTCGCGGTTAGTTGAAACTAAACTATTAGACTTCAATGTCCAAGCACAGGTAGTTGGTGTGTATCCAGGCCCTGTCGTTACGCGCTTTGAGTTAGATCTCGCGCCGGGCATTAAAGTTGCTAAGATCACCGGTCTGGCAAAAGACTTAGCGCGTTCATTATCTGCAGTCTCAGTGCGCGTAGTTGAGGTTATCCCTGGCAAGACGTATGTGGGTTTAGAGTTGCCTAACAAACACCGCGAAATCGTACGTTTGTCCGAAGTGATAGATGCCCCTAAGTTTGAACAAAATCCATCTCCTTTGACTATGGTGCTTGGTAAAGATATCGCAGGCCAGCCGGTCGTCGCTGATTTAGCCAAAATGCCGCACCTGCTGGTGGCCGGTACAACCGGCTCTGGTAAGTCAGTGGGCGTTAATGTCATGATCCTTAGCTTGTTATATAAGTCGCCGCCAGAAGATGTGCGAATGATCATGATAGACCCAAAAATGCTTGAGCTTTCAGTCTACGAAGGTATCCCACATTTATTATGTGAAGTGGTTACTGATATGAAAGAGGCTGCAAACGCGCTACGCTGGTGTGTGGGGGAAATGGAACGCCGTTACAAGCTGATGTCGGCACTCGGTGTCCGTAACCTTAAAGGTTACAATCAAAAGATTAAAGACGCCAAAGAAGCGGGTCATCCAATCTTAGATCCACTCTTTAAAGATACAGACGGTATGGCGGATGAACCACAAGAGCTAGATAAATTACCGAGTATCGTGGTCGTTATAGACGAATTTGCCGACATGATGATGATTGTTGGTAAAAAAGTAGAAGAGTTAATAGCACGTATTGCACAAAAAGCGCGAGCGGCCGGCATACATTTAGTGCTGGCAACACAGCGTCCATCAGTGGATGTCATTACGGGTTTGATCAAAGCGAATATACCAACGCGAATGGCGTTCCAAGTATCAAGTAAGATTGATTCACGTACAATCTTAGACCAGCAAGGTGCAGAAAACCTGTTGGGTATGGGTGACATGCTCTATCTGCCGCCAGGAACGAGTGTTCCGGTTCGTGTGCATGGCGCGTTTGTTGACGATCATGAAGTACATGCGGTAGTGAGTGACTGGAAAGCAAGAGGCAAACCAAACTACGTAGAAGAAATTCTATGCGGTGAAGCAACCGAGGATATTTTACTACCAGGCGAAGCACCGGAAGGTGGGGATGAAGAGTCTGACCCACTTTATGATGAAGCCGTTGGGTTTGTTATTGAAACAGGCAAAGTGTCTGTTTCGAGTGTACAACGTAAGTTAAGAGTTGGTTATAACCGTGCCGCTCGATTAGTTGAGCAAATGGAAATGTCGGGAGTGGTAAGTGCTCCTGGTCATAATGGTGCACGAGATGTATTGGTAAAAGGTGGAGCCAATTAATGAAAAAATTTAAGCAAATTGCATTGCTAACGGTACTATCAAACCTCTTTATTCAGCCTGTGTGGGCTGATGAGGCTGCGATGCAAAGTCTAAAAGGAAGACTGGCTGAATTAACCAGCTTTCAAGGTAAGTTTGAGCAAATCGTTAAAGATCAAGAAGGCAATGAGTTGCAAACCGGTGAAGGGGCGATAACCTTAGCGCAGCCACTTAAAATCCGCTGGCAACAAGAGATGCCGGATGACACTTTATTTGTATCAAGCGGAGCAACAACCTATTACTATGATACGTTTGCTGAGCAAGTGACCATCCTAGATACGACTAAACTTATTGATACTACGCCATTTGTGCTACTTACGACACAAGAGGACAGTCAATGGTTGAAGTACAACGTAGCACTTAACGGTCAAGAATATCTGATCACGCCAAAAAATAAAGTAGACTCGCAGGTAGAGCAATTAACACTGCGTTTTGATGACAAAAACGATGGTTTAACACTATTGAAAGTGAACGATATTTCAGGTCAAGTCTCTACGTTTAGCTTTAAGGAAAGCAAAGTCAATGCGCCAGTAAAAGAGAGTTTGTTTGAGTTTACAATTCCACAAGGAGTGGTCGTAGACGACCAAAGAGGCAGTGACTAGTTTAGGGTTTGATTTTACACCAGATGTACGACCGTTGGCCGCAAGAATGCGGCCAACCTCGTTAGAGCATTATGTTGGGCAGAGTCATATTTTGTCCAAAGGCTCTGTACTTTATCGTGCGATTGAATCTGGACGCTGTCATAGCCTGATCCTTTGGGGGCCACCCGGAGTGGGTAAAACCACCCTTGCTGAGATCATTGCCAACTATGCGGATGCAGAGCTTATCAAGCTTTCCGCTGTCAGTGCAGGAATTAAAGAGGTTCGTGAAGCGGTCGTCGATGCTAAAAACCGATTAGCTCAATTTGGTAGACGTACGCTGTTATTTGTTGATGAAGTACATCGCTTTAACAAATCCCAGCAAGACGGATTTTTACCTCACATTGAAGATGGCACCTTTATTTTTATTGGCGCGACCACTGAAAACCCTTCTTTTGCACTGAATAACGCGATCTTGTCCCGCGCGCGTGTTTATACCTTACAATCGCTTGTAGAGGACGAACTAGGTCAAGTACTTAAAGACGCGTTGTCACGAGATGAACAGCTGTCGAAATTAGCCATCACCATTGATGACAGCGCACTTGAACTCATTGCCAAAGCCGCTTCGGGAGATGCGAGAAAGGCGCTTAATCTACTGGAGCAGGCGGTTGACTTAAGTTTTGAGCCAAATTCAAACACTCATTTGGTGAATGAACTTGTACTAAAACAAGTGTTGCCCAGCCAATTATCAAGTTATGATAATAAGGGCGACTTATATTATGACCTAATCTCAGCGTTTCATAAGTCAGTTCGCGGCAGCGCACCAGATGCAGCGCTCTATTGGTATTGCAAGATATTAGCAGGCGGAGGCGATCCGCTCTATGTTGCAAGGCGATTGCTTGCGATCGCCACGGAAGATATCGGCAATGCAGACCCAAGAGCGATGCAAGTTGCGTTAAATGCTTGGGATATATTTCATCGTGTTGGGCCAAGCGAAGGAGAGCGTGCGATAGCACAGGCAACGCTTTATCTTGCGAGTGCGCCAAAAAGTAACGCGGTCTACATGGCGTTCAATCAAGCTAAACGCGATGCTGTAAGTGATCCGAATTACCCCGTACCTGAACATCTCAGAAATGCACCGACAAAACTAATGAAAGAGCTCGGTTTTGGCGAAGAATACCGTTATGCACATAATGAACCTGGCGCCTTTGCCGCAGGAGAAAATTACTTTCCAGAAGCCATTCAAGAGCGACAATACTATCATCCGACAGATCGGGGACTTGAGAAACAAATAGCCGACAAGCTCAACTATCTACAGACGCAAAATGCGCAAAGTAGCACCAAGAGGTACAAGTAGCGATGCTAATAAATTATCTCACAATTGCCCTAGGTGGAGCGTTTGGTGCAATGTTACGCTTTTTTATCAGCGATATGTCGATAAAACTCTTAGGTAAGGGATTCCCTTTTGGGACGTTGATCGTTAATATTCTTGGTTCATTATTGATGGGTGTGCTTTACGGTTTAATTGAAAAAGAAGTTATTTCAGTTTCTCCATCTAAAACGTTGATAGGTATTGGCTTTTTAGGTGCGCTGACTACTTTTTCTACATTCTCAATGGATTCCTTGTTGTTACTTCAACAAGGGCAATATGTGAAAATGGCGTTTAACGTCACATTAAACGTGGTGGCGTGTATCTTTATGACCTGGGTTGGTCTTTGCCTCATCATGCAAAAAGGTTAAAAAAACAATGTTAGATTCTAAATACTTTCGTCAAGACATCGAGGAAGCCGCTGCGCGTTTGAAAAAGCGTGGTTTTGAACTCGATGTTGCTAAGATCACCGAATTAGAAGAAAAGCGCAAAGCGCTACAAACCAAAACTCAGGAATTACAGAGTGAGCGTAACAGTTCCTCCAAAGCGATTGGTCAAGCTAAAGCGAAAGGGGAAGACGTTCAACCTTTACTAGATGCTGTTGCAAACTTGGGCGACCAATTAAGTGCAGCGAAAGAAGAGCAGGATAAAATTCTTGCTGAACTTAATGACTACGCAATGTCGTTGCCAAATCTCCCTGCTGAAGAGGTACCTGCAGGTGCTGATGAGTCTGAGAATGTTGAAATAAGCACTTGGGGTGAGCCAAAGCAATTTGACTTTGAAGTTAAAGATCATGTTGACCTTGGTGAAGCGCTTGATAAGGGTCTCGATTTCGAGACTGGTGTTAAGCTAAGTGGTTCTCGCTTTACAGTGATGCGCGGTGGCGTAGCACGTATGCATAGAGCACTTGTACAACTGATGCTGAATACCCACACGGAGCAAAATGGTTATACAGAAATGTATGTACCATATCTTGTGAATAAAGCGAGCTTGTTTGGCACGGGTCAGCTTCCTAAGTTTGCAGAAGATTTATTCCACACAGAAGCATTATCTGAAGACCAAGATGGCTTTAGTCTAATTCCGACGGCAGAAGTACCGTTAACTAACTGCGCTCGCGATGTTATTTATGACGAAAAAGAGCTGCCGATTAAGATGACGGCGCACACGCCTTGTTTTAGAAGCGAAGCAGGTAGCTATGGCCGTGATACGCGCGGACTTATTCGTCAACACCAGTTTGATAAGGTTGAACTTGTCCAGCTTGTAAAACCTGAAGATTCTATGGCAGCGCTTGAAGAGTTAACGGGCCATGCTGAGCAAATTTTACAAGCACTTGGCTTACCTTACAGAAAAGTGGTGCTTTGTACTGGAGACATGGGTTTCGGTGCGACGAAAACGTACGATTTGGAAGTTTGGTTACCAGCGCAAAATACTTACAGAGAAATCTCTTCTTGTTCAAACATGTGGGATTTCCAAGCGCGCCGTATGCAAGCGCGTTTCCGCCGTAGTGGTGAGAAGAAGCCAGAACTGCTTCATACTCTTAATGGTTCTGGTTTAGCGGTAGGTCGTACGCTAGTTGCGATTTTAGAAAACTACCAGCAGGCAGATGGATCAATTGTTGTGCCTGATGCACTAAAACCATATATGGGTGGTGTAGAGGTGATTAAAGCAAGCTAAGATAGTACTGCTTAATTGAGCTTTGCTCGATTTAAAAACTCAAGTTATTGAAAAGAGGTTGGATTCGTCCAGCCTCTTTTTATTACTATATTATGAATGTTTTTTTACAGAGAAATATAGAAAAACAAGATCGTCAACCAACAATTTAAGTCTTGAATATCTAGGTATCTATATAAAATTAAAATAAATATGCTTTTTGTGCTCAGCTGTACAAGAATTACATTTCTGATCGTTGCATGACTCGCTGAGATGTGATTTATTGAAGGTATGGGTTTGGCCAAATCTCATCGGTAAGTAGCACATCTGTATGAAATACGATGTCGCTCGTGTTTAACTTTTCTCAATAAAATCTTTAATTTAAATTGTTAGTACGAATTGTCATTATACCGTAAGTCACAATCTTCGTTTTGAATGACGTTCGCTCAAGTTTGAACTACACAGTATTAGAAACGCTAATGCTGATCGAGAAAAAGGTGAGGATATTACCTATGAAGAGACAGAAAAGAGACCGTTTAGAAAGAGCACATTCACAAGGATTTAAGGCAGGATTAGCCGGTCGGTCGAAAGAAAATTGTCCCTATCAACAAGTAGAACACAGATCAGAATGGTTAGGCGGATGGCGAGAAGCGATGGATAATCGCAACATCTTTAAAACCTGATACCGAATTTTAGGAGAACAAAGCCCCAGATGGGGCTTTGTGTGTTTTTAAAGCTATAAAACGATAACAGCGAAAAAGTTAAAATGCGCTGGTATCTTGGAAAAGACCTACTTTCAAATCTTTTGCTTCATAAATCACGCGACCATCAACTTCGACGATACCATCCGCTAGACCCATAAATAGCTTACGTTTGATAACGCGCTTCATTTCAATGCGATAAGTTACCTTTTTAGCAGTCGGTAAGATTTGACCCGTAAACTTCACTTCGCCCACACCGAGTGCACGACCAAGACCTGGACCACCAGACCAACCAAGGAAGAAGCCTACCAATTGCCACATCGCATCCAAACCTAAACAACCAGGCATTACTGGATCACCTTTAAAATGGCAGTCGAAGAACCACAGATCAGGGTTGATATCGAGTTCAGCAATAATTTGACCTTTACCATGCTCACCACCGTCATCATTAATTTGAACGATGCGATCCATCATTAGCATGTTGTCGCTAGGTAGGCGACAGTTGCCTTCACCAAACATTTCTCCGCGACCACATAAAATAAGTTCTTCTTTTGTATAGCTGTTCTTCGGTTCCATAAATCTTCTTCTTAGCTTGCAAATTGACGCTACTTTAGCGTACAGATGTACGCTAAACAACTCCGAACAGTTAAAAAGCGTACGGAGACTTGTAAATTTTGCGCTAAAGATATGTCTATTTGATTAAATTTCAAAAAATTGAAGAGATTAAATGCAAATCAGTTCCAATTAGGGGCGATTTATAATGTGAAAATCATTATAATCGGGGATGATTTTTTAGCAGGCTATTTTGGGTGATCTATGATCCTTTTTGTTGACTCTTTGACCGTAATTGATTTTTCGTACCTCTGCCCACGTCGTGGTGCGGTAGGTGAAAGTTGGATCACCGATATTGTGCTGCATGGTGAGTTAAACGAAGAGTCTATGGTGTTAGACTTTGCAAAAGTTAAAAAGCAAATCAAACGTATTATCGACGAAAAGCTGGACCACAAATTAGCGGTGCCCAGTGCACTTGCGTGTAATGCAAAACACAGTGAAGGCCGATTTGAATTTGATATGCAATTTGATGGAAATCACTTAGCCATGAATGCACCAGAAGAAGCGGTGTGTGTAGTGGAAGGGGATGAAATCAATGAAGCCAATGCAATCGCTTACCTTAAGTCTGTTATTATGCCGCATATGCCTGAAAACGTGAAAGATTTAGATATAACACTGCGTCCAGAGGCCGCAACTGGCTTCTATTATCACTATAGCCATGGCTTAAAGAAACACGATGGCAACTGTCAGCGTATTATTCATGGTCATCGTTCACTGATTGGTGTAAAGCTCAACGATATCAGCATGCCTAGATTACAAAAACAATGGGCGGATAAATGGCAGGATATTTATCTTGGCAGTGAAGAAGACTTGATTGATCCTAGTTTGCTTCAGTACGTAACCGCGCATGATAAAGATTATGCGTTCGCATATACCTCGTCGCAGGGATATTTTGAGTTGGCGATCAGCAAATCACGTTGCGATATATTACCTTGTGATACAACAGTTGAATGTATTGCGGAGTATCTTGCTGGCCAAATAAAGCTGCAAAACCCACATGATAAGGTTGAAGTAAGAGCATACGAAGGGGTTGGAAAAGGAGCGATTGCGTATGCTTAAACGTGCAATTGTCATATTGCTTGCGAGCACCACTTTATTTGCTGAGGCGCTTGAATTAAAAGGTAACCTGACACAAGGTGGCATGGTCGTCGGCAAGCTTGAAAATGCAACTGAGATAAAGCTAAACGAAACAGAATTAAAGCGCTCTAAAGATGGCTATTTCGTGTTTGGTTTTGGTCGTGATGCTGAACTTAACCACATCTTGAGTTGGCAATCTGATGATGGCCAAAAGCATCGCCAAGCGATAGTGATCACGAAACGAGATTACGATATAGACAAGATCACGGGGGTGGCGAAAAAGTATGTTTCGCCACCAGAGTCGGTGCTAAAACGCATACGTGAAGAAGCACAAGCTGTGTCAAAAGCAAGACAAGGCAATTCGGATTTATTATTCTTTAAAGACCCTGTTTTCAGACCTGCGAAGGGCCGTATTTCAGGTGTTTATGGTAGCCAAAGGTATTTTAATGGTGAGCCAAAACGACCACATTTTGGATTGGATATCGCAAATAAAACGGGTGAGCCGGTCTTAGCGCCGGTATCGGGTAAAGTGGTGTTTGCAAATCCAGATCTTTATTACAGTGGCGGCACTTTGATTATCGATCACGGTCACGGCATTACCTCTACGTATATCCACCTTAGTAAACTGGATGTTAAGGTTGGCGATACGGTAAAAACAGGCGATAAAATCGCTGAAATTGGCGCGACGGGCAGGGTAACTGGCCCGCATTTGGATTGGCGCTTTAATTGGTTCGGGGAACGACTCGATCCAGCTCTACTTATGAAAGATACACTAGCGGATAAAGCAGTAAAAAAATGACAGACGAACAAAGACAAGCCATTGTTGAGCAACGCATCAAAAGCTCAATCACACATGTAACAAAGACCGTTTTCCCAGGCCGAACAAACCACCATAACACTTTATTTGGTGGAGACGCACTGGCTTGGATGGACGAAGTTGCCTTTATTGCTGCAACGCGTTTTTGCCGCAAACCTTTGGTGACTATCTCTTCAGACAGAGTTGATTTCAAAGAGGCAATTCCTGCAGGTACTTTCGCAGAATTAGTATCGAAGGTAGTGCATGTTGGTAATACCAGCTTAAAGGTTGATGTTGAAATCTATCTTGAAAGAATGCACAAAGATGATAAACACTTAGCAATTACAGGTAGTTTTACCTTTGTTGCCGTGGATGACAATCATAGGCCAACTCCTGTTGTTTGTGACAAAATGCTAAACGGCTTTGATAGCTAGTTTTTCGCTAAGATTTTATTTTTAAAATCTCTAAAGCAAATATAGGGCTAAGCCCTATATTTTACCGACCCAAAAGAACACATCATACAAAATTGTAAAATTGCTACTCGTCAAGAACCGCTAAAACTCATTTACGATAATTAATCGAGCCATTATTTGTTATTTCTAAGTTGAATCTCTTTCGTTCAGAGGACAAATGAGTCATTTTTTACTCATAATTTTTTGACAGTCAAAAAGCCAAAGACCATACTTTTTACCAATATAGTGAAATAGGAGTGGTGCTCATGGCAATTCCAGTAACCGTTGCAGACGATTCTATGATGTCGAGAAAGGCTGTGCTTAGGGCAATACCTGAAGGCTGGGATGTCGAAGTCAGTGAGGCAAAAAATGGCAAAGAAGCATTGGTGATGGTTGAGCAGGGCAAAGCAGAGGTGTTATTTTTGGATCTAACTATGCCAGAAATGGATGGTTTTGAAGTTCTTACGCATCTACACGAACACCATGCAAAAACAGTGGTAATCGTTATTTCCGCCGATATTCAGCCCGAAGCGAAGAAGTTGGTGGATAAACTCGGCGCATTTCGCTTTTTGCAAAAGCCATTACAAAAAGAAGAGTTACATAACACGCTACAAGAGCTAGGTTTATTATGAACATGCCACTCAGTGAAGAGCAAAGGGACGGCTTGCAAGAGCTAATGAATATATCCATGGGCCAAGCAGCGAACTCTTTAGCTCGATTAATTGAAACGAAAATTAGTTTATCTATCCCTGAAATTACTTCGGTCAGCCCAAATCAACTCAATGAGATCTGTAATACCGCACATGTTTACAGAACGAGGCAGTCATTTTTAGGGGAAATTAAAGGTGAAGTCATTAATCTATTGTCACCGCAAGGCTTACAAGAAATAGCCGAACTTATGGACTACGATAGTCCACTGGATGACTCTGATCTTAATGAAGTCTTATTAGATTTATCTAATATCTTGGCTGGTGCATGTTTAAACGGCTTTTCTAGTCAGTTAGAGCTTAAAACCTCATTGACTATGCCGACTATTTACAAACATCAACTATCCGACGACATTGCCGAGTGGAAAACCACATTGGTGATGAAAATTGCATTTATAATCGAGTCTATTGCTTTTGATTCGAGAGTGATTATTTGTTTGGATGAGAAATCCATTAAAACTGTGATCCAAAAACTCAATGCCATGCTTGGAATAGAGGACTGACTGTGTTTAACGAATTGCAGCGTTATATTCCGGTTGGAATTTGTGTACTCGACCAATCACATACGGTGGTTTTTGCGAATGAATTTTTGAAAAACCGCCTACCGGATAACACTCCCAAAAATATTGAGGGCATGTCTATCGATGAGGTATTTCCTGAAGCTGCAAAAATCATTAAGCGGAAATTGAAGAGTGTTTTTGCTTTAAAAGCAGCAAGTTTTAGCTACTGGGAGCATCGTCCTCATGTTTTTGAACTAAGCAGCAGCCGTCCTGTTACTGGTGATGAAACTTCAATGTATCAGAATATTCAATATGTGCCGATTTTTGAGCATTCTGAAGAAGTGAAAAAGGTATGCGTGATCATACAAGATGTGACGGAGCTTGCGAGCTATTATCAAGAGCAAAAACGTCTAACCGAAGCATTGGAGATAGAAAAGCAGGAGTTAAAAACACTCAACCTTAAGTTGGAAGCTGCACAAAACCAATTACTACAGTCTGAGAAAATGGCAGCAATTGGCCAACTAGCCGCTGGCGTGGCGCATGAAATCAACAATCCAATTGGTTTTGTGAATTCCAATATTCAAAGTTTAGAAGGCCAGGCTAGCGGACTGTTTGCGATGCTCGATTTTTATGAATCGAATTTTAGTACACTTGCCGACAGTGATTTAGCACAGCAGGAGCAGCAGCTCCAAAGTCAGCATAGTATCGACTTTTTAAAGGAGGATGTGCCTGAATTACTGCAAGAGTGCTTAGAAGGGCTGGACCGAGTCTCTAAGATAGTTGAGAGTTTAAAATCCTTTTCTCATGTTGATAACCAGGAGTGGCAAGAGGCAGATCTCATTAAAGGGATTGAAAGTACGCTGAAAATAGCCAACAACTCAATTAAGTACCATGCGGTTATCAACAAAACTTACTCTCTCGATGATGAAGTGTTGCTATATTGTCAGCCAATGCAGATTAATCAGGTATTTTTAAACTTAATTATCAATGCAGCGCAGTCAATAGCGTCAAGCGGTACGGTAACTATCTCTATCGAAGATAAACAAAACGAGGTGGTTATTGCCATCCAAGACACTGGCAAAGGGATCCCTGCTGAGGACATCAATAAAATTTTTAATCCATTTTTTACCACCAAACCTGTTGGTCAAGGCACTGGCCTTGGGCTGTCTCTATCATATAGCATCGTCGCCAAGCACAAGGGTCGCATTCAAGTTGACTCACAAGTCGGTGTCGGCACAACGTTTACGGTATCCTTTCCTAAGCTCAGCGAAGCAGATTTCTCCGACGAATTTACGGATAATTAATCAATCAAACCCAGTTCATAAATAAAATTAGCCTTCATTAGGTTAGCGTTTCTTTGCAATTCATGTACTCCCTTATTGTTTTTGTTCTGATTATCCAGTTTTCAATCAGTTGGCTTTAGCTTTCTGCCACAGGTTTCGTTGTCAAAAAATCCATTATAAATCCGTCACCGCGGTAATACTTAATACTAAGGAATTGTTTATAACCACCTGTTTTTAAACTTATTTTTACCACTCAAAAATAGATAAAATAAATTATTGCTCAAATTTTGACAGATAAGAAATACAAGACTAAAGTAACATATAAGACAAATGAGACGGGTGAAATATGCAAGCGATCACAGAAAACACACAGTCATTACAATATCTCACTTTTCAGTCAAGACAGGATTGCTATGCAATTGAAATCCTGTCAATAAAAGAGATTATTGAACTGGGCTCCGTGACAAAAGTCCCCTTGATGCCTGAGTTTATTAAAGGAGTGATTAATTTAAGAGGCTCAGTTGTACCCGTTATCGATCTGTCAGCTCGGCTTTGTGGAGAAGTAATAGAAGTGGGCAGACGAACCTGCATTATCATTTGTGAATTCAGTATTTCTGATAACTTCATTGAGATGGGTGTCATTGTTGACGGCGTTAATGAAGTCATAGAAGTTGACGCAAAAGATCTAACTAACTCACCTCAGTTTGGCGCGCAAATCAGAGCTGACTTCATCGCTTCCATGGTAAGACGCGGAGATGAGCTACTTATCGCGCTAGACCTTGAAAAAGTTCTCTCAGTTGAAGAGATGGCTGAGCTTATAGAGTTAAGCGAGCATGGTAGTCACCTTGGGGAGTCAGCATAATGCAGATACTTCCAATCAATGAGCTAAAGGCAATCTACAAGTACTACATTAGCGCTGCGGTGTTGCTCAGCCTAGTATTGTCTCTCACGCTATTGCTCAGTGTTCGCGTTGATATTTTGTCGCTATCTTCTGTGCTCATCACCAGTGCACTCTTAGCGGTAACGTTAAGGCAGCGTCACTTAACTGCAAAAGTCATTCTTGATTGTGAGGCATTTGCTAGTTATTCGAGTGAGATGCAAGAGCATTGCGAGGTAGAGCAGCACAATACAGAATCTGTTGCCGCGATTTTAGAAACCGTTATTAATCAGGTCTACAGTATTAAGACCTTGGGTAATGACTCGGTTTCAGGGCTGACCTTGCAGTTTTCAGAGCTAAGACAGGCACTAAATAACACGATCGAATCGGCACGAGGTTCTGTAGAAAATTTTGGTGATGATGAACACTGTTTTGCCAAACACAGTCAAGAAGAACTCAATGAAGTCCTGCATAGTTTGCGCGTGGCTCTCGGCTCAAAACTCGAGGTCGTCAATTCCAATCAAGCTGTAAGTCATGCTGCCAAAGAACTAACTGAGCAAACCAAATCTATTCAAAAAATCTCAAAAGAGATTACGTTATTGTCACTTAACGCATCAATTGAAGCTGCAAGAGCAGGGGAGGCCGGTCGGGGGTTTGCCGTGGTAGCGGAAAGGGTGCGTGAGCTTTCGGATATCACTTCTGAAGCTGCAGAACTTATTATTGAAAAGATGAATGGCTTAACCAATGCCGTTGCTGACAATACTGAAAAGCTCACCGAATCACAAGCACAAGACGTTACGCTTATGGATGATGCTGAATTACATATCCGAAAAGTGCTCAATGAGATGGCGACGGTCGCTAATGAGCTGACGCAATCGGTACATGGATTAGATGATACCGCAAGCAAGATAAAAGCGAACGTCGACGACGCGATAACCGATTTTCAATTCCAAGATAGAGTGAGCCAAAAGCTAGAACACATTTGCAAAGGGCTTACTTCATTAGTCTCACTATACAGGACAGAAGGTGAGCTAGGCGAGGAAGGGTTGGCTACATTACAGCAAGAAATGTTCAACTCTTACACCATGAAAGAAGAAAGGGAATGTCATGTTTCAACCACTGAAAATACGTCTCAACACGACCATGTTGAAGACGAAGTAACATTTTTCTAGGAGGTCTTATGACTAAGAAAATTATGATAGTAGATGATTCGGCTTCAATTCGTCAGGTGGCAAAAATGACACTACTCGCTGAAGGTTATGAAGTCATTGATGCCTGTGATGGTCTTGACGCAATCAACAAGTTAGATGAAGGCAAAATCAACCTGATCATTAGTGACTTGAATATGCCAAACATGGACGGGCTGAGCTTGTTGAAGAAAGTGAAAGAAATGGGTCAATATCGCTTTACGCCATTTTTGATGCTAACCACAGAATCGGGCTCGGATTTCGTGAGTCAAGGCAAGCAAGCGGGAGCAAAGGCTTGGATGATAAAGCCGTTTAAACCCGAAAAGCTGATTAATACCGTTTCACGTATTTTGGCGTAGGAGCATAAATATGAGCAACTTAACCATTGTGCTGCCAGAAGTATTGACCATTTATGAAGTGAGCAAAGTGGCAGCAAAATGGCAGCTCATGTTAAGCGATGACACGACGGCGATAGCAATTGACCTTAGCGAGCTGTTGGAGGTGGACGCTGCAGGCTTTCAATTAGTTGTAGCACTCGCACAGTGTTGTACGGAAAAGCCGTTATCTGTGATAGGTGTCGATGAGCATCACTCACCTTGTGCCTTATGGCTACTCAATACCTTAGTTGCATCAAACTGCGCGCAAAGGAGGTAAGATGGTTGATTTATCCGAAATTCAAGCGGTCTTTATTGAAGAAGCCAAGGAGTTGGTACTTCAATTTGAAGAAAGTCTCTTGGCAATGGAGTCTATACTGCCAAATAGTGACGACGAGATCATAAACGAGGCGTTTCGTGCTGCACATACCATAAAGGGCTCAGCCGGTGTTGTTGGCTATGACCATATTGTCGATTTTACGCATTTTGTTGAAGCAACAATGGAGCTTCTTCGTGATCACGCGCTAAATCCTTGCGAAAAACTGATTTCGACTTTGCTCGAATGTAATGACCATATAAATGCGTTAATTAAGTGCTTAGAGTCAAACGAAGATTTTCCTCAGGCGTTGACCGATGCTGAAACTGGGCTGCTAGAAAGTTTAAAGTCATATAGTGGTTTGCAAGACCAAGTCTCAAGTGAGCAAACCGTTGTCGAAAATCAAGAAGCAACGCAGAGCTTTCGAGTCTCAGCGCAGTTTTATAAGGCCTGCATGGTGGATGGTTTTGATCCGCTCTCGATTATTCGCTACATCGAAAGTAAAGGTAGTACGGTAGAAGTAGATTGGCTAATTGATGAGGTACCTGCGCTTAACGCGGTCACACCAGATGAACTAGAATTATGCTATTTTAGAATGCAGCTAGAGATACATCACTCTACGCGAGAAGATATCGATGAAGCATTTGAGTTTATTGCTGCAGAATCAAATATTGAGATAGCCCCAATTGAAGATGATAAGCCAACGCCAACACTTGTCAAAACTGATAAACAGCCCACCAAAAATAACAAAGTCAAACCAAAGAATCCCGAGCGGATGATGAAAATACCGGCGCAGAAGCTAGATGAATTAGTCAATGAACTTGGCGAGCTGGTTATCGTGTCTGCGGCACTCGAAGATCACACCAAAACAATACGCGACTCGGCCCTTACCGAAATTGTTGAGCATATTCAACAACTCGTTAGTGATGTGCAAAGCAGTACACTGCAACTCAGAATGGTACAGATAGGTGAAACGTTTAATCGCTTTAGCCGTGTAGTGCGCGACACCTCAAAGGAGTTAGAAAAACAGGTTTCTTTAGAAATTATGGGGGCTGAAACCGAACTTGATAAATCAATGGTTGAAAAGATAGTCGACCCCCTTACGCACTTAGTTCGCAATGCCATTGATCATGGTATGGAGTCACCAGCACAACGAGCGGACAGTGGAAAGCCTGAATACGGTACTTTATCACTCAAAGCCTTTCATGATTCAGGCAGTATTGTAATAGAGATCAGTGACGATGGACGCGGGCTAGACAAAGAAAAAATTAAAGAAAAAGCAATTCAGCGTAATCTGATCTCACCTGATACTGAGCTTACCGACAAAGAAATTGCCAACTTAATCTTCGAGCCAGGCTTTTCCACAGCCGAAAAAATATCAAATATCTCGGGACGCGGCGTTGGCATGGATGTGGTGAGAAAAAACATTGAAGCGGTACGTGGAACGGTGAGTGTTGAATCTGTCGAGCACCAAGGTACGTGTTTCCAACTCAGGTTGCCGTTAACCATGGCCATTATCGATGGTTTTATGGTGAGTGTTGCGGATGCTAAGTTCGTCATTCCACTCGATATGGTTACAGAGTGTATTGAACTTCCGCTTGGCAATGGGGCAACTCGTCAAACCGATTACATTAATCTTCGCGGTACGGTGCTGCCATTTATTCATTTGAGTCGTATTTTCGACTTACCAACGAACCCTAAGATCAGACCAAGTATTGTCGTTGTGAAGTACGGTCAGTTGCGAGCAGGCATCGTCGTCGATCAGCTGTTAGGTGAGTTTCAAACGGTCATCAAACCACTCGGTGCGTTATTTGAAAAGATGTCGGGGATCAGTGGCTCAAGTATTTTAGGGTCAGGAGACATTGCGCTCATTCTTGATGTACCAAAGCTTATTCATGATTTTGCTCATGAACCTGAATCTAGAAAATTAGCTAACTCTTAATAAGGGGATACATAATGGGAATTTTACCAGCAATCTTTGACAAACAAGTTACTCAACTGTCGAAGGCAGTCGTAAACGCGATTGAACACTCAGATCTTACCCAAGTAAACCCCGCTTTATATGAAGGGGAAGCCAAAACACTCGCGACCAATATATTAAGTTTGCTTAAAAGTAATGCAGAATTAACGGCTATCGAGACCACAGGCACATTTGCTGCTCTCCTAGATGGTGCTGGTCGGATTGTTCATCAAAGCAATCAATTTACCCGGCTTATTGCAAATAACGCACAAAGTGATGGTGGATATATTACTGATATGCTGTCGTTGCACAATAACTTTTCCGAGCTGATAGACAAAGCCACCACTGTTAATATACCTAGTGGATCTTATCAATTAGAAATCATGAAATTAGCAGAGCCCATTTCTAACTGTAGTTTCGTGGCTAAATTAATCAGCCAATCGAGTTTGAGCGCTGGAAGTAATAGCGATTTTTATAAGCAAGCCATGGATTACAGTACCGCTTGTATTATGCTGGCTGATGAAAATTACGATATTGTTTATATAAATCGTGCCATGCGAGACATGTTACTCAGGTTAGAAACTGCGATCCAAAGCACGTTACCTACCTTTTGCGTCGACAAACTGGTGGGAGGAAGTATTGACCAGTTCCACCGAAATCCAAGCCACCAGCGCACTATGTTAGCGAGTTTAACCTCTACGCACGTTGCAAAGCTCGGGTTTGGCGAGCACAGCTTGGAGCTCATGATCACCCCCGTATTTGATGAAAGCAATAAGCGTATTTCTACTACGGTTGAGTGGAAAGACGTAACTGATGAAAAGCGCAAAGAGCGCTTGTTAGAAGAAGAGTTTGGTGTTGCCTTCCAAGCGGTAGCTTGCGGGGAATTTGACAGACGCATTGAAGCCAATGAGTTAGAGGGATCGATAGGCAGAATTGCTGAGGCATATAATAAGTCGATGGAAGTGCTGGAATCGGTACTTGAGGACAATTTTGCCGTGCTCAACGCAGTGAGTGAAGGTAACTTATCATTAAAGCCCAAAGTACAAGCACAAGGGCTTTTAGGTGAGCTGGCGCAACGTACAGCCAATCTCACCGATGTGTTAGATACCTTAGCGACCGATATCGTCGAGTTGGTTTCACAAGCGGTCAAAGGAAACATCCAAAATCGCGCAGACACCTCAAACTATGCCGGCGCATTTAAAACCATGACTGATGGTCTTAACGAGGTATTGGAAGCGACCGAAAAGCCAATTCAAGAAATTGCTAACGTCATGGAGGGGTTAAAAGAAGGTCGCCTTGATGTTGAGATTGCAGGAAGCTATTCAGGTGTCTATGACGAGTTGAAGCAAAGCGTCAATAGTACAATCTCCAGTTTAAGTCGCATTATTTGTGATGTTCGTTCTAACTCAGAGTCGTTAGCGCAGGCATCTACCGAAGTCTCTTCTACAGCACAGTCATTGGCACAGAGTGCAAGCGAACAAGCCTCGTCAGTTGAAGAGACATCAGCCTCTGTAGAACAAATGACGGCATCCATTGCCCAAAATGCAGAAAACTCCAAAATCACTGACGGTATGGCATCAAAAGCGGCAGGTGAAGCACAAGAGGGCGGTAGCGCCGTGGAAGAGACCGTATCGGCCATGAAACAAATTGCGTCTAAGATAGGTATTGTCGATGACATTGCTTATCAAACGAATCTGTTGGCACTCAACGCTGCCATAGAAGCGGCTCGAGCTGGAGAGCATGGTAAAGGGTTTGCTGTGGTGGCTGCAGAAGTCAGAAAGCTTGCTGAGCGTTCTCAATTTGCAGCGCAGGAAATATCTCAGTTAGCATCTGGCTCAGTGAGCAAAGCCGAGCGGGCAGGCAGTCTACTTGCTGAAATCGTACCTGCAATTGGTAAAACCTCTGATTTAGTACAAGAGATCTCCGCAGCGTCAGACGAACAAGCGGCAGGTGTTGGCCAAATCAACGACTCGATGAATCAAATCACCCAGCTAACGCAGCAAAATGCGTCATCGTCAGAAGAGCTTGCAGCCACCGCGGAAGAAATGTCCAGTCAAGCAGAGACGCTTACCCAGCTCGTCGCCTATTTTAAAATCGGAGATATTGAAAGCCAAAGCAAAATGCGCGTGTTAGAAGGAGGCAAGCCGCAAACAGAAGCACAACCCGTCGCCGAGCGAAAAGAAGTTAGTGCTGGGCAAGCTCGCTCAAAAGAGCACTTTGAACAGTTCTAAGGAGGTGCCACATGATTGGGGACTTTATTAGCGATCAAGAATTTACCTGTATTGCTGACTTCTTCAAAGCCGAATCAGGAATACATCTTAGGGATCATAAAAAGAACTTAGTCTGTGGACGACTAAATCAAAGACTGAGGATTTTAGGATTAAGTAGCTATGGTGAGTACATTGAGTATCTAAAAATACCCAATAACAAAGGTGAGCGAAATATGTGCATCGACTTGCTGACTACCAATGAAACCTATTTCTTCAGAGAGCGTAAACACTTTGAAAAGCTCGCAGAGCTGTTTACCACTTACTACCAAAAGTCTGCACCAGATATTTGGTGTGCGGCTTGCTCCTCTGGCGAAGAGGCATACACCTTGGCCATGTGCACGCAGGAGCATTATGGTAACGGGAATTGGGTGGTGCGTGCCAGCGATATTTCTGAGCGGATGCTGGATTTAGCGAAAAAGGCAATTTACCCATTACATCGTGCTAAAAACATTCCTGACGAATACCTAAGGAAATACTGTCTAAATGGCGTCGGAGAGAAGACCGGCTATATCATGGTGAATGATGAGCTCTATCATAAAGTTAATTTTTTCAAAAATAATCTACTTGTGCCTTATATCGGTGGTAAAGCTGACATAATATTTCTCCGTAATGCACTGATCTATTTTGAAAAAGATGAAAAGGTAAAAATCCTAGAAAATATTTATAGGGCGATGCCGAAGCAAGGTTTTTTGTTTTTAGGACACTCCGAGAGCTTAAATGGCGTGTATGACAAATTTGAATCAATCGCCCCTGCGGTGTATGCAAAATGTTGATGCCGAGCAGAGACGTTGAATCAATATTTTTGCAGCCGGGTAGTTTGGCGATTGAGTCATTTCGTCCAGCAACGCTCAATACCTTGCTGGGGTCCTGTGTTTCATTTGTTTTAGTGTCTAAGCAGCACCAACTAGTTGTTGTGAGTCATATGCTATTGCCAACCACAGAAAAGCCGAATGACGATGAGCCCGCTAAATATGTCGATAAGACTTTTTCGTTGGTTCGCCAATATTTAGAGCGGTTTAGTATCCCTGAGGATTGTGTGGAGATTAAGCTTTTTGGTGGTGGAGAGATGTTCAAAACGTCTTGTTCAGAGACTGTCGGTATGCGAAACATCGAAATGAGTCATAAGCTGATTGACGATTATGGATTTAGGCTTGTCGCGCGTGATGTTGGCGGCCCTTATTATCGGAGAATTCAAGTGGATCTCAAGGATGGCGCTTGCCGGGTAGACCGTTTTCATGTTGCGTTATCGAGTAGGAGAGCAACCTGATGTCGAATAAAATTTCCGTCTATATTATCGATGACTCTGCTGTGGTAAGGCAAACGGTTACTGCGATGTTGGAGTATTCGCCTGAAATCTGCGTGACTAAGGTGTTTAGCAACCCTGTCTTGGCGCAGCCCAGCGTGTTGGCAGAGCCGCCAGATGTAATTATTCTTGATATAGAAATGCCACAGATGGATGGTATTACCTTTTTACGCTGGCTCATGGCCAATAAACCTATCCCCGTGATCATTTGTTCATCGCTAACAACCACAGGAGCTCAATTGTCGGTAGAGGCACTCTCTCTTGGCGCATTTGAAATCTTAACTAAACCAGAGTGTGGCTTAAAATCATTTCTTGAGTCTCAACGCGAGCAATTTATTAAAGTGGTTAAGCAAGCGAGATTCTACAGACCAAAGTCCTCTACGGAAGACATAAGCCGTGCGCCTGCTATCGATGTTGCAATGAGCAATACCAACCTTGCCATTAATACCACTGATAAAGTGGTAGCCATCGGCACTTCGACAGGGGGGACGCAAGCGCTTGAGTACATATTTAGTCAATTAGAACCCGAATTGCCTGGTATTGTGGTGGTACAACATATGCCAGCCAACTTCACTAAAGCCTTTGCTCAAAGGCTAAATGATATTTCAAAATTAAAGATTAAGGAGGCTGAGCATAACGAACGCGTACTGGCTAACCATGTGTACATCGCGCCAGGAAGCCATCACCTTCAGCTTGTTCGTCGTGGTGCATTCTATTACACTCAGCTCAAAGATGGGCCGCCAGTGCAGCGCCATAAGCCTTCGGTCAATGTATTGTTTCAATCTGTTGCGAAGCAAGTTAGAAGTAATGCTATCGGATTTATATTAACCGGAATGGGCGCAGATGGTGCATTTGGTTTGTTAGAAATGAAGAAATCGGGGGCGAAGACTTATGCACAAGATGAAAGCTCCAGCATTGTATTTGGAATGCCAAAAGAGGCCATTAAGCTAAATGCTCACAGTAAAGAAGTGACTCTAGCGGATGTGCCGATGACAATAACTCAATGTTTTTCATAACGTTACTGTTGGGGTGAGCTCAACTCTTGTTTACGCGATTAAAAGGAAATTAGCTTGAAAGCGACTACATTAACCCGTAATTTTTATCATGGATTGGCTGTAGCTATAGCCATCACTCTATTTGGATGTGCGTCACAAAATAGGACAGTTTTAACACCCACCGAGAAATTGAACGTTGAAGCGTTTCACTGTGGCGAGCAGTGGATGACAGAGGTCGATGATCTTTTAATAAGTGGCGATGGTAGCGGGCATGGTCCTGATCTTGGCAGCCAAGAATGGCAATCGGTCATTGAGTTTAAACTTGGTGTAAGAAGTTACTCGGATAAGCCTGACCGTAGCACGCAGGATTGGTGTCGCTATATTGACGAACACTTAAAACAACATACCCTACATACGCCTTCATTCGCTTGTAACGAGGTAAGAGCAGGAAGCATGGAAGCCGTTATTTGTGATAGTGCGGCGTTGTCTCGACTGGATCGCAGGCTAAATTCTGTGTATAAAAAAATTGTAAAAGAGCCGCATTCGAAGCAGCTTAAAGCCGAGCAAAGAGGGTGGATAAAAGGGCGCAATGCGTGTTGGAAATCTAGCGATATCACGCATTGCTTGAAGAAGTCGTATATTCACCGTATTGCCGAGCTTGAGGCTCGTTTTGCATTAGTGACTAGCTCCGGGCATACGACGTATCTCTGTAACGATAAGTTATTATCCGTTTTTTACTACGATACTCAGCCACTAAGCATAGTCGCTGAATTTAATGACAGTGAAAAGCTGATGTTCATCGATAACTCCGCCAGTGATACTCATTACCGCGGTGGCGATTATCACCTTAAAGTACAAAGTAATGTAGCAATATTAACTTGGGGTTATTATCAACAGCCCATCCAGTGCAAAGTTACAGTAGACTAAATTTAGAAGCAGATTAGCGCTTCTAGTTGAAGCGCTAATCACCGGTTGAATGATAGCAAATCTTGTCGAGCATCATGATAATAAACGAGTCGTCTTTTGCTTTTCCTAAGAACTCCATAGCGTTAAATTCAAACGTCCCATCAGATTTGACTTCGTATTGAAGAAGAAAATCAAACTTTTCGCCTTCTTCTTCTACATAACCATCAATATTTATGTAGTTTCTGCCCCAATCGCTTGTGAGATAATCCCAAGTGAGTTCGGTAAAAAAATTATTCATAACTTGGCGAAAAGTGTAGTCGCTACACTCTTTAAACGGTGTGTCCTGCATTCTGTCAATTTCTAACTCAGCAGTATAATCGGCATAAGCTACAGATGAGGTGACTAAAAATCCAAGTGCAGCTAGGTTAAGTGAGAGCTGTTTCATCATTTTCCATTTTTATGTCTGACGCGAAATTAAAGTATATCAAGCAATATGAAATATTTTGTTATTCGAACCAAACTACTTTATTTTTGCCAGTATGTTTAGCCTCATACAAAGCTTTATCAGCATCATTTAAATGTCCTGTAATAGACATTTTTTCCATCTCGGGAAGTACCGCTTTTACACCAATGCTGACCGTGAGATGTATTTTCTCTTTTTCTGACAGTGTAATTTCCAAGTTAGATATGGATTCTCTGATGGTCTCGATCAGTGCGCTAGATGATCCATGTGTGGCATCAAGTAACACAAATGCAAACTCCTCACCTCCCATTCGCGCGGTAAAATCATCACTGCGTAGCGCATCCTTTATGGTGTAAGCAATCAGTTTAATAGCTTTGTCACCAGCATCATGACCGTAGGTATCATTAATAGACTTAAAGTTATCGATATCTACCATACCAATTAAATAGGGGAAGGATATCTCACCAACTTCGGCGGCTTTTTCCATAAAGGCACGTCGGTTGGGCAGGCCTGATAAGGTGTCGGTCATTGCAAGTTCAAGCAGTTTGTTTTCTGCTTCTTGGCGCTCTTTATCGAGTTTAACCGCATAGTATAAACCCGCTAGAGAATCGACCAGTGGTTGTAAGAATTTTGCATCTTCTTCGGTATAGTCAAAAAACTTATTCGCAAGTCCTATCATACCGACCAATTCGCCATTGAGCTTTATCGGCAGCCCTAAAAACTTAGAGATCCTTGGGTGTCCTTTTGGCGTGCCTTTCGACGCAGGGTGCTTGCCTCGTTCATTACTAATGACGGTTTTTCCCGTCAGGATCACTGATCCAAACAGATTATTAAAATCAGTAAAATAGAGATCGTTATCATAATATCTCTGTACCAATTGAGAGCTTAAATCATTCCACTGCATTTCTGAAATGGCATGAATAAAGAGCCTTGGTACACCGGCGGTATGCTCAAGCTCGCCGATCAGCGCAAATTGGCTATCCGCAATGTCGATGAGCTCTTCTAGAATTTCACGGCATGATTTAGACAGATCACCTGTTTTTAAATAGGCTGACTGTGCTTTACTGATAAAAGACAGTAATTGCTTTTGCTTTCGCTCTTGCAACTGTGCTTCCATCCGGTAGGTAATATCCCGGTGAGTACCAGCAAGGCGCAGTGCTCTGCCACTATTATCGCGTTCAACCACTTTGCCATAGGTTTCTATCCACACCCAGTGGCCATCGGCATGTTTCATTCTATAGGACGTGGTGTAGGCATCGGTTAACCCTTGTAGGTGTTTGGCTAGGTCTCTTTCTACGTGACTACGATCGGCTGGATGAATAAGTTGGCGGAAGTAATTAACACTGGTCTCAACGTATTCAAATTCAATTCCAAGCATATCACACCACTTTTTATTAACTTTATTGATATCTGCTGGAATATTCCAATCCCATGTACCTAGCTCCGAGGCTTCTAACAATAGGCGCATCTGTCGGTTCGTCTCATTGAGTTTGTCTTCGGTGTACTTTTGCGCAGTATTTTCGGTAATAAAAGCCTGAATGCTTGTCATTCTGCCGTCGTGGTTAAAATGCGCCACGGTGATCATACGGATCCAAATCTGTTTTGAGTCTAATGCCATCTCTAGCAAAATTTCAGACGCTTCTAAACCATCCAAGTGGTTTTGTAAGTTAAAATGAAATTTCTCAACACTTGGCTCGGTGAGTAAGTCTTCAAAATGCAATTCCCCGGAGCATAAGTGAAAGGCGTCAATACCAATCACGCGCTCAATATTCGGAGAAACCGTACGAATGCGCAGCCCATTATTGTACTTCCACTTAATTAACACGATTGGTGAAAAGCGGATTAACTCTTGATCTTCGAGGTATAACGAATAGTTTTTTTGTAGCTCTAAAATATTGGTGATAAGACCGCTGATCGTCTCGAGTAAATGAACATCTCGCTCGGCATAGTTTTTCGGTTTGGTATCGATTAAACATACGCCACCGATTGGCTTGCCGTCGAGTCTAAAAGGTACACCCAAGTATGAGCGAATGTAGGGCTCGCCAGTCACGAGCGGGTTATTGGCATAATTTTCATCCAAGGCGGTATCTGGAACAAGCAAAGACCTGTTATGTTTGATTAAGCTCTTACAAAAAGCATCTTGCTCCGGTGTCCTATCGGCTAGGATCCCATGTCTGGCGATCAGATGTTGCCATTGCCCTTCGATTACAGTGACTAAAGTTATTGGTACCTCAAAATAATCAGATAGGGAGGTAAGTAGCGTATTGAGGTCGGCGAGCGGAAAGCTTGATTCAACTAAATCTTGTGTTAATTCAACTTTTGCAAAAGTATCCACGCCTACTCTCCGTTATTTAAAAATGCAGCGAGTTGAGTGGTATTACTTTGTATCTCGTGAGGTAGTGCGGTATCGAGTAACTTTTCCAACTGAATTTCTAGCTCTATCTGCTTTCTTGGCAGTAAGGATTGCTCTATGTTATCCAGTACGAATAGATAGTTATGGGTCGGTGATGGTAATATTTTGTAGTTTCTGAAAACTTCTTGCGCCGCAGCTGCCAATTTCGGTGTGGTGAGTTCGCAAGTTGGCAACGCATAGTAAGTGAGAACGGGGTTTATCGAGTAACATAATAGCAGTTCGGTGATAACTTCATAGACGTTAATTTCGTCTGTTACTTCGACTTTTTCTATGGTGATCAGATAGAACTCTTCGTCTTTTGGATTGCTGCGGATCTCACATCTTAAAACACCAAGAGGAGTGTGGTAGATGCCATTACCACTAAAGCATGCCGAGAACTCTGCAAGTATCTGAGATTCTATGTCTTTGCTGAGATTATGCTCGACAACTTGGCCTTCATTATTGATTAATACCCGTGGGCAATCACGCTTTTTTAGTTGTTCCTGTAAAACCGTTTTAAAATAATTATTATTGTATACGTCTATTGCTGCATTAACTTCTTCGAGTAATTTGTCGTTCTCCCATGGTTTACATAAAAACTTATGCGCAACCTTGCTATTAATCATATCAATAAGCATATCGGAGTCGGTATAACCGCTAAGAATTAGGCCAATTGCACCAGGGTTTATTTTTTTGGCTCGTTTTAGAAAATCTCCACCATTCATTAGCGGCATTCTAAAATCAGAGATAATAACTTGAACGGGGTGCGTGTCTATGTACTCAAGAGCTTCAAAAGGATTATCAAAACTGACAACCTCTACCGAAGGCAGCCGTATGACTCGTTTTAACGCCTTAAGTATTGACGTTTCATCGTCTAATATCAGTACTTTGTAACTAACTAAAGTATTTGCTTCTGAGTTCATAGAAAAGCTCCAACCAATCTTGGCTCTTTTGATCAAAAAAGGTGTTGATCACCGTCTGATTGACTTCTTTATTGGTGATAGTGTCTATAAGCAACAATAGCTTAGTGGCATTGCAATCTGAGCTAGCCGTTTCTAGGGCATTAATGAGTGCATACAATTGATCTGTGATGGCTGACTCGTAGCCAATTAACGTGGCTGTATAAAGGGCGATGTGTAATTTCTCGATATAGCAACTCTGTGGGGAATGACATTGACTTTCGGTAATAAGCTGAGCTATTTCTGAGCCGAGCTCACCTAGAAATAATAAGGATTGAAGAAAAACAACACGCTCAGAGTCAATTGATGCGTCATGTAGCTTGTGTACCAATTCCTTAAGTAACTTGACCTTTTTAAAGTTAATATCGCTTAACTGCTCACAGTTCGCGATATCATATCTGGCTGCGACCATATTGTGATAACACACAGAGACAATAATTGCAGACACTAAATCTACACCGAGCGTCTTAATCGCGGTAGAGAGGGAGTATTGCTTCGTCGATAATCCCACATAAGCACTGTTACACAGGTGGAATAATTTAGCTTGAATGAGCACCTCTTGTTCTAGCATCGCTTCAAGCTTATGAAAATCTAAATCAATGTCTTCAATTTTACTTAGCAAGATGGGCAATTCGTTTTCAATGAAAGTTTCATTTAACGCACGCTTTATTGCTTCTCTTAAAGGCAGCTCATTGAGTCGATAAAAAGCGGTGATAACCTCATCGAATTCTTCTCTTCGAAATGGCTTAGCGATGATAAAGGTCGCAGAAATTGAAGATTTGCACAGTACCTTGCCCGTGGTATCGCCCGTTAATAACACGGTGAGGACTTGCGGATAACGGCGTCTAACGATATTGATTAATTCAACACCGTTAATCGATGGCATAAGGTAGTCACTCACAAAGATGTCTATGCTCGCTAACGTATCTAGGGATTCTATGAATTGTTTAGGTGATGAAAAGGTCAGTATCTCAGCGCCTTCCATGCTGATTTTGAAGTGGCGGTGGAGCGACTTCAACATTAACTCATCGTCATCAACGAGCACAATCCGTGGCACTTGGCTTTTAATAGACATAGTGAGTAAACTCCTCAAGCAAAACAGGTTTTCCGATGAGATATCCTTGTACTTCATCGCATTTTAACTGTTCTAGAATTTCAAGCTGTTCCACGGTTTCTATACCTTCAGCGACAACTTTTAATTCAAGGTCGTGAACTAATCGAATAACATTTTGGACAAGATCTCGAGCTGATTTTGAACTGTCGATATTTTCAATCAGGCTTTTGTCAATTTTGATAACATCCACTGGCAATTTTGAAATATAGCCCAGTGAGGAATATCCCGTACCGAAGTCATCGATGGCAATGGAGAATCCGATTTCTTTTAATTGTAGTAATTTAGTTTTAGCTTGCTCGAGATTTTCTAAAACAAAGTTCTCGGTGATTTCTAACTCGAATTGCTCGGGTTTGAGCGAATACCTTTCAATAATCGAATACATGGTTTGTACAAAGCAGGGATCGGAAAGTTGATAAGGTGAAACATTCACTGCAACTTTTTGGATCTCAAGTTCTTCCTTTTGCCATTCGCACAGTGCGATACACGCCTGCTCAAGTACCCAAGTTCCTATTTTGACTATTTGTCCGTCTTTTTCTGCCAACGGAATAAAATAATCTGGTGAGTTAGCGCCAAACTGGGTGTTCTTCCAGCGAATTAACACTTCGCAACTATTGATTGAATGTTCATTTAAATTAAGCTTAGGCTGGAACCTTAGATAAAACTCATCATTATCAACGGCGTTAAATAATGCCTCAGAGACTTTATGCTCGTTTAGCTTTTCTGAAAGCAGTGATTGCGAATAACGCATATAGAAGTCAGTGCGAGACTCACAAACAAATTGGGTATAGATAACTAAGCTGTCTATTGCTTCCGATAGTGGTTGCTCAGGCTCAATCATGGTGTACGAGACAGAGAACTTGATTTGGATATTTTTGCGAATGAAAAATTGTTTAATTGAGTTGATTAACTCATCTAAAAATTTGTGTACCTCAATTTCACTTTGTACTGAATCTAGCCAGAAAATAGCTTGGTCAAAGCTGATTTCAAGCATCGAAAAATGAGTCGCTTCGCTCAGTAGAGCATGATCTATGATTTTTTTAAACGTATCTGAATATATTGGGGTATTAGAAATAATATTCTTAACCAACAAGTCTCGAATTTTCAGGCAGATCATGACAGAGTTATCGGTGCGATTGATATGTTCGAGAAAGCCCAATTTGCTCTGATAAAAGTTAGGATATTTATCCTGCTCGCTGGAGAGGGGTTTAATGATAAGTAGGTAGCTGGATTCTGTTTTTAGCTTGAGCTCAACTTGACATAACACCCCAGAGCTTTTTAATGTTGCAATTCTGCGTTCAGTAAAATCATCAAGGCATTTATCACTTTCAAAATTAAACAGTTGAAAGAAGTTGCCTTTATTGACCTCGTTCAACACTAATTCCGTGTAAGCGTAATTACAGTCAATGACATTACCTATGGTATTAACTTCGACTAAAGGTGCATTATTGTTACGCAATATCTGGGTTTTTAATTCGTTTTTGTGATGGTTTGTGAGTGCCGCTTCTATCGTAGTGTACAGTTCTTCGTTATTCCAAGGCTTGGATAAAAACTTAAAGGTGTTATTCGCGTTGATCAGCGACTTCATATCGTCATAATCAGCTTGCCCACTGAGCACGATGCATTCAATACTGGGATCATGCTTTTTCACTTCTTGGATAAGCTCTTGGCCATTCATGTTGGGCATTCTGAAATCAGTAATAAGCACATGCGGTTTGTGCTCTTGTATTAAACCGAGCGCTTGTCTTGGGTCATCGGTATATACCACTTCATAATGCTGTAAACGCAGAGTGCGCTTAAGCGACTTTAGAATATCAATTTCATCATCAACCAACATGATAGGTGCATTCATAGCTACCCCTGGATTAGCGCATTAATTTTTTCTAACAGAATAGAGTTATCAAACGGTTTAGAAAGGGCATCGTTGGCGCCCATCGCTTTGGCCTTTTCAAGTTCTACATCATTTAACGCAGAGATCACCAAAATCTTAATCGCTTTAAATTCTTCTTTTTCGCGGATAAATGAGATCACTTGAAAGCCATCCATTCCCGGCATGGAAAGATCGAGCGTGATTAAACTTGGTTTAAACTCAGAGATGGCAATGCCTGCCATAAAGCCATCTCCAGCTTCTTGTATCAAATAATCGTTGCCTATCACTCGTCTTATCGCTTTTCTATAATGGGGCTCGTCATCAATGATAAGCACCTTAGCTAAATCCCGTTCTTTATCAGAGTGTAGACCACTTTCTGCGATTTGATAGTCGCTAATAAAGTCTTGCGAAAGGGGGATTTTGTGCTTGTTTAAAAAGGATAAAAAGTCTTCAAGTAAGACACGGTAGTTACCGCGTCCAGGAAGCTTATGACCTTTTAATTCGCCATTGGCAATCCAACGACTTACACTGCGTTGGTGTACGTTACAGTAGCTGGCGATTTCGCTTGGTTTAAGTGTTTGCATAGTCTTATTGCTTTAATTCTCTTACCTATTGGTATAGCACAAGAAAACTAATAAGACAAAAGCGACATTAGAGACAAAGAAAATAGAGTATGTTTGTGAGCTAAAGGTATCAAGGCGGGGAGCCTTGATACCATCATGGATATATAAACCTATAACACCATCGCGGCTATCCAGCCGAAGCAGAGTAGTGGGATGTTGAAGTGAATGAATGTTGGCACCACGGAATCCCATATGTGATCGTGCTGGCCGTCGGCATTTAAGCCAGAAGTGGGTCCAAGTGTGGAATCTGATGCAGGAGAGCCCGCGTCGCCTAATGCACCTGCGGTTCCCACCAAAGCGGCGGTAGCCATAGCGGAAAAGCCAACCTCTAGAGACAAAGGTACAAATAGCGTGGCAATGATTGGCACGGTTGAAAATGAACTGCCAATTCCCATGGTAATAAGTAATCCAACAAGCAAAATCATCGCAGCGGCAAGAGGTTTATTATCGCCAACAAAATCGGCACAACTTGCTACTAAACTTGCCACATCGCCCGTTGCTTTCATGACAGAAGCAAAGCCTTGAGCAGAGATCATGATAAAACCTATCATTGCCATCATTGCCACACCTTTACTGAAAACATCGGAGTTTTGCTCCCATTTCACAATGCCAAAGAGGCTAAAAATCATCACGCCAACGAGCCCACCTAATATCATTGAGCCACTGTTATTTTGTGCAATGAGAGAAGCCAGCACCGCAGCACCGCCGACGATCATGACTTTAGTTGCTTCTTGGCCTTCAGGTACAGTGTTTGACTGAGTACTTTGCTGTTGACTCACTTCATAATCTCGCTTTTTACGATAAGTAATGAAAACGGCAACCAACAGTCCTATCAACATACCAAGCGCTGGGATCACCATAGCGTATGGCACGTCGAACTTAACCAATTCTAAACCATTATCTACAAGGTTTTTATGCAAAATAGAGTAAAGGTAAATGCCACCGAATCCATATGGCAACACCATATAACTGGTCGCTAAGCCAAACGTTAAAATACACGCAATCGCACGGCGGTCTATCGTCAGCTTGTTCAGTACGACTAATAGCGGTGGAATGAGGATCGGAATAAACGCAATATGGACAGGCACAAGGTTTTGCGAGGCAATCGAGCAAGCCAAGATGATGACCATTATAAACATGCTTAAAAACGTTGAACCTTCGCTATCATTGGCATTAACCAATTTGAGCAGCTTTTGCGCGAGGATTTGAGTTAAGCCAGACTTTGAAATAGCAACTGCAAACCCACCTAACATGGCATAGCTTAAGGCTATTTCTGCGCCGCCAGATAGCCCATCATTAAAGGCGTTTAAGGTTGTCTTCAAATCTAAACCGGCCACTAAGCCCGCAGCTATTGCACTAACTGTCATGGCGACAATTACATTTATTCTAAAGAGGGTTAACCCCAGCATGAGCAAGACGCCCAAAATAACAGCATTCATACTATTTTCTTGCCTTTCTTTTTATTGATTTATACAACCTCTTCAACTCACCAAGCTCAAGTTTATTAAGTGGTTTTTGTTGATACTGTGACTTTTCAATTAATTGATAAAACTGCCAAAGCGACGCTTCTAACTCAGGAAATAACTTACATAACTCAACAATATGTTGTTTCGCCGTAGTGCCACTTAGGTGCTCTTTGAAATCGGACACTATAGCATTGTAATAGACAAGTTCGATAGGGCGTTTATGCCGAGTAAGCTGCTTGCTAAGGTAAAATAGCGCAATTGAGAGCAAAAGCAGCATAAACAGGGAAAATATCCCAGCCCAAAATTGACCATTACTCCCAAACCACTCTTTAAACAGTGCGCCTTGCTTTTCTTTGTCAAAATTAATGACGACGCGAGTCCACTGATAGTCAAGCTCCTCGAGCTGTAATCGCAACCAATTAATAGATTGCCAATTAGACAACCCAATTAAGCTGTAGCCCAAACCACTTTTAAACTCGCTCGATAATTGTTCTAACTGAGAAAGACTCCCTGTCATGCGTTCTGGGGCAATCCAGGCAGTTGGGTCTAAGCGTTGCCAGCCAATTCCCGGTGTAAAATATTCAACCCAAGCATGTGCGTCATATTGATAAACGCTGTAATAGCCTTGATTGTCATTTTTTTCACCGCCCAGATAGCCTGATACTAAGCGAGCGGGGATACCCGCGCTTCGCAGTAGAAAAGCCGCAGCAGAGGCGTAATGACCACAAAAACCGTTAAACGAGCTAAATAGAAAGTCATCAATCCTATCGCTCGATTGGGCTGTAGTTGGTGTTAAGGTATAGACGAAACCATTTTGCAAAAAATAGCGCTTCATTAATTCAATGAATTGGCTCGTTGTTGTCGATTGACTGTCCCAGTCGCGCGCCAGTTGCCTTGCCTGTTGATTAATGCCGTCAGGTAATGCGGTGTTACGCCTATAATACCAAGGCCTTAACGAGTCTTGGGGTTCAAAGTCAGTGAAATCGATTTGATACTCGACAGGTTTTGCTGATAGGTTTTTCAAATAGACCGTGCCAAACACGTTACTATTCAACTTAGCGTTTCTCGAATAAGAGTATGACAGGCCATACAACCAAGGAAGTTGACTTGGCTGCGCAATAATGGTTGCTGCGCCGATCGGCTCTTTGGGCAACGCTCTGATATTAGTACCTTGATACTCAGAGACTTTCCATTGCCGTCCGTCAAATTCATCATGAATAATTGCACGCCAATAGAAAGGTCCAGTTTGTTGAGTGTTCTCAAATGACGCCCTAAACACCAAGTCGCTGGACTGGGATAAGTTTGCGATATTGAAAGGATCTACATTCTCAGATAATCCTGTTTTTGCTTGATTCTGCGGTGCAGGTAACTGCCAAAATGCCGGGAGTTTTGGTAAAAAAACGACTAATAAGGTAGCTACAGGCAGCACCAATACCAATCCCTTTGCACTTACCTTAAGCGCAGGTTTGAACCTTAGGTTTTGCTCGAGATTAAGCATGATAGCTAAATTAACAGCCAGCAAAATCAATACAAGAAATGCTGCAAATATACTTGGTGTAAAAAGAAATAAGCACGGATAAGTAAAGAAATTCAAAATACATATTTGTGTAAATTGGCGAGCTTGCGTGGCATGCACTTGTTTCAGTAGCGATGCAACCAACATCAAAGCCACAAAAACATTCACGCTGTTTTTTATACCTATTAATGAGGCCGTTGCAATGGCGCCGAGTAAAGTGACCAAGTTGATAAAGCGAATGCTTAACACGCTTGGTTTAGTCACCAACCTCGATGCTTGCCATAGTGTTAAAACGGTACATAACCCGACAAAACCGATACCAAAATCATCGACAAGAATAATGCTCAGCAGCCATAAAAATAGTGACGTGCTGTAGTACCATTTTGGGAAGCTAGAATTCACTTAATGCCTCCAAGCAACATAGTTTATGGGTTTCACCTTGACCGAACGGGATCCTGTTTTGTTGCAGTAAGAGGGCATAACTTGTTTGTTGCTTATCGGCGTCAAGCACCATAGTACAAAGTTTACTCAGACGTTCTTCTTTGCTGCCTGAAAGTTTAGAATAATCGAAAATAATGCGGTGTAAATCGGCCGACTCCGGTGCATTCTGTTTAATTAACATCTGTTCCGTCTTGGCGTAATGCTTCCAAGAAACGCGGCTTAAACTCATCCCTTTTTGATATTGCGAGAGATGGTCGAACTCAACTGAACGCTCTTTCTGTTGTATGCTTTGGCTAGTATTCGAGGCACTGCCGAAGCTAAACTCTGTGTCTACAACGGGCAATGGAGTAGGGTACACGTAGAAAGCATCGTTTGGTTTTATATACGACCAGGTACGAATAAGGCCAAATGGGAAGTAGCTGAGGATTTTAATTACCCCCGTATCATATACGCCACGAGGTAATTCAGAGGCACTTAGCTCGAGAATTTTCTCATCACTCACTTTGGAAATATAGGTAGCCGTTTGGTTGTATTCACTTGAAAGTCTGAGTGATTGGATCTCTGTGCTAGATGAAATACTGAGCCTAATAGATGAACTATATGGGCTAAAATTAGCATTACTTCCCAAATATCGGACATTTGTATTGTTCAAGTTGAAAAAACCTAAAAATAGGGCGGCTATCATCATCACAGCCATAATGTAGGACACTGCAAGGATTAGATTATTTTGATAGTTGATCCCCAATACAAAATTAAGCAAAGCCACAGCGATAAAAAAACCGCCATCCTTAGATGGCAGTATGTAGATATTATTATGAGATAACCGTATTTCTGAGCGTTGATGTCGTTGATAAATATGCTGCTTAACTTTCCGTTTCAAGCGGTTAATCATGCTTAATGTACCGGTACGTTTTGAAAGACCTGTGTCTGAACTTCTGCTTCATTAGTCGTGGTAACGCCAAGTCGATGGGCACAGACTGAAGTGAAAACGGCTTGAACATCATCGGGTATGACGAAATCTCGACCACTAATAAACGCATATGCACGACTTGCGGCTGCAAGTGCGATGCTAGCTCTTGGCGACAAAGGATCGCTAAATTGACCTGAGCTTCGTGTGTAGTTAACTAAGCGAAGGATGTAATCAATAATAGCGTCACTTAGCACAATGTTAGGCACAACTTGTTGATAGGCTAACAGTGTTTTACCATCGATCACTTGTGGTGCTTGAGTCAGTTTTCTCGCTTTTCCAGCTAATTTAATTAGCTGCGCTTCTGCCATTTCCGAGGGGTATCCTAAGCTTATACGCATAAAAAAGCGGTCTAGTTGTGACTCAGGCAGTGGATGCGTGCCAGATTGATGCTGAGGATTTTGCGTTGCAATCACAAAAAATGGGCTAGGGAGCTCATGGCTTACGCCATCGATGGTTACTTGATGTTCTTCCATGGACTCCAACAACGCGCTTTGAGTTTTTGGACTTGCGCGGTTGATTTCATCGGCCAGTAAAACTTGGCTGAAAATTGGACCAGGATGGAATTCAAAAGACTGATGTTCACGGTTAAAAATAGAAGTGCCGGTAATATCAGCTGGGAGTAGATCGCTAGTAAATTGCACGCGACGATATGTCAGACCTAACACATCAGCAAGAGAATGAGATAGCGTCGTCTTACCCATACCTGGTAAATCTTCAATAAGGAGATGACCGCGACACAAAAGACTGCAGATCGCGAGCTTTATTTGTTCAGGCTTTTCTAAAATAACGGTAGAGAGCGCATCGGTAAGTTTCTTTATTTCTTCATTCATGTAACCAGCTCTAAACGCTTCATAACTGAATCCACTTTATGTGCATTGAAAGGTTTAGCGATAAAGCCCTTAGCACCAAGCTCCCAAGTGTTTTGAACATTCTCCATACTATTATGGCCAGAGCACATGATGACATGGGCCACAGGAAAGTTTTCGTTGATGTAGGAAAGAATTTCGGTGCCATCTGTATCGGGAAGCTCAATATCTAAAAAGACAACACTGGGTTGTTTATGCTTTAGTAGCGGCTTTGCAGAATCAAAGTCTTCACAACCATAAACTTCTTCAAACCCTAAGTTTTCCAAAATCTGTGTCAGAAAATCTCTGATCTCAACAGCGTCATCAATTATCAAGATTGGTTCTAGCGGTCTTACAAATTCCATATGTCGATACTTCAAATTACAAATTCAACCACATACTATAAAAAGCGAAACCATAGCTCAATAGAAAATACAGTAAACTTTTTATTAATGTCCGATACCGTCTAGTATTGGACATATTAAGGGTGATTAAATTGGCTTTCTTAACACTACAATTACTACAAACTATACAGCCTATAATTTACGTTATGTTAAATACAGTGAATTAAAAGAGAGATTAACTTACTCTCTTGTACAATCAAAATTTCGCTGGATGTTTACGGACTAATTTTTGACCTGCTTATTGTAAGGGGTTGTTCATTTCTAGATTTGAGTATGGATCGGATTCCAATGAATGGATGCTCTGAAGCCCCTATTAAATCTGGACCTCAGATAATTTCGCTTTAAATCCTTAAAATCTCATCAGGCATTTGTTTTTAGACAAAACCTGATCGTTTTGCCTCATTTCGCGATCATTCCTGCTCATTGTACGTTTAGAATTAGATCGAAATTCGCCGTTTTAAATTGAGTTTAAACGACCTTTAAACGGACATTAAACACGGTTTAAATCTTGTTTAAAGCAACCACGCGATTAAAGTCACTGCCAATTTGCACTGTTATCATCACGCCATCAATGGCCAGTTTGACCACGCTTTTATTAAACGAAATGAACTCGCCAGTTTGTACAATGCGCATCAATTCAGATGCTTTCTCAAACCCCAATAAATTGATAGCCGTCATCAGTACCGAGTGCTCGATGACGATGAGTGTGCTCTTGGTTTGAGGTGCTACCTTTATTATATGGTCGAATACTTTGCTTTGCATGTGACCAAGCGTAAATGCGGTTCCTGAGTCTACCTTGTTTAATACTTGTTTTGCAGCTGCGGTAGCCATTTGCTTTTTGAAATGACTTTCACCTTGGTTGATGATCTCATTAAAAATTGGCGTAGCTACTTCACGTAAATTGTTATCCAAGCGCCCTAGCATTTCGCCCGTGGCTTTGTCCGCGCCCAACCATGCTTTGCCTGGATTGTAGTTCCAACCTAAATCAATACCCGTTAGCTTATCTAGTTCTTCACCAGTTTGTGGATCAGCCACTTTAAACGGTTTTAATAATGGGTCGACTACATTGTCCGGCGTCACGGTTAAGCCCATGCGTTTAATATCTGCATCACTTAGACTCACAACTTTACAGCGGCACATCCATCCGTTTGGTGGATAATGCGAGTCCCAAAACTTATGATCTAAAGGCAGTAATATATAGTGCCACTTTTGATGGTCTGCTCTTACGCGCTGATCACCTGCCGTTAAGTATAAAAGATACGGGCGTCTATGCTTTAGTCGTTCTTGTTGTTGCCAGCGCCCAGCTGCTCGCGCTGTATTTTTGTTATTTTGGTAGATTACACGAGTTCGCCAGCCGCGCTTACCGTTATATGACCAACCGTGTTTTGCAACTACTTCATCAAATCGCTTTCGAAATGACGTTAGTGTTTCACCTTGCTCAATAGAAGCTACTACTGACTTATATAGGTCATCCAACAACTCTGTTTTTGTAGCACCTGCAACTGTAAATGCTCGCGCGTGAATATGGCCCTGTAGGTCTTTATATGACTCGGTGGGTATTTGGACTTTTTGTTTAAGGTTGGAAATGGCCTCATCGAATTTAACGAGTTGGCCATGCTGGGGAGATAAACCTGGCATACGTGCCCTACTTACTCAGCAATTTATTGGTTTTATCCTTGGAGCCAAGGCTTGAACCATAGAAAAACTGCAGGATTGCACCAAGTGTGGTACCGAGTAAAAAGCCTAAAATGGTATCGGCATAGCGCCTTGCGGGCTCTGAGATGTCAATAAAAGTAATGCAGCCTATATAAATGAAGGTTGCGACCGTTAAAAACCACGCGTACTGGTAAACAAATCGCTTTGCCATTTTGTCATCTTGATCTAGCGCTTTGTTCTGCATATTCCGAGCGCTATCCAAATTTTTGAATGCCAGCTCCGCTAGGTTCTCTTCCTTATTTAGTACCGCTAGTCTAAATTGGGTTTGTAACTCGCTGTTCTTGCTTATCTTATCAAACGCCTTTGTTGCATCGCCTTCGCCTGTAAGGGTTTGCGCCATATCAACCACTTTTGTGGCTACCTCCGCGCCATTATCACCACCAATCCATTGGCCAATTTTTTTATCTAGGCCTGTTAACTTAGCTAGGCCAAGTGCTATCGTAATTGGTTCCATAACTCACCTCACAGCTTGGCTATATCAAGCGAAACAGCATTGTCATTACCGTGATCATCTTGCTTGTAAAAGCGAATAAAACGGCAGCTATCAATTGACGTTACTGACTCTGCTAGAATGTCCATAGCCTGTTGCCATTTGCCTGTGTCGTCAGCTATTTCAAGGCGGCGCAGGCTCAATATGCGCTGCGGGTTTAGCGTACCTTGCTTATCTGTTGCGAATACCTTGTTCACAATGGCGCGAATATTCTGGTTACCACCCTCGGTCCATTCATCTAGGCACTTATCAATGAGCTCTTTTGCTAGCTGTAGCTCTGGGCCTAATTCAATGCGCTCTTGCGCTTGTATCTTTACTGCTAACTTATTATCGAACGAGCGCAGCGTTACATTGCCTTTTTTACCACCCAGATTAACGTCGTACTCTTGGGCTAATAACTCCATAAAATTATCGGCTTGTTCCATCTGCAGCCGCTTAAAGTCAGCCAGCTCTTTTTGCTGTTTTTCAGCCAACGCTACGGCCTGTTTTACAAACTCGTCTTTAATTAGGTCGGTTTGCTTAATATTGGCGATGGCGACTAAGTTGCCCTTGCCGTCTTTCATGTAACCTTCAGGTATATCAGTCATCGTTTATCTCCGTAGAATTGGCTTCATCCATCCCTTGTAAAAACTCCAGTTCAAACGCTTTACTGGCTACGTCGGCCAGTGCGGTACCACTGAGGTTTGGGAATTCAGAAAGGATTTTGTCTTTTAGTTCGTTTAGGCTTGCTGAGTGCTTGGTAAACTCAAATATCTTGGCAATTTCAACATCGGTTGCCTGGTCAAACTCATCAAAGGGGTTCACATCCATGTGGTTATCCTTCGCTGCAAAATCCTGTTTTGCAGCCGTGGCAATTCCAGCGCCATCGTCCCTTACTTCTAACACCGCCTGACCTTCCTGTGGCTTTGGTACTCCTAGTGTTTTATAGGCGTGATCTTCCGTTACTTTTATCAACTTGGCGGTTTCTCTAATGACATTAACCGCGTCTAGGTTGATCTCTTTTTTGTCTCGCCAAATGTATTTCGGGGGCTCGCCACCATCGAAATTCACATGGTGAATAGCCTCTAAAATTTGATTACGATAACTCGATACACGTGCCCTATCCGCCCGTTGGTTTTCGCCAGCGCGCTTAGCGTGTGTTTCGCTCGCAGCGCGTGCGCCAGACTTTTGCTCGGTTGCTAACGTTTGTGAAGTGAGTGCTTTGCTCATCTCAGCATTGCACATATCTATCAGCTGTTTTTGTACGGGCTCACCGCTTAGCTTGCTTTCGATGATTTCAATTGACGAGTCATCCGGTATGGTCGCGATACCATCGGTAATGAGTTTTGCTAACCCATCAATTAGCTCATCCACCTGGTCGTCAGTCTTCCCGACTGGGTGCTTGCCAACAGGAAATGGCACGCCAAAACGCTCGCAAAGCTGCACAAAAAACTTAAAACCACCATGCTTAAACATCCACGGCCAAAAGCAGCTACTCAATAGGGCTACACCGTACGGGTTCTTAGCACTCGGCATATGTCTAACACACGTCCAGCGCTGGTCTACCAACTCCTCGCCGTGCGGGTTGTCACGGGTTTTGAGTAGTAGTTCGTGGTCGGGGGTAAACACGAATCTGCTTGCTGGCCACATCTCAATTTTGTTTGGTAGCCAAGTATTTTCTTCCTTTTCATAAGCGCCGAGGTGGGTCACAGCAAACCCATGCAAAATAGCGCTGTAGTTGTGCCAGTCTACGTCCATCCATTCGGTGTTTACTGCTGGCTTTCTTGCCATTAGCGTCTTTGCTAGCTCATAGCTTTTTTTACTCGCTGCATCATCACCGCCAGGCACCAATTCGGCCGTAAACGCAAACATGCCAGAGCACAGTGTGCGTAGCTCACCAATTACATGTGCATCAGCGGCAATTTCGTCATAAATTAGGGCGCTTTTGCCAGCTTTACGCAGTATTGGGTCTGGGTTTGGTAGTTCACGCATCATGGCCCAGTGATTTGGGTCACTTTGGCTCATGTTGAACATTTTTTGCAGGGCTCTATAACCCCGATAACTTAAATGAGGTTTAGACATGGTAGCCCCCTATTGATTTAGTCACTTTTTTGCTGCGTACTCTGGGCATACCACCTGCACCCGTGCTGGCAATCATCCACAGAATAGATAAAGCACTGCTTAGGTCATAATGGTGGATACTTTGTTTGCTAGGCCAATTTTCTAACTCATCCATTAGCAATGTACACTTGGAGTGAAAAGCGATTTGAGCAGGTTCATTTGTTACGAAAGGTTCTAGTGCTTCAATTCTCTCTTCTTGACTTACAGTGGCGGTTACGCCACGAAGCGGCAGTGCAATACCTGCGTCCAAGCCACGCTTTATATAGTCAGTGCGCATGTATTCAAATGCAGTGTTATTTTCAAACCCCCACACTAAGCAGTTATATTCTTTTTGAGCTCTTATTAGATCGTTGAGTAATTTGCTGGTACCGCGCACCTTGCGGCTTTCGTACTCAACATGTAGCTTACCCAGCTCTTTACAAAACAGGCCAACAACTAATGCACTAGGGTCTGCTCCAGCCGTTTTACCCATGCTTGGGTCACATGCGCCGTAGGGCGTCCATAGGTTTAGTCGGTTTACCCAAAACTCAAATTGAAAGAAGATCTGCTCTTCATCGCTCTTAGCAATACCCTGCATTTCACGGTTAAATTCACGCTTATTTGAAGCCCACATCTCCATCGTTTTGTATAGTGAACGAACGCTGGGCCAGCTTGTTTTTGCCTTTTTACTCATCGCGCGTTTGTTCTTCAGCCAGAATTTAAAGCTTGGTTTATCCTCGGTGCTAACAGCATCACCATTTTTAGCAGCACGTTTTTCAAACTCTTTATCTTCGTAGAGCATGAGTTCACGACACTCCTTCCAAAGCTCCATGTTTTCTGGATATTGTGTGATAGCTTTAAATCTATGAACGATGTGACCGGGCGCGTTTTCAGCACGAGAAATAGGGTCATCGTTGTTAAGCACTGTGTTAATGCCTAGAAACTTTACGGAGCCATCTGGCGGACCGAGATATTGAACTGCAGCCTCAAGAAATCCCCAACGGTTGTCTCTCTCGGTAGGTGATTTAGCTTCTTTGTCAGTGATGATGTCGTCAGATAGCAAAAGTTTAGGACGGCTAGCCCCGTGGAATGTCCCCCTTACGCCTTGTTCAGCACCTCTGCTTTCAAAGCGAACGCCTTGGGCTGTCACAAACTCGCCAATCTTCCAGGTGGTTGATGTGGTGCAAACTTCAGGGAAATCTAATGCTAAGTTGTTATTGTTGAGCAGCTCTGTTTTAACCACTTCCAGCGTTTTTGCAGGCATTTTTGCCTCTGCGCCGAATAAAATTACGTTATCAATAAAGATATTTGGACGTGTTAAATTCAGCTCCTCGCACAGCTCTACATCTTGTCTTAGGGCTTGAATACACACATAAACAGGTGCAATTTTTGCTGCCAATGTGCTTTTCCCTTCGCCACGAGGCGCTACAAACCAGTTTTTCCAGCCATTATCTAGTTCAAGGGCCTTTGGAAACCATTTCATAAAATATGTTTGAAATTCGCTGGCTTCTTGCCCTTCATCAAGCCACATATGATGTGGGAAATATGTATAAACAAAAAACTCAAAGTCGCCACCTAGCACACGTTTTCTGCGCTCTAAAATGGCGGCTGGGCTTGGATCAATATTGCGCTCTTTAGCTTCAATATCACGGCGTAGTGTGCCTGTAATGCTTTCGAGCTCTTTTAAAAACTCTTTTGAGTTCATATCCGCCATTAGTCGTCTAGCTCTTTGTCTAAACGTGGGCCGAATGCCTGAAGTATTTGTACTAGCGCTTCAGCAAAATCAGGATGATGAGTTGAAACAAACTGAGCGAGCTTTTTAATAACCTCTGCAGCGATGGCGCGCTTTTCCAAGCGCTTATTCCCGCCACTCACTTTCATTACTTTGCTCATCATATCTGTGAGCGAGTTTAGTGTTTTAGTTCGCTGTTCTAGTGTGAGCGTAGCGCTTTGTTCTTTTAGCAAATTGAAGGTTTCATTTACTTGGATTGTAAACTCTTCGATAAAATCTTGAGTAAACTCCCCTACTGGGCCTTCTGATTTGCGAGCAGCTGCTCGGGCTAAATCCCAGTCATCGCCACTGGCTTTGGCTTCGGCTTTCCAGCGTCTTGCTGTGCCATCGGCTACATTATGTTTTACAGCCGCAACAGATAGCGCCAATAGCTCATTAACGTAGCTGTGGCGCACTGCATTTTTAATATCAGCAGAGTGCGCCATATCAACCTCCGGCTTTCAACTTTAGCAGCTCAACGGCTATGGCAACTGCAAGCCCAGCACCACCGCCAAGACCCGCGATTTTTACACGGTTGTTGGTCACATGGCCTTCAACCTTTTCAACACGCGTTTCTAGGCCGTCAACTCGCTTAGTTAAATCGGCTTTAATGTCGGTGACCTCTTTGAGGATTGCGGTTTGTGTGGCTTGAATCTGGCCAATAGATAGGAATAACTGGTTTTCTTGTTCTGGGGTCATAGGTACCACTCCCCAGAGGCCATTTGCTCGGCGAGCTCATCTGCGCGGCTGCCTACCTGTGAGGCCCAACGTGAGTTAAGCATTTCATGGGCTGCTAGCTCCCAATCTCCGCCTTCAACTGCTGCAATCGTGTTTTTAAAGTTGAGCAATCCAGTAATGCCAAGATTAAAGGCCATATTGATAAGCACCGCTTCTCGTGCCGGATTACATTTTGTGGTGTTAATGTTGTTGCGAACGGCTTGGGTGAACTCTTTAATGTCATTGCTGAGTAAATAGTCCGACTCGGCTTCAGAGATGCCGCGCTGCTCCAAGTTCCTACCAACACCGATTGTGGCGTACCCCGTAGGGCATTTGTACACCGTTAGGCGCTCGCCTTCGTGCCGTTTTAATTGGTTAAATAGGTTAAAGTCCATGGGCAGTCCTACGCTTGAGTTTGGTTTTAACTGTTACAAAGCACTCAGGCACAGGTTTAGGTGGTTTTACGGCACGTTTTTTAGCAATCAGTGTTTTCACACTATTGCGTAACAGCTGTAAATATCGTGGCTCACAAGTTGCTGCAATCGCTTGCTTTTCTTCACGCGTTTTTGCTGCAACGATTAGCTCCGCCAACACCCACACAGGCAATGATTTTGCTTTGCTCATGGGGTGATGATCGCGTAATCATCAGAGGCCAAACATATGGAAAGTAGTTTTCAAAGGAAGGAATAAAATTGTTAAATTAGGCTAAATTAAAATCGGCCATACTGCAATACTGGCCGTTTAAATCTGAGCTATTTGTCCATTGTTCGCAAAGCCTAGGAGATATGAGCGGCAAGTTCTACATATTTAAAGTAATCATCAAATTTTAAAAAAGAGATTTTACCACCACTTTTTTCTAGCTCATGAAAATAAAGTGTATTTAATCTACTTTCGACACTAGGGTCCCTATTTCTTGAATTATGAGCAGAGTCAATCACTTCTCGTCGCAGATTCACACTAAAGTCGCCTCCTTTTTCATTAACACTGAAAAGAAGTTGGAAAATAGGTCTATAAAACTCAAGCTTCTCTTTTCTAATTTCGATATCATATAGTTTTGCAGCTGCTTGAATGGTTCCGCCTTCAGGCACCGTAGTAAGGTTAAGCTGATTTTTTGTTTCACGAGATACTCTATTAGTCCCTTGTTTTTTTTGTTCATAAGAAAAGTTGAATCGAGGGTGAGAAAACTCACATAGTAATTGTACTAAGAAATGAGAATCAAATTTTACCCCTGGCTCCAAAGCTAATACTATAGACTCGTATTTGTCGAATAACTGCTTTATCCTCCTAAGTGAAAGCCCGTAGTAAGTCCCTATGTCGCCGAAAATAGTAGCAAGATGCTCAACCTTATCTTGCCCTCCCCTTAAAGGTAAAAATATTTTTTCAACACTTGGATAGATAGTGGATTGAACGATTAAATACTTTGAAAATATAGTTTTATTAGGTTCAGGAAGTTTCGCACTTCTCTCAAAAAAGCGAGACAAATATTCACTGCCATCAAAGGTTGCGCCATATATAGCTTTAATAGAGTGACTTAGCTGCTCTGTATCTGTGGCGACTACAAAGACTAACCCATCAATATCGAAGATATGCTTAATAGTTTCTAAAAACTCTACTGCATAGCTTGGTCTGCATCTATCTAGTTCATCAACTAAGACAAATACTTGATTATTTTCCGTGGCATTTACAACATCTTTAAGCAAGTTTTTTAATTCAATAAATGACCTCTGTTGCTCTAAATACAGGGAAGACAAGTCATCAGGAGTATCTTTTTTCTTCGTCTGTAAGTCTTTAGATATGTCATAAAACGCAGAATTTGCAAATGTTATTGACGCAGCTGCTCCAATGGTCTTGATAGATTTATTGTAAAAACTATTTAGCTTGTCAAAACAATACGCAATGTGACCTTTAAGTTTTTGTTTAGTATCAAATGTCTTAATTTGCTTTAGAATCTCTGTAAAGATTACTAGTAGCGGGTCATTTGAAAAGTCAGACTCCCACGCATTTATGTAGATAGTTGGTAGCTTTTCCTCATAGCGCAGTTGTGTGTATATCTGTCTTAAAAAGTGGGTTTTTCCTATACCCCACTGGCCATTAATATTTAGAGTCAATGCCTGTTTCTGCGATTTAATGTAATTGCTAAGGAACATACCGTATTCCTTATTACCAAGTTGGCAGTTTTCCCATTTGTACTCTTCTTTCCAGTTCTGAAATTGATCTGCTGACATAACTTTCCTTCGAATTTTGTATTTATGATTTAGATAGGTAGAGTAGAGTAAAATGAGTGAGCTTGGAAGAGTCCAAGTTTCAATCACATAGCGATTGAAACTTGTGATTTTGGATAATTGTTATAACTTAAACTCCATCTGTTGCTCCTTGTAAGCGTTGTGCTCGTTTAGGATTTTCATTATCCATTGGCGAGTGATCCCAAACCTTTTAACCAGAGCTTGAATGGTTACGCCGTTTTTCACCTCTTCAACTATCACCTGGTCGCGTAGCTGTATTAGCACCTTGTTTAGCATGGGCACTTGGTACTGAGTCTCTGCATAGTTGGCCAGTGCTAGGCACATTTCCTCGCCAAATACCTTTACAAAGTGGCTCTCTGGGTTGGCGGCTTTTGGTATGTAAAACATCTGGCCCTGGTGCTCACTAAGTAGAAAAATGGTTTTTTCAACGCCCAGTACTTTTACAAACTGCCTAATGCCTGCAGGCAGCGCCCGTAAGTCAATGTTTAAGTCACTCATCAAACAGGCCCTCCAAGCTGTATTCGCGCTCTATGTCGAGCCTTTCTTGTAGTGCTTCTAAACGATGGCGGGCTCGGCTTAGCGCTATATCCTTTTTACTTGGCTTGCGAGCGGTTAGGTTTTCGCTATAGCGCTCGCGGTTTTCTACAATCGTAAATTTGTTAAAGCCGTTGCTGTTTGCCATTGCCTTGCCCTCTTGCTAACCAGCCTTTGAGTATTTCAATCAGCTGTTGCCAGTTGTCGCTAGCGTCTTGTAACGGCACGCCATCGGTGTGCTTTTTACAAAACGTCTCGCATGCTTCTTTGCTGTCTACCTTTACCAACTCAGCCTTAGCCAATAATCCCCACAAGCGGTATATATGGCGCAGCGCTGAGGGCATGCGCTTACGTTTACGCGTGTTTGGGTTTAGCATGCGGTAGCGCTTTAGCAGCACTTTCCGCTCGTCTGTTGTGAGTTTGGTGCACGTAGACACGCGAAACTTGCTCACCTCCAATACATTTTGGCGGTGGGCATCATCACTAATGTTTGCATAGTGCTGTGCGGCTTTAATTTGCTGGACTAACGTCATGCTACCTCCTCGATTGTAAAGTCTGGTAACAGGCTGAATTTAATGATTTTTACATCCCATGGCTTGTCGTCACTGGTATGTAAACGGGCAATATCTGAATAACGCAAGGTAAATTCGTTGGTAAAACTTACCGATGATTTTACCTTTTCTAACTGCTTGCATTCGTATAGCTTTATACCCAAGAGGATGGCAAACGCTGCTTTAATGTTGCCGTTTACGCTGTCGAGAATCATGCCCTGTGTGTCGTGCTTACAAATTGCCGCCAACATTTTGGTATTGTTTTTGGTATCGCTAACCGCAAATTTGGCGCTAAAAAAACCTTCGTTTACTTCGATTGAAAATGCCATTGTCTTTATTCCTGTTTACTTAGCCTTGTTGCAGCAAGGCTGATTACTTTTGTGTTTTGTTTTAGCTCTCTAGCCAAGTGAGTGTACGGTTTACAATGAAACGATATCTTTCAGAGGTCTTTAGTCCGTTTGCAAACTCAGTGGTACAAAGAAGTACCATTCCTACACGAGCGGCATCGGCAATTGCCGCTAGTTGCTCTAAAGTGTTTGAACGACATTTGTCAGCGTTGTAAACGGTGAAAATGAATTTTGAGTTGATGAGTGATTTGATAACTCTATTACGGTCAAGGTGTTCGCTTTCGTCTGGGTCTAATCCAAGGTGTAGCAGCAAAAAGTCTGTCATGTTCGTGCTAGCGACTAGGTCTTTTCCATCAATGACCATTGTATTTTCATTGTTTTTGCAGTGCTCTTCGCAATGCGCTTTGTATTGGTTAGCGTCTAAATTTGTAGACACCACCGCAAAGCGGCCAGTTGCTTTAGCTTGTTCAAAAGCGGAGTCATAAAGTGTTGATATGATAGTCATGTTAAGTCCTTAAATAGTAGGTTTGTTTAACACTGCCGAGCAGATGGAGTTCACCATCAACTTGTCGACTTTTTTGTCAGGGTTTTTGCGGGTATGCGTGAGGATGTGAGGCAGCACGTTTTCAACTAAAAAGCGCGCGTTACCCTCAACGCGTTTATGTAGCCACTTCCAAAACTCCTCACTGTCATCTGCCAGCTTTAATGTGTTTTGGGTTAATGACTCAAATAACGATTTAATGTCTTCAACTGGTAGCTCGCCCACGGGGCGCGGCCAAAAACAAACGCGGCTAGAAATAAGCTCATAACGCTCCATGCTCTGTAGTTTGTCTACCAATTGAATATTGCCGATGAGTACTACGCCCACATAGGCGCGGTCTGATATTGTGCGCAGCGGATCAAGCGCATTGGGTTTACACTTGTCGGCCTCGTCTAAAATAATGAGCCCGCCACGGTCTCGCAGCGTGTCAGAAATCTTCTCGCGTAGCTTTTTATTGCCACCCGTTTTAGATATGCCCAGCTGCAAGGCCAAGCTCTCAAGTACTTGCGTGGATGAAGTATCTTCGCAGCCGTATACCAGCAGTACATCGTCGTGCGACTCTTTGTAGCGTTCAGCGCCGGTGGTTTTACCAATACCAGCTTGGCCGCTAAACACCGTAATACGGCGGCGCTCTCGGGCCTGCTCGCACGCCATTTTAATTAAATGGGGTACGCTGGTTTCTACGTAAGGCACTTCGCCGTAGCGAATGCGGATAGGCGCAACCTCTGTGGCTGACGCCTCTGGCACCTCAACCTCTGTAGGCTCAATTAAACTCCAAATTTCATGTAAAAATTTACTCGGTGACGCGCCATACTTGCCGTTTAGCAATTGGCTTACTGTGGCTGTGCTTTTACGTAAGCGGCTGGCAAGTGTGCTACTCGTTACGCCTTGGCCTTGTAGTTCTTTGTCGCTCATGCGCTTTTTAATGCGAGCAAGCAATATTTTGTCGTCTTCGCTGTAGGTATTACTAATGGGCGCATCAGGCATAAATTGCTCAGCGTCAAAGTCACCAAAAAAACGGCTCCACAGTGCATCAAGCACCTTTTTTGGGTCTACTGGGCTGTTGCCACTGAGTATTTTGCTCACGTTATCCAATGCCCAACCATTGCAGTACTCAGCAGGTTGCACATTAAACAGCTCAATCTCATTGTTCAGAATGCGGGTTTGCATTTGTTGTAGTGGGCTATAGTGCTCCGTAAAGTTCATTACTCGTCCTCCAGTTCAAAAAACTCAGCCACGGAAATGCCTGCCGGCTCCTCTATTTCCACGGCAAAGTCATTAATATTTAGGTCTATGGTTTGCGGTTCTTGGTGTGCTATTTCTGGCGTGGCTGCCGCTAGCGCCTCAACCGAGGCTACGTCTACCACTCGGGTCTCGGCAGCTTGTGTTTCAATCTCGCGCTGATGTTTTGCTAGGCGTTTAAGTCTTGTGACTTTGCGCTCTTGAATGCGTTGCTCAATACGAGACTCAGGAATGGCGTGCGATTTAGTCTTAAGCCGCGCCGTCATTAAATATTCACCCGTTGGCTCGTATAGCTTGATGGCCTTATCGGATTTCATGCTAAAACCCGCTACCAATTGCTGGCCGTTAAACTGGTGTAAATAGTCTGCCGCGTATATGCGCTTGTGTAGCTTAATTTGGCCTCGGCGAACGTTGATCTTTGCTTTAGGTAAAAAGTCAAAGTCCACGGTAATTGGCCGCTCTTGTAACAGGTTTTGTTCCCACACTTGGTTACGAGTAAGGTTTGACTCCTCAGGGTGAGGTGCATTGTTGTAGTGCTCTAAAAACGCTTTAAACTCAGTTATCCATTGTTCAAGCGTGGGCAGCTTACGTTTGCCTTGCTTAATTTCTTTAAGCACTAACTTCTTAAAGTTTTCGTCATGGCCACGGCCGCAGTACGTTTCAAATCGTCTGCCTACGTGTTCTTCCATGTGCCTAAAAAATCGTTCAATCCACTTTGCCCGGGCGTTACCGGGTATGGCAAAAATGGTGTCTATGTCGAGTTGTGCATACACCCCGCAGCACTCGTCATTCATCATGTTTGACTTATAGCCAGAGCCGTTATCCACATACAAAATGGCAGGCACGTGTTGGTATGTTTTAATTGACTCTACTAGTGCGTTAAGTGTGGCCAGTGAGTTCTCAGCCTCGCTTAAGTCCCACGACACAATTTTACGGCTGCGCACATCTTGAAACGCAGTTAGCTCGTATCTAAACGGTTGCCCGCTGTTGTGGTGCGCCACGTATACGTCTATGGTGTGGCCGTCGCCGTTGTACACAAAGCCAGATGGAATGTGCGCCGTGGTGCGCAACTTAAAGTCTTTGTGCTTTTCGCGGTAAAGCTTAGCGCCCATGCGGTACGGGCTTTGCGGGCCTAGCTCGTGCGGCATTGAGTTAATAAAGCGACGTACCTGAAAGTCTTGCGCGTCATACCCTTCGTCGCGTAAGTCTTTTGCTACCAACGCAAAAGACGGCGAGTTTGGGCAGTGGTAAAACTCCAGTGCTCGGGCGGCCCATATAGGGGCTTGGCCTACTCGCCCCTTGTGGTTGGGTAATAGCCCCTCAAGGCCATTGCTTTTGTAGTCTTTGCACCAGTTGTAAATGGTGGCCCTACTTGGCAGCTTACCCAAGCTGGTTAATGCCTGGTGCAACGCTGGCGATATAGTGCCGTTTGCAAAAGCCGCTTTTAATGTCTCTAAGGCTTTGTCTAGCGCCTTGCTACTGGTCAACAAATGCTTTACCACAGCCGCCCTACTCTGTGCGGTTTTACGCGCTGTGTCTGGTGCGCTTTGCCAGTCAGCTTTTGTCATTACGCTAGGTAAGTTTTTAAATTTAGCTACGGCAGGATGCATTATTTGTCTCCTTTACTTAGGCGGAACGACTCCAGTAGGCGTTCGCGTTCGGTGTCTACGTATTGCCATTCGGCGTCGTCGAATTTGGGTAGGTTCTCTATGCCTTGCACGTGCTCGCCAAATTCCATGTGCAGCTGGCTTAGCAAGCTACCTATTTGGGTGTAGATGCTGGCGTAGGCGTGGTGCACTACTTGCGCCGCTGCAATGCGTGCGGGTAAATCAAGCGAGCGAAACTCAACTAACTGCGTCACCCCTGCTTGGGCCTGTTGCAGCGCGTCGTTTAATAGCTCGGTGGTACAAATAGCGTCTTTGCGGATTTCGCTTACAAAGACCGGCATATCAAATCGCGTGGTTGGCACTTTGCGCAGGCGCTCGTGCTCTAGTTCATTGATGGTGTGGGCCAGCGTGTCTTCTAGCTCTGACTTTTTGTCGATAAGCTCTGCGACTTGTTCTCGAATGTTCTTACTTGCGGTTTCTGCTAGTACCTCATAGTCTTCGTCGTCTAGCTCTTTAAGCGTTTCAATAGGTACTTTTGTAAGTTCAGTGAGCTGTTTTTGAGACATATTCAAAACGGACACCGTGTCCGTTTTGCTTTTCGGCAATGTAAGGAGCATTTTTGCTATGGCCATTGAACGCCTCGCGGTTCTTTCATGTACTCCACGATTTGCTAGCTCTATTTTTAATTGGCCATGTGGTACAGCTGCCTTTACCTTTAAAAGAATAAAGCCCATTTCCGCAGCATCCGTAAACTGGCGGTTTGCAAGAAAAGTGATGCGTTCCATACACTCATCAACACTCGAAGGCATTACAATATGTAAAGCACTTGCCCGAAGTTCAACTTGATGCATAATCTCTTCTGCAGACTCGTCGCCTACCATGGCGGCTAGCTCTTTGCTCATTGCAACCCCCAAATTTTAGATAGATCTTGGTCTTTGATAGTCATGTGAATACTGGCCTTAGTTCTTAATTGTGAGTTCTTCTAGGAGTGCTTGTTTTTGGTGTTTAAGCTGTTCGATTTGTACATCGTATTCAGCAGACTGCTGCAGCTTTTGGGCTCTTAGATCTACGGCTTTGTACATAAGAGGGCCAAGTAGAATATTCGATGGCTCCATGCTTTTAAGTGCCCAGCATAATGCTGGCAGCAGGTGAATAGGCATGTGCATTGTTTGGCTTGGTGCAAACCACTTGTTTAACTTTGTTTCGTCAACTTCTACTTCTAGCACTTTAAGTGCTTGGTTCATTCGAGCAGCTAGCCCTGCTCTGGTATATCCACAGCGGCGCATACAGGCATTTACGGTGTGAACAAATTGGTGGTACACATCGCAATCAGGTGGAATATCTGAGTCTAAAATATCTGCTAATAGGTCGGTTGCAGTCATGGTAAGAATCTCCCCAAATTAACCTAGATTTAATTGGCACTTAAAGTCATGCTTGGTTTAGGTACTGGCTTACCGGCTTTAATGGCTGTTATGATCTCTAATTTTCTAATGCTTCTATCTTTAGGACCTCTTTTTCCTTTTGCTGAGTATGTGTCTCCAAAAACTTCAGCTAGTTCTTTGTTAAGAGATAGGCAGATGGCCTTCGCTACCCTTTCTGACTTGACCAACCCCTTAGCAACGTTTGTCACATGCGGAGCTGAAACGCCTTTAGCCTCTGCTATATCTGCAAGCTTCACATCTAAACGAGCTAGCTCATTCTTAATTTCATCGAATGTCATTTTCTTATCAGTCATGATAAATTTAGCCTTATGTTTAATTTGTTTTGGTAAATATCGTTACCATCAGTTCGAGAAAAAGGTTAGCGGTAATTTAATTTACCGTCAAGCGGTAACGAAACTTATTTTATTTAATTTAAAAGGTGTTGACGGTCACTATGGTTACCGATAGTATTTTAGAGACGGATGTTGAAGAGGTGATTTGTCGGTTACAGCACAAATTTGGTGTAACAAGTAATAGAGCCCTTTCGGAACAACTTGGTCTATCGCAAAGTGGGATTGCAATGGCCAAGAGAAAAAGGTCATTACCGTATGCGGCCATTGTCAGTGCGTGTATTAAAAGGCAAATATCCTTAGACGATGTGTTTGGTATTGAAGCGTCAAAAACAGCTGTCAATAGCTCTACAAAGAAAGATCAGGAATCAACTCGTGGCGATGTTGCTAGTGAAGGAAATAGTCTGAATGTTGAAGATGCTAAAGCAGCAAATACTCTTGTTGAGAAAATTCTTGACGACTTAATGTTTACTAAAAATTTATCAGCAGACAAAGAGCTCTTTATACGTGCTAAGTTACGACCTGTTTTATTCGATAAAGTTTTCGAATATCAATTTAACGAGGTTATGGTTAAAACTGTCGCGGAGGGAGCTTTAGTTATGCTGTAAGGAAATTACATGAAAATTTTAACAGGACTAACGCTCATTTTGGCTAGTTGTGGTTTTAATACTCAAGCACTAGAACCACTAGAAGATCGTGCAGTAGTACAACGGATGAATACTGATCTACTGTTACCAGACGGTAGCATCTTAAACGTTGATGTCTCATTTGATTGCGGAAGTGATTATCATAACACTGCAGTTATGGTTATGAGTGATTCAGGTGCGATGTTGCTAGCAGCTGCCTATACACACTTATATGGAGAAAAGTATGGTCAACAGGTAATTGATGCTTGGAATACAAAGAAGAATAAAGATGACCCAAGAAAACCAACTTACCTTTTTGCTATTGCACCACGTGAAAAAGAATTTGCGTGGAGAAATAAGTCAAATCAAAACATTCACAATAACTTAACTTATGATACACTTGGTAAATATATAAGTGATCGTCAACTTGCTAACAAAACGGAGTCCTTTGAGGACGCTCAGTTTATTCCTGTCCTAGCAGCTGGCTGTGGGACGAAAATTCACAACCCTCAAGTTGCGCAATAATTAGGAAAGCGGCTTTGTTACTGAGCCGCATATACACGGAAATAACATCTATGCGTGCTTTAAAATATTTGCTTGCGTTCATTTTTCAATGCATCTGCTATAAGTCTGTCGCATTGGATCTCCAGCATCTCAATACTGTTGCTCAGGATGAAGCCAGCTTTATGTACCTTTCATCACATGATGGCGTATATCGTTACGATGGTGAGCACTCCCTAAATCTTAGTAGTTTCACTGAGTTGCCCAGAGGGATGGTTAAAGATGTACAAATATCAGATAACTCTAAACTACTGGTTGCACTGTATCAAAATGGTGACTTATGGACTCTCGACCTTGAAAGTTTAGTAGTAGAAAAAATTGCAAATATTAACGCTTATAAGTTAGCTGTTTTGAAGGACAAAGTTTATGTGATGGAGGAAAATCAACTTACTGAGTTTGATTTAGTAAGCTCTACATCTAAGCCTATATTTGCTAATAAACGAAAACTTTTAGACATAGACGCAGGTTTCGGAAATCTATACGTAATTGCTCATGATGGATTGTTTCTGGTTAGTGATATTGGTCCGAGCCTTTTAGATAATGAGAGTATAGATAAAGGTGAAGTTGAAGCTACACCCCATGGGGTTGTCTATACCAAAAATTCACAGTTGTTCTATTACTCTTTATCGCAAGGCGTGACAATCACGAATTCTGATATCGCCAACCCAGAGAACTTAACTTTCCAACTACCATATTTCTTGTATTACACGGAAGGTGGACAAGTGAACGAAATAAAATTGTCTACTTTAGAAGTTAGCAGGAAGAATATTGCAAATAACACCCACTCATACATAAATCTTTATTCAGACAAGAACGATGTATTGTGGGGCCTCACTATGAATAAGCTCTTCAGAGTTGATGGTCAAAATAAAATATTGGATGTCAATCTAGACTCACAGTATAACTCTATTGAATATGTTAACGGTGATATTTGGTTAGGTACTAGTAAAGGTGTCTATAAGTACACTCATTTAGGGCTTGAAAAGCTATCTTGGCTCAATGAGCTTTTGCCAAAACAGAGATACGATATCACCGCCATCAAAGTCTTTGCTGGTTATGTTGTTATCGGAACGAGCGCTGGTGCATACCAAATTAACATCTCTAGTAAAACAGTTAGACAGTTGACCTCAAGTTATATCATCAATGTGGCATTGGTTGATGATCAGGTGGTGCTAGCAACTAATGAAGAGGGGGTTATTCGATATGACAGCAACTATCAAGTGCTAGGAAGCAGCAGCTTAAACAGTGTCCTCCCCTCTTTAGAAGTGCTTAACATTGATAAGTTTAACGGTACAACTTATGTTAGCACTTCAAAGGGCTTAATGGCATTTGACGAAACGCAAAATGGAAAACTAGTTTTCAATGAAAATGTGCTTGTAACAGATGTTGAGAAATTAAACGATGCAATCTATCTGGCTACGTATGGAAAAGGACTTTTTAAAAGAGTTGAAGGTGTATGGAAAAGCATACCGTCACCTAAGTTCATTATCGAGCTGAACGTATTACAAAATAAAATGTATTTGCAAACTAACAATGGCATACATAGTTTAGATACAGACTTAGGTTTTACGGTTGCGGTTCAGGGAACGCTAGATCATTCTTTTAGTACAAATAGCATACGGCATATTGGCAACAAAATTTTTGCAGTTAGTGATCGTGGGCTTTTGACTATTTTCAATGATGATGGAGTCGAGCCTACACCAGCGACTATCGTTTTTACTCAATCTAACGCTGGTACAAGCCCTAGTTCTTATATCGGTTCACTTGAGGGTAACTGGCTCAATATTGCTGTATCCGCGTTTGACTATTATTCAGAACGAAAAGGCCACTATCAATACCGATTAGACAATGGAAAATGGATTACCCTAAACTCCCCAATGCTCCAACTCAACGGCCTTAAAGAAACGCATCATAAAGTCGACTTTCGTTATGTTAAAGGTAATAAAGTAAGTACTGTAACAAGCTATGAGTTTAAGGTACCTGTAGCTTGGTATGCCACAAATGCTGCGCTATTTACTGCAATTGGTCTACTAATCCTATTTGTGGGATTGGGTGTAAGCATACTGTACTTTTGGGTTCAGAGCTTCCACAAAGTTTATAGGAAAAACCAAACTCAATTCCAACAGTCTCGTGTAACTCAAGCTGTTGTGAACTTAAATGCAGCGAAATCGCTTTGTGGTGGCAACGATACTATGCTTTCTGAAGGTCTAGTTAAAATTCAAGATACGCTAGATTCGTTGGAGCCGATTGCACATAGTGGTGCTAGTCTTGGAGATAATACGTTAGCTGCAGGCTTAAACCTTTTACAAATCCAAGCGTCTATGCAAGCTGCTATGGATATCAAATTTAAATTTGCACTAGGTGATACGCGACTCGAATCTCAGTTAGAACGGGACATATATTCTATTCTCTATCATTCTATTAAGAATGCTATTGAACATTCAGATGCAACTGTAGTGCGAGCCAACCTGCTGTTACAGCGCGAGGGGATAGAAGTAAGCATTGAAGATAACGGTACAGGAATACCACTTAAAGCTAGGCTGCACTTTGGGGCTGGCTTCTACACAATGAGACAAATAGCAAAAGCGTATAAAACCAAGCTAAAAATTAAAACGGGTCGTAATGGTACCTGTATATTAATGAACTTCCCTCTCATTGAAGCTAAGAGTAAAAAGCCTGTTAATCAGCAAGTAGCTAGCTTCTAATAGGTGTAAGAGCCAGCTACTTACACCTAACTTGTTACCCTAATTTTTGTTTAGCTTCAGCGATCCGCTTCTGCCAATCCCCTGCCCATCCTTGTTCGTCGGCCTGTTGGCATAACTCGATCACCTTTTGCCATTCCTGCTGCTTTTTATAGATAATCGCTAATTGGTAATAACCGCGATGCGATGGTATATAAAACGGCGTTTCCCTCGGTGGCATCCCCCATTCGTCTAACCGTTTTAACATGGCTTTATGTTCGCCTTGCATCGAGAGTATGGCCTTGGCCGAGTTGTCTATTTGCTTTTGGCAATAGAAAATAGCCCTTTGTAGGTTGTTACCTTGCTTGCGATGTTTGTAGTAAAACTTAACCGCGCGACCGTACAAAAAGTGTAGGTCGGTAGAGCTGGTGTATGGGGTCACTGAGTCTTCAGCTTTGTTTAAGATCTTTTGGCAGAGCTCAAAGTCACCTTCTTTGCTTAGGAACCAACCCGCTAAGGTTTGCAAGAACCTAACTTTGGTGGTTGATGTGCTGTGGACTTTGCCTTCGTCAATCTTGTTGCTACCACCTAGTGGGTCGTACTGGTCGTGTATGCGCTTTCGCTCGTATGGCTCTATCTCATTGAGCCACCATCGCTCTAGGCCAAAAAACTTAATCAATCCCTGTGATGCCGCTTCCTGTTTTGGCTCTACAAATTTAAATACGCTTTCCATGATTTATCTCCTTTATATCTAGCGCCTGCTTGAGTATAGTTTATGAACAAGTTAGTAAACCAAGAAATATTTTCATGTTGTTGATATATGTTTTCTTGAAGCATATGCCATACGAAAATATGAACCCAGGGGCTGGAGTTATCTAAAAAAGGGCGAAGGTACAAGTGACTTTTCCGTTACCTGAAGTTGGAAAAGTAAGCCGAGATGACGCTCAAAAGGATATAGAAAAAACACTCAGAGGAAAATATCAATGCTAGAAAACCTATCAGATTATACGTTGTTTGAACGAATAGTAACTCTATTAGGGGGCTTATACTTCTTCATTACTTGTGTGCTTAGCTTCTTTCTAGGTATATATCCGCGTTCTATATCGTTTCACATTAGCAGAGAATTTTACATCTCAAGAAGAAGCTTAAAACGAAGTTTAAGAGAAGAACGATTAATGCTCCTAGGCCAGCTCGTAGCAGCACGGAAAAATTTAACCAAAGAAGGCTTTGAAAAAGCTCGTATTTCATATTTTGAGCTTTCTGAACGTCCATCTGAAAAGGCTTTAAAGTTAAAGAGTGCTCCTCAGAAAGATTCCTTATCGGAAGTTTATCTGCGTCAAAAATTTAAAACAGCATATAAGGTTAACCTAATTTTAGGTATCGCTTTCGTATTTTTGTTAGCCATGTTTATTTACTCAATGCATCCTAGTGATCTTTACTTCTATTCAATTCTGTCATGCTGGCTTCTCGCTATGATTCAACTATTGGAATGCTATGTATTAAAGTTTCGTATTAATTCAGGTGCTTATGGTTTTAATAGTTTTGAGGCAGAGGAGATCATAAGATTTATCATCGATTCTAGTAATGATGTAGATGGAAATGGTGGTAATCGGAATATACTACCGGAGCCAGAAAAGTTGTTTGAAAAATACAGTGAAGTAGATACAGGAAGAGGCGCTCATGCATGAAAGACTTTGATGTAACATTGTTTTTTAGAAAAGCAGTCAACATTTTGTTTATTCAAAACCCGGTAGGTACAGGGTTAGGAGTGTTAATTGGAGTCATGCTTGAAGCAGTTTTAAACATAATGATCAGTTTCTTTAATATATTAAGCATAGGTGTTGTTAAACTCTATCACCTCATTGCTGTTGGTGTTTTTGGTATGAATATTAAAAGCTACAACTCTCGCCATGATATAGATCCTTCTATTACCAGTGCTATTGAATATATTGAAATTGGCGTAAAAGAAGGAAGGATTGACCAAGTACGTGCTAAATTAATGTACAACGATTTGTACAAGAAAGTGTTAGCTAACGTTAATGTAAAGCCAAGCTCTTTTTCCTCTGAATCTGATGAGCCAAATCCAGAGAAAGGTGACGGAGCTTAACAGTTCCGAAACTCGCTAGCTCAAATTTGGGAATTATTTTTTAATAACACGAAACGTAAATATCTCTGGATTCTGTTCCTAAAGTTGACCGAAAGTAGCTAGAATTTGTTTAAGATGCTCTTCCGATACTTTTGTTAATGTGCAGCGGTTCAACATTTTATTGAAAGGGTAAACCTAGTATCTGCTTTTTATGTCACCGGTACTTGTGTAAAAAGTAAGTTTTGTAGACAGCCTTACCCTCTTTTTAAAAATAACGCCTCAAACGCGCTCTAACGGGCGCTAACTAATTTACAGTAGACTGATTCGTCTCGAAGTGGTTTAAACAAATTTAAACACCGTTTAAACGTGTTTTAAACATGGTTGCAGTTGAATGTGTTGGGTTGGTTTGTGGTTGGGTGGTAAAAAGCGCGGTAAGAGTTACCGCGCTTGTTGCTATACATAAAACTAAAATATAACTATATTCATTCTGTTTTTGTGGCAATAGATAAATTATGTTGGCGCAAGGATATTCGGGAATATGAAGCAAAAGCTATAAAGGAGATTAAAATGTTAAGCATCAGCCTCGAAACTGTTCAAGATATAATGGCCAAGGCCCAACTAGCCTACCCTCCAACCAATGAATCGAATGTCATATGTGGTAAGGATATATCCATAGAAGAGCTTTCATCTATTTCTGATGAAGAAAAAGCGCTAAAAGAAGCTATCGCAGCACTTACAAACAATGAGTTAGCGGAACTAGGTGCTCTCATGGTGTTAGGCAGAGGTGCGGGTGGAGAAACGGTAGCAGACTTTGACGATTTAGTTGCAGAGGCTCCTAGTGATACAAGAGCATATGCGAACTATATTTCTGAAAAAACGCCCTTAGCTACATACCTTAAAAACGGGTTAAGTAAATTGGGCTTTGCAAATTAAGAAGTTCTTCTAAGCAAGTTTTAAGATACAGGCTTGTTTAAGCCTGTATCTGTTTATTTAAGTGTTTTCTTGTTGTGCTCGCAGTTTTCTTTGTAGCTTGTCAATTTCTGCTGCAATCAACGCCCCCGCTTTAGTCAGTTCTTTTATCCTGGACTCTAGATCGTCTTTAGGCTCTAACTTGGGGTTACTTCCGTCCCAAGGCCAATGATGAACTCGTTGCCCTTGTTTAAAAACCTGCCTGTATTCTTCCCTTAGCTCAGGAGAAACACTGGCAACAGTTGCGTATACAATTCCAGCCATTGCAAGTGCGCCATTTTTATATTGGTCGTCTTGCTCTGTACTGTGGCCCTCTTCAATAAGCTGGCGGTTACGCTCACGCGTTATCAATAGGGCTCCGTTTACAAACCGACTTATCACTTTATCGGACTTTAACGCTACTGCACGCGGGTAGTCACCTACCAATACCGTAGTGCCATTGTCTAAATAGATGATAGAGCCACAGTCTGTTTCACCTGAGTGGTAGGGCTCAGCAGTTAAAATACGTGCTGTGTTTACGTATACCGGAGCGCCTTTGCCGTAAGGGTTAAATTCAACTAGCATAATTAACCTAATCCCACGAGCCACTATCAGAACTGCTAGAGCATGATGAGCTCGAACCCGAATCATAGCCAGATGACCAACTTGAGCTGCTATTGCCACTTGGTAGGTTAGACACGGCAGAATCAAAGGCGCGTGATGCGCTATCGCTAGATAACGGGCTGTGTTCACTAGTAAACGGAATGTTGGAGGCGTCAACGGTGCGTGATGTATCGTCAGATTTAGCGAGGTCACAGCCTACATCATAATGGCTTGGCATGTGGTCTAAACCCTCATGAACAACACTTTGCGTAACGTTGCCTATGGTATCAATGAGTGCGCGGTGTAAGTCAGTTTCAACAACTTTATCTCCTGCTTCATTTGTGACGTCTCCAACAATTACATACTAATACAGCCATTCATTCGTGGGAGTATGATAGACCTGAGTTCTACCGTTGTGCACACGGCGAAAACTAAACTCAGACAGTTTGTACTGTTTCTTTGGCTTCTTTTTAAAAAGTTTGAATAGGTTAAACATGGTCATCTCCTATTTAGACAAATTAATGGAAAACGTGGGTATATCGCCTTTACGGGGTGTTACGGCATCGAGAACTGAGCGCATTAACTTGTAGGTTTTTGGGGCCTTTTTAGACTTTTCCCACTCAAACCCTGCCTCATCCAAAAAGCATTGCTCTATTTGATCCCAATGCTCGACTAATGCCTCCCAGTAGGCACTGACTTTACTCATGCTTTGTAGGTTGCTTTTAACTGCAGGAACGGCATAAATCATCCGTAGGCAACGGTTAAAGTCTGCGGGGTCGTGTGGGTGGTCTGTTTTAGTGGTATTAAGGCTAAGCAGGTTAAACGCCAGCGCTTGTGAGGAGAGACCGGTTTTGCCTTCAGCAATCAACGCTAGGGCTTTACTGTGTTGCTCATGTAGATAGTACATAGTCATTGTGATTTACCAAATATGTTCAAGTACTTCCTCAGAGCTCATGTCTGGGGAGAGATTTTCAAAGATGTTGTCAACTGAGGTTTGATTTATACCGTCAAAAAGCTTGTCTCGTTGCTCCCAGCAGCGGTCAATGTCGGCCTCCAGTTCTATACCAAAATCCATTTCTACATCGTCACTAAAGCGGGTAATGATTGACACCTTAGGAACCGTGCCGTCGTTGGTGTCGTGCGTTGATTTTTTAACGAGCACTTGAAAGCCGTTAGACTCAAACAGTTTTGCAAATTGGTTCATTGGGACCTCTTAAAAAGTTGTTGATCGTTTTTTACAGCCTGTTTAGTCTAAATAACTGGTGCAGTTGCACACTATGTAAACCAGTTTCCCTACTCCCTCCCCGCTATTCCATCGCTAACCTAGCTCCAAGATTTAAACGTGAGCAAAGGCAATGGCGCAAAAACGACCCAACACAAAACTTAATTGGTTTGAAATTTTTAGAGCCGGTGAACATACCGACTCAAACGGCAAAACGGCGGAGTTTAGCCAAACAGACCTACAAAGCGTGGTAAGCAATTTTAAAAAGCGCAGCTCGCCTTTGGTGGTTGGCCACCCTAAAACAGACGACCCAGCGTGGGGTTGGGCTGAAGAGCTAAAAATTGAGGGAGATACCCTCTACGCCAAAGCAGAGGAAGTGGATGCTGACTTTGCTGAGGCGGTTGAAAAGGCCCGCTACCCTAACCGCTCTGTGCGCCTACGTAAAACCGACAATGGTTACGAACTCGGCCATATTGGATTTTTAGGCGGTAAGCCCCCTGCCATTGACGGCATGCAATGGCTGTTTAGCAAAGATGAAGACGGTGAAGCCGTTGTGCTTGAGTTTGCTGCCAGTGACCGAATTGAACAAGTCGCCCTTGATGGCGCGCAAGGCTTAGTTCGCCTTGTTACCAACCTTAAAACCTTTATTACAGACCGATTTGGTGCCGAAGAAGCCAGCAAAGTTTTTGCCGACTGGGAAGCTGAGCATATTCAGCAGCAAGTGACGTTGGCAGAGCATGAAAAACGAATTGAACAAAGCGCGGAGTTTTCTGCGCAAAGCCCCACAGATGAGGAAAACACCGTGACTGAAGAAGAAAAGAAAGATCTGGAAAACAAGCTAAAAGCTGAGCAGGAAAAAAACGCAAAGCTTGAATTTAATCAACGACGCATGGATGCGCAGACCTTTATTGATAAAGAGGTAAATGGTGGCAAGTCGCCTCGCCTTACAAACACATCTGGCGTGGCTGAGTTTATGGCGCACTTAAGTTCTGGCGGTTCACAAACCTTTGAGTTTGCGGAAAACGACGGTGAAGCGAAAGCGCATGACCCCGCACAATGGTTTAAAGGCTTTTTAAAAGCACTGCCAGAGCAAAAAGGCTTAACTAAAGACTTTAGTAAACAAGATGAGCCTGACGACACCACATTAACCTCAGATGCGCTGGCTGCAAAAGCGTCTGACTATCAACGCTCACAAAAAGAAAAAGGGGTAACTATCTCGATTTCTGAAGCGCTGAAGCACGTTAAAAAGGAGAGCAACAATGGCTAATCCTGGGTTTATTAAAAACTTCCATGCGGCGGGAACCTTAGGTGCCTACCGTATTGCGGCTTACTTCGACCAAAAAGACTTTACCGTTGCGCAGTCTGCAGATCCAAGCAAACCCATTGTTGGTTTAACAGAGCATGGTAGCGACCGAAATGGGCGTGTTGATATTGTCATGACGCAAACTGGCAACGTTGAATATGGTGGAGATATTAAAAATGGTGATCCAATCGTACCAGATGAAAATGGTAAGGCGATTGCGCTAGATATTTCGGCTTACGCTGAAGATGCTCAGATATGGGTGTTAGGTAATGCGCTAGAGGATGGCCGTGCTGGCACCATTGGTACCTCAACAATTAACCCATTTTTAATCGTTAAATAAGGAGTAGCACCATGAGCGACAATGGTATGCCTTTTACCCCCGATGTTGAACAAACCGCGATTGCGATAGCTTATCGAAACGCTGAGTTGATTGCCGATGCGGTTTGCCCAAGATCACCTGTTGGTAAGCGCACATTTGAGTATCGCGTATTCGACAAAGCTGAGCGTATGACTATTCCAGATACATTGGTTGGCCGTAAGTCAAAAGTGAATCAAGTTGAGTTTACATCTGAGCCAGCTTCAGCTTCATGCGAAGACCATGGTTTGTCAGACGTGGTACCAAATGAGGATATTAAAAACGCCCCAGCAAATTATGACCCATTGCATCACGCAACAGAAAGCGTTGCTGATTTGATGCTATTGGCCAGAGAAGTGCGAGTTGCATCGTTATATAGAAACGAAAACAACTACGGCTATAAGCATACGCTTGGTACTGGCGACCTGAAACATTTAGATGACCCAACATTAGATGTTTTACCGTTTTTACAAGAGCTAATGGATGACATGCTGTCATCGCCTAATCAGATAACTATTCCTAAAAAAGCGCTAACTAAACTGCGTTCTAATAAGCATGTGATCAAAGCGTATAACGGCTCGTTGGGCGACAGCGGCTTGGTGCCTTTGGGCTTTATTCAAGACACCTTGGGGATAGACAAAGTACATGTTGGGCAAGCTTGGGTTAACGTTGCCAAAAAAGGTGAAACACCTAAATTTGAAGCAGCTTGGGGTATAGACCAAATGAGCTTTACTCGTGTTGACCCGCTTGCGAGTACTTCTAATAACAGAATGACCTTTGCCCTTACGGCTCAATATGGTGATCGCATCTCAAGTAAGCGTGACGTAGCAGCCGGTTTAGACGGTGGCATAGAGGTTTTAGTGGGTGAGAAAGTGCGAGAGCTTGCCATTGCTAAAGACTTTGGCATGTTGCTGAACAACCTATTTACACCAGCACCGTAATTTTAATTACTCCTTAAAGTAGAGCCAAAGGCGGGGTCGCCCGCCTTTTATGAGGTCACTATGTTTGTATCTGCCACCCACATTATTAGTTTACTTGGTGTGTCTACCCTGCTGCAGTTTGCGTCTGGCCGGATAGAGCCAGACTACGATAATCGCCTGACTGCAGATGACATTAACGCGGCACTATTAGGTGAGCCGGTTGGTGAGAACCAAGTACAAATCGCCAGTTGGTTTAATGCGGCGGCCGCCAATGTGAATGCGGTGATAATGGGTTATGTGGCTAAGTTTGAGTTAACTGAGCTGCAAATTAATAGTTCTCCGCTCCCAAGCATTGCCACAGATTTAATGTGGTATGAGCTCAGCAATAATCCGGGCGATGAGTTACTGGCCCGTAAAAAAGCTGCGCTGCAGATGCTGGATAAAATCAATGCTGGCACCATTCAAATTAAAAAACCGATACAGAAAAGCCACGGCACAATGCGCACCGCAAAGCCTACCTCTAACTTTGATTGGAGCCGGTTCTAATGGCTGGGGTGTTTGTTGAAGTATCCGGTGATGCGCTCGACATACTGCAGTTGCTGCGCCATAAGAGCGGCGACCCAACTGACATCCTAGACGACATAGGTGCATTTTTAGATCAGGACGTAACCACCCGCTTCTTAAACGAGCTTGCGCCAGACGGTACCAGATGGGAGCAGTCTGAAGCGGCGAGAACCGGAAAAGGCCGAAACCCAGAAAAGCCAGGACTAACGCTTACCGATACACGAGATTTGGCAGGCTCGGTAACGCACAAAGTTGAGGGTGATGAACTAATACATGGCTTGGGAGAAGAGTACGCCGCCATTCAGCATTTTGGCGGTAAGGCTGGCCGTAATCACAAGGTTACCCTGCCCGCGCGCAAGATTATTGGTATTGAGCAAAAGCAAGCCAGTACAGCGGTTGAAATGGTGACCGGGTGGCTAGTTTAAACGAGGTTTAAATGCAGTTTAATTTTGATTTAAACAAGGTGGAGCGGCTTTTAAAGCAGCTTAATTTACGCGTGGGAGCCGCTGCCGATTTTAACGAGGTACGCAATAACCCCATTCAAACTGCCTCTGTGTTTGTGCTGCCGTTAGATGATGACTATGCACCGGAAGACGCGGTAACAGGCCAGCAGGTTTACAACATAACAGAGCTGTTTGCCGTGATGATTGTAATACCGTGCCATGGTGGCAACCAATACGCCAATAACCAAATTGCTGAGCTGCGTAACAAAATAAAAGCTGCGCTTGCTGGCGTTAAATTTGACGACTGGCAACCCATAGCACCCCATAGAGGCCGGATTGTGGAGTTTAACAGTACGACCAATACCCTAATTTACCAGTGCCAGTTCAAAGTAACCGGCTATGTAACCGTAAACGCGAGGCCAATGCCATGACAAAACCTAAACCAACAGAAACCAAGCCGCCAGAAGCAACACAAGTAACGCGAGATGTGGCAAACCACGCGCTTGCCCTATTGGCTGAAAAGCGCCGCTCGCAGGATGTAAGCGGTGCATACAAAGTTGAGGGCAACACTCTCCTACCAGGAGGTGATGCATGAGCAGCTGGCGATTTAAAGACAAGCTATTACTAGTAGATGCCCTTGGCACCACACTCACAGGCCAACATGCCGTGTATGCAAGCGAAGTGGAGTTTGCTATTGAATCTGAGACTGAAGCTGATGAGCTTGAAACCGCACACAGTGGTGCAAGCCTGGATGTGATTTTTGGTAAGCACGTAACGCTGAATTTTAAAACGCCACTCTCAATGTGTGGCACACCCGGGCAAGCCCCTGCCATCGCACCGCTGTTACTGGCTTGCGGGTTTGTACAAGTGGCCGATGCTACCAGCGTGACGTATGCACTAGGCGATGCGAGCAAAGCCAAAGCTTTAGTGCGCTTTGGGCAAAACACTCATGAAATCAGTGAAATGCTAGGCAATGTGTCGCTCAATTTAGAAAAAGGCATACCTAAGCTTAACTGGCAGTTTAAAGGCTTGTTTAGCCCACCAGTGCAATCGGCCGCTGCCCCAGCTGTTGACTGGAACCGTTGGCAGCGCCCTGAGGTGCTGGGCGTTGAATGCGCATCGGCTTTTACCCTTAATGAGGTGTCGCGCGTGCTGCATAAGCTCACAGTGGATGTTGGTAATAATGTGATCTTCGATCGTGCTATTAACCATGAGGCCATTATGCTTACAGGCCATGAATCGAAAGCCCAAATGACGGTAAGTGCTGATAGTTTGGGGAATTTCAACCCATTTAACGACATTGGCAAGGTGCAGCACTTTGAGTTTAGCCACGGTACCACAGCCGGTAAAAAGTTTACGCTCATTGGCCGTTACCAACTCCCTACGCCTAAATACACCAATTTAGACAGTGAGTTAACGGGCTATGAGCTCGATGGCAAACTGGTGCCAAGTGGCGCTGGTTACGATGAACTAACGTTAGTATTTGAGTGATCTGCATGAGATTTCAAGCCGTCAATATGACGAACATTAAAACCGGTGAGATTGAGTTTTATACCTTATTGGTACGCATGCCTAAGCGTCAGCCAGTCTTGTGCTGTGACGATAACGGCTTATTGAAGTTCAACAGTATGAAAGAAGCCAAATGTGAAGCAAAAAGACTCAATCAAAAGCACAACAACTAGCGAGGATCTGGAATGAAATTAAAGAAATTAGAGCAACTAAAAAATGCCATTATCTTGGCTCCTATCAACTTTGAGTTTGGCGGTGTGGAGTTCAAATTTGACGCCAAGATAAAACTGGTACCAGAAGCTGAGATGAGCAAATTGGTCGATGGCAGTAAAAAGGATGATGCCATCGTGCGCGAACTACTGACTGGTTGGGAAAACTTTGTGGATGACGGTACCCAAGTAGCATTTAGCAACGATGTACTTAACGAGCTACTGAGTTATGGCGCTATCGCCGGACGGCTCTCGATTGAATGCGTAAACGCACAATATCGCGTACAGGAAAAAAACTAGTCGACGTTGCTAGGTGGTATGTGGGTGACCTAGCAACCAGTAACCCAATTTTAGATGACGACGAAACGCACTTTGGTGCGCCAAGTAAAACCAAGCCACAGGCCGACTCGCTGTATGTACTCCCGGAGAACTGGACGGCGGTCTTGGCACTGAGCACTGCCGGCACACAGTGGCAGTTGTGTAAGCAAGGCATGGAGCTCGCCCTAGACTATGCCCGGGCAGAAGTGGCTTGGCGCTACGCAGACATAACACTCACACCAACGGATTTTAGCAAGCTGCAAACTCTGGAGCGGTTAATAGTAGGATTAATAAGGCGGCCCGATGAAAAACCAACTGAACCTGGCGTTACGCTTAAAGTATGATGGTCGAGCGGTTACCTCAGGGACCGCCAGAAACCTACGAGATTTAAACCAATTACCCCAAGCACTAAATCGGCAGGTAGCGGCTAACCAACGCTTAGGCGCAAGCCAAGGACAGTTGATGCGCCAGCAGTCTGCAATGGGCAGTCAATTGGGGCTGTTAAGCTCTGGCTATGACCAGTTAGCGGGCAGTATTGCCTCTATTGTGAGCCTAGGAACGGCTGCTATGTTTGTGCGAGATACAGGCAATGCACAGCTTTTAGACACGCGGTTGCAAGGGCTCACCGATTCTGCTCAAGAGTACAATGCCGTTCAAAACTATTTGTTTGCGACTGCAGATAGACTCAATACCAAGTACACCACCCTAGCCGATTCATACTCTCGTATCTTGAACCTACAAGAAGCGGGCGTTGTAACGCAAAGCCAAGGTATAAAAATACTAGAGGGCTTTGCAAATGCTGCTGCTAAAACTGGGGCGAGCAATGTCCAGCTCGAACAAAGTTTATTTGGTATGACGCAAGGCATGACTGCGGGCGTGCTACGTGCTGAAGAACTCAACCAAGTAACTGAACCTTTACCAGGCTTAATGCAAAAGCTAGATAAAGCAGCGGGGCAAGTTGCAGGTGGTTTTAGGCAAATGGTGAACGACGGTAAAGTCACAAGCCAAATGTTTAAGCAGTACCTTATTAAGGCATTTGATGAGTATGCCGGTGCAGCTGAAGCAACAGAGGGTAAAATCAATGCCTCGTTTGCTGAAATGAGCAACGAGTATCAACGCCTCATACGCCACTACGAGCAACCCGTAAACTTTGCAGTAACTACGGTAGTAAGTAGCATTACTGAGGCAATGCAAGCACTGCGAGAGAACGAAGAGATTGTAGATGGGCTAACCACATCGGCCACCCTACTTGCGGTTGTGATTGGGAGCCGCTTAGCTGGTAGCGCGTATCGTTCAGCGGCTGCATTTACAACTAACGCAGTTTCAACGCACAAAGCGCTCCAGGCACAAGTACAACTTGCGGCACAGACCAAGCGCAACGCCGCTATTGAGCTGCAACACTCTATACAACAACAGCAAGCCGCCCAGCGCCAACTAGCCATGGCACGCAATACCATGATGCGTACCAATGCCATCCATAACCTAGCTCTTGCAAATCAACGTGCAGCCGCTGCACAAGCAGTTCACACAGCAGCCACCACTGCGTATACAGCCGCAGCAACCCGAGCGAGTTTTGCAACTCGGGCGCTAACTGGCGCAATGGGGTTATTGGGTGGCCCTGTTGGCCTTGCCGTTACGGCAGGATTAGCTATAGCCTACTTTGCTAACCAAAGTGACGAGGCCAGTACCAGTAGTAAAAAGCTAAAAGTGCATTTATATGAGCTTGGTGATGCGTTTGACTCGGTAGGCAATGCGTCCAGTGTTGCCCAAATCAAGCGCGCACAAAAAGAGGCAGCGAACTATACCAAGAACATTGAGGAAGCGTACACCAAGCTAGCAACTCTTAAAAAACGCCAAGCTCAATCAGGTAGTGACCGCAGTAAGTTTGTCTATGCTCAACAAATAACGGAAGTTGAGCGCTATATCACTGCGCAATCAAAGCTACGAGCAGAAAAGTTGAAGTTAGCCAACGAAGCGGCAAACCTGAATAGCAACCTCAATAGCATTGACTGGAAAATGCTGGAGGAAAATGCCACCTCAACAAGTTCAGCGTTACCTGAAAACATTCAGCGCTTGCAGCTGAGTTTGCTGGATGAGGAAGCGCGCTTAAAAGCAAGTCATGAAAAGCGCCGGCAAATGGTTATTGCTGCACGTGAAAGTGATGCTACCAATAAAGCAAAATACGATGCCATTTTAAAGCAGCTTGACGCCAAATATGCTGAAGACGTAAAAGCCCTGGCACAAAAGCGTGAGAATGACAAAACCCGCATACAAAACCAATCAGAAGAAAAACGCCGTAATGATTTACGCGCAGCGCTTGAAAACCGCATAGCACAAATTAAGGGCCACGCTAACCGTGAGGCACTTGCAGCCTATGAAAATGAGCTGGCGGTTGAGCAAGCTAGGCAACAGGCTCGCATCGATGCAGCACGCAGACAATCCATTGGTTTAGCGGCCAATGACGAGTCAGGCGAAATTAAATATAACGCCGATAATCAAATCCGTGACATCGAGCGCCAACAGGAACTGCTCGCTGCTGAGGGATTCCATTCAGAAGTTGAGAAACGCGAATGGGATCATCAAGAGCGCTTGATGCAGTTAAAGACCAAAAATACCGGTGCACTTCAGCAGCACCTAATGGAATTCGCCAATTGGGAAAAGAAAAATACAGTAGAAAGAACTAGTGCGGTTTTAGGGCTTGGTATGGCGGGCTTAAAAGCCATGGGCCAGCAAAGTAAAAAAGCTTTTAAGATGTACAAGGCTTTTGCCATTAGCCAGGCATTAATTAAAACCTATGAGTCAGCTACTGGTGCATACTCGGCACTTGCATGGATTAAACCGATTGGTCCTGCCCTTGGTGCGGCTGCAGCTGCTGCCGCAATAGCGATGGGTATGGCACAGGTTCGCCAAATTAAAGCGCAACAACCTTCAGGTATTGCTCACGGTGGTTTAGATTACGTACCAAACGAAAGCACCTACGTATTACAACGCGGCGAGCGGGTGTTATCGCCCAAGCAAAACATTGAAGTAAGCGCTATGGCTCGACACTACAACGCAGGGAACAGAGCACAATCAGGTGGTGGCAACATAAGTTTTAACATTACTAACCATGTAGTCGTCCAGGGCGCAACCGACGAAGCCAGTGCACAAAGAACCGGAAATGATGTGGCAAATCAAATTAGAGGATTGATCCTGCAAGACATACAGGAAAATGGTGTTATTATTCAAAGCATTCGACGTGTGGCTTGAAAATAAAGGAGCAAAGTATGGAATTGGCCATAATCGGTATTACTATTTTTTTGGTATTGCTAATATCAATAGCAACGATGCTAAGAATAAAACTTCCAAATTTGAAATCAGATATATCAAACGGCATCTTTCTCGGGCTGCTTCTCGCTTTTACTAGCTCAATCCTACTTGTGTATGTGAACAAGTTTGGTTTCAACCTTGATAACACAGATGACTTTGGGCTTTGGGAAAGCGTGGCTGTCTATCTTAACAATATGCTGCAACCTATTTTACTTGGAGCAAGTATATTTCTTCTCTACAAAACTTGGCAAACAAGTGAAACTGAATTAAAAGAGACTAGGAAAGTTCTTAAGTCTCAAACTGAGTTGCTCCTCTTTGACAAAATTACAGATAATCTGCATTACTTGACAGATAACGTGAAGAATACTGTAACGGAAGACTTCAAAGTAACTAATGAAGTCTTCGATGGCGAAGTTGAGAAACTTAAAAATTCTCAAGCTTTTTATGGGGACTCGTGTTTTTGGATTGTATCGGAATCGTTTGAGCAAAAGTGGGGGAGAGAACCTCGCTTGAGCTATATGAATATAGGTTGTAATCAATCTAGACAGCGTTACATGGTTAATATCAGAACCTTACTTTACAGCGCTGGTTATGGAAGAATAGCCAATTTAAGTAAGGATGAAGCAAAAGCAAAAATATATGCGCAAAGAGTGCTGTGCAAGGCCTATTTGACAGAATCAAGTTACATGCTTAAGAAACTTGATAAAGCAATCTTGGAACTCATGAATTACCTTTCGCAAATCGAGACTCCTGAACTTAGAAAAATTATATTCACAAAAACCCGGAAAAATTTAGGGGAAGACTACGATACCAATCTTTTGTACGGGTTCTACAGCAAGCGTATTTTTTTATTTTCCGAAGTTCGAAATAACAAGAAGCTATTCGAAGTGGTAAAAGACTATTATGATCACTTACCTACGAATTTACCGAATATTGAAGACGTATTTAAATTGGATGCCATGTAAACCACTTTCCACCCTCCCCTTAGCTCCATTAGTTTTTACACTCGCTCTAACGATTCGAACACGAGCGATGAGAAATAATGGAGCATCTGCCGCTACCTAAGCCCCCAAAATCTTGCGTTTTTAGACTGGTACCCAATAGCCAACTGCACATCAATAAAGCCAATAATGCCTCTGAAGTATTCGATAACGAGGGCGCATATTGGGAGTTTGATATTGAACTAACCAATGTCCCAGAGGTAGATGCGCTTGAGCTAGATGGCTTTTTGGCCGCTTTGCGTGGCAGTGTTGGTAGGTTCTTGATGCATGACTACCGTCGTGAGCAGGAACATTTAGATACCATTGCGTTTGTTAGTGGTGGTTATCAAGACGGCGCGAGCCTTGCTGTTACTAATTTACCATCTGGGCGAATTTATGCGCGAGCTGGTGAAAAAATCCAAATAGGCTCGGGTGCAGCAGCTGAGCTAAAAATACTGACCGAAAATGTACTCCCAGCTGCGACTGGCGCGACTATGCTTCGTTTTGAGTCACCCATGCGCCGCATACCTGCTCATAACTCCCCTGTTTATTTTGTTCGCCCTGCTGGCGTATTTAGACTGATTGATAATAAGCAAGGCTTGGCCGATGCCCAGTATAAAAATGGCGTGGTAACCAGCTGGCGTATTCGCGGGCGGGAGGCGTTTTAATGGAGGCAGTTAAGAGTTCGCTAATTGCGCAGTTAGGTCGTGGCAATCCTCGCTACTTTGTCGACCTGAAGTTTAAAACCGGGAACTTACGTTTGCATACTGGCGTGGGTGAACGCCGCTTTTTAAATCAAACCTGGTATGGCTTAGGTGCACTTGGCCAAGTGAGCGAGATACCTGCTAATGATAACAACTCGGTGAGCAACATTCGGCTTACCCTCACTACCCCTAACCCTGAGATTTTAGGTGAAGTAGCCGCCAATGACCCTGTAGGGGTTGAGGTAGATATTTGGCTGGTTGTGGTCGATGAGCATTACCGTGTTGAGGGCTACCAGCTTATTGAAAGTGGCAGTGTTGCTGCTTGCGATAGTGAGCGCGGTGCACTTTCAAAGGTTGAGCTAACGGTGACTGGCGAGTCTCAACGCTGGCAGCAGGCTCGATTACATCAACGTTGGAATGACGCAACACAAAAAGCGCTATACCCGGGGGATGAGTTTTTTAACGAGCAAGCCGCTGCGAACAGTACTATTTTGCCAGACACACAACCGGGTAGACGTATTGGTGGGGGTCGCTATGTTCAACGCCACTGATTTGTATAATTACCTCGCAAGCTGCGAAACAAAGGAATTTCATTTTGGCCAATTTGACTGCTGTCTATTTGTGGCGGATTGGATACGGGCACATCACGGGTTTGACCCAGCGCCCGAGCGCGGCGCTTACACCACGTTTAAACAGGGTTTAAACATCATTAAAAGTGACTTTAAACAGACCTTTGAAACCCGTTTAAACGTAGCGCCTATTGCAATTGACTACGCAAGCCGTGGCGATGTGGCATTGTGTGAGTACGACGGTGAGCTGGTTGGCGGCATTGTTGGCCTTGGTTGCGTGTATTGCGTGTCTGATGAGGGGGTGACTACCCTGCCGCTGGATGCCTTGCGTTACGTTTACCCATTGGAACTTATCCATGAGTAAAGTAGTCGATGTAGTTGGTGATGTTGTTGGCGGCGTACTAGATATTACAGGCGTTGGCGCGCTGTTTAGTGGTTTGATGCCAGACCAAACTCAGCCTGAGCAGGATGTTGCTACGCTTGCTAAAGGGCTACAAAAAGGCATAGACCAACCAAGGCGTATCACCTTTGGCCGCGACCGTGTGGGGGGCGTGATTGCACACCAAGCAACCAAAACACGAGACGAAAAGGAGTTCATACAACTCATTATACTGATTAATGGCGCACCAATTGATGCACTGGAAGATGTGTACATTGCAAATAAACCGCTCAGCAGTTACCCACGGGCCTCATACAACTATGCTGTTGCAGATGGCCGCCACACCAAAGCGATTACTGTTGCGGTGCAAAAAATGGCGGGTTGGACAGAAAAGCACATTGGCCGTGACCAAGCGCACATTTTTTTAGAGCTTGAAAACAACCGTGAAGTATTCCCAGATGGCGTGAGCGACTGCGAGTTTTTAATTCGCGGCGCGCGCGTGTGGGACCCACGAGACGCAAGCCAAAACCCAGACGATAGAAATACATGGCAGTGGTCACAAAATGCCGTGCTGTGCACTCTGCACTACGTTAGGTTTTATGGGGCAAACCAAGTGCCGGTTAGTCACTTGCCTATGAATTGGTGGATAGCTGCGGCTAATGTATGTGATGAAGACGCGGAATACACCGATAGCCAAGGCGTAACTCATAAAGAGCCACGCTACACAATAAACGGTACCTTTGCGTTTACGTCTCGACCACTTGAGGTTTTACAGCAGCTCGAACGCAGCTTTGCGGGCAAAGTATTCCGCCAGATGGGCCAGTGGTATGTGCGTGTTGGTGCCTGGTATGGTGCACCGACCTACACCGTCACCATGGCGGATGTGCTGGGTGATGTAAAAATTAAATGGCACGCAGATTTGCGCGAGCGTGCCAATACCGTGCGGGCACAGTTTGTTGACCCCAAACAAAACTATGAGCGTACGGATGCACCGCCAGTGATTGCACAGTCTTATTTAGAGCAAGACGCCCAACCGTTAGAGCAAACGCTATCATTACCATTTGTACGTAGCAGCGCTACAGCCCAACGACTTGCAGCAATACAGCTAGAGCAAACACGCTTAGGTGCCATTGAGCTACCCCTTAGGCACACAGGCCTACGTGCGGCTGTTGGTCGCACCATCAAGGTGAATATCCCCGAATATCACATTAATAATAAAATTTATCGTGTAATTGATAGGCGTTTTAGGCTCGACCGTGGCGTGACTATCCGCTGTATTGAAGACGGCCCTGGGATTTGGGCTGATGGCATGGTGCCAGGTGTCGAGGATTTAACACCGAATACGGATTATGTGCCAGGTCAGCTAAAACCAGTAAAAACACTGAAGGCAACAACCCGGGACGATGGTTATATAGTGTTAACCTGGACCTATGACGCCATTGACGCCGTTGAACACTTTGGTGTTGTAATACACAAAGTAATTGAGAGTGATACCCCTGAGGCAGATGACGAATATGTAAAGGTACACGCTCAGCGAGTCAACTATATAGAGGCGGTGCTACCTCCTCTGCAGGTTGGTAATTACAAAGCCACTGTCACTGCAGTAAACGTACTAGGCAAGTCTAGCGCTGCCAATGCACTCACGTTTACACTAGATGTGCCCACAGCGCCCACCATAGAAATTGAGACCACTGACAATAGCGCGACGCTCACGGCTGATATAGGCGATGCGATTGGCGTGCAAGCTGAGTGGGTATGGCTAGGTCTTGCTGATGAGCCAAACCCCACGCCTTTGGTGCGAACTCCTATTCTCACCAAAAACAATTTAGCGCCAGATACGCACTACGCTGCAAAGTGCCGAGCAGTAACGCATAAAAATAAAAGCGTCTGGGCAGAAGTAGCGGTGATTACCAAAAAGGCCAAAACACCTGTTGAGGTGGTAGATGTGGTTTTTGGGCTATCTCAGCAAGCCACGTGGACAGCACTTGCCACAAACTGGTTGCCCCCATCACTCACCAATACCGTAACGATTAAGGCTATTGATAAAGTCTCAAAAAGCACTTTGTCTGAGCGGATACTCAAAGTGCATTTAGAGCCGGACAATGGACTCATTAGTATTGAAATTGAAGACCAGGCTCAAGTTCACCCGATTGAGTTGGCGTTTGAGGGGGAAGGCACAAACCACCTCACTATTACTGCGATTTACAATGGCGTGCTGAGCCGGCAATCATTTAATGCAGCTGGCGTAACCGTGGGTGACATTAATAAGATTAAGGACAATTTGGCCGCTGTTGATGCCGTGGCTGAATCTATTTTAGAGCAGGCCATTGCAGATAACGCCGCACTGGTTGCTAATTTGCAGTCTCGTGGTGAGTTTAATCAAAAAGCCGCTGCCATTATTGCTCGCATTGATGAAGATGGCGCAGTCACCCAAGAGCAAATCACCCTACTGCAGTCATCACTGGAAAACGCGTCAGCCACTTTAAGCGAGCTGGAACGTACCGTTGCAACAGAGGATGCTGCGCTCAGTGAGCGTATATCATATTTAACCGCTGAAGTTGGTGAAAACAAGTCGCAAATCACAACGGTTGAGCAGGCGCTTACAACAGAAACCGAGGCCGCTGCACTGAGAATGTCGGCCATTGAGTCTAGTGTGGGTGATAACAGCAGCAAGATAGTCAATATTGAACAAACCAGTGCAACGCAAAACGAAGCCAATGCGCAGCGCTTTAGTGCGATTGAGTCTAGTGTTGGTGAGAACGCAGGCAAGCTTGTTACGGTTGAGCAAACCATGGCGAGTGAAGATGCTGCCCTCAGTGCGCGCATTGAGCAGATAAGCTCACAAGCAGATGATAACTTTGCGCATTTAGAAAATTACTATTACACCGCAGTAGACACAGACGCCGCCATCTCTGCGTCTAAACTAGAGCTACAGTCGCAAATGGATAGTAACCTCGCCTACCTCAACAACCAATTTTATACCAAATCTGAGTCTGATGGGGCCATATCCAGTGCTATCTCTACCCTATCAGCACAAGTCGACGGTCAAGTAACTGCTGTCAATCAACGGGTGAATAGTGCTGAAAGTGATATTTACGGCAACTACCTCGCTATTAATTCGTTGCAGCAAACCGCTGGCAATTTGGATGATGGCCTGAGCGCACTTAACTACCGCGTTGGCAGTGTTGAAACCACAGCTGAGGGTAATGCTAACGCCATTCAGGGGCTTTCTAGCCGCGTCACCAATGCGGAAAACGATGCAGCCAGTGCGCATTTAACCCTCAGCGCTCATGCAAATCATTTGGGCCAACTTGAGGCTCGTGCAGAAATTGGGGTGAACTATAACGGTTTTGTAACTGGCATGGATGTAACACCGGGTAAGGTTAAGTTCGCAGCTGAAACGTTTGAATGGTATGCGAGCGATGCGTATACCAGTGCAGAGCATGTTATACGGTCTCGTAATGGTGGGATGGCGGGCTTTACCAATGGTGTGTATCAATGGAGTATATCCCAAACGGGAGCGTTTTATGGGAACTATGCAGAAGTTACCGGCGTAACCGCAGGCTCTGACACTCGAAAGTATGCGGTAGGCGTAGATGTGAAGGCTAGCTATATAGGGGTAAGAGCCACAGCAAAAGACTGGGCGTTTTATGCAACACAAGGAGAGATTGGCCCACATACCTCAGCGCACGAGTGCTTACTCCCGATAGAAGTAACGCCAGAGGTTGGTGATATTTTGTGTGATGATGAACTAATGCACATCGCAAATATCTCCAATGCTATTTGTACGGCCAAACTCAGCTCTGCTCCTATGGAAGTAACAGTGCGAGGTATCTACACCCGAAGAAGACCGCTTACCGATAGACAACCCGCTGGCCTTATTGGTTTTGATGAGTGGGAGCAACTTGCCTATATGTACGACATTGCCAGTTTTAACGCCGGCGGTGAGGGTGCGATGAACGTATGCGGTGAAGGCGGAAACCTGCAAACGGGTGATTTGATCTGCGCAAGCTCAATGCCTGGCAAAGGAATGCGCCAACCCACTCAATCTGAAGAGCGATATACCCTAGCTCAAGCCCGTCACAACGTCATTTTTGAATCAGCAGATCAAGTTAAACAGGTCGCTGTCATCTACAAGCGAGGTTAGCTATGGCTTATAGCATCGGCACTATTTCAATCACTGCGAATAGCAGCACAATTACTGGTAATGGCACTTACTTTGTACAAGTTGCAAAGGCGCAAAAAGCAGATTTACTGTTTGTGCATTACGAAGGACAAGACCGCATCCTGCAGCTAGTGAGTGTGCTTGATGACTTAACCCTGCAGGTTAAACAATTAGATGGTTCTGTATTTGAGCCAGGTTCTTCAGCTTCAAGTCTAAAATATGGGCTTGTACAAAACTTTACTGATACGGTTACGGCAAAACTAGCGCAGCGTGTTGCTGATTTACAAACTCAATGGTTTACGCGCGAGCAACAGATGACCGGTTGGTTTGAGTCCAGCGCCGACACCTACCCTGTTACTGGCTTTTTGGGCGAGCAAGTTAACATCCCTACCCCAGCTAAGATAGCGGCATTAGCCCAAGTGGCAATGGAAGCGAGCGACGCGCTTGCGCAAATGGCAACTGCTATCGAGCAAAACCAAACGACCTTGGCCACTGTTGAGCCAAGGCTTGGTACCTTTGAGTCACAATATCAGTTTGTTGTTAGCGCAAATAACAACGTTACTCAAAAGCATAATGAGGTGGTGCTCAAACACAGTGAAGTGTTACAGGCCAAGGCTGAGGTAGCACAGAGCCTAAATACGATAACTCACAACGCTGAGGCTAGTTATGAGTATAAAAGCGCAGCAAATCAAAGTGCTACTGAGGCCAAGTTAAATCAAGAGCAAGCACTGGCAGCAGCCTCGTTAGCTGTATTGGCACAAAGTGAAGCTACTGAGGCTCAAGACCAAAGCGCAACAATTAAAGGTGAAATTAAAACTCTGAAGGCTGAGTTTGAAAGCACTGCTACCCAAGCGGTTAATAGTATTAATGCGGCAGTCAGCACAGTACAAGAAAGCGCTCAACAAACAACAGTACATGCAAACCAAACCAAATCTGAAATAACCGATTTTGCGCAAGGCATACAGCGGACAATTGATGACCGAGTATCGTCACTCAATCAGTCTATGACACGTTTTCACTCGGGAATACAAATCGTTGAGGCAAAGGTGCTGCAGCATAAGAACCGTGCAGTAGCCGCTGAAAACAATGTGATCGTCTCTGCAGATAAAGTTTTCGATTCAGAGCTGAGTGTATTGAGCACTGCAGTTGAAGTAACAGCTACAGCCTCTGTTGTTACACAGCATAAAAATAACATCGACGCTGTTGCTATACGCATCCATCTATCTGAGTTACACGCTCGGGCCCATAGTGCTATTGCAGTATTGGCCACCGAGCAACTTGTATCGATTAATTCAAACTTGAACACCGCATTTGGTGCCGTATTAGCCGGCACATTAACCACTCAACAAATCAACGATCTATTTTGAGGTGAATAATGGCAGATCCAACCCCCCTACAAAACGCCGTTTCGGCACTAAATCAAGTCGCAACTGGTCAACAGCAGCTGCTTACGCAGTTTCAAGGCAAACAAGCTGACATAGAAGCAAACAACCAGGCAATGCAGAACTGGCAAACGCAGCCTGGGACAGTGCCATTTAAAGATGCTGCCGGAAATATGCATAACATCCCGACCCTACCAGCGCTTGTTGAACAAGCGCAAAGTGTAAACCCAAACCCACACGTTATGACCAAAGCAGAATTTGATGCGCTACGCGAAATGCGTAAACAGCAGTATGCTGGGTCAGGTATTGTTGAGTGGGGACATCATAATTCTTCAAATCCAAAAGTGAATGAGGGGCTTTGGACTTGGATAAGCTCATCAGCCCCAAATCGATTGATTTGGGGGGAAGCATCTACAAACAGCCACACCGGAGAGTCAAGCACAATACACCCATTAGTTGTAGTTGATGGAGTGTTGATTTACATTATAGGTATCGGCCACTCAACCACTCAATCAGTGATGGAGTTCCCACCCGCGCCCGATGGTAAAAAAACCTATGATGCCAATACCGCTACGTTAACTTTGCATTCAAGTCCTGAGGTTGCATTTGCATCCGAAACCGCCACAAATAAAGTCATTTTATCACGCAAAGACTTTGCATTCCTTGAAGTTTGGCACGAAGAAATTGCAGAAAAAGACATCGTTTATCCATTCGGTAATGTTCAGTATGGTGGCGTGAGTTATGCAGGCATTGCGTTGCAGCGCGACTTAGTTGATATGCGTTACTCAGCACTTGGAGCGTGGGACAACAAATTTTTTGGCCGCGGTGCAAAGTGGTCAGCGCTAACGTCAGAGCAAAAAGCTATTTTTTTAAGTGAGCCGCAGCACAATATTTATTTTGATCCAAAGCGTCAGGCATATATCCAAGTGCGATATCGCACCCGTGTTATTGAGGGCCGGCGAGATGATTGGTATTGCGCAAGGCCTACAGAAGCGTCGGGCTACTTAGATTTGTCTGTTAAAGAGCATATTAGACCCCAAGGGTCACGAATTGCTGAGTTAACTGATTTAGGATTAGGTTACCCGCTATACGCGAGTGATAGTAAATCTAACGTAAAATATCCAAACGACTACCCTGATGCGGGAGTGTTTGGAGCGATGGGTTCAGCTGACTCTCCCGATGAAGAATCAGGTGTTGATGGTAAATGTTTTGCCCTACCTCTACTGACATTTCAACGTCTAAATCAAGGGGCGTATCATCCTAGTAATGTAATGGGGACGTCGGCATGTGTGTCGGCAAACAACAATGGTGAAGTTCGGGGAGGTTACTGGTTTAATACAAATGCGCCTATTTCTAGTTTGGCTGAATGCTTTAATAAACAGTTAGCTGGCGTAACTCCAGCGTTACCAGGCAGCTATGACTCTACAGGGTCAATCGTATCATCTTCCACCATTAAGTTTGTGAGGCCTGACGTTTTCAAATACCACGATGTGGTTTACCCGGGGCTTGTTGAAGACATACGTGTACCGGCGAAAAAACTTGATTTAAACAGGGCTGCTGAAAAGGCAATGCAAAGTATTGTATCGGGCGCATTTAGAGGTAAAGGGTTTTTACCATTTTTAAAACCAATGCATAACGGAGCGCTGGTTAAGGTAATAAAGACGTCCGACTCATCTTATAGCGCTATAAACTCTGGTGGGACTGTGACCTTTGGCACTCAGGAAGCGGATAACACTAAATACTTCAATGGCGATCGTAGTAGCCATTGGTTACTTTTCGGTAGTAATGGTCAAGCAATGTCAATTAGGATAACTTCTAAGGCAACCGATTTCTTATACACTGGTTACTCAAACTCTTGCTATCTATACGGTTCTGGAGATGTTACTGAAGAGTTAGATACAAAATTCCCAATTGGAACTGAAATTACAATCATGGCTCAAAGTAAACGCATGCTGGCCGAATTTCAGAACCTACCTTGGGTTGATATTACCGGCACACCAGAAGATATTGCTGCTATTTACCCCGATGGAGTTTACGCCATGTGGGCTCCAGCAAAAGGGGGACGAGTGGATTTCACCCGAAAAGTGAATGATGCGTCAGTGCACCTAATTAATACTGTTGATGCTGGGAATAATTGGACATCGCAAAGCGTTACAATTAACAATTTAACCAATGGCGTGAACTATGAACTCCCTGATAATGCGGTTGGCTTGTGGCACTATAACTCACTGGCAGAACTAACAATGCAAGCTGAGTCTCTACCGTTCCTTAACAGCATTAATTACCTCTATATTAGCTCAAGCAACGCCATCAATTATGGTAATCACTTGCACTATTCATTGGTAGGTAAGGTAGGTAAAGATGCTCGATCAAATACGACAGAAAGTTTGTATTTGGAGATGAATACGTTTACACCGAGTTCGTACGGTTCACTAACATCACTACTAGACCAGCCAACCCATGGTGAAATATCGTTACCAGAACCATCAAGCGATTCGTCCGCATTTAAAGCGCTATTTACTCTTGTCCAAAAGAATGGCCTGATTTACGTGCAGTTTAATGGCGCAGAGCTGAAGTACGATCCACTAAAAAATAACTGGGGTGACGACCAAGCTATCCCAATCATCAATGGCGAAAACACCAAAGCTGACCTAAACCGCAACACGGTAAAAGTGTTCTGCCACCACACAATGTTCCCAATCGGCATTGCCCACAACGGCTAAGGAGTAAGAGATGGACGTAATCAACCCAACAGTGACATACAAAGACGTTGAAACAAAAGTGATGCTCCGCCACCCACGCGCTCAAATTGACCAGGTACTGCAACTGGCCATCGAGGCTGAAGAGGCTGCACACTCTGAAGCGCACGCATCATGGCTTGTAGAACTCCCAAAAATCCAAGCTCAAATTGATGAGGCCAATGCGCATAACACCGCAAACCCTGAAGAACCGGTGGAAGTACCAAAACTGCCGGAAGAGCCGGTGATTGATTTGGCGCTACGCCGCAAGTTTTATCGCGTGGTCATTCCTGAAGTGGATCACGAGCTAACAACTGAAGAGCTGCCAGCACGAACAGAGTACGACGATGAAACTAGGACGGTATACCACCACCCTGCAACGGTTGCCCACACACAAGAGCATATTGATAAAATTAAGCGCAATCGATTCAAAGCACAGCGTGCTGTGAATGTTGAGTCTATCACCGTCGACGTCGACAATATGGTGTTTGACGGTGACGAGCTAAGTCAGCAACGTATGGCAAGAGCAATTTTATTAATGTCCGATACTGATAAGCAGCTTTGGGTGCTAGCTAATAATGATGTAGTTGAAGTGACTAAGCAGCAACTAACTACAGCATGTTTGTTAGCTGCCAAAAAGCAGTCTGAACTTTGGGTAGAGGTTTAAATATGAATTTAAGTAATTACACAGCACGTAACGGAACAATCTATAGTAATGTTTTTATCATTCTCTCTAAGCTCACAGTTTCGAATTCATCAACTAGTGACTTAAATCTAGAATCAAAACAGTTAGAGCCCTCTCAAAAGGCATCAACTGTTCAAGCTCAATTTCTGGTGTTTAAAGACCAACAAGCGTTTGAGAAAGACTTTGATGCGATAGAGGAACTAAAGTTACTTAACCCGTATTACAATCCAGATCACAAGCACTCAAATAAATTTGTATCAATTTTACAGTTTAAAGTTGATAGCGAATTAGATATGGATGAAGCAAAGCTGATTGCGTATGAAAGGCTAAACGAACACCTCAAGACAGCTTAAAACCGCCCTATTTAACATAATGGACGAGCTAATCAAGCTCGTCCAAAAACAAATGCCTTTTTATCTAATTTCTCGCGCCGCATTACACTTATCCGTTTTCGAATATAAAACTGACACCGCTGTTTCTAGTGCTACATCCCTACCATTATTGTCCATATCGCCAGCTACAATTATATTTGGTTCGAAGTCTTCACGAAAACTACCATTTACGTGATATAAGCGTTCAAACCCAACTTCAACCCAAGCGTTACTTTGATCAAGGACGAGACGTTTGATGCCGCCAAGCAAATCAGCCATCGGTGCGCCAATTACTGCGTCCGCACCCAAAGCATCAAAGCCAATTGTCATGCCTTCTCCAATACTGCCAGTCCAGCGCCCAGCAAGTACAACAAACGGTACCTTTATTTGTTGCTTTGCTGGTTTAGTGAGCGCGTCTTTTAACTCTGCTTTGTTGAATTGTACAGATCCCGTTTGAGTACGGTACTTTTGATACACGCTTGGCGCAGCAGTAAAATGTCCAAGTATGGGTTCTGCGACACCAGTATTCCCGCCGCTGGGTGTATTTCTAAGGTCAATAATATAACCTTTCACTTCACCTAAAAGCTTTAATGCAGCTTTAAACTCATCAACGGTTTGGGCGTTGCCCATAGCGTTATTAAATCGAATATGACCAAATTCATCTATTTTTTCGTAGGATACTTTAGGCCCATTACCTAGCGCATTTATCGCATCATAACTTGCGGCAAGTTCGACAGTTGCTAGCTTTGTATCCCGTTGAAATTCAATTTCGCGTTTTTGATAACGTTTTCCTCCTAACGCAATATTCAGTGCGTAACTCTTCTGAGCCTTATTTAATTGACTCAATGGCACCTGCATTACGTCTTGGATGGCTTGCGATATTGTATTGCCATCTATCCTTGTCACTTTATCTCCGGGTTTTATCCCTTTAACGTCTGCATCGCTGCTACGTTTTACGTCAATAATAAGTGCGCTGTTATCATTAAACTCGACATACATATCTGCACCTGTTGGATACACACTGTAATCCTCTTCATTTAATGGACCAAGATTGAGGTGCGGATCTGTAAAGTGGCGTAAATATGCTTGGCTTAAGCCAATAAAGGCTTGCTTTGAATCTAAATTATTTAACTTATTTTCAAATAGCTGCCGAGTTTGCTGGTAATCTTTAAAGTCATCTAGATATGCGTAATGGGTTTGCAAGTTATGATCGAGTTCTTTCCAAGCATCTAACGCGCTAAAAGTCTCAGCACTTGCAGAAAAATTTGTTGTTAAAAGGAAGCTGAAGCATAAAAAAGCATTTAGTTTCATATTATTATGTCCTTGTTATTATTATTTAATCCCAGTTATTTCATACTAATGAAGCGCTGCGCTAAATGGAATACGCTTACAAATATCCGCTTCTGCGATGAGAATTTCCTCTAAACGTTTGTCTATCGTTAATTTGTCGAAATACTCGTAGCCGAGCTCCACAAAGAGGTTTTTGTGTTTTTCTTCTGACTTGGCGATTGCAACATAAAAGTCTTTTTCTTTGCCTTCAGGAAGCGCTTCTGCAACTAAAGAAAAACGCTCGTGGCCCCTAGCCTCAATTACCGCACCAATCAGTAATCTATCAATTAAATATTCATCTGTGCCTTGGCGGAATAATGCGCGCATTTGCTTTATATAGGGGTCTTTTTGATCGTTTCCTAGTAGCGTACCACGTTCGGTTAAGATCTTAAGTACCTGTTTAAAATGGATCATTTCTTCTATTGCGAGATCAGCCATCGCTTTTACTAGCTTGATCCTGTCTGGGTAATGACCAAGCATTGCCATCGCCATTCCGGCTGCTTTTTTTTCTGCAGCGGCGTGATCTTGAAGAAAGGTATCAAAGTCGGCTAGGACTTTTTCAGTCCAGCTAAAAGGTGTGTGATATTTTAATTCAAACATAATTCTATCTTGTATATACAGCTTGTGGTGAGTATAACAAACTCAGGCGCTCGAGCGAACTTGCATGCTAAAGAGCGCTGTGTCTTTATCTGCTTTGCCATTACGTGTCGATTCTACTTTATTGGGGTGTGAAAACCACTTCCATGCAGTGACTTTACCACCGATATTGACATGCGGAATGGTCACTTTTTCTTGAGTCACGCCTATAAATTCGGCAAGCGTTTGCTCGGCATCAGTCGCGGTTAGATTGACCATTATAATAGGAATATGATTCATTTTTGCAAAGCTAAGCACCCTATCATGATGCTTGCTATAACGATCCCGCCAATAACCATCGTCTTCAAAATGTTTGTCAAAATCAGGAAAAGTTTCCAAATAACAACGCTTAATGGTGTCGTTAAAGCCCCCTTTTTGTGACAGTAAATTTTCTTTCATTGCCGTCATCAAACGCTTAATAGAGGGAAGCCATTGCTCAAAATCTCGTGTCAAATGTACTATTTTAACTTCAGGATATAGAGCATATAGTTTTTCATAGTCAGCAAAAACGGGCGTGTCAGCAATAAACTCAGCGCAGTCTAATGCTTGCCTTGTGTATGCCGTGTGTGCTGTTTTGTATCCAGCACCTAATGCAGCAATACACAGACTTGTTGTGCCGGTTCGGGGTAAACCCGTCACCAGAAGTTTTTGTTTTGTCATATTTAGATAAAGTAATATACGAGGTTGAATGACGCTAAAATAAGTATTACTCCATATGTTGTCGCCATCGCTACTTTTCTGATTGAAAAGTTGGTTTTACCGAGTGCAACATAGTGTGCAACTCGAGAAAACAAAAAAGCAATGCCAAAAGCATGAAGTAGATATGGGTTGATTTGTTGAGTTTCGAGTAACAACATCATTAACAGTACGAAAGGTGTGTACTCGATAAAGTTGCCGTGGATCCGTATTGCACTTTGCAGTTCATCGACACCGCCATCTCCTAGCGATACTTTGTGTCTGTGTCTGAGTGATATTATGTTAAAACTGAGTTTAATATAGATTATTGCCAGTAATGCCGCATATAAACCGGTGATCATAAAAAGCCCTCCAATGGAGGGCTTAGTGTATAAGTTTAATTAGTTCACAGCCAGTATTACTCAATTAAGTAAACAGCATAAACTTCCGCATTCAATGTAATTGCACCTGTGTTATACGCATTTTTGTATGCGCCTTGATCTGCTTCCATAGCCATCGCTGCAGAGCGCACGTAAGGCTGAACTGGCGTTTGCATTGGTTGGAATGAAACTGAGTACAGTTTTGCCAATTCAACATCAAACTCGCCTGCTAGTTCTTTAGCTGCTTTCTTTGCATCTTTAATGGCGGCTTTTTTGAGACTTTGCAGATACTTGCCTTCATTTTCAACACCAAATTCTGTGTTATTGAACTGATTGATGCCGCTGTCTACAAACTCTTGAAGTAACTCTGGGTATTTTTTGATGTCTTTAAGTTTCACAGTCAAGCTGCGGCTCACACGAAAACCATCAAACTCTTCTTCATTTGATTCGCGATTGTAGCGTGTCTGTCTGTAAACATTCAGTTGCTCTGCGTGAATATCGTCTTCTTTAATATCGAAGCGTTTAGCGATTTCGATGGCCTTAGCCATAATCTTATCGACGTTTTCTTTAGCTGTGGGTAGCGACTTTTGCTTTTCGGTAATGGCGACACGTATGGTTGCAACATCGGGTTGTACTTGAATAAATGAAGTGCCTTTAACATATAAATGCGGAGAGTCAGGCAATGCGCCTGCAAAGCTAAATCCAGATAAACATAATGCCAGTAAGCCAGTTAAAATTCGCATCTTTTGCTCCTAAAATGTGATACCTGCATATTCAAGCATATTTCAATTAACAACTACTGAATTGGATTTCAAGGTAACAAACTTTAACAAAATGGTTGATTATCACTCTGAGAAGTTATATGTGGTACTCTCAACTTTTACGCGTGATTGATAAACAAAAATCGCCGCCAATATGAGTTGGCGGCGATTTCTGTTTTAGCTAGGGCCTGTTGACCTTTGCTGTTTGATTTTTGTTCTTCTGAGTGTGTTTTGGTCGCGACGCTCGACTTGCCGCCTAGTAATCTAGGCAAAAGTTGAGCAACAATGAACAAAGCGCACTCAGGTGAACCCAAAGGGCAGCGCTTGACTGGCATTTCTACTGTGTTATCACCTGACTTACATAGAATAACTATGCTACGCAGGCTCTGCCTTGTATAAATACCAGTCAAACTGCTGCAAAAACAAACTTGAAAGATCAACAGGCCCTAAGTAAAAGTAATTAGACGCTACAGCGTTTGTAATTTCTATACTTAGGGAGCCAATAGTTTTTCTCTATCGCTGCCCAAATTGCGTCGTCTTCCATTTCAAGTGCAACGCCCTCTTCCATTGCTTTTTTAGCAACTGCAAAAGCAATTCGCTTACTCAACGGCTCAATTTCAGTTAGGGCTGGTAGTAAGCTACCTTTGCCCGTATTAGCACGTGGTGATGATTCAGCAAGCATTTCGCTCGATACCATCAACATGCTATCTGTAATACGGTTCGCTTTAGCTGCAAGTACACCAAGGCCGATCCCTGGGAAGATATAACTGTTATTACATTGAGGTATGATAATTGTTTGCTCACCATGTACCACAGGTTCAAATGGGCTTCCCGTAGCTACAATTGCTTGACCATCAGTCCACTCAATCACATCTTTTGGATGCGCTTCAACTTGGCGTGATGGATTACTTAGTGGGAAAATTATCGGCTGTTCGCACCCTGCATGCATCGCGCGGATCACTTGCTCAGTGAATAGACCTGCTTGACCTGACACACCAATTAAGATGTCTGGTTTTGCACAGTGCATTACATCTAATAAAGATGCAAATTCACCACTGTATGTCCAATCCGTAAGGTTGGCTTGTTGTTGAACTAGCGCTTCTTGGAAATCTCTTAGCCCTTCCATGCCTTCTGTCAGAAGGCCAAAACGGTCCACCATAAACACTTGGCTTCTCGCTTGCTCGTCGGTTATCCCTTCTGAAATCATTTGGCTAATAATTTGCTCTGCAATACCACAGCCAGCAGAGCCTGCACCAACAAACACCACTTTTTGTTCCGAGAGCTTTGCCCCCTTCACGCGGCAAGCGGCTAACAGCGAGCCCGCAGTAACCGCAGCGGTGCCTTGGATATCATCGTTAAAGCTACAGATTTCATCGCGGTAACGTTTCAAAAGTGGCATTGCGTTAGGTTGCGCGAAATCTTCAAACTGTAACAGCACATTAGGCCAACGGCGTTTCACCGCTTTAATGAATAGATCTAGGAATTCATCATATTCAGCTTGGTTGATACGCGGGTGTCTTGCGCCCATGTACATTGGGTCGTTGAGTAGCTTCTCGTTGTTTGTCCCTACGTCAAGCATAACAGGCAACGTGTAAGCTGGGCTGATCCCACCACACACGGTGTAAAGTGCCAGCTTACCGATAGGAATACCCATACCACCAATACCTTGGTCGCCAAGGCCTAAAATACGTTCACCATCTGTAACCACAATAACTTTTACTTTGCCTTTAGTAGCATTTCGTAAAATATCGTCGATTTGATAACGGTCTTCATAAGAAATAAACAAACCACGAGAGCTGCGATAGATATCTGAAAACTTCTCACATGCATCACCTACTGTAGGGGTGTAGATGATTGGCATCATTTCTTCCAAATGATCGCGTACTAAACGGTAATACAGCGTTTCGTTGTTATCCTGAATAGCACGCAAGTAAATGTGCTTGTTTAGGTTGTCGCTAAAGCTTGAGTATTGCTGATAACAACGCTCAACTTGCTCTTCAATTGTTTCGTAACGAGGAGGAAGTAGTCCTGCTAAGTTGAAATTTTCACGCTCGCGTTGAGAGAATGCACTCCCTTTGTTAAGCAATGGTGTTTCTAATAGCGTAGGACCTGAATAGGGAATGTAGAGATAATTTGGATCGGTTTGTTTAGTCATATTTACAAGCTTGACACTAATTTTTTAGTCTAAGGGTTCATTATTGTCGAAAAGGATTAAATTACAATGAATTTAGTGCTCATCAGACCATTATTAACGCGCTCCAGAGCACGTTAAACGCATTTTTCTGGAACGCTAAATTATAGCCTAAAAGCACTTAAGAAACCACGGCTTATTCGCTGCTCTCACCGAGTGCAACACCTTCTCTTCTTGGATCTGCGCCACCGATTAAATGTGTTCCACGAACCTCAATGGCATGCAGTCCTGAGTTTAAGTCACGGATCTGTACTTCATGACCTTTTTTCTCAAAGTAAGGTGCTTGTTTTGTCAGCTCAGTGCCTTTTTCAAGCGTTGTGTACTTATTGCGATTGGTGATTTTTGGTAAATCAATCGCAGCCTGCACAGATAATCCCCAGTCCAGAACACCAACTAAGGTTTGAGCAACATAGTTGATAATACGACTACCGCCAGGCGAGCCGACTATCAATTTCAGCGACCCATCTTTATTAAACACCATTACGGGTGCCATAGAGCTTCTTGGGCGTTTGTTTGCTTCTACCCGGTTAGCGACCCATTTATCCCCTACTTTTGGAGAAAGTGCAAAGTCGGTTAATTGGTTATTAAGCAAATATCCGTTAACCATCACCGTCGAGCCAAATGCCATTTCTATCGAGCTTGTCATAGAAATAGCATTACCCTCGGCATCTACAATCGACACATGGCTGGTCGAAGGTAATTCATAACTATCATCCATAGCATAAGCGAGTGTGCCCGAAGTTGGGTCGCCTATTGGAAAGTCGTGATTATCCATATCACCGATAAGTTTGCTACGGCCTAATAGATATTGCTCGTTAAGCAATGCTTTTGCTGGCACTTCAACAAAATCAGGATCGGCTACGTAAAAATCTCTATCGGCAAACGCTAGGCGAGATGCTTGAGTAAAGAGGTGCAAGGCTTCTGGATCATTTGCTTTATACTTACCAAGCTCGTACGGTTCCAACAGCTTCATCATTTGCAAAACGGCAATACCACCACTGCTAGGCGGTGCCATAGAGCAAACTTTATATACACGATAATCCGTACAAATAGCGTCTCTAGTTTTGCTCTTATAATGTTCCAAGTCGCTCAGCGCCAATTTGCCAGGTGCGATTTCAGACTTTTGCACAGCTTCCACTAATTGGGTGGCATTTTGCCCTTCATAAAAGGCTTGGATCCCTTGTGTTGCTACTTTGTAGTATAGGTTTGCCAAAGGCAGATTCTTTTTAAGGGTCCCTGGTTGTAGTGCTTTACCATCCGGATAGAAATATTCTTTTGCGGGACTGAGCTTTGTCAAACCTGGGTTGAGTTTTTTCTCAAGCAGCATATTTAAACGTGGAGAGACGATAAATCCTTCTCGAGCTAATTCAATCGCTGGTTTAAATAATTCCTGCCATGGCAATTTACCGTATTTGTCATGTGCTGATTTAAACGCGTGCAGAATGCCAGGCACACCAACAGAGCGACCGCCCACAACAGCCTCAATCCACCTAACCGCATTACCCGTATCATCTAAAAATAGATCAGGGCCTGCAAGTTTTGGTGCAGTTTCTCTTCCATCAAAACTAATTAATTCATTGCTTTTCTTGTCGTAGTGCAGGATAAACGCCCCCCCACCTACGCCCGAAGATTGCGGCTCAACCAAGGTAAGCACAAGTTGAGTCGCTATCATGGCATCAACCGCACTTCCCCCTTTTGAGAGCATCAATTGACCTGCTTTACTCGCATAGGGATTGGCAGCAACGACCATGTACTTTTCTGCGGTGCGTGCTTCTTTAGATTGGAAACCTGTTGCGGCTTCCGGCTCTCTAATTTCGATTTTTTGTTGCTCAGCTAAGGTGTTGGTTGAAAAGCTGAATGCGGCAATCACGGTTAGTGATGCAAGTGTATGTTTCATAATCCCCACTTTGCTTACGTCTTATATTTGGCATCATAAAAGCAATTAGGCACAATATGCAAAAATAATAACGTGAAATCGTATGTTTGAACTTCCAACGAACAAAGAATATCTCATTGGCCCTGTGTCTTTGGCGATATTGTCAACAATACTGATGTTGTTCGGGCTTGGCCCGCACTTAGATTTTGACAGAAATGCGATTGCTGAAGGTGAATTATGGCGTATTTTGAGCGGCCAGTTTACCCATAGCAATTGGTATCACTTGATGCTAAACCTGCTTGGTATCTTATTTATTTGGCTATTACATGCCGAATATACAAGACTAAGAAAATATTGGCTGAATGTACTTTTTCTTGGCCTCTTTACCGGGCTCATGATCTTGCTATTTTCGCCAAACATTGTTGTATATACAGGCTTGAGTGGCTTATTACATGGGCTTATCGTATGGGGAGCGCTTGAAGATATTAAGCGGAAGCTAACAACTGGATATCTGTTGTTTATTGGTGTGTGGGCAAAGGTATGTTGGGAGCAATATGCGGGTGCAAGTGCAGATGTAGCCAAACTGATAGACTCGAGAGTCGCCATTGAAGCACATCTATTTGGTGCAGTTGGTGGTGTGGTTTTAGCTGTTATCTATTTATTTTATAAAACAAAAAAGCCAGCTTAAGCTGGCTTTTTTATCCGCTCATTTGATTACAAGTTTTCTTTGAACAACTTGTATATACGACGGTATTCATCCAACCAACTTGATGGCTGTCTAAAGCCATGCGGTTCAACTGGATAAATCGCCGTTTCAAAGTCTTCCTTTTCTAGCTCAATTAGGCGTTGCACCAAGCGCACCACATCTTGGAAAAACACGTTATCATCAACCATAGGTGCATTGATCAGAAGCTTGTTTTTCAAACCTTCAGCATGATAGATAGGCGAACTACGTTTGTATGCAATTGGGTCTACATCTGGGCGATTAAGGATATTTGAGGTGTATGGGTCGTTGTAATAGGCCCAATCGGTGACTGGACGTAAAGCTGCGCCTGCTTGGAATAGATCCGGCTGAGTAAATAGCGCCATAAATGTCATAAAGCCGCCGTATGAACCACCATAAGTACCTACAGCACCACGGTCAACATTAGCGTTGTTCACCATCCACTCAACACCGTCTGCCAAATCTTCGATTTCTGGTTTACCCATATGACGATAGATTGCCGTTCTCCAGTCTCGACCGTAACCTTTAGAGCCACGATAGTCCATATCCATGACGACATAGCCTTCGCTCGCGAGAAGTGAATGGAACATAAACTCTCTAAAGTAGTTAGACCAACCCATATGAGAGTTCTGCAAATAACCCGCGCCATGGTTAAAGATCACAGCCTTACGATTCTTACCCGTTTCGCCTTCTTGATAATCTGCTGGGTAATATACTTTTGCGTAGACAGGCTCACCTTGATGGCTTGAAGGAACCGCGACAATCTTAGGTGCAATTAGCTTCTTATTTAAAAATGCATCTGAGACCGTATTAGTGAGTCGTGACACCGCTGCTTTTGGCGCTGCATCCGCCACATAAAGTTCTGGAGGCATCATGATTTTTGAGTGAGTTAACAACAGCTTTTGCTCATCTGGGCTTAGCTGGTAATCAGTCAGGCCATCTAAATCAGTTAACTGCTCATCTTCACCGCTTGCTAAATTGACGCGATAAATTTCGTATAAACCTGGGTGATCTTTATTGGCTTTGTAATAAACAAATTGACTATCGAGGGTTAAGGTTGGTTCAGAAACCACAAACTTCCCTGAAGTCATTGCTTTTGCTTTGCCGTTAAGCGGCTTAACATAAAGCTGGCTATATCCAGTTTGCTCTGAAAGATAGTACAAAGCATCTTGGTTGTTTAACCAGCCAAAATCATTGTAGGTGTAATTGATCCATGCTTCATCGTGTAGGCGATGCTGAGAAACGAATTGTTGTTTATCAAAATCAACCGTCGCTAACCATCTGTCTTTATTATCCCAAGCACCAAGCATCACTGCGACTTGAGAACCGTCACTATTCCATTGGATAGCGGATTGACTCCAGCCCCATGTGTCGATCAAGTTGATATCACGTGGTGCTTTTTCACTCTTATATGATTCACCTTTTGCCTTAGCATTTTCGCGTTTCACCTCGGCTAGTACATCTTCATCAAAGCCAGGCAAAGTATCATAGCTCAGCGTGACTTGCTCTGATTTTGCTAAATCAATGAAAATAACATCAGAACTCATTGGTTTTGTGTCTGCAACGCGGCGGCGAGCTTTTACCGGATCAATGTCACCGTTTTGACTGACGTAGTTAGGCATGATGTCAGAGTCTGAACGGCTTGGTTTATCATCGGTGATCACGGCGATTAACTTGTCACCTGTCGGTGCTAAGCTAACTGAGATAAGTGTTTTTCCTTTACCAAGATAAAACTGATTATCTTGGATACTTGCGTTATTCGCTTCTATCTCTTGATTTCTTGCTTCTCGATCTTTGCTGTTTTTGTGCGTTAGCGCAACGAATTGAATTAGTTCGTGTTGCTGCTCTGCGATATATCCATTTGGCTCTTTCACCCCTTCAGGCTTATCCGCTAAATGTAACTTTACCAGCTCTTTGGTTAAGCCAGTGACTAAATCGAACGCAAATAGCGCATTGCCTGAACGGTAAGCTAATCGGTTATCACTTAAGAATTGCGGTGCATACTCATAGTTCGAAGAATGAGTAACTTGTGTCAAAGCGCCAGACTTCAGGTTTTTAACGAATATGTTGCCTTTAAATTCATAAGATTGTAGCGTCCGACCTTTATTATAAATCGCGTTTGCAGCACCAACGGCATGCAAATCTGACAGCGAAACCGCTTCGCTTGTTTGTGCGCTACTGACTTTAAATAGATCTCTTAACTCTGAACCAGCTTGCTTACGCTTATAGAAAACGGTTTTGCTATCGGCCCCCCAATACGCGCCCTCTGGTTGTCTTCCCAACCAATCAGGATGCGCCATTGCTTGTTTTAGGGTGATCTGCTCACCACCAAAATCAACGGGAGTGGCAACAACTTGTGGGACTGGTGAATTGGCTTCAACTTGTTGTGGTTTTGGGCTTACTTCAGTGGTCTGACAACCAGAAAGGAATAAACCTGAAGCGACTGCCATCGAGATAAGAGAGAGTTTCAACATGTGACTTTCTTATAATAGTTAAATTTGTCTAATTTAAGCAGAAAGCCAGCGGAATATCGACAGATTTAAGATTAAAAGCACAATGGGTGGGACAAAAAAAGGCCAGCATAGGGATGCTGGCCAAATACTCTCTGCGCTCACATAGTCGTTGATGGACAACGAGTATGAAATGAGGCCTATCCGCGCCTCACAATAGTAGACCGCACTATCAGAAAAGAGTTCCAAAAATTACAGTAAAAAAATTAAATTTTTTATATCCAACCTGAGCTCTTCGATAAAGGAATGAGCTAACTCAATAGTTATCAGAAGCTTAGGTTTTTAGTTAACAATGGACCTTTTTTGCTAAAAACAGTAGTACTAATTCAAAATTAATTGCTGAGCGGTTTCCATGACCCCAGGGTAGTCTGCTTCAGGCAAGATGTCAGCAAGCTCCGCCAGTGCTTCACCTAATTTATGCAGTGAGTCAGCTGAAACATTGATATGCCCCATTTTTCTGCCCGGTTTCGCATCTTTGCCATACCAGTGACTGGTTGTCCCCGGAACAGCAAGAACTTGCGATGGAATGTGACTTTGCCCTAAAACATTAATCATCGCGGTTGGGCGAAGCAGCCTTGTATCACCAATCGGTAAACCGGCAACGGCACGAATATGGTTTTCAAACTGGCTTACATGGGCACCTTGTTGAGACCAATGTCCTGAGTTATGTACCCTAGGCGCTATTTCATTAACCAATAATTGACCTTCAACATCGAAAAACTCAATAGCAAGTACACCAACATAATTGAGTGCATTCGCAAGTTTCGCAAATGCGTCTTCCGCTTGCGATTGAATATTGGCTTTCTCTTTCCCGGCAATTGATAAGGTCAGTACACCATTGGTATGCTGGTTTTCAGTCAACGGATAAATTTTACATTCGCCATTTTTTGCTCGCACACCAATAATCGACACTTCACGGTCAAACGGTATCATTTTTTCAGCAACGATAGAGTGAGGCTGTGCTTCAGTGCCTGCTTGCAAAAACTCGGACATTTCGGCCCAAGTACTATCTATTTCAGACTCTGATTTAACTCGCCATTGCCCTTTCCCATCATAGCCTGCCTGACAGGTTTTAACGACCAAAGGCATGCCTAACTCATCAATCGCAGTGAGAAAATGCGCTTTATCCGTAATGATTTTGAAAGGAGCACAAGGAACAGATGTTTTATCTAGTAGTGCTTTTTCTTTCGCGCGATCACCACCGGTGGCGATTGCTTCTGCGCCAGGGTAGAACTTACCGCTTTGTTCGCAAAGCGCTAAAACATCATGTGGAATATGTTCAAATTCGGCAGTGATGGCATCAGCATTGTCAATGGCTTGCTGTAATGACTCTGGTGTTGTTGCAAAGGTAACGGGGTTTATTACCGTTTGACTGCCAACATCATAGGCCAACACTTTTATATCAAGATGAGTTGACGATAAGCTCATCATACGGGCTAACTGTCCCGCCCCTAAAACAAGAATATTCATGTTATTTCGCAGGATCTGGATTAGCTAATACCGTTTCTGTTTGTTCTTTTCTGAACGCTTCTACTTTTGCAAAAATCTCAGGCTGCTGACAACCTAAAATTTGAGCTGCTAGCAAACCGGCGTTTGCAGCACCAGCGTCGCCAATCGCTAACGTACCTACCGCAACACCTTTAGGCATTTGGCAAATTGACAGTAATGAGTCCACGCCATTTAGCGTTTTTGATTTTACTGGAACGCCAAGTACAGGCAGACTTGTAAATGCTGCCGCCATACCTGGTAGGTGTGCAGCACCGCCAGCACCGGCAATGATAACTTTGATCCCACGTTCTGCTGCTGTCGAAGCATAATCCGCTAAAAGCTGTGGAGTACGGTGAGCTGAAACCACTTTAGTTTCATAATCAATACCAAATTTATCTAACATTTCAGCTGCATGTTGCATTGTAGGCCAGTCTGATTTTGAGCCCATAATGATGCCAACGGTCATAATAATTCCTCGACTAATTTTGAACGATACAGGGCTAAGGTCCTTCACACCTTAGCTGCGGGCATTATACCTGAGTTCGTCTTTAATGCGAAGAATCAACTTATTGCAATTATCACGCGATGACACCCTGAGTTATTTAGACACTATCAATTCTTCAATACTTAATGCTTTAGCACGGTTAAAGTGAGAGAAAAACGTTTTGGGACCCATAATTAGGCATAGCACCGCGAGACCACCTGGGATCAGCACAATTTTTAAAGCTGGGCCAAGAATATAGCTGTAAAAAAAGATAAAAGGGATGAATAGGATGTATCCGATGAATAAGCTCAAATATTGCATAACAACTCCTATTGAAATTTAATGAGCACGCTCAATTATAATAATGAGCGCGCTCACTATTTGCAAACTTTATCTCTTAAATAATTTGGAATTGTGCTACACTCTCTTCGCAAATAAAAAGGTAACCATATGAAAAAAAGAGAAATTACGTACAATAAAATTCTCAGTGCTAGTTGGCAGCTTTTTCAAGACAATGGTTTTGAAAACACCACTACTCGGCAAATTGCCCAAGCAGCAAACGTGGCAACGGGAACGGTTTTCTCTCACTTCCCCACTAAGCTCGACATGCTCAAAGTCGCAATGCATAACCAAATAGATGAACTAATTAATGAAGCGAAAACATCAGATGAGCAGCATAGTGCCAGCTTAAAGTTACGCCACTATGCAAAGTATTTATTTGCTTTTTATCTTAGCAATAGAGATTTCAGTAAAGAGCTGCTTTGTGGGATTATTTGGCATAGCGAATTCTTTAAGGGGCAACTCAATTTGTTCAAACACTTGTTATTCAGTGAGCAGGAATACAATGAGTTGAAAGCAACCGTTATGATGGACTGCTACTTTATGACCTTATTAGAAGGGTTAAGCAATGAGCATAGTTCTGTTGACCAGATGCTGCATTCTCTATCTCAGAAGTTGAAACTGGTTAACCAATAAATTGTATGATGTGTTCTTTATTGAATATTCATACGAATTTACTTGTGCTTTTGAACTTCTGACCATATAAAGCATCTAGGACTAGTGTAATAAGCAAGTGCTTGGGAAAAGTTACTTAGTTCCTTATTTTTGTCTAACGAGGTCAAAATGAAACGCGTCATCTTATTCCTTATCACTAACTTAGCAGTAATGCTTGTGTTAGGAATTGTGTTATCTATCTTAATGTCTGTGTTTGGTATTTCTAGCCGAAGCTATACAGGCATTATGGTTATTGCTGCCGTATTTGGATTCGGTGGTTCTTTTATCTCTCTTTACATGTCGAAGTGGATTGCAAAGAAATCAACAGGTGCCCATGTTATTGAGCAACCACGAAACGAAACTGAACATTGGTTAGTTTCTACTGTCGCAGAGCAAGCTAAAAAAGCAGGAATTGCGATGCCAGAAGTTGCAATTTACGACAGCCCTGAAATGAATGCGTTCGCAACCGGGCCGAGTAAAAATAACAGCTTAGTTGCTGTGAGTACTGGCCTACTCCACAACATGAATCAAGACCAAGCAGAGGCAGTGCTTGCGCACGAAGTGTCGCACGTTGCAAATGGCGACATGGTTACACTTACCTTGATCCAAGGTGTTGTAAATACCTTTGTTATATTCTTCGCTAAAGTATTGGCGGGTATTGTTGATAACTTCTTGAATGGCGATGAAGAAGAGTCAGGTGGAAGCTGGACATATTTTATTTTTGATATGATATTCCAGATCCTCTTTGGTATTCTGGCTTCTGTTGTTGTCGCTTACTTTAGTCGTAAACGAGAATTTGCAGCTGATAAAGGTGCAGCGGATTTAGTCGGTGCGCAAAAAATGCGTTCAGCATTAGAGCGTTTGAAGCACAACCATGAATCGCAATTAGAAGGCTCAATGATGGCTTTTGGTATTGCTTCAGGTAAGTCTATTGCAGACTTCTTTGCTTCTCACCCACCACTTGATGAAAGAATTCGAGCACTTTCGTAACTCTTTTCACATTTGTACTAGGGCAACGATTACGTTGCCCTTTTTATAACTCAATTTTATACAGATTATTTCCAACAGCGCAAAACCCCAAACGCTTGAGTAGGTTTAATGAACGAAGATTATCAGCCGATACATGCGCCAAAACCACATTGAGCTTAAACTCAACCTGGCTTTTGTTTGCAAATAGACAACGTAAAGCTTCAAACATCACGCCTTTACCCCAATAATCAGGCATTAATTCATAGCCAATATGTAGGCCCTCAATATCACCGTCTTCGTGATAGAAACCAATACATCCAATCACCGCTTTAGTGCTTTTACACACGAGGCAAAAACGACCACCTATACCTTCATATTGACGCTCAATATCCATTTGGATCATGCACTTAAGGTCTACTTCAGTGAGGTTATCGCCGTAATCGTTATACGCTTTTACCTGCGGTAAATTAAGTAACGCTAATAACTGCGGATTATCTTTGTGCCTTATGGGCCTGATGACTAGCCTTGGTGTTTCAAATTCCATAAAATGCTCAGGTCTAAGTATCTGCCGCAATGGTAGCACTTATTGCAGCACATATACCTTTCAATATTATGATCGCTTGCATTGCTTTATAATTTAGCATTTTTGGAGAATGAATATGAGTCAAGAGTTCACCGTTATCCCACCAACGACAAAGGTTTACTGCCCAGAGAGAGGTGAAGGCTGGACTTTAACGGGCATTACAGGGATCGATGAAAATGCATCAGTGATGTTTTCTGGCGTACGCTATACCATCTCAGCAAAAGAAATTGTTGAGTCATTATTGCCAAACTTTAAAAATAGGCAAGAATCAAATAATTAGTACTTTTTAACTATTTTACTGTTGTAAAAGTGTAAATTATGATCAATTATAGCGCTAGATTGCAAAGTCAATAATGGAAGCGCCCGCCTTAAAGGATTAAGTCATCGCATTGAGTTGGACTCAATTGCGAAGACATTGCTTTGTGTTGTTTTAAGTTACAGGACGTACACTTTTTAGGGTTCCTGCTATGTTAAAAGCATCACTCACAACACTTGGTTTACTCTCAACATTACTTTCCACATACACCTATGCAGATAGTTGCCCAGGTCAGGTTTTTGGTATTAACGCTGGCCGCGGCGATATTGGTATTTTGTTTGGCCTAGATGAAGGTGCAGGACAAGCCAGCGCCAATAGTTTAGCCGCTTTTAGTTCGGCAGCACTCGCCTATGATACTAGCAGTGCGCGTTGGTACTATGCATCCGCACCAAGGCCAATCGATTATAAAGTTGATACCAGCCATCTAAACTTACCAGCTGACGCAGATATTCCCATTGAAGGTAAAAAACATCGCTATGTTCAACTGGCATATTTTGATGGAACCTCTCATACCATAGTCGGTAGAACGGCTTATTTGGTGGGATTGGCATATGACGGCACAAACGATAGACTCATTGGAACGAGTTACGATTCTATTTACAGCATAGATAAAAACACAGGCGACGCGACTAAGCTCTCGGATCTCCCCTCATTGGCGGGAAAATACCGCGGCGATCTTGAGTTTTATAATGGTCGCTTGATTCTAGTCACGAGTGCAACCGTTTACCAAGTTAATACCAACGACTTTTCTGTGACTAAATTATCTGATCACGACCTAACTGCCGTTACAGGGGCAAGCCTTAATAGTAACGGAGAGCTTATTATCAGTCGCGTTATCATTAATGACGCCGGACACACCAACAAAAGTGCGATTTATAAGTTAAACCCTGATACAGGAAGCACCTGTTATATCAATACATTACCAATACGAGTAAATGACCTTACATATAACCCAAATGGTAGCAATACATGCTATACCGTTTCTGGTTGCGGCGGCACACCAACCCCTCCTTCGCCACCGTCTTTTACGTTAACGAGTATTGAAAACACGGTTTATGAAGGAAGTACCCTTAGCTATCAAATTACCTTAAGTAAAGCCTTCGAGCAGGACGTCAGCTTTTCGGTGGCGGTCAATGATGTGACAACGCAATCAGATGACTACGTAGCACCATCTACTTCATTGGTAATACCTGTGGGCAGCACAACAGCTACCATTCAAATAGCAACAATAGACGATACTGAGTACACTGGCGATCGGGAACTCTCTTTGAGCGTAACAGGCGTGAGCAATACCTCAGGCAATGAAACCCTATCGGGAAACATACTCGACAATGAAACCGCGTGTGTGCCTGACAACTACACGCGGATCAATTACGCGTTCGTCAGAGAAGACTCATTATTCAATAATGACTGGGGTATCAAAGTAAATGGCCAGTATATTAAATTGCTTGATGAATACGGCAGTGCCGGCAGCTATGACATCCTTCAAGGACAATCCTTTACCTATGTGCTCGCTATTGATGGTAACAGTAATGCTCTATCAAGCAAGTACCAAGTTTCAGGTACCAACCAACGTTGGGAAGATCAAAACGATAATGATTACAATGACTTTGAGGTCAGTGTGACAACACAAACCATTCAAAAAGGTTGTAATTAACAGACTCAAAGCGGCTTACTGCCTTTAGAAGCCGCTTTGTTTAACCTGAACTCGGGATAAGAAGTTAGTTAATCCACTAAAATCACTAAGTTCAAAAGCGTAATATCACTCTAGCCAGAAGTTATTTCTTAATACAAGGCAAATTTGTGCGTCAATAGCTGGCCTATTGCAAGCAAATTTAACGCAGTAGTAAGGAATAACAGCTGCTAGAGAACAAGTTGTTATCCCGAGTTTAGGTTATTTAATACTAACTGGTACCTGATTTAAGCTCAAACAACTCTAATAACGCTGAGCGAAGCTGTAGCTTTGGTGTGCCCTCACTGTAAGGCGCTGTTGCAAGCAGCGGACAGTCTAGACGAAGCTTTAAACTTTCAAGGTTCTCTTCAAATACAGACATCTCAGGGTCAATCTGGTTTGCAATCCACCCAACCAAATTCAGTCCTTTTTGCTTGATAGATTCTGCCGTTAAAAACGCATGATTCAAACAGCCTAGCTTCATGCCAACCACTAAAATAACGGGAAGTTGTTCTCTGACGACCCAATCATACAGATATTCGTTGTCATTAATGGGCAATGCCCAGCCACCTGCACCTTCACATAATATATACTCAGCGCCTAGTTGCTGAATTTCACTAAAGCGCTCATGTAGCTTATCGACTGTGATGTCAACATTTACCCGTCTTGCTGCAATATGCGGGGCAATTGCTGGTGCAAAACAAAATGGGTTAACTTGCTCGTAAGTACCGTGCACCGTCGCAGCTTCCATTAAACTGATAGCATCGACGTTCACTAGTTCACCAAATGCCTCTTCAGCATCCGCCGCAATCGGCTTAAAGCCAAAAGCCTTTTTGCCGTGCTTAGCCAACAGTTTCAGTAATAAAGTAGAAATATAGGTTTTACCTACTTCTGTGTCGGTCCCAGTTACAAAATATGCTTGATTCATTTCCTTAACTCCAAAAATCCGACTTGATAACTGACATCAAAACCATTTTCACTCTCAGGGTAGCTACTCAGCAGCTGAGCGTAAGCTGATTTGCCTAACAAACCTTGTCGACGAGAAGCGGTTTTTACATCGTTGGCACCGATATTTTTTACCGAGCGCAACGCCTTTAACGGTGTGTCATAACTATCAATCAATAACGCTTCATCCGCCCAAGTCACTGCGAATCCGGCTTGTAGAGCAAAAGATTTAAGTGCCGACAGCGAATAAAATGAATTGATATGGCCACACTCATCAATGGCTCGCCATGCGCTATCGATTTCGTTTAACGAGCCGTCAAGCACTGAGCTTAGCAACACTCGTCCTTCTTTTTTTAGTACTTCATACAACTGCGCAAACAACGCTTGCGGGGAATTAGACCACTGAATTGCAAAATTACTAAAGACTAAGTCGATACAATTTGACTGAATAGCGAGTTTATCCATATCACAGCAAACACTATTTGTCGTATTTTCAGCGCTTGCCAACATAGCCAAGCTAAGATCCGCTCCAACATAATGATTCGTGAAGGCGTTTAATCTATGAAAGTTTTCATGTGGCCCGCATCCTAAATCGAGCAACCTAGGAAACATACGCACCGCACCAAGCTCGCTATTTTGCTGTGTTAAACGTGAAAAGAGTACATCTGCGGCCTGTTTTTGTACGTTGGCGTGTTGAGAGTATGATTGCGCGGCTTTTGAAAAGCACTTTGCTGTTTGCGTCTTTTGTGCTTTGCTCATGCTCCCTCCACTAAGGCCGAAACTAAATTGTCTATATCTTCGTGACTGTGCTGTGCCGTTATTGTTATTCGCAATCGTGCGGTATTTTGCGGAACCGTTGGTGGCCTTATAGCCCCAACCCAAAGTCCCTTTTCCTTAAGTTTATGTTGCGCCGCTAATACATTTTCGCTGCTACCATACACAAGAGGCTGTATGGCCGTATCACTTGGAATGGGAGATAAGTTGGTTTGTGCAACTAACGACTTAAAATAGTCGATGTTTACTTGTAATTTGTGTCTCGCTTCAGATGCAGCAAGCAATTTATTCAACTGGCATAATGCAACGCTTGCCATAATAGGCGACAACGCCGTTGTATAGATAAACTCACGATTAAATTGCGTCATGTAATTTATCACATCATGACTTGCTAATACCGCAGCTCCTTGACAGCCCATCGCTTTGCCAAAGGTGATCACCAAAATTTCAGGTTTAATGCCGCTTTCAATCGTGCCAAGTCCTTGCGCTCCCACAACGCCAAACGCATGAGCGTCGTCGACCATGAGCCACGCAGAATGAGACTTAGCCAGCACACTGATTTCAGATATCGGCGCTTTGTCTCCATCCATAGAAAACACCCCTTCAGTCACAATGAGTTTACTGTCGGCTTTGGTTTTTTCTAATCGAGACCTTAAGTGCGTCAAATCATTGTGATTAAAGCGAACAAACTTAGCACTACCCGCTAAACCACCGTCTAACAGGCTAGCGTGGTTGAGCTTATCTTGGAACACCGCAGCGCTTAATTGCTTTTCTTGGGGCGTGAACAATGCCTTTAACACACTGGTATTAGCGGCAAAACCGCTTGGAAATAACAGTGCTGCATCATAACCCAAAACGCTGCAAAGCTTATCCTCTAGCTGACGGTGAATATCAAGATAACCCGTAACAAGCGCCGAACTACGGCTTCCGGCTTCAGTGCATGCGAGAGTGTTAAATTCCAACGAGTCTGCAAGTCCCAGGTAGTCATTGCTGGCAAAGTTAATATATTGCTGATCAGCAATTTTAATTCTACTTGCAGAGGTCTTTTCAACCACAATGCGTTTTCTTAGCAACCCTTCAGCGTGACGAGCTGCTAAGGCAGATTGAATATACTCAAACGACATTGATTAGTTGGCTTCGTAAAATAGCTCTGATGTCGCCTTGTCCGCAATTGCAGAGCTTAACGATGCCTCATAGGCCTCATCCGAATAATCTTCACGTTTTTCAGGGTTCATCCCAAGTTTTCTGATGAGGTTCATATCGGCGTCTGCTTCCGGGTTTTCCGTGGTTAATAGCTTATCACCATAGAAAATTGAGTTAGCGCCAGCGAAGAAACACATCGACTGCATCTGTTCATTCATTGCCGTTCTACCTGCAGATAAACGCACGTAACTGTGTGGCATCATGATGCGCGCAACCGCAATAGTACGGATAAACTCAAAGTGATCGAGATCATCAACATTTTCAAGTGGCGTGCCCTTTACCTTAACAAGCATGTTAATCGGTACACTTTCTGGTTGTTTTGGCAGGTTTGCTAATTGGATCAGCAAGCCATAACGATCAGATGCCTGCTCTCCCATTCCTACAATACCACCAGAGCACACTTTCATTCCTGCGTCTCTTACGTGATCAAGGGTATCGAGTCTGTCTTGATAAGTTCTTGTCGTGATAATCTGCTCGTAGTATTCAGGTGAGGTGTCCAAATTATGGTTGTAATAATCCAGGCCCGCTTCTCTTAGCGTGTGCGCTTTTTGATTATCCAGTTTACCCAAAGTCATACAGGTTTCTAGACCTAGCTCTTTAACCTCTTTCACCATTTTGGCGATATAAGGCATATCTCTGTCTTTTGGATCAGACCAAGCGGCGCCCATACAAAAACGCGTCGCGCCCTTTTCTTTCGCCAACTTAGCTTGAGTTACAACCTTTTCCACTTCCATCAAACGCTCTCGTTCAAGATCAGTTTTGTAATGACCTGACTGTGGGCAGTATTTGCAATCTTCAGGACAGGCACCCGTTTTGATAGACAGCAAAGTGGAGATTTGAACTTCATTGGGATTGAAGTGTTTGCGGTGAATACTTGCTGCATAAAAAAGTAAGTCGTTAAAAGGCATGGTGAACAGTGTTTTTACTTCTTCATGTGTCCAATCGTGTCTTAGCGCGCCTAATTCCATATTTTCATTCTCTTTTTATTCTTGCCTAAATTTACAACACGAGTATTTTCTAGTGATTAAATTTAGCGCAGTCAAACTGACGGTGATTGGCTTAGTCTACTTCTTAGCTTAGTATTGTCAACGTTACACGCGCCCGCAAGGTTTACAAATGAGCAATAAACAGACAATCGATATTGAATTTGATCGCAAGCATATATGGCACCCTTATACATCGATGATTGACCCTCTGCCCGTCTATCCAGCCGCAAGAACATTCGAGAACAAAATTGAGCTTGAAACTGGCGAAACTCTCATTGACGGTATGGCATCCTGGTGGAGTGCTGTGCATGGTTATGGTCATCCAGAAATAATCACGGCGATAAAAAATCAAGCAGACACGATGAGCCATGTCATGTTTGGGGGGCTAACTCATCAGCCTGCCGTGGAGTTATGCAAACTACTTGTGGAGCTAACCCCAGCCCCACTTAATCGAGTATTTCTAGCCGACGGTGGCTCAGTCAGTGTTGAAGTTGCAATCAAAATGGCGATCCAATATTGGTTGAGTAAAGGCAAAAAGAACAAAACCCAAATAATGACAGCCAAAAAAGGCTATCACGGTGATACATTCGCGGCGATGAGCGTTTGCGACCCTGTGAATTCAATGCATGCCATGTACCAAGGCTTTTTACCTGAGCAAGTGTTTGTCGATGCCCCTAAAAGTGAGTTTTACGGCAGCCAAAGCCAAGATGAACTTAACACGTTAGAAACCGCATTTGCTGCTCATCATGAAAAGGTCGCGGCATTTATCATCGAACCGATAGTACAAAATGCAGGCGGTATGAACTTCTACCACCCTGAATATCTCAAGGCGATTCGAGCGCTATGCGATAAGTATGAGGTGCTACTAATTTTAGATGAAATTGCGACTGGATTTGGCCGTACAGGTAAAATGTTTGCCTGTGAACACGCAGGGATCTCACCGGATATTATGTGTGTTGGCAAAGCGCTTACTGGCGGAAACATGACGCTCGCGGCCACTTTGGCAACAGAAGATGTGGCTTTGGGTATTAGCCAAGGCGAAGCGAAAGTGTTAATGCACGGACCAACTTTTATGGGAAACCCGCTAGCGTGTGCTGCTGCAGTTGCTAGTCTCACTATCTTAAAGCGCCAAGAAACAATGGCCAATATTGAACGAGTCGCGAGCGCGCTTAACGCACTCAAGCGCTGTCTTAATCTAAATGCAGTAATAGATGTCAGGGTTCTTGGTGCGATTGGCGTGGTGGAAGTGGAAAGGGTTGTTGATGTTGCAAAAATCCAAAAATTCTTTATTCAGAAAGGTGTCTGGATAAGACCATTTGGCAAGCTAATTTATATTATGCCGCCTTATATCACCTCAAATGAAGATATTGAATCACTCATTGACGCGATTTATATTGCCATTGACGGCGAACACTTCTAAAACACAATAAATTTGGAATTAGGTCTATTTCATGACCTAATTCTAACAATGCAATCTAAAATCATGGCGCATAATCAATAAAATTACGTTATTTCGAACTTTCCTCGCTTTGTACCTGAAATGACATCAATGGTATGTTACCATGCTCGCTTTTATCATTAGCAAATGAGAAAAGAGACATATTATCTATGCAGCAAACCGTCAAATTGCAGCCAGCTGAAGCTTATCAGCCCCCTCGTTTTACTGTTTACCAACACCGCCAAATTGATAAGATTGAGCAATTGGATAAACTACCTGAACACCTTCGCTTTCAAATGAAAGTCGTCGCCAACGTGTTTCCTTTTCGCGTTAATAACTTTGTCATTGAAGAGCTCATAGATTGGGACAAAGTGCCTAATGACCCTGTTTTTCAATTAACTTTCCCACAGCGCGGTATGTTGGATGACGAGTCATACGAGCAAATGGCCAACTTGTTAAGTCGTGAACATACACCAGAAGAAGTGTTTAACCTCGCAACCAAAATTCGTCAAAAGTTAAACCCGCACCCAGCTGGTCAAATGGAAAAAAATGTTCCTGAGTATGAAGGTGAACGCGTAGACGGAATCCAACACAAATATAAAGAAACAGTGTTGTTTTTCCCGTCTCAAGGACAATACTGCCACTCATATTGCACTTTCTGCTTCCGCTGGGCGCAGTTTGTTGGAAAGGCAACTCGCTTCAATAATAACGACGCTGAATTACTTCATAACTACTTAGCCGAACACACTGAAGTGACCGATCTACTGATGACCGGTGGCGATCCTATGGTAATGCGCACCGTTAAATTGCGTAAATACCTAGAGGCGCTAAAAGAACCAAGGTTTGACCATATTCGTACCATCAGGATCGGTACTAAATCTCTCACTTTTTGGCCTTTTAGATACGTCACCGATCCAGATGCACAAGAGCTGTTAGCCTTACTAAAAGAGCTAGTTGATGCCGGAAAGCATGTATCAATCATGGCGCACGTTAACCACAAACAAGAACTGCGTACTGATGTCACACGTGAAGCGATTAAACTCATCCGCAAAACTGGTGCGCAGATCAGAACACAAGCACCGCTTTTAAATAATATAAACGTAGACGCTGACATGTGGGCTGACATGTGGAAAGAGCAAACACAGCTTGGCATGATCCCCTACTACATGTTTATCGAGCGTGATACCGGCGCTAAGCGTTACTTTGAAATCCCGTTACATAAAACGTGGGAAACTTTCCGTGAAGCTTATAAGCAAGTCTCTGGTGTGAGCCGCACAGTTCGAGGCCCTTCAATGAGTGCAGGTCCTGGAAAAGTTGAAGTGTCTGGCGTAACCGAAGTCGCGGGCGAAAAAGTATTTGTGCTGCGCTTTATTCAAGCTCGAAACCCTGACTGGGTGCAGCGTCCATTCTTTGCCAAGTTCGACGAGAATGCCCACTGGCTGGATGACTTAAAACCTGCATTTGGGGAAGAAAAATTCTTCTGGCAGGACGAGTACGACGCCATGTAAATGTGAAAATATCAAAAAAGCCAGAAAATACTGGCTTTTATTTTATTTGGCGCATTTAAATAACCTGAGATTTAGATAAGGGATGGGCTAACTCATTGCTTATAAAATCACAGTAAATTATTTCCTTATCTAGCCAGAGCGTTTTGCGGATAACTGGCTACGAAAAGCATTAATTTGAATAATGTTTTAACTGTATCTATCAGGTTTGATTGCTAGGAATTAATCAAATATGACTATCGCTTAAGGGCCAAATTCGGCGGTTCAACAGCAACACCATATCTTAAACCCAATTGCGATAAAGGGCACTCGACTGACTCGTATTTGGACAAAACGAGTTGGGAGAACGTCTGTATTAGGTGAGTTTCGCATAAAAATTTCTATGGCGCGAAGTTAATGGCCTTGTTAGTAGCTATGTCCAAAGCGCCCACCTGATATGAATTAAACGAATTAGCATCTGGTTTTCTTCTTGATACTTTTCTTCGCTACAAGGAATACCGTCTTCATCATGAGATTGCCACCAAGCATACAACGCTTCTAGTTCCTTCTTGGCTGCTCGATGTTTATCATCAGCGTCCCAATCAGTATGACCGCTTAATAACTCTTCCTTTTCTACGCAATCAGAAAGTAGCTGAAAACAAGCATGGAGCATGACGGAATCTTTATCCCGCCATCCTTCATTAAGAGTATCAATTTTCAAAATATTTCCAGGTTCCACGGATTTCCTTTTGGCTACTAACGCCCAAAACAGCGGCGCATTTATGCGTCCGGCTGCTTTTGCTTGTTATGCCACTTCATCAGGAAGTAAGCTCTTGAGGTTATCCCAACCTGATAGAACCCCAACAATAGTTGCTATTGTTACTACAATTGACAAGATAAACATCCACTTCTGCAACTTATACATGACATATATACTTTGAACGGATAAGTAATTAGTAAGCCCGGAGTCGATAATGTCTGCAGCTTCTTTAACTTTATTTAGCTGGAATTTGGAGTTTAATATTGTATTTTTCGCCAAGTTATAGCTTTCATCTCTAGCTAGATTTTTTAGCTCTCCAATTTCTGAAATAGAGTGAGCTATCCAAACTTTGGACCCACTTAGTTCATGCTGAAGTCTAGATAAGATCGCAATAGTTCTTTTTAACTCTTGTATGTTAGATTGACTCTTTTTAGTTAACTTCTTTCTTTTGTAGAGATTTTTAAATCCATGCGCCCTGAGAGTTTCGACCTTACGACCATATTTTTCTATTACACTAAATATCGTTGAGGAGATTGCAACGGCTCTCACTTTATACTCTATAAGATCACCAAGCTCAGACTCCGTACAAGAGTCTAGTTTTGCTATAGAGTCGGATAGCATGTATTTTTGATCATTAGATATTGCCCTAGATAGCAACAAATTTTCACCTTCATATGCATCAAAGCCTCTAGTAGAAATACCATATTCATTAAGCCATGTGCTATTTTCCAGAATCCATTTTTTTCGCTCATCTATATCCTTAGGGTTTCCTTTTATCTCGAAAACATCAATATATGAAACCGCATCTATTGTTCTAGGCTCCCAACCAAACCCCTTTTGAATCCACCGTTCTAAAAGCTCTCTAACAGTATCTTTATAATCTGATATTGCTTCTATCGCGCATTGATTACCTGTCCCCATTGAGTATCCTCTAGACAGATGCTTAATAGGCCAGAATTGTTTAAATATAACTGGGCCGATATAATCCTTATTCTGAATTCGTCGTAATTCTTCACTGACAAGGTCATTTAGGTAAAATTCGAATATGATGCAGGACATTGAGGGAAGTATTCGGTGAAATGATAATGAAACACCTTTCACCGCATTTGGCAAATTTTCATCAATCTCTGTATCGGGCAAGAAGAAGCCGCGCTCTTTGGATATATATCCGAGGTTGTGCCAACTCGAAGCATGTATACGATCTTCAGATTTTTTCAAGGACGAAATAAACTTTTTAACCTTTTCGTTTTTGGGGAAATAGTGCCTCAACCCTTTTGTTACTGTGTGATATTCCTCGTGCTCAAACGTTAGGGTTAGCGTTATGTTGCTTAATTTTACATCTATTCCATCTGGGCAGCTTCTATTCGTGATTTCATTAGAAGCACACTTTCTTTGGCGTATTCGAATTTCTTGCAGGTCATGAATCAACCCCTTTTGAAACTTTGGTAGACCTTCTACAAAATCGAGTATCTTAGTTGAAATATTTTTTTTGTACTTTTCCATAACTGTCTCTGAGAGATCATTCCGCTTCAAGCGCATAACATTTTATTCGTGCGCATGCGCGTTTACCTCGTTGGACCAGTGAAAATGCGCACAGTTAACTATCAGTATGTAAAGAACTTATCAGCATTCTTCTAAATATACCATCTAGAAAAATGCGCATGCGCGTTTCCCAAACCTATTATCTCAAATCGAAAATAAATAACCTCTTGATAAAAATAATGTTTTTAATTTATTCATGCGTAAACGCGCAAAAATTTTTTCATTATTTCCCTTGATATCCGAGAATTCCAGATATTACTGTATACATACACAGCAATATGAGCTAAGGAGTTATCATGAGTCTAAAAAGCCCATTTCTGAAAGGTCTTCAGGAAGAAATGCGTATGCGTGGTTACAGCATTAGAACAGAAAAAACCTACCTATATTGGATTAAGGCATTCATTAACTTTCACCACAAGCGTCACCTGCCATACGTTTAGGCATAGCTTCGCAACCCATTTGCTTAAAGCTGGTCGTGATATAAGAAGTGTTCAAGAATTACTGGGCCACAATGACGTTAGTACCACACAAATCTATACACATGTACTTGGCCAACATTTTGCGGGTACAACTAGCCCGTTAGGCACAATATAAATGTCAGAGCCCTTTCGAAACTCAGTAGCATTACGAAAATTGGGTCAACTGAAGCTAAAAAAGTTGGTTGCATATCACACTGCTGAATAGCAATGGGGCAGGAATGAGTTAACTAACCGGCCGCTATGTAAAATAAGGCTAACATTGACGACCGTCTCTTGTTTGCTCTAAGGTGAAGTCTAAACCCACTCTTTTTAACTGTAAGATCGGATATGATACTACCCTGTTTTACATGCGCGAGCGTTGTTAGGGTTACTCTACCCTATGCTTGATCACCATTCGAAAAGGTGGGCCATTTTTGAAATTGTTTTCAAGCCAATGCCATGGCTATTACGCTTGGCATATAAGTGCTGTAGGGATTTATCTTTAATTTCACCGACAATGACTTCTTTCACTTGATAACCCATTGCCACAGCAGCTGACGCATAAGCAACAAACTCCCATTTCTTGATATTGGTGTTATCAACAACGACCAAAGGGATACCTTCAGCTAAGGCGTTAATAAACCGGGCTAAGTTTAAGTTGTGATATTCTGAAAGGCGTTGTTTTTCAAAATGATACTCGCCGTTTTCATTAAGAAAATAATCATCGGTTGAACAGATAAAATACTGTGTTTCATCGCCGGAGACTAGGTCGTCGGCTAGCGTTTGCGCATAATGCGATTTTCCAGAGCCAGGTAGACCCCTCAAAATAAAAACTTGTTTCATCGAGTTTTGAACGTCACTGTTAGTATTAATAAAGCTATTTTTATCATCGAACATTCATAATGCCACAGTCCGACTGTTTTTTCATGGCTTTTACTCATTCTTTTCAGCCCAGTTTTTTGCATTTCAGTGTTTTTTTATTTGTCCATCGCAGGTAAGATACGGCTTACATGACGATAAGACACTCTGTCTTTTAATTTACAAATAAAAAATAAATCATTTGGAGTAAAGATGAGCCACACAGCGATAACGGAGCTACTAGCAGGCACCGTTGCGGTTGACAGCCAAGTAACAGTAAAAGGCTGGATCCGTACACGACGTGATTCAAAAGCAGGTATTTCATTTCTAGCCGTTCATGACGGTTCTTGTTTTGACCCTATTCAAGCCGTAGTCCCTAATTCGCTGAATAATTATGACGAAGTGACTCGTCTTACTGCTGGGTGTTCAGTAGCGGTGACTGGTGTGCTTGTACAATCACAAGGTCAAGGTCAATCTTTTGAGATCCAAGCGAACAGTGTTGAGGTATTAGGCTGGGTTGAGAATCCAGATTCATACCCAATGGCAGCAAAACGCCACAGTATCGAATACTTACGCGAACATGCGCACCTTCGCCCTCGCACTAATGTTATGGGCGCGGTTACGCGTGTACGTAACTGTCTTGCACAAGCTATTCACCGTTTTTATCATGAGCGTGGCTACCAGTGGATCAGCACGCCTATCATTACCGCAAGTGACTGTGAAGGCGCAGGCGAGATGTTCCGTGTATCTACACTTGATATGAACAACCTACCACGCACAGACAAAGGCGATGTAGACTATTCAGAAGACTTTTTTGGTAAAGAAGCATTCTTGACCGTATCGGGTCAGCTTAACGGTGAAACATACGCCAGTGCCCTTTCAAAAATCTATACTTTTGGTCCAACATTCCGTGCTGAAAACTCAAACACTTCTCGTCACTTAGCAGAATTTTGGATGGTTGAGCCTGAAGTGGCATTCGCCGACCTTAACGACATCGCAGCGCTCGCTGAGGACATGTTGAAGTATGTGTTTAAAGCAGTACTTGACGAACGTCGTGATGATATGGAATTTTTTGCACAGCGCATCGAAAAAGATGCCATTACTCGCCTAGAATCATTCATCGATAAAGACTTTGCTCAGGTAGATTACACAGACGCTATCGAAATTCTAAAAGCATGTGATAAAGAGTTTGAATTCGCTGTTGAGTGGGGTGTCGACTTACAATCAGAACACGAACGTTACCTTGCTGAAGTACACTTTAACGCACCAGTGGTTATCAAAAACTACCCTCGTGATATCAAAGCATTCTACATGCGCCAAAACGAAGACGGTAAAACCGTTGCAGCTATGGACGTCGTTGCGCCTGGTATTGGTGAAATCATTGGTGGCTCACAGCGTGAAGAGCGTTTAGATGTGCTAGATGCGCGTCTTGAAGAGATGGGCTTAAACAAAGAAGATTACAGCTGGTACCGCGACCTACGTAAGTATGGAACAGTGCCTCACTCAGGCTTTGGTCTTGGCTTTGAGCGCTTGGTTGCTTATGTTACTGGCATGGGCAACGTACGTGACGTTATTGCCTTCCCTCGTACTAAAGGCAGCGCGACTTACTAAAACGTCACAAACTCAGCTTTGCTAAAAACGCTCCCTTTTATGGGAGCGTTTTGCATTGTGCGTTTAGAGAGCTCTCATGATAACGTCAGCACTTTACTATAGTTGTACCAACATAGCGCTCACCCGAGTTCAAAGAACCCTACCAATTCAAACGCCTAAGCATTCATATGCACAACACAGCCCTCAATGTAATGTGATGTAATCGATTAAATTGCATAACCATACTTAAATTAAACACTGAAAACACTTTATCAACAAACCTTTTAAAGGGAGTTTTTTATGTTTAATACTGTCACCAATCAGCAAGCAAAAGCCACGGCAGATCACCTACAAGCTGCGCTGCAACCTAACAAGCAAGGTTTTGTCCCAGATTACAATATACCTTTACTCGCAACAGGAGGAGGAAATAGCCAGCCAGAAACCCTCAGCGCACTTGGGCCATTGGCAGATCTCATCGGCACTTGGGCAAGCGCTCGTTTTGCGGGATTTAACGTCATGCCGCTGCCGCAAGAAACTGCTCCAGAAGGGGTTATACTATTTAATTTCCCTTACTACGAGGTGATCACCTTTAGCGCCACACAAGGAAAAGTAGTAAATCGAGGTGGCGATTATCAACAAAATAGTTATACGATCTTTTATGAGCAACGTGTATTTTTTGCCGACGGTGACAAGAAAGACCAACTTGTGCATGCTGAAAATGGCACTTGGCTCAATTTAGCCACCACCAATCAAGGTTCAGGTAAGTACAACCGCCCTCCTTATATCCCCGCTCCTTCAGGTGGAGCAAACGTGCCAATACAAAATCCAGAGCATGCGATAGTCAAACAGGTTTCAATTCCACACGGTAACTCAATTTTAGCACTTGGAAATCATCACTTTGTCGATGGTCGTCCAGAAATTCCCATTGCCAACACGCTGCCGCAACCAGAAACTAAGGCAGGTACTGCCATTGCGGGTTTGTATGGCGAAAACTCACCGAGTAATCCAAATATCAATCCGAATATCGTGTTAGAACAACAATTGCTAGTTAACCAAGCATATAACCCTATCACTAAAACGGATATTTTGACCGTTAACAGTGACAATGATGGATTAGTTTCAAGTATCCCATTTTGTAAAAACCATGTAGACGTTCCAAACTTTTCTACCACTTACTGGATAGAAAGGTTATCCAGTGGCGCGTTGCAACTGCAATACACACAGAATATTTCGCTACAGTTTAACAACACCAAAAACAGCAAACTAATGTTTCCCCACATTACTGCAAACACCCTGTTTAAGGTGGGATAGCGATACTAGGATTTCGCTTAGGTTCAAAATATAAGTTGATATCTACAGTGTAGTTAGTCAGGTCTCAACCTTGTTGTTATTTGCCATGGCGAATTTAGCGGTGTCTATCGCCCGGCACCAAACATCAATCTAAAGCCATGACTTTGGTCATAAAGGATTTGAAAATGAGTAATGACGTTAAAGATCTTCAGGTTCAGCTCACAGAGCTAAGTTCAAAAGTTAAAGAATTAGAAAAGCAATATTTTGAGCAGCAAGCAGAGGGAGTACGTAAATGCGACGCTTGCGCCCTTACGTGCAGTCCTTGCTATTTATGTACTCCTTGCACTCCTTGCACTCCATGTACTCCATGCTCGCCTTGTACAAACTGCCTCCCTTGTGTTGTCAATTTCTGTAACTGCTGCTTTCACTGTCAGCCAACAGCTACGCCAGAATCTGCATCACTGCAATGTCTACAGTGTCAACCTTCAGGGGGCGCTAGCGCTCAATGCGCACAAAGCATACAGTGTGTTCCTTGCATCGTTTCGTTCTGTGTAACCTGTCAGCCTGCGCAGTGTGTTACTTGCCAGCCAACACAATGTGTTTTATGTCAACCGCAGTGCGTTACTTGTCAACCGACACAATGTGTTTTATGTCAACCGCAGTGTGTTACTTGCCAGCCAACACAATGTGTTTTATGTCAACCGCAGTGCGTTCCTTGCCAACCAACACAATGTGTTTTATGTCAGCCGCAGTGTGTTACTTGCCAACCAACACAATGTGTTTTATGTCAACCGCAGTGTGTTACTTGCCAGCCAACACAATGTGTTTTATGTCAGCCGCAGTGTGTTACTTGCCAACCAACACAATGTGTTTTATGTCAACCGCAGTGTGTTACTTGCCAGCCGACACAGTGTGTGTTGTGTCAACCCTCAGTTAATCACTTTCAAGGTGCACAATTGTGTGCCGGAAGTAACCCAACATACCAATGTTATACCTGTACACCAGGTCCAATCTATTGCTGTATGTTGAGTGCAGTTCAAGGATAAAGACATTAGCGAAGCCTCTTTATCGGGGCTTCCATAACTTACAGAGGATGCATATGAATAAAGATAAAATAAGGCTATCACCTGCCGCAAGTATCTTACCTAACGATGAGGGAGTATTGTTACGCTCTGACCTTGGAGACTTTCAACTCCACGGAAAAGACATAAGTACTTTTGTTGACGACATTATTCCTTTATTAAATGGTGACTTTGGCCTCGATGAGATTGCATCACAAATAACGCAATACTCTAGCGCTAGTGTTGAGCAATTATTGCGCCTATTGGAGCAAAAAGGCCTCATTGAACGCGTTATTATCGACTCAACTTCAGCTCCTTGGCCTGAACAATACCGCTTTAATAACGCGTGGCAAAATGAGGCAAAGCGTGACCCTCGAACACTCAAAAATAACCGAATTCTGTGCATAGGGTTAACGCCTTGGGCAATGCCTATGCTAGAAGAGCTGTTGAATGCTGGCGTGGGGTATATTCATATTCTTGATGATAATAATTGTACTAACCAAAGTGGCTATTATCATCATGCAGTTAATCACCTACCAAGTAATACTACAACGATCGACGCATTCACAGACTACCTAAAGCAACGCTTTGTTCACTCAGAAGTTAGTGCACAAACTGCCGAACTGAACTCCTCATTAGATGAAGTTATTCTTCAAAACTGGGATCTGGTTGTTATTTCTCTACCATCGGACTCGCTCAGTGCGCATACCAACATCGCCACGCATTTAGCTACGCTTGCACTACCTACTTTTTACGTCTCCATTGATGGACTAACCGGGCATGTAGGTCCATATGTTACCAATCAAGGTGGTGGATGCTGGAACTGTTTACGGCTGCGAAAACTTGGCACCGCAATAAATCCGCAAACTGCACACAAGATTGATGAGATCACGAATAAAGCACATTCCGGCGCTCGAGCCCATTCAATTTTAAGTAGTATGTCAGCATCAATCGCAATGCAGGCTGCAACTGATATACAAACCATTTTGTTACAGTACACGCAATCTGTGCTGCAAAATACTACCAGAACAACCAATTTGGTTAGTGGAGAAAGCTCGCTCCACCCTATTATTCCAGTGCCTGAATGCCCAGTATGCTCTGGCCCTAGCGAACAAGATATCTCTGCTAGCAATAACACCTTACCAGCCATTTCTGAATTAGAGACAGTTGAACAATTTAAAACAATGATGCGAGGTTGGGTTGACCCTGAATTTGGCGTGATAAAACAACTAACGGGCCATGCCCCCCACTTGCCTGAACTCCCTGTCACCGCATCTGCAAGCCTAAGTAGTTTTACAAGTGGTCAGTTTGATCCGAGAACACAAGGCCAAGTTGGTTCAGGCAAAGGATTAGACTCGCTTTCAGCTCATATTAGTGCCGTGGGTGAAGCGCTTGAACGTTATTCAGCAGCGAGATACGATATTCGTAACTGTCGTTATGCCACGGTAAATCAACTTCAAGGAGACTATGTAAACCCAGCAGATCTGGTCCTCTATTCTCCCGAGCAGTATGCAACACCTGAGTTTCCCTTTAGCAAATGGCGAAGCAAACAAAAAATTCATTGGGTTGAAGGCAATTGGATTGGCACAAGTCGCGCTACTTGGGTACCCGCATTAGTGAGCTACTTTAATTTTAGTTGCCCTTATGAAGAGCAATTCAGTCAAGTTTCTTCCAATGGCTTAGCGGCAGGTAAAGATAACGAAGATGCCGCTATCAGAGCTTGCTTCGAACTCATTGAAAGAGATGCGATGATGCTTACTTGGTACGCCCAACTCCCTTGCACTAGATTAGATGCCGACTCTTTGCTAACTGGTAAGTTGAAGCTCATGGTCGAATCGATAACGCAGCGAGGCATAGCACTAGAATTATACCTTCTTGACGTCGGCATCCATATCCCAACGGTGGTTTGCCTTGGTCTAGGCGATGGCATCACCACGCCTGCGGTATCAGTTTCATTAGCAACCCATGACAACATCAATGTGGCTGTCACCAAAGCATTATTAGAGCAAGGTCATGTTATGCCCTATCTTTGCAGCCTAATGCAGAGTGGGCATAAAGCTCCACAAACCGTAGAACAGGTCAGGACGTTAGAAGATCATGCCGCGTTTTATTTCTCTAACGCGCACTTATCCGCCTTTAACTTTATGAGACAGCCTAAATCTGAAGCTAAACCGCTATCATGCTGGCCTTATCCTACTCTTGAGGGAGCCGCAGATCTAAGACAGCGCATTACCAAAGCGGGGGTTGATATTGCCATTGTTGATGTCACAGCTTCAGACGTTGCATTAAGTCCATTTAGAGTGGCTCGAGCTGTTGGTGTTAATATGCAGCCCATTCACTTTGGCGAACAATTCAAGCGCATTGACAACCCAAGATTGCATAAACTCTTGGCTGGCCGCGCGGTTAACTTGTATCCACACCCCATTGCATAAGGACTCGCTATGAAAGTTTTAGTATGCGGAACCAATTACGGTGCTACTTATATTCGGGCATTACAATTTCAAAATACGGGATTGATGCTCAGTGGCATATTGTCAACTGGTAGTCTTCGCTCAACACAGTACGCTCAGTCCTTTGCCGTACCACATTACACCAATGCAGAGCAGATAACAGACAAACAAGTGGATATTGCTTGTGTGGCTATCGCTGGCGATGCCGGTATTGAGATTACTATCGCACTATTAGAAAAACATATCCATGTAATTTGTGAACATCCAATTGGGCCGACCTCGATGGCACAGGCACTAGCAGCTGCCAAAGCTAATGGTGTTAGATTCTGGGTGAACGCCCATTTCGCTGATCTGTACCCTATTCGCTCTTTCTATGACAACTACTTCAGTGCCGCAGCACATGGCCAATGTATGCATCTAGACCTCGCCGTCAACCTCAGGACACTATATTCGGGACTGGATTTAATTTGTCGTCTATTTACCGACGAAGTCGATGTGGCAGTTGCCATTCAACCCAAGGCTACTCCGAGTGCGTTTGCTAGTATTTTGCTACAACGCGGGACAATGTCCATTTCGCTGCTTTGTCAAAACTTTGCGTCTGAGTTTGATGATGGCTCAGCAACATTTATCAATCATAGAGTCTCAGCCATATTTAACCATGGCACATTACTGCTAAGCGATACTTATGGTCCATTAACTTGGTTACCATCACCTATCACTATGTCTAGTAAAGAGTGGCGAAGCCACTACCTGCTGGAGCAACATGCGTTTACGGTGAATGAAATAATGACATTGCGCGATAAAGCCAACTTAGCCGTACTTGAACAATTTAAAGCCGTGATCTATGGCGACAGCGTCTGTCCCCATTTTCAAACACCTGACTACCTAATTGCATTAGCCAAGCTTTGGGAGAATGTGTATTTAGTATTGAATGGAAGCAATGAGGCGGGTTAAAGAAAATATGTCGAAAAAGTAATAACAGCTAGCGTAGCTCAGTGACCCATTTTGAGGCGATAAAATCTTGTCGATAGCACAGCTGTGGGCAAGGTAGCGACGTCTGTGTCAGCAAGGTAAAAGTTTTTGTTATTTTAGTTGCTCAATTTGAGGGAATATTAAAGCTAAATGGAATAATAGAGTGGATCCAACAGATCCACTCAAAGCATAGACTTAAAGTACGTCTAGTAGCTCAACGTCAAAGATCAACGTTGAGAAAGGCGCGATTGCAGCACCCGCACCACGCTCACCGTACGCAAGCTCATGCGGTACGTATAGACGCCATTTAGAACCTGCTGGCATCATTTGAAGTGCTTCAGTCCAACCTTTGATCACGCCATTTACTGGGAATTCAGCTGGTTGACCGCGCTCGTAAGAGCTGTCAAATGTCGTACCGTTGATTAGAGTACCGTGGTAATGAACACGTACTTTTGAATCTTCAACAGGCTTATCGCCTTCGCCAGTTTCAACTACTTCATACTGAAGACCAGACTCAGTTACTGTTACTTCAGCACGCTTTGCATTTTCTTCTAGAAATGCAACACCTTCAGCTGCTAATACTTTCGCTTCTTCTTCACGACGCTGTTGGATTTCAGCATTGATCTTCTCAAATGCTGCTTGAATTTCAGGGATCTCAACGCGGAAGCTGTCACCAGCATAAGCGTCTTTCATACCTTCGAATACAGAGTTAAGGTTTAGACCTTCAAAAGGGTTTGCTTTAAGTTGCTCACCCATTTGTAAACCAATACCGTAGCTCGCTTTATCTGCGTCTGTGTTGAATTGAGACATAGTCTTTCCATATTTTTTATTAACAAGAACCTTAGATTGTATCACAGCCAAAATAGGCAAGATACCGGAGCTGCTTGATTATCAAGCAGTCGAGCTATTCGTCGGACACAAAAAAACCGCTAACTAGCGGCTTTCTCTTCGGCATATTGTTTGAGTTTTTTCATTACAAAGGTTGCAAATGGCAGCAATAATACAAGACCAATATTAAGCTCATCACTGTACTCTCCCAAGCTACCAACAAAGTAGTGTCCAAATCCAACCACACCAAATAATGCAATAACCACACTGGCGATTTCTGGCCAGGATTTTTCATATTTAGTGATCAGATGACCAACAAGGCAATTGAATAAAAAAACATGCAGCAGCGTCATCGTAATATCAGGGTCTTGTTGCGAATCAATCGACAACGTTAGCGCCATGTTTAGGCCGCTAAGATAAAAATAACTAAATACAATCCAAATAGAACTATGTTTTATTATTGCCATGTTACTAGCCGCAGACATACACGCCTCCAAACGAAAAAAACCGCCATTTGGAGGCGGTTTTGGGAATGAGGTGGCGGAGAGATAGGGATTTGAACCCTAGATACGCTATTAACGTATGCCGGTTTTCAAGACCGGTGCTTTCAACCACTCAGCCATCTCTCCGTTGTTGGCGCGCATTTTATGGAGTTATCCATCGGTTGTAAAGCACTATTTCGATTTTTGCATTCAAAAGCGCAAATAATAGCCGAATAATCAATAATATTGCTTTGGCCTTTTGGCAATGTAAGCAAAAATACAACTGGCGATAACCATTGCAATCACGATGATCCCCGAATCAATCATACCGATGACTGCGTTTTTTGCAGGCAGCACTTTTTCAATGATAACCGGAATAGATGAAAACAACACAACGGTACTAAGCACTTTGAATGCTCTGGAAAAATCAAATCGCTTGGTGTAACTCATCCATGTTGTTAGTAATCCTAATACCAAAATAGGCGCTAATAGCCCCATCCATATCTCACTGGTATAACTCGATAATGCAACGGTTGCCGTGCATCCTATCAAGCTCCAAATAATCCAGGCGGTCCAATTTTCCCGTTCTTTTAAAAATAAATTACCCATGACACATCTTCTTTCAATTAGCTTGTTATTTTTATTATTGTTATAGAAAACAGGATTTACTGTCTTAGAGTAGCAAACATACTGGCTATAAAACAACCACATCGGTTGTGACAGTTTAAATAATGAAAAGTTCAACAAAAAGTATCAAAGAATGTGTTACCACAACATTAATCGCTGTATAAAAAAAGCGCAGCTATTGCTGCGCTCACCTTACTTTATTTTTACCCGTGGAATTTAACTTTCAGCTTTATCAAGTTCATCCACTAATAATTTGGTTTCATCCGCCCTCGGTTTTGTAAATCTCGCTAAACCGAGATAAACGACAGGTGTGAGGTAAAGCGTAAAGAATACTGCCAAGCCTAAACCGCCAAATACGACCCAGCCGATCGCATTTCTCGACTCAGCACCTGCGCCTACCGATAAAATCAACGGTAAAGCACCAAGCAATGTGGACACCAAAGTCATCATGATAGGACGCAAACGGATCACTGCCGCTTCTTCAACGGCTTGTCTTACTGACCGTCCTTTGTCACGTAACTGATCAGCGAACTCAACTAACAAGATGGCATTTTTAGCAATTAAACCAATCAACATCACTAAGCCGATTTGCGAATATATGTTTAGCGAAGTACCAGTAAGATACAGCGCCAATATGGCGGAAGTGATCCCAAACGGAACTGTGATCATAACTACAACGGCACTATTCACGCTTTCAAATTGTGCAGCAAGTACGAGCAATACAATTAAGAATGCCAGCACGTAGGTAAGTAACACTTCGTTGGCCGTTTCTTCAAACGTTAACGCTTCCCCTTTAAACGCCAGCGTCACGCTGTCGGGTAAACTCTGATCTGCTAGCGTTCGTAATTTTTCAACCACTTCTGCCATAGGCATGTCTTCTGGCTGTTTCATATCCAGCTCGATACTACGACGCTGCGCATGGCGTTCAAGCTCGGCAGCTACGCCCTCTTCTACAATAACGGCAAGGCTACTTAGCGGAACTAATGCACCAGAGCGGCTGCCAACATAAAGGTTAGCCAAATCACTTGGGTCTCTGATGGTATGGTTTTGAGCTTGCAGCATAATTGGTATGGATTGATCGCCAACATTCAAATCAGCAACATCATCGCCATTAATGGCCGCCCTAAGTGTCGTTGAGATATCACTCAAACTAACGCCAAGCTCTTCTGCTCTTCGACGGTCAATGTTTACGCGCAGCTGAGGTTGTGAGGGTTGATAAGAGATTTGCACTGGAGCCACGTCTGGCATTTCTTTTTCAACCAAAGCCGCAAATTGTTGCGCTGCTTTAAAGATCTCTAAATAGTCGTTACCAAGTAGCGCAAGCTCAATACCACCACCTTGGCCTCTAAGATTTAAACTGTTTGCACCAAAGGCACGAGCAGGTGCACCGGGTATATTACCAAGCGGTCCTCTGATCTTATCGATAATTTCCTGTTGCGAGAAATGACGCTCATCCCAATGCTTTAGTGGCACAGTGATAAATACAATATTTGGATCCCACTGACCGACAACCGTATAGATCGACTCTATTTCTCCGCTTTCCACAAAAGGTAATAAAATGTCTTCCATTTGTTTGGCTTGTCTATCCATAAAGTTAAGACCAACTCCGTCAGGCCCTCTTGCGAAAATGCGAATTTTACCTCTGTCTTCAGATGGCAAAAGCTCATTATCCAATTGCGAATAGAGCGCACCTGATAGGCTCGCAATAACCACAAATACACCAAAGGTTAGCCATGCATGGTCAAGTACCCAGTGGATCGTACCGCGATACATTTCTGCGAGTTTCACACCAATACTCGAAAATAGATGCTTTTTGCTATCTTGCTTTACTTTTAACTTAGATGTTAATGCTGGCACCAATGACAGTGCCACAAATGAAGAAATAATCACGGCACCAGCTAACACGCCACCAAACTCCCTGAACAATCGGCCCGCAGTCGAGGGTAAAAAGGCAATCGGTACGAATACCGCAGCAAGTACTGCGGTTGTCGCGACTACAGCAAAGAAGACTTCTCTTGTCCCAAGTACCGCCGCGGCGCGACGACCTATCCCTTCGCCACGACGACGCTGAATATTCTCACTAACAACAATCGCATCATCGACGATAAGTCCAGTGGCCAACACAAGTGCTAGCAAGGTTAAAATATTAACAGAGAAGCCAAGCGCCCAGATCAGCGCCAAAGAGCCGATAAGCGCGACCGGGATTGCAAAAGCAGGAATAAGTGTCGCACGCCACGAGCCGATAAATACCCAAAGCGTGAATACCACCAGCAATATGGTTATCACCAAAGAGCTCAAGACTTCATCTACGGATGAGCGAATAAACTGTGCATCATCGGAGGTGACGAATAGCTCCAGATCTGGAAAGCGTACTTTTATCTTATCAACGAGCTGCAGAACTTCATCTGAGATTTCAATGGTATTGGACTGTGCTTGGCGAATGATCTCAAGCCCAATTACAGGCTCTCCGTCAAGCCTCACCATAGAGCGAGGATCAGCCGGCCCAAAATACACAGAGGCAATATCCCCCACCCGAGTCTCACCACGAATGATGATATCACTCACCTGCTCAGCGGTTACTGAGGTGGCATCGGCACGGACAATCAGCTGTTGATCGTCTGACTTTAAACTGCCTGCAGGTACATCAAACGGGGCTTGTCTAAGCGCCGCAGCAACATCCGGAACGGTTAGATTAAAGCTTGTCAGTTTTAACGGATCAAGTCTTACGCGCAGCACTCGCTCTCTATCACCGTTCAGGCGCACATCGGCAACGCCTGGAATAGTTAAAAACTGCGGCGCTAAGTCTTTTTCTACTCGCTCGGTCAATCCTTCAAGTGTCAAAGAGGCACTACTTACAGTTAAAGACACCACGGCTTCTGCGTCATTATCCGCTTTTATAATGGACACCCGTTCAACTTCTTCAGGTAACTCTCTTTGTACTCGAGAAACGGATTCGCGTGTTTCGTTTGCTGCATCGTCTAGGTTAATGCCCGGACGAAATTCAACAACAATCCGTGCATTATTCTCTTCACTTTGTGCACGAATGCTTTTTACACCACTGACACGCGCAACAGCCCCTTCTAACTTACTCGTTACTTCGGTGTCGACAGTCTCAGGCGAGCCCCCAGGAAACGATGCGGACACCGTTAAACGCGGCCTATCTACATCGGGCAGTTCACGAACTTCAACGCCGGCAAGAGCAGCAATACCTGCAATAATAATCAATAAATTTAATACAACGATTAATACCGGACGGCGAATGGCCATCGACGGTAAATCTTGTAGCTGTGGTAACTCCGGTTTAGTCACGATTTATTCCTTCGCCAGTGCATTCGTCACCGCAATTTCTTGCCCAGGACGAAGACGTTGCACCCCTTCTACAACTAATAACTCTCTTGCAGCCAAATCGCCTGATACCAGCAATTTACCCGGCAACCGCTGTTGGATTTTGACATCAATACGCTTAGCTTTGCCATCTACTTCTTTCCATACATAAGGACCTGTTGCGCCCCAAAGCAGTGCGGCTTCAGGAATAACGGCAAACTCTTCACCCAATACCTTTAGCGATACTCTAAAGCTCATTCCAGGCAAAAAACGGTCATTGCGGTTTTCAAAGATGGCTTTGATTTTTAGTGTGCGGGCTGTTGGGTCTATTCTAGAGTCCATTTGCGCTATCTTTGCGTCGATCCGTATTGAATTATCATTCCAAGGTGTCAGCAGCACGCTATCGGTCGATTTAAGCATGCCATACGCCGATTCCGGTGCCGCAAATTGAACATACAACTTATCAAAGTTATCGATACTCGCAATCGCGGTTTGGGTGGTAATGCGATCTCCAACCTCAACGTCGGTGAGTCCCATTACGCCAGAAAAAGGGGCGATCACTTGGCGGTCTTCTAATTCATTCTTAGCTTGGATCAAGGCGACCTTTGCTAAGTCTCTGTCCGTTACCGCTTTATCTAATTCATTAATTGGAACAGCGCCGCGCTTTTGGCTATCAGTTAGGCGGTCGACGGTGCGCTGCGCATCTGCAAGACGAATTTTAGCTTCTTCAAGCGCCGCTTTTTGGCGGCGTGAGTCTAGCTCCAATAGCAAAGTACCCGCTTTAACCTGATCGCCCGGTTTAAAATGTACCGCAGTCACCCTATCACCAATCGCGGGATACAAAATAACCGATTGAATAGCTTCAGCATTACCTACTGCCTGAATTTGCTGGCTACTGCTTTCAAATTGAATAGGCTCTGCAATCACTTGCGAAGGTTTCGCCAAAGCGGCATTGGTTATCAGCATAGTGGCCGTAAAAACCACCAAGCGCGTTACTTTACACATATTAACCTTAATAATTTCCATTGTTCTTAGCTATATTTGAGTGTAACAGTTAATCACTCACATCAAGATAAACTATTCGATAACACACAGGATAAGTGCGATAAGATGCAGTATGCCTTGCAGCGTTTTAAAGGCAAGCTAAGCCCATGTAAAGTAAGGTAAAGTTATGTAAAGATTGAGGCAGAGTTAGGCGCGATAGACTACCACGCCAAATAATGACTATTGTGCGGCCGCGCGCATCAGTCTGTCATTAACATCGCGCCACTCGGGCGCCGTTGGTGGTGCTTCCAACAAAATCTCGGTTGCACTTGATTGGTCCAATTGATGTAACCCGTGATAAAGGCCCTGCGCATACTTGGCTTTGTCAGCACCAAGTTTGAGATCCACCAGCTCGTTGTTTGCTGAATTCTCAGAGATCATTCGCTCAATTTGCGATGAATAATACAACACACCGGTATTCGCTTCGCACTGGCCGCTTAGGCGAGCAACTAACTCTTCCGTTGACAACAGGGTAAGCGGTTTGCTTGGTTGATAATGGGCTTTTACGTTACCAGGGACCGCTACAGTGTGCACATCGGGCTCGTCTACTTCAATATTGAGCACCGCTTCAAGTGCAGCTTTAGTAATAGGGCCTGCTCGCAAGATCCTCGGTGTGTCTGAAGATACATCGAGGATCGTTGACTCAAGTCCTACTTCACATGAACCGCCGTCTAACACAGCCGCTATCTTGCCAGACAATCCAAACAACACTTGCTCGGCGGTGGTTGGACTAATTTTTTTGTAAGGATTGGCAGAGGGCGCAGCAAGTCCGGAGTTAATGTGCTGCAATAATGCTATCAATGCAGGATGATTTGGCACACGTATACCCACGGTTGAGTGGCCGCCTGTGACTACATCGCTCACATGTGCTTGCTTTTTGGCAACGATCGTCAGTGGCCCCGGCCAAAACGCATCAGCTAAAGCGTCAAAATAGTCTGGTAATGTTTCCACCCACTCAGTGACCAAAGACTTGTCAGCGAGGTGTACGATTAGCGGGTGATCAGCTGGGCGTCCTTTTGCTGCAAAGATTTTTTTTACCGCATCGGGTTGCCTTGCATCTGCTGCTAAGCCGTAAACGGTTTCTGTAGGAACCGCAACAAGATGACCATCACGTGCAAGTTCAGCCGCTTGCGCCACTGCGCTTGGATCAGTTGCCAATAAATGTAAGGTTGTTAAGCATGCTTCGCCCACGTGTCTTTCTCGCTGTAAAAAATGGACGCGAATTATAACCAATTTAAAACGCAAAGAGCCAGTATTACTGGCTCCAGCATATAAGCAAACGTCAGGATCGGTTTGCGTTATTCAGCGCTTGCGACCATTACGGTTTTCACGTTAACAAACTCTTTGATCCCAAAACCACCATGCTCTCTGCCATAGCCACTGTCTTTAACACCACCAAACGGCAAATTTGGTTGTGCCAACGAATAGCCATTGATGTTCACCATGCCAGTATCAAACTCCTTGATAGCAAGCTCTGTTGCACGTTGAGTGTCTTCAGAAAAAATCCCGCCACCTAAACCATAGCGTGAATCATTGGCTACCATCATTGCCTCAGCCTCATCTTGCACTCGAATTAGCGACGCCACAGGGCCAAATAGTTCATCATCATAAGCCGGCATACCGGGTTTAACGTCTTCCAAAATGGTGACTGGATAATAAAACCCCTGTTGCTTTGGAATTTCTCCACCAAGTGGACAAGTCGCTCCCGCCTTAACGGACGCTTCAACTTGTTGGTGTAATTCATCACGTAAATCTTTACGCGCCATAGGACCTAAGTCGGTGTCTGCTGCGGTAGGATCTCCCACCTTAAGCTGCTTAAAGCCAGCCACAAAAGCCTCTCTAAATTGATCATAAATCTCATCAACGATAATAAAGCGCTTCGCGGCAACACAGGTTTCACCGTTGTTGACAATACGACCTTGAATACACGCGGACACCGCTTTGTTAATATCAGCATCTGCTAGCACCACAAAGGCATCGTTACTACCGAGCTCTAGGACGGTTTTTTTAGAAAGCTCAGCCGCCTGCTTTGCAACTTGTTTACCTACTTTATCGCTTCCGGTAAACGTAACACCGCGAATATATGGATTCTTTATCAACTCGCTGGCTGTCTCACCATCAATTAATAGTGATTGATAGCAACCTTTTGGAAAACCGGCCTCTAAATACAACTCTTCAATTAATTTAGCCATGCCAAATACATTTGAGGCATGTTTCATTACCGTGGTATTGCCCGCCATCACGTTCGAAACACTGTATCTGATAACCTGATAAAGCGGAAAGTTCCAAGGTTGTATTCCTAAGATCACACCTATTGGTTGATAAGTGATAATGGCGTGTCCCTGCTCAAATACCCGATGCTCATCCTGTAATTCTTTTTCGCCATGCTCAGCGGTATATCGGCAAATTTCAGCACACAAGGAAACTTCCTGTTCACCCTGCTCCGTCACTTTGCCCATTTCCTCGGTCATCAGTGAAACTAACTTGGATTTATTTTGCTCAATTAAGTCAGCAAGCCTGTTTAGCTTTTGTGCTCTTTGCGTAAATGTGGTTTTCTTCCAAAATGAATAACAGTCATTGGCTAAGTCCACCGACTTTTGCGCCTCGTCCAAGCTCATTAACGTATATTCATTAACGGGTTGCTCTGTCGCAGGATTAATTGTGGTTACCGTATTTGACATCATAAAGCTCCTTCAAAAATTTAACGGCGTAAATCAATTTGTAGATTTACAGCGATAGCCTTTGAATAAGCAAGGAAGACACCAATCTGAAAATAAAGAGTATATCTTTGATTATTATGAATTAATTAAATTTCAGAATTTGATTTCGAAGAATTTGAAAACAGGAATTAGAAAAGGCTACACACCTAATATGAAAAGTTTGCAGAGCGAATGGCACTTGCGCAAATAGCTGGCAGTGAAAGGTTTAGCAGAGAAAAGGGACCATCCGGTCCCTTTTTTATGTATTCTTAGTACAATGCACCTTTAGCGCTTTTGACGTTGCGCTTCTTTTTGCGCTAGCTTTTCTTCTTTACGCTTACGAATAGCATCCTGTGCTTCATGACCGATATGACCTTCGCCGCGTAGCTTCGCCAGTTCAATTTGCTTTTGGCGCTCAGCAAATCGTGCAACTTGCTCTTCTGTTAGGTCTTTGTGGCAGTGGTGACAAGACACCCCTTCCATATATTCTTCAAGTTGTTTCTCTGCTTCCGTGATTGGCATACGACAAGCATGGCATTGATCATAAGACCCTTTGTTTAAATCATGATCGACAGCAACGCGGTTATCAAACACAAAGCACTCGCCTTCCCACATGGTTTCTTCTTTTGGCACATCTTCTAAGTATTTTAGAATGCCGCCTTCCAAGTGATAAACCTCTTCGAAGCCTTGCTCTTTCATATACGCTGTCGATTTTTCACAGCGGATCCCGCCAGTACAGAACATCGCCACTTTTTTGTGTTTTTCTGGGTTTAAGTTATTTTGCGCCCACTCAGGGAACTCACGGAAAGTCTTGGTTTTAGGATCGATGGCATTTTTAAACGTACCGATCTCGATTTCATAGTCGTTACGCGTATCAACGAGCACAACGTCAGGATCTGAAATCAATGCGTTCCAATCTTGTGGTTTTACGTACGTACCAACCACTTCTTTAGGGTCTATACCTTGTACACCCATGGTCACGATTTCTTTCTTAAGCTTTACTTTAGTGCGGTAGAAAGGGCAAGTTTCATCGAACGACTCTTTATAAACGATGTTATCAAGGCCCGGTTGTTTGTCTAACCATGTAAGTAGCGCATCAATGCCTTCACGTTTACCGGCAACGGTACCATTGATACCTTCTTCGGCAAGTAATAACGTACCGCGAACTTCATTCGCTTCCATCACATCGTGAAGTGGCTGTCTTATCTCTTGATAGTTAGGTAAAGAGACAAACTTGTACATAGCACAAACAACGTATTGTTCTGACATTGTATTTTCCTAGATTTAAGCTTTGATTAGCTTACACATTAAGCATGACGATGTGTAAAGCACGAAAACCGAGTCGCAAACCCGGCGCTGAGGCGCGTATTTTACGGATTTTTGATTAAAATGCAAAAAACACAAATTCTATATCCGATAGCGTCTATGCTTTGGTATAATCTCGTGTTTTTAAAATTCAAGACTTGGAGAAATTGACTTGAGATTCACTGAACTTGGGATAGATACGCGCCTAGAACAACAACTGGCTCACCAAGGGATCACGGAACCGACCGAGATCCAAGCGCATGCCATCCCAACGGCTCTAGCTGGCCACGATGTTTTTGCGCAGTCTAAAACAGGCTCTGGCAAAACCCTAGCCTTCTTGCTGCCTGCCGTACAGCGTGTAATGAAACAAAAAGCGCTGAGTAAACGCGATCCTCGCGTTGTTATCGTAGCTCCAACTCGTGAACTCGCGACTCAAGTATTCTCTGAGTGTCGTGCACTGTGTGCTGGCACTAATATTCAAGTCTGTAAGATTTTGGGTGGTGAAAACTACAATGATCAGGTAAAAGCGCTACGCCGCGACCCGCATTTTGTGGTGGGTACTCCTGGTCGTATTGCCGATCACGTTGAAAATCGTTCATTATTTTTAGGCGGTCTTGAACTGCTTATTTTTGATGAAGCAGATCGTATGTTTGACCTTGGCTTTGAAAAACAGTTGGACGTCATTAATGATTCTGCGGATCACCGCCAAAGACAAACGCTGTTATTTTCAGCCACACTAGACCATACTCAAGTTGAAGCATCGTCACGTCAATTACTTAAATCGCCAAAGCGCATTATGTTGAGCAATGCCCACCAGCAGCATGAAGACATTAAGCAAGCGCTCTACTTTGCCGATCATTTAGATCATAAAGAAGCGCTGCTTAAGCACTTCATCACACAAGATGACGTAGGACAGTGCATTATCTTTACCGCAACTCGTGGCGACACAGACCGATTAAGCAAACTGTTAAATGAGATGTCGATTAAAGCGGTATCGTTGTCGGGCGATATGCCGCAAAATAAGCGGTTAGACATTATGGAAAGCTTCAGCCGTGGGATTTATAAAGTGCTGGTTACCACAGACGTTGCCTCTCGTGGTCTCGATTTGCTCTCCGTTACCCATGTTATGAATTTTGACTTGCCTAAGCAGGCAGAAGAATATGTCCACCGTATCGGTCGTACAGGACGTGCCGGATTTAAAGGCACTGCGATTTCATTTGTTGGCCCCAAAGATTGGGATAGCTATGTGGCAATCAAAAACTATCTTGATGAGCCACTACGTTTTGAAGAAGTCTCTGGTCTTGTTGGTAAATTCAAAGGACTTAAGCAAAAACCACAGCAGAGTAAAAATCGCCCTGCAGAGTCTGCGCCAAAGCAAACAAGTAAACCTAAGAAAAAGCCGGTGAAAAAGTCACAACCGAGAAAAGTGGTCCCGCCACCGATTGATATTGACGGTACTATGCCGATGCGTCGCAAACCAAAACCACAAACTGACGAGGAATAATCATGTTAGGTCAAATCAAAATGTTAACCATTGAAGAGCTTACCGCTGAAGGGGCTTATTTAAACGGTGGTGAGCTTGGTGACGTGTTTCTTCCTCGAGCAGAGGTACCAAAGCACACCGAAGAAGGTGACTCTGTTGAAGTATTTATCTATTTAGATAACTTGGGACACGCAACGGCAACAACCAAAAAGCCACTTGCACAAGTCGGTGAGTTTGCTCTGCTGCGCGTAAAAGAGATCAATAAGGTTGGTGCTTTTATGGATTTGGGTATTGAAAAAGACGTGTTAGCGCCTTTCAATGAACAAAAACCGAAAATGCGCGACGGCTATAGCTATTTGGTTAGGCTTTACCTAGACAACGCGAGTAAGCGTATTTGTGCGTCTAGTGCGCTGGGTAAATTTTTGAGTAAATCAAAAGCCGAGTACGAAAAATTCGAAGAAGTAGACCTAATCGTCGCGGCAAAAACCGATCTTGGCTATAAAGTGATCGTCAATGAAAAACACTTTGGATTGGTCTTTTTCAATGATGTGTTTAAGCGCATGTATATTGGTCAGCGCATGAAGGGCTTTGTAAAAGCGGTTCATGACGAAGATAAGATTGATATCGTGTTAGAAAAGCCAGGTATAGGTAAGGTTAAAGACCTTGCGGAAATCATTTATAGCAAACTCGAAGAAAGCGGCGGCTATTTACCGCTAGGCGATAAATCAGATCCTGACGCCATCAAGCGTACTTTCTCTACCTCTAAAGCTAACTTTAAAAAAGCCATCGGTGGTTTATTCAAAGATGGCCGAATTGATATCGAAGCGAATTCTATTTCAATTCGCAAGTCTTAAACGCACATAATACTTAACCTGAGGTTTGGATAAGGAATGTTCCAACTCATTGTTTCTAAAGAACAACTTAGTTTTTCCTTTTCTAGCCAGAGAGTTTTAGGGAAAACACCGCTTCCGCGTCCTGCTCTCGCTAAGGTACCTACATCCTGTAGGCAAGGAGAATTTACGCACCAATAGCTGGCTATTGGAAGTGAATTCAACGCGGTTAGCGCTAAAACTGGCTGCTAGAAAGGCATTAATTATCCGCAGCTCAGGTTACTTAGCAAGTCTCAACCTGAGACTTGCTTGTTACATTACACTGACTTCAAGCATATCACGCCATTTATCTACCGCTTTTAATCCCAGCTCAAACCCCAATTTATAATCAGACTTTAAGGTCTCAGGGCTTGAGCCTAAAATCATAGATTCCAGTGGTCTATTGGGCGCTATTTGAATGATGTTAACATCTTCTGGTGGTGAATTCATAAAGTTCACCGCATCGGCATAGCGACTTTGATAGTGATGATACATTTCAAACATTCGAGGAGATTGATTAACGCGCCGCATGATTGGCTTTAAGCGCTCAAGCACTGGCATTTTGCCATCGTCATGTGCCTCAATGGTTCTGATCACCCAAATCGTCTTTGCCCCTTGACTGTGTGCCCAGCGCACGGGTAAAGGATCGGCCACGCCTCCATCCATCATTCCGTGACCCGCAACTTTAACGCCTGGACGATATAAAAAAGGGATCGCACTAGAAGCCTTTAAATGGGTAAACATGTTATCGTGCCACGTATGCAAATAATGTGGCTCAAGCGAGTCTAAGTGACTTGCAACCGCATAAAAGTTACTTTCCGGCGTGAGGTGGTTAGGCTCAGTTGGAAACCGTACTTTGCCGCTGTGCTCTACTTGTTGAAAATACCAATCCAAGTCAATGACATTACCACCGGTAAAAAATCGCGCGGGACGGAAAAACTGCTGCTCCGTCGTCAGAGATTCGATAGCAGTTTGCGCATATTGACTTGCGCGAGCACAATAGGCTGCGAGGTTTTGTGCACCCGCTGAGACACCCACTTTTAAATCAAAAGGCGTAAATTTTTTCTCAAGAAAAGCATCAAGCACGCCCGCTGTAAAAATGCCTTTTTGACCTCCACCCTCAGCGATAATTGCAGAGCGTATGTTAGTTGTCATGTTGTGCTCTTTTTATTATATAAACCTGTACGCATCTTATTTTACTGTGGGCAAAAACCCGAAATTCAAGCTTTCATACCACTTAGCAATAAAAATGCCCTGCAGAACAGAGTTGTTCAAGCAAGGCATTCATAATATCCACAGCGTGATTAATATGTGGTTAAAGTTTGCTTACTGAGCTTTCTACTGGTCGTTTTAAAAAGCTGACTAATAGCGCGGGTAAAATGGTGAGTGTGACGATAGTTGCCATAGCAATACCACAAAGCACTATCATGCCAACGCCTCGATAAAGTTCAGATCCTTCTCCTGGAATGAACACTAATGGCGCAAGACCGCATAGGGTTGTCATCGTTGACATCACAATCGGTTTTAATCGCGTTTGTAGTGCTGAGATCACCGCCTCGTAAACACTCATCGCGGTACTCTCAAGGTTTCTGCGGCTTTGATCCACAATCAGAATAGGGTTATTAACCACGGTCCCTAACAAGATTAAAAAGCCAAGCATGGTGATCATGTCAAAAGGCTGGTGGAAAGTGCCTGTTATGCTACCAATGCCATTAATAGCAATTAGTCCAAGTAAGCCCCCTGCCATGCCAAGCGGCACTGTTGCCATGATAAATAGCGGGTAGCCCCAATGCTTGAAGATAGCGACAAGTAATAAGTAACACAGCGCTAATGCAACGATAAAATTACTGCCCAGCGCTTCTTTGGTTTTGTCTAGTTGATCGGCAGCACCACCTATACTCACATTGACACCAGGAAGCAGATCGCCCTGCCTATGAAGCTGCGGTAGTAATTCCGTTCTTACTAATTCCTGCGCTTCCTCTAGGGCAACATTTCTTGGAGGAATAATATATACAGTCACGGTTCTACGACCATCAACTCGGCGCAAACTATCACTGTCTGCTTTTTCTCGTAGATCGGCCAAAGCGCTCAGCGGGATCAGTCCAGCTTTGGTTACAACTGGAGATTGCGCTAATTGCGAAAGACTTTGCTGATTACCCGACTCAGAAAATAAAAAGACGTCGACTTTGTCATCGTCTAAAATCAACTCATCAACATAAGCGCCGTCACTCAGGGCTGCGACCGTATAGCCGAGTTCGTCAGCACTCATACCCACTTCAGCCAGCCGTTGCCATCTTGGTTGAATCTCTATTAACGGTTGGTCGAGTGTCAGAGAAGATGGTGCAGAATCCACTTGTGGATTATCAAAGACCTCCCCCGCTAACCGGTACACTGCATCTGCCGCCCGGTAGAGCGCCGTTTGATCTGTACCGCTAATATCTAAAGCGACCGCTCTTGAACCGCCATCATTACTGGAGATAATCGAGCCTCGTGAAGAAAATGCACGCATTCCTGGGTAGCTTCTAAACTTGGTCGTGATTGCCTCCATCATTTCATCGATGTATTCACGGTTGTATGGTTCACTCAATAGCCAAATGCTACCAACACCAACAGACATCGAATAATACTTTAAAGGTGGCAACGACGTGTTACCCGATACAAAATCGCTGTCATCGTTTTCCAAATGCTTATTTAAATAAGGAAGTAGTTCATCACCAATTTTTCGCATATGGCTGAGGTTATAGCCCGGAGGCGCTATCATCATAGAGAACGCTTTTGGCTCCTCTCCCTCTGGCAAATATTCGGCTTTAGGCATAAATAACCACGCACTACCGAGTAACAACACACTACCGAATACAATACACACTATGCGAGCACGTGAACTTGATAACATCGCCGGAATAAACGTTGGCAGTTTAGGCGTAGACAACATGCCACTGGAGATCTCCTTACAGGCAAAATTTGCATTTGCCGCAGGCACCACAAACAAGGCTACCAACATAGAAGCGATGATTGCTCCAGAAATCGCAATTGCAACATCGGAATAAAGCTGTCCGGCTTCTTGCTGAATAAACAAAATGGGTGCGAATACCAACACTGTGGTCAGGGTTGAAGCGAGCACCGCAGGCCATACCTCTTGAACACCGGTAATAGCTGCTTGAAGTTTGTCGAGACCTCGGCGTCTTGCTTGCTCTATGTTTTCAAGTACAACAATGGTGTTATCAACCGTCATGCCAATGGCAAACGCGACACCGGCTAGGGAGATAACGTTGATCGTTCTGTCAAATAGCAACAGACCCAAAAATGCCGCGATGGTACAAATTGGAACGCCCATCACACCAATAAAGGTCGAGCGTGGGCTCTTTAAAAACCAAAACATCACCAGAGTCGCAAGCACCGCACCTAGCGCTAAATTAGTCCAAACATTTTCAACAGATCCTTTAACGTAACGAACATCATCGCTCAATAGCGTCAGTTGTAGTCCATTACTTGCGAGCATGTCACGGTTGATGCGAGCCACTACCTCCATCATTTCTTCTTTAATCGCCATCACGTTAGAGCCGCTTTCTCGTCTCACCGAGAGCATTAAAGCTCGCTCGCCATTGTTATAGGCAATATCGCGCACTTCATAATGATCAAGCTTTACCTGGGCGATGTCTTTAAGCTTAATTGTGGTGCCCGCACGGTGACTGACTACCAGCTCTTCTAGCGCTTTAGCTGACTCAAAGCGGCCGACCATACGCAGTAAATAACGACGTTTACCACTATCTATATCGCCCGCTGAGGCATCTTGGTTACGGCTGCGTATTGCATTTCTAACATCAACTAAGCTAATTCCACGGCTCGCCAATTGTTCTTGATCTACCAAAATTTGTACTTGATAGAGTGCACCACCACGCACACCAACCTGAGATACTCCACTGACTCTCTCCATTTCTGGGCGAATAAAGTCTTCGGCATAATCACGAAGCATATCGATATCAAGATTGAGTGGATTTCCCGGTTGTGGCTTTAGATTAAAAAACATGAAGGCATTGCTCGAAAACGCGCTGCTGTATAACACCGGCTGGTCAACGTTTTCAGGATAATTTGGCACTTGAGATAACGCATTACTCACGTTTATGAGCGCTTCGTTGACGTCGACACCAAATGGAAACTCAAGCTCTATCTCTGCCTCACCGGTATTGGCATAACTGGACATGCGAGTTAGATTCGCAAGTGAGCGAAGATACCTTTCTTGCTCTATAAGTATTTCTTTTTCAACATCCTGTGGCGTGGCACCGGGCCAATTGGTCACCACAGTGATGGTTCTTACTTCAAGATCTGGGATCATTTGCACCGGAATTTTAAACGCGGCAACAATACCCAATATCGAACAGATCAATACCGTGACTGCAACTAAAATGGCGTGATTTACACTGGCTCTTAACATCACCCGCTCCTATAAACCCGGTACAATGTTTAATGCTTGGCCTTCTTGCAATAACTCATTGCCTTCAACCACCACTTGTTGCCCTATCTCTAAGCCAGATAGAACTTCAATATGACCATTAATTCGCTCACCAATTTGAACGTTTAACCGCTTTGCTTGACCGTCAACGGCCACAAAGACACTGAACCCACCGTCGGGATGACGCAAAATCGCATCGCTAGGAATAATCACGCTGTGGTCTTGTGCTCGAATTAGCGGCAGTTTTGCCGTAGCCGATGCGCCGACACGCAACTGCGCATCTGTTGGGATTGCCAATCTTAATAGAAACGAGCGACTGGTTTTGTCAACGACAGGAAGTTTTGCCAATACATGAGCTTGATGCTGCACGCTTGGTGTGCTTGCAACACTAAAATTTACGACACGGCCGAGATTAATAAGCTGAAAGTACTCTTGTGGTACTTGCAAATCGAGCCACAAAATATCACTACTTACTAGCTCAAACACCGTTTGTCCACGCGTCACCCACTCACCTAAATTAACCGTGCGCCTTGCTATCACCCCCGTAAAAGGCGCTTTTAATTGATGGCGGTTAACGAGCTCTCGCTGATAAGCTATCTTAGCTTGTGCTTCTAAAAGAGTGGCTTCTGATGCTTGTAACTTAGCCTCTCTGTCAGCAAGCTCAGTTTGCGCAAATAATTTTTGCTGCGACAGAGACTGTGCTTCTTTTACCAATCTTATCGCATTATTGCGATCGACCTTGGCGCGCTCAAGTGCTGCTTCTACGCTTTTCAGCTCAGCTTTTACTAAAGCGGCATCGAGACTCAGCAGTACAGCATTTTCTTCAACAATATCTCCGGCTTCAGCTGAGATCTTAGTGATTACACCATCGGTTAAACTTGACACTTGTGCGTGTTGTGCTGCACTAATTGAGCCCGTTAAAGACAGTGTTCGTTCAAGCTGTTGTTGCTTTACATCAGTGACCACAACGTTGACCGCTGCAGCATAAAGGTTAAAGGATAAAAGAGAGAATATTAAGCAAACGCATTTCATGTAGTTTGTTCCAAAGTTAAAAGCACTATTCCTTTTCGTAAGCACTTGGCAATAGCACCTACTGATCTCGACTAAGCATTGCAGCTGGCGAGTGTATGTCACTATAACGCGACACACTAACACAAATAAAAATCATTACCATCCAAACTGGATGAATGACCTCAAAAGTGTAGTTTGTGAAATAATGAATGAACAAAGAATATACAGGAATAACGCTTAGAATAAAGTAGACATAAACGTCGCTATGCCTACTTTAAGGAGGGTCAATTACAATGATTTAATTTAACAATACAAGTGAAGTAACATTGCGAACACCGGGATGACTCATATAGTCATTTTTAATCCCTTCAACTCTCAGTGATTTACCAATCAAACTCGGGTTAAGCTTGGGACTAAATGCATCACGCTGAGCTGCTTCCAACTTAATATATAGCTTGTTGCCAACAACTGTTGGGTCGCTTAATTCAAGCGCATAGATATCGTTTACAGCAGCTGTGATTTTGCCACTGACTACCACTGCTGAGCCATTATTTAGCGCTAATACGTCAACAACACTCATATCACTAGATGGCTCTGTCGTTGTACCAACGGTTTGTATTTCACTGACTTCTCGTATCCCCGGTGCACTCATATACGATGAGCGAACACCTTTGATAACTAAAGTAGAATCAAGAATGGATGGATTAAGCTGCGGACTAAATGCAGCACGCTGGTGACTTTCAAGTTTAACATTTATCGTATGAGTAGGATTTTGGCTGTCCTCAAGTACTAAAGCATAGATATCATTAAGTGCAGATTTAACACGCCCAACAAGCTCAATTTCATTGCCCTCGGCGGTTACAAGCGCCTGCTCAACCGACAATGCCACTGGCGCAACCTGAATATCGCTTACATAACGAATACCAGCCTCACCCATATAGCTGTCTCGAGTACCAGTCACTATAACTGATTGACCAAGGATCTCTGGATTGAGTTGCGGGTTAAAGTCACTGCGCTGAGCAGATTCAAGCTTTACGTTGATACTTAGCGATGCGTTGGCAGTATCTGTGAGTAATAGGCCATAGATACCGTTTACTTCGGCTGTCACTTTACCTAACACTGCAAATTTAGACCCAGCTGAAGCAGCAAGTGCCTGTGCTACAGAAATCGTGCCATCAGGAGTTGGCTCTGGATCGGGATTAGGATCTGGATTGGTTTGCCCTGAACCATAAGGCGCATTGAAAGAGTTATTTTTATAGCTATCTGTATTCCATGCATCAAAACCCGATGCAGGCGTCCCCCATGGCTGACCGTTGTTTGGATCAGACATTTCTTGCGGCGCCATTGGCACAGGTGTTACTTCGCCGCTTGCATGACCGTTAGTACCATCAAAGTACTGATACGACTCGGGCGTTGCTAGCCAATTGATGATGTTGACCGAAAGTACAGCTGCATTACCTCTGTCCGTCCAGCCGGGGTACGTCTTTTTACTATTGCCATTATCCTGACGCTTGTATTTAGGTGTAGCGTCTTCAATTGGAGAAGAATCACCAATAAACGCAGCTTTACCTAATCCGGCTTTTGAGATAGCAACATACGGGCCTTCATTTCTACCACCAAAGTAAAGCCCATCATCTTTAGCATGACGCCACTTAGCTGGTGTATCTGAAGGTGAAAAATAAACCAAGCCCTTCGCTTTTTGTTCATCTACAATCGCAAGCGTCGCGCCCGCGGCCATCAATACAGGAGTAACTCCGAGTGTGATCCCTTCTGTTTTGCTCGCAGACTCAATACCACTTACGCCTTGCTTGTAGTCAGCGGCATTAAAGCGAAAGCGGATCCCAAAATTTTCTGCAAGCCATCCCATGTCTGCTGATTTTGGATTACGCCAGTCACCGTACTCACCACCTAGATTATACTTGGCCAGATCTGAGCGGTTGTAGCCGTTAAAGACTTCAGTGGCATCCCACGTATTTAGATTACGATCCGCGTCATAATGATCCGCAATAAAAAATATCCCTTTTCCATCCGCTACAAACTGCAATAACGCTGCTTGCTCTGATTGAGTGAAAGGACGGTTAGTTTCTGCCAATACAAAGACATCTGCATCTTTAATCGCATCGTAGCTGATAACCGCTTCATTTTGATTGCTTTGAGAGGTACGGTCGTCAAAGAATCTAATCTTGCCGTCATTGTTTAAATCAACACCGCGATATTCTTTTACGGTATATCCTTCATTAACCAATGCATCCGCAAAGTCTGAAAACGCACCGTCAATAACCCAATCGGCATTTCCCTCCACGCCACCGTGTGACACATCAAATAATACTGTCTTACCATTGCTGTTTGTGGTTGGTGTTTTAACTGGAATATGGTTATTCCAGTCATACGGCTGTGCTGCAAACACAGATGTGGATATAGCCGCAGCCAAAACTACGCTGCTAAGCTTGAAGTTTACTTGTTTCATTCGTCAAATCCCGTTGAAAATTATAAAAAGAAGCGATAAAAAAGCCGCCAAAATATGGCGGCGTAGTGTATTAGTTCAGCGGTTGTGTTAAATCCAGCTGATAAAGTGCAAAACCTCGTTCGTCGGTTTTGCCAGTAGGTAGAATATGATTAAATTGCTGACTGTAGGTTTCAGCATCCGCACTAGTTGAACTAAAGAACTCAATATTAGCGCCAACTACAGGTGCAAATGACCAGTTCATATCTGCCGATGGATCAAGTCCTGCGGCACCATTTTGGTCGCTAACAAAAGTAATATAGTCAGCAACGACCTGACGGTTCTCATTTGGCGAGTCGACAACGATTTTATCTCCCTTAATATTTGGGAAATTACCGCCACCAGATGCACGATAGTTATTCGTTGCAACCAAGAATACTTGGTCGTCCTTCACCAACTCACCTTGATACTTCAATGCCTTAATGCGGTTACCGTTTGACACCTTTTCACCGTTTGCCGCGTAGCGTGCAGGCTCAGTGACATCAATTTGATACGTCACACCATCTAGCACATCATAGTTATATGAAGGAAAGTCTGGATTGATCAGCGCTTGAACGCCTTCAGTATTCGGTGTGATTTGATTGAACTGGCCTGCAGACATTTCAAGCCATTCGCGCACTTCACTGCCCTTGAGCTTCAACACCTTAAGTACGTTAGGATAAATGTACATATCTGCAACGTTACGATAGGCGATATCACCTGCAGGAATTGCGGTAAAGTCATCTGGCCCGCCACGCCCAGCTCTAAAGGGTGCACCCGCAGACAGAATAGGTAATCCATCAAGCTCAGTACCTTGCACTATTTTTGCTGTATACCATGCTTGTGCGTCAGTCACGATTTGGATTGAGGGGTCGTCATTCACTAACGCAAAATAGCTGTTCACAGTGTTGGTGATTTTAGCAAAAGGCTCATTTACCCATTCGCGCGTTTCAGCATGCTCACTATGCACTACCGCTTCAATTGCTGCATCGCTTTCAACCAATGATATCGTGTTTCGATTTTCATCCGTTTCATAGATTGGTTTAAGCGTTGACTGTGAGTCAACCACCGTCCATTTACCTGACTTAAACTGGATATCTAAGTCAATTACACCAAGGTGATTTCCCCAAAAACCAGGCATTACAGCCGCAACGCCATTGATTGTGCCTTTATCGTTATCAACACCATGTGCCGCTAAGTCTGCATAGCCCGAACCTGGGAAGTTTGCATGCGCATGACCAAACATAATGGCGTCTATATCATCCACCTTAGATAAGGCATAAGATGCGTTTTCAGCCATTGGCTTATCGGCAGATACATCAAGACCTGAGTGCGGAATAGCAACGACAATATCCGCGCCTTCAGCTTTCATTTTAGGCACGTAGTGTTTTGCCATTTTTACGATGTCTTTGGCTATCACTTTGCCTTCAAGATTGGCCTTATCCCATTGCATGATTTGCGGTGGAACAAACCCGATAAAGCCGACTTTAATCACCTGAAGTTTGTCATTCTCGTCAAAGAATTGCTTTTCTTGAATTAGGTAAGGCTTAAATAACGGCACATCATTTGTTTCATCTTCGTCGCCATCAACCTTAAATACGTTTGCACTAATATAGGGAAAATTCGCATCGTCGATTGCTTCGTCTAAAAACGCTAAGCCAAAGTTAAACTCATGATTACCAATATTTGCGACATCGTACTCTAGTGTGTTCATGGCCTTATAAACAGGATGAACTTCTCCCTCTTTGAGGTTTTTGATTTTCGCCATATAGTCGCCAAGCGGACTACCTTGGATCAAGTCGCCGTTATCTACTAGCATGGAATTTTTAACTTGGCTTCTCGCTTGATGGATTAACGCCGCGGTTTTCACTAGACCCACTTTGTCGTCTTGCTTGTCTGAAAAGTAGTTGTAGTTCAATACATTTGCATGCAAATCTGTGGTTTCTAGTAAACGCAAAGACACCGCAGTGCCCTCTTTTGGAATATCAGGTCCTTTCGGCACGTTTATATCAACATTGTTATCTGAATCTGAGCAACCAGTAATAATGCTTGTGGCACCGCACAATAGTGCGATTGGAAGTAGTTTTGTTTTCATAAGTCCTTTCTTTACTTTGTTTGCATACCCGTGTGCATGCTTTTAGTTATTTCAGCAATACCAAGTCACGTCTCTTCTTACTCCACTTCATAGAAGCTGAACCTAGAAGCACAGCGAGTCAGTATAAACCGTTGCGTTTTGCGTGGCGGGTGTCACTATACGAGGGAAAAAAGTCAGGAAAGCTAAGCTTTTATGGCAGTTCAGTGGGATAAATATGACGTTACTAAGTCAGGAGAAGCGAATTAATTTTAAAGTGAAATATAAACAAAAAAGCCTCCACATTGGAGGCTTTAATTGTGACTTTTACATTTACCAATAGTTAATCTTCAAAATCGACTTCTAGCGCGATGATCGTGCCTTCGACCATTTGAGCGGTAACTTCAACCTTAACATCATTACTAAGGTCACTTTTTTGGCCATCTTTGAATACGGTGTCATTGGTTACATGAACCGTCATTCCAAATAATGTAAATTGGTCGCCAGACAAGTTTGCAACTTTACCTTCGAGCTCAAAATAGGCGTAGTCTTCGAACTCTACCTTTTCAGCTTGAATATAAGTTTCACCATTTTCAGTTACTAAATAGCCTTCAACTTCAACGTTTTTGCCTGTTGCAATATCAGATTGACTGCCACCTTTCAACTGAGTTTGCTCAGATACTTTGACTTTTTGGCCAAGGACGTAAAACGCCTCATCTGTCTCAACTTGTGTGATTGGACCTTCAACCTCCACATATTTTACGGCTTCAAATTTGAGCTCTTTAGCAATAACAGTGACACCGTCGGTTGTGTAACCTTCAACCTCAACTGCCAAGCCATTTGAAAGCTTTTCAAAATTACCATTCTTAAGCTTTGTATCTGCCGTAATTTGAACGCGCTGCGCACCAAGGTTGAACTCGTAATCAAACGCAGAGTTTTTGACTAGGTCCTCAATTAAGCCTGCAATTTCGACTTCGTCAACGTCATCTTCCTCAAACTCGACCTTTTTAGCCAACAATACATTGTCGTCAGTTAACACGCCTTCTACTTCAACCGTTACACCGTTTCCAAGGTTATTGCTACTGCCATCTTTAAATTCCGTGTTGCCATCAGTTGCAATAGAGACACCATTCACCATGAACTCAGACGCTGAGACAAAGTTTGTGATTTTGCCTTCGACTTCAAGTTCAATACCATCATCAGACTCGATTTCAATTTTGAGTGCCAAGATTGAACCATCAGCACGCTGAATAGCGGTAACTTCAACTTCATCGCCAATCACAAATAAGCCGTTTTTAAACTCAGTATTTCCATCAAAAAATACTGTCTTACCATCAACACTAAAAGTTGCGTCGACCGGATTAAAACTAACCACTTTACCTTCTAGCTCAAATCTACGGTCATCGAAGTCATCGTCTTTGTCATCAACTTCAACTTTAGTTGCGATCAATGAGTCTCCTTGGATCACATAATCAACTTCCGCGATATCACCTGCTGCCACTTGTTCAAAAAATGTCGTGAGGTTTACATCATCTTCAAGTTCCAGCTCTGTCGCACCATTGATGGCAAAGACAAGTTTGCCTACTGTGATTGTTTGCTCGCCAGCATTAACAGCCGTGATTTTTCCCTCAACCTCATGTTCTTGCTGGTCGTCAAAATCGCTTGCAGAGATACGCTCTAAATCTCTCACAACGTAGGCACCTTCAAAACCAAATGCCTCAATTTCTACGACATCACCTACACTAAGCTTCTCAAGTTTAAGTTCGATGTCTTCTGCATCCGAGTCATCTTCAAACTGGGTATAGCTATCCACAAAATAGGTGCTACCAAATACTGTTAGTGTCTGTGCTTCAAGGTCAATATCTTCCACTACGCCAGTTAATTCGATTTCAGAGTGCTTATCAAAGCGTACTTTTTTTGCGATTAAACCTTCTTCGGTTGCAACTGCAAGCACAAATACGCGCATACCGATTTGCAGGTCATCATCATCCCCTTTTTTGAAATCAGTGTCGTCATTTAATGTGAAGCTGTGCCCGCCGATTGCGAAGGTGTCGTCACTGACTTGAGTTACAATACCTTCAAATTTGGCGACCGCACCTGTTGATACTGGCTCGTTGCTATCAACCTCTACACTGTCTGCAAGTAATACACCGTCAATAGGTAAACTTGATGCTTCCACCTCCACTATTGCATTGTTTTCAAGCGTCCCTTCAACTTCTGTTGCTTGGCTATAGTCTATAGTCAACATACCTAATTTGAATGTTTTCGCATCAAGATCTAGCTCAGCAACCTTACCTTCAATTTCAAATTCGCCATTTTGCTCTTCCACATCAATGCGGGTAGCAACATACTGACCCTGCCCTTGATGCAACGCACTGATCTCTACGAAATCACCTGTCGTTATTTCTGTGAAAGCTACCTCTAATTTCGTACGTTTATCAACACTAAATTCTTGACCCAAAACGGTGATTGTTTGTTTGGCGTAGTCGACTGCCGTCACCACACCTTTAGCAGTTGCGTCATAGATAATAGAGTCAGCTACTGCAAAATTGCCATCTGCGCCTTGCTTACCTTGCAGATTTATCAGCATGCCCACTTTAAGATTTGCTTGTTGATCTGGCGTCGTCTCATAACGCACACCGTTTACGTATACACTGCCAAACCCAGTTACCGTTCCCTGTGCACTTACTGATGTACGGTAGGTAATGGTGATTGTTTCTTCTTCATTACCACTCAAATCGACAGTAACCGAGTTTTCATTTGGCTGATAGAGTGCTTGATCCACAGAACGAGAAGTAGCCGTTAATTTATACTCCCCGTTTGCTAAGGCATTTAGAGTAGTCGTGCTTGTTATGTCTTCGCTATAGCTAGAAGGGCCTGTTAGCGTTAAGCCCGCATCTGCACCAGCAGGTAAGCCTTGTACAATGACTTTTATTGAACCTTTAGTTCCTGTGTTATCACCAGGTTGCGGATCGGTATCACTTCCACTTCCGCCCCCACAAGCAACCAAAAGGCTACTCGATGCCAATAACGATGGTAACAACCATTTTTTATCCATTATATAATCTCCTAAATTTTGGCTCATTTAGTACATGCAGCTGCTAGCCACAAAAACTTAACATGCACTCTAGACGGCCGAAAATGAATGCCCGCTTTACTAACGCCCGAGTTGTACCTATTTTGGTTTTTCGTCGTTACCACACTTCCATGCGATTAATTTGGCAGTCATCTGCATCAAAGTACTTTTTCATCACCTCTGGAAATGAACCATTGCCGTGAGCATTCTTATTCTTCTTAAACGTATACTCCATAGCTTTATAGTAATATCGATTGATTGGTTGAGTAATATCCATAAACCTATTCATTTGTGACCAATCGTGAGTATCGCCACCTCCCGCAATACCTATACGATTTCCAAACCAATAGTGCTCGGGGTATTTTCTACAACTTAAGTAACCCGTTTGCATTGATGCGCTGCCTCGCATATTTTTTACTTCTGGACCGACGACATACTCTAGGTCTTCTATTGGGATATAAAATGGTTTTCTAAACAAGGTATAAGGCGTTCGCACCAACCCGGTATGGCGGTTAAACTCGATTGCATCCACAATACGAATTGCATTCCCTAATTTGTACATTATTAAAGGGAATGCAGTCAGTAAAAACAGCCCCAACCATGAATGCCAAGCTGGCATACTGTCGTCTGTCATACTTACCCCTAGCAGACAAATACCAATAATAGGGCCTAATACCAACCCATGCAGCCTAAGAGACCATAATCCCGGTGAGCGCGGTACGGAAACAACCCGACCATCGCATTGGCTAGGGTAACTTACGCCACTAAAGTCGTCTCTCGGTGCAAATGCGTCTTTACAAGGTTTTGCGTCTTTAAACTTACAACCATTTAGTTCTTCAGCCTTGGCTAGTCGTTCCTTATAGCTTTGATTATGGAGATGATCTTTTGATAATTCCTCAAAATAGATACCACTAATAAGGTATTTGCTTTCTCTATCAACATATTCACGTATTTCTTCTCTTACTTTTTTCTCTTCTTCTGTGGCTTCTTCTCGATAATACCGTTCTCTTTCCTTAGCTCTTTCCTTTAGATATTTATCTAACTCCTCTTGAGTCATATCTTCAATCTTTTTCATCAACAACTCCTTTTAGCTGACTACTAGAAAGCACTTGTAATGATTAACGCCCTACCACACTTCCATGCGATTTACTTGGCAGTCGTCGGCATCAAAGTACTTTTTCATCACCTCTGGAAATGGGCCATTGCCGTGAGCATTCCTATTCTTTTTAAACGTATACTCCATAGCTTTATAATAATAGCGGTTGATTGGTTGAGTAGTATCCATAAACCTATTCATTTGTGACCAATCGTGAGTATCGCCACCTCCCGCAATACCTATACGATTTCCAAACCAATAGTGCTCGGGGTATTTTCTACAACTTAAGTAACCCGTTTGCATCGATGCGCTGCCTCGCATATTTTTTACTTCTGGACCAACGACATACTCTAGGTCTTCTATGGGGATATAAAATGGCTTTCTGAATAAGGTGTACGGCGTTCTTACCAATCCGGTATGGCGGTTAAACTCGATTGCATCCATAATACGAATTGCATTCCCTATTTTGTACATTATTAAAGGGAATGCAGTCAGTAAAAACAGCCCCAACCATGAATGCCAAGCTGGCATACTGTCGTCTGTCATACTTACCCCTAGCAGACAAATACCAATAATAGGGCCTAATACCAACCCATGTAGCCTAAGAGACCATAATCCCGGTGAACGCGGTACGGAAACAACCCGACCATCGCATTGGCTAGGGTAACTTACACCGCTAAAGTCGTCTCTCGGCGCAAATCTGTCTATACAGGGTTTTGCTTCTTTAAACTTACAGCCGTTTAGTTCTTCAGCCTTGGCTAGTCGTTCCTTATAGTTTAAGTTATGGAGGTAGTCTTTTGTTTGTTCTTCATAATAAATACCACTTCGACGATAACTTGTCTCTCTAGCCAAGTATGCATCTCTTTGTGCTTTCTTTTCTTTTTCTTCTTCAGTTGCTTCTTCTCGATAATATCGCTCTCTTTCCTTCGCTTTATTTGCCAAATAGCTATCTAGCTCCTCTTCAGTCATCTCTTCAATCTTTTTCATCACCAATTCCTTTTAGTCAACCACTAGAAAGCACTTGTAATGATTAACGCCTACCACACTTCCATGCGATTAATTTGGCAGTCATCAGCATCAAAGTACTTTTTCATCACCTCTGGAAATGGGCCATTGCCGTGAGCATTCCTGTTATTCTTAAACTGGATCTCCATAGATTTGTGATAGTACTCGTCAATCGGTTGAGTAATATCCATAAACCTATTCATTTGTGACCAATCGTGAACATCACCTCCCCCTGCAATACCAATACGATTTCCCAACCAATAATGTTCTGGGTATTTTCTACAACTTAAGTAACCCGTTTGCATCGATGCGCTACCTCGTGCGTTCTTTACTTCTGGACCAACAACATACTCAAGATCTTCTATGGGGATATAAAATGGCTTTCTGAATAAGGTGTAAGGCGTTTTTACCAGACCGGTATGGCGATTAAACTCTATTGCATCAATAAAACGAATTGCATTCCCTAATTTGTACATTATTAAAGGGAATGCAGTCAGTAAAAACAGCCCCAACCATGAATGCCCAGCTGGCATACTGTCGTCTGTCATACTAACTACTAATAAACTTATTCCAGCCAAAGGACCCCATACCAATGAAAGCAATCTAAGTGACCATAGCCCTGGAGAGCGCGGTACAGAAACAATCTGGCCATCACATTTACTCGAGTAACTTACACCACTAAAGTCGTCTCTCGGCGCAAATCTGTCTTTACAGGGTTTTGCTTCTTTAAACTTACAACCGTTTAGTTCTTCAGCCTTGGCTAAGCGTTCCTCATAGCTTAAGTTATGAAGATGATCTTTTGGTAGTTCTTCATAAAAAATACCGCTAAGACGGTAACCTGTTTCTCTATCTATATATGCGTCAGTTTTTGCAAAGTCTTCTTTTTCTTCTTCGGTAGCTTCTTCGCGGTATTTTCTGTTTCTTTCTTTAGCCCTTTCTATTAAATAAATATCCCGTTCTTCTTGAGTCATCTCTTCAATCTTTTTCATTCTTCGTTTCCTTCTATCTTATTGGCGGCCTTTCAGGAAATCTGAACTTTTGATTTAATCTTGAAAGTTCTTTAATGTATCTAACCCCTTTAGTGATCAAATAACCATCGTCTTTTTTAGTCACCACCGTCGGCAAGGAGTACAACTCTGTAGCGCTCTCGATCACTTTTTTACCTTTGCCATTGGGATAACTTTCTACTTCTATGATTAACTCAATAGAGCTACCAACTTCTAGGTTTAGCAGTTCACAGAGTTTTCCTTCAGTGAACTCAAAGTAATAACCGGTTCGATTAGGATATAGCTTCCAACCACTGCTAAGCTTGGCCAACTGATGATGATTTAGCTCCTGTATTTTATCATCACCTTCTTTTGACCAGTAGAAACGAGCAGAAAACCCTTCTAATTCATTGGTTAGTGGCGCGCTTACCTGCACTTTAAACACACTTAAAAATCTTTGAATATTTATCGCAGGCGAGTACAACATACTATAAAAATCGGTTAATGCATTTTCCATTTTATGTTGCCATGTTGACGCCCTTACAGCAGAAGACTTATTGCTATCGTCTATATATTTTTGTTGTTGCTTTTTACTCCAAGGACAGGCATTTAGCCAAGCCTCAATTTCAGACTCATGAAAAACAAGTAGTAAACCAGCACCAATTAAGATAATCAACAAACCCAATAACCCTAACGCACTTGCAATAGCGCCAAATGTTGCGACTGCGCCAACACTTAAGGCGGAAATTAAATGTGTTGCAGCGACTAAGCTTGCTGAAGCGGTTAGTGACAAAAAACCCACCATCATCGTCATATTGGCGTAATATAACGCAGTATCTCCGCTTTTCTTTTCTAACATCGCATCCTTAAACGCAACATAAGCACTAACGGCTGCAGCTATTAACGTTACCGCATTTGCTGTAAAAACCAGTACCCCTCTTAACATTCCCATTGGAGATATGTGTTCTGCTGAGTTCTTTAAAATAGCGTTAACTTGTTTCGCAGTGGGCAACCCAGCCTTTTTTTCTACCACATTTGCACCGATATTGATCATAATATCGGCAAAGTCGAATACTGCCGACACTTTCGCAAGACCACTTGCGTTAACATTTTTCATAGTGTCGAATAAATTAACTGCCTCTAATGCAGCAACAAAAGACAGTGCTCCGTTTAAGGCTATATTATAAACTTGAGGTTTTACACTAAACTTTGAGAGCCGCTTCAAGGAGTCAGCTTCTTTATTGAGGCTCTCAAGCTTCCAGTTATTTCTATTTATTCTTTTTGTATAATCTTGAACTTCTTTTCTTATATCCCCAACTTCGAAATTAAGTTTGGCAATCTTACTCGCATCCAACACCAATACTTTTTGCTGTAAGCGTTTTTGTGCAAATTCGGCTTTTATTTTTTGTCGCTCCAGTGTTTTTTCAATTTCACCCAAGGTACCATCCAGAGACAAAATATGATCTAACTGTTGCTGAACAATCTGTCCTCCACCTAACTCAGTTCTGACATAAGGGTGTGCTACAGGGGTCTTCTGATGACTATCAGCAAACGCCTCTGCCGCTTTTTCCAGCTCATTCAGGCGCTTAGATGCTCGTTCAGCTTTTGACTGAAAGTCCAGTGGTAAAAATCCATCAGGTAAATTGCCATCTAAATAGTCTGCAATTGATAGGTTAATCTCTTTTATCAAACCATTTGTCGAAACATCTACTAATTGCTTAAATCGACCAAAGAGATCCCCTCTGACACTGTTTTCAAATCTAGCTGATTTTGCATACTCTATAGAGCTTGACAATGCACTAAGCTCTCTCTTTGCATTCGTTAGTTGGTATTGCACATTGGAGGCAGTTTTTTTGATATCACGTAATGCTTGCTCTTGGCGTTTTATTTGTAAGTCTAGCTGTGCCACTACTGAGTCAGGATTCATGCCTCCTGCAACAGCCGCATTTAAAATTTGGTTACGCGCTTTAATGTAAGCACTAATTTCTGCTTGTTTAGCTTCAATAGAGCGCTCTAGTGCCACTTTTTCATCTTTTAGTGCATTTGTATCAAGCGCTAGCGTTTCTGCTTTGGCTTTACGGTCTCCGTATACCGATTTAATATCCTGCCCTTGCGCTGCATTTAATCCAGTTGGCACCTCGAGACCAATCACCAAGAATCCCCACATCGCCTGTGAGGCTCTTCGGAGTACTTGTATTACCGCATCTGTAAATGATGAGTCTTGGTCATGCATGGGCTGCAAGTTATCTTGCATAAGCGTAAGATCAAAGCGCGTGTCAAATTCGTCGTTTGAACCTTTAAGACGGCACTCATACGCTGTCATCTCATCCTTTATCTTTTTAGGATAGAGCAGCTCAATTAATCTTAGCCTTTCAGTCGGATGCGTCCCCATCACTTTTAGCCAACACTCTTGCCCTACGTCATTCGCATCCAATTCATCTAACTTTTTGAAATCATCGTCTGACACCGCAAAATGACTGATCAGGGTAATGGTTAAGTCCTTTATTGGGCCGAGTACATCGGAGCATACTGCGTATAGTAAGCACCGGCGTATATCATCGTAGTAGGCATAGTCTTCAATGGAGTAATAAAAAGAATTGTTTTTTTGCTCGTCGCTCATAATCTCAAAGAGCTTCGCTTTTGATTGATTAATTTGCAGACCGAGTTCAAAGGCGCGGTCAGTGTGAAGATATTTTCTAAATTCAGTGGTGCTGAAGCTATCTTCTATATATTCCCGATACTGCTGTGCAAGATCCTCAGCGTCTTCATCAACTTCCACTCCGAGCGCCTTCTTCTTTTCTATTCCTTTTGGATAGTGAAAGAATGTGCTCTGAATTGCAGTTGCTAACGAACGCTTTGCCAATTGGTTTGGACTAGGTTCGAAACGTTCAGTCTTAGACTCTGATTTAAATTCAGGATCTTGTTGTATTGACGTTACGGGAAGGCTTAACAACTCCTTGCGATATATCGCAACCCTGGCGCTGGTGTCACGGGCTAACCCTATACTGTCGGCTAGTACCGGTACATACACACCTGACATATCTGGAACAGGTAAAACTAGGTGATCGGGTAATGTCGAATTATCGTAACCCTGCTTAAAACTTGCCAGTTTATCAAGTTTTTGCATTCTGTTGGCACGTCTGTTGGTCGCTTGGTCTCCGTTAAGACCGGGCTTTACACTTGGTCCATAATTTAAACGCGGATCCGTTTCAGCCATACCGCCAAATGCTTCAATTTGCTTCCAGCTCCATTGAGTTTCTGAATAAGCAATTTCTACACTACACTGTTGACCATACAACTTGTTTGGGACGATGATGGTACTGAGCTCTTCTGTAGTGGCTTTTCGCTCACCTTTGTCAACCATCTCAAGTGCTAATTCCGTATTGTCTACACTACACTCTTTGCCATAGTTATCTTTTTTATAAGAATATTCAGCAACACGAATAACTCTATGACCCTTTTGAAAGGCTAAATTGACATCTTTAAACGCGACACCTTCACCATTTTCCCTTGGAAGTACTTCCAGCTCTCGCCATAAGTGTCCGTCAACGTAAATATAGATAAATCCTTCTCTTAGCTGATCTTCTCCGTCTATCCCCATTCTCAACGGATAAATATGGACCAACTCCACTTCTGCATCTTGTGCAGTGTCATTCGCCGAAGAAGTACCAAGTGGTATTTTGTAGTATCCCGAGGTGCCAAGATCTGGGTTAGTATCAGCAACCATCAAAGACACTTTCTCTTGGTCGTTTGCTAGCCCTTCAAAAACCAGCTCTCTGTGAGCGGTTTCAAGATTCGTTAAGTCTGGTACTGTAAAATCACTCATCCTAGTTTCACTCCATCCTTGTAATACTCTTTACCTGATACGCTTACTTTTAACTTTTTACTTCCTGATTTATCGGGGGTTGCATCTCTTTTTGCCACTGACAGTGAGCTAGGGGTTGCACCGCCAGGTTGGTTAAGAGGAGCAGGTGGCGTGTTTTTACTGTTAGAGATCATAAGATCTCCTTGGCGCACGGCGGGTTTTCCTTCGATATACACATCAAAAGAGCTAGTAATAAACTCTGCTTTGCCTTTGATAGTGCCGCTGGCAATGCCTTTCTTTTTACCGGGTTGGTCACCTGTGCTTTTTGAAAAGTTACTTTTTATATTGGCTGCAGGGTTGCCGTTAATTTTTACCGAGCTTGCGGTGCTCGCTGCATCACCTGATTTGGCGAGATTGCTATAAGGAATTGGCACAACAACCTTACCAATCTTAGTCCAGCACACATCTATGGTATTTAGCATGCCACCACTGTCTTTATGGACTGCGGTGCGACCATTAATTAATACGTTTTGGCCGCTCACGATGCCTACCTGCTGTGCTTCGCTATCTACATCTTTTTCAATTTGTTCCTCAGTGCCAGCTTGCCATCCTATTTTGCGTTCAACCAAACCTAAAAATGCCCGAGCGTTGTCAATGGGCTTATGCATATCCATGCCAGTTTCTGGTTCTTCATGAGGTAAAATCGGCTCGTTTTTTTCATCGTTCCACTTAGGCGGTGGGACAATATAGTCATTGGCAAATTCGGTTATCATTTCACCTAGCATCATATCGCCATATTTAGCGCGCGCAATCTCATCTATAAACGCGTTTTCACCGCTTGCTTTATCAGGAAATACGGCAATCCCATTTACACAGCCAATAGCACCATTATTTTTCGCTGCGATAGTAAGCTTTAGCAATGCGGGATTATTATGTCGCCACGACACACTCCCGCCTACTCGAAGCATTGCAGACATGGCATCTTGATCGTACTGAATTGAATCAGGCTCTTTTCCTTTTACTGCCGCGATAAAGCTCATAACACACTCCTTGTTACTGAGATTAATTGTGGTTTTTCTTGCTCTGTGATCAGCCACACTCTGTCAATATGGCGATTTAACGGGTTATGTAGATAACTACTAGCAACCGCAAGTCCTATTGCATTATGGCCAGCGCCAATATAACCAATGGTATTTGCCGTGTTGTTGAGTTCAATTAACGCGTCATGCTCTTGGTACAAGGCGCGGCTGGCATTAAGCCATTCTCTTTGCCACTGTTCACTGAGTAAGCGGGTTGAAATATAGGGCTCACTTACCTCTGCGTGCAGCTCTTTTAATAGCTCACCTAAGTCGCCCTGGTATGCTTTGGTTTGGCATGCATTTTTACTAGCGCTTGTACCAAGCAGTACGCAACCGCCTTCACTTAATACAACACCTTCGGGGCCGCCAACAACTTGTAGCTTGCCTACCCAGTTTGGTTTTGACGCTTCATCATAACCAACGCAACTATCTACAAATACATAGAGACTATTTGGCGAGAGCGAATCAATATCAAGCACTTGATACAACTGAATATAGTCAACGTTCAGATCAAGATGGTCACAAAGCGCCCTAACATCGGACAGTTCTATATATGGCTCTTCTGCTTTTGTGTTGGCAGTAACTAGATTAATGGTGCCATCCCACGCGTTGGCACTGCCATCAAACCGTTGCTTAGTCTGGCTTAATAAAGATTCTAGAATGGCTAAACAGCGGTCTTTACGCAGTGTGACCGAGATTTCTTCAATTTGTGCGCGCAAGTATGGTGCATCGAGGCTTCTATCGTATCTAACAATGGCTTTGCTTGGCGTGCAAAAGCGCATGTTGTTTGCGACCGCGGTATATAAAGCACTGGGGTGGTTACCGGCGGGGGTTTCTAGCGCGATTAATTCAAACTGCATGTGCCACTCCTTGCGCTTGCGCCTCTTCGACTAAGAACACACTGTTACTGCCTGTTTGGCTCTTTTTTACCCTTCCTCGCCAAATTAATGAAAACTGCTGTGTTTGCGAGTCAATTACCAGCGTATCACACTGCATATCAATAGGCGTGGCGTCTGGGCCATTAACTAAACGACAACGTGGCACAGCTCTTGGTAACGTCAGCTTCAGGCTTTGTCCATAAGGCAAATCTGGCGTCAAGCCCATCATATCAATCCACCAGCCATCACTAAATAGGTTTTGAGTTTGTTGGTCTTGCGGTGCGACTTGATAATGCGCAGCGGGGACTGCTGCTTTAAATGGAAACTTGCCCGCTAAAGCTTGGGCTTCGTCAACCTCAGGAAGTTTATCCATCCTTGGCGACCAAAATGGCGGGATCGCTGCAAAGCTTGCAACCGCAGTGTCGTGGCTCGGCTTTTTTAATACCTGATTAGCATACTCCACTTGTGGCAATGGCTGGCCTTTCGCTTCTTTATTTTTGAGCTTATAACCACGACCAAGGGGATTTTGGGTAGAAACTTGTTCTTCATCCGACGGACTTGTTCCGCCATAGGCAAGTTGGTAATTTAATACACAGGACGATAATACTTGTGGATCGCTCGCCACAGGCCCGAATAGCGATCGCTTCCACACACGCTCACCAGTAACTCGAAGTAATTTATCAACAAATACACTGTCGTTACAGCCGAGTTTTAGTCCAACTTCAATCACTCGCGCTTGCTTATCGGTTGGTGGAAAACAGGTCAATTCACCGTATACTTCAAAACCGGTTTTATAGGGCTGAACTTCGCTAACGGCGGTTAGGCAGGCTTCAAGCCCCTCACCGTCAAAGTCATCAGCAAGCACAACTGGCGCTCCAGTTGGATCGGGATACACATTACCCTTTACGTCGTATTCAAAGTTCTGCTTCACAGCGATGACTACGATGGGATCTTTTTCCTCATCCCAAGCCTCAACCGTGCTACTTTGCCACTCGGATTCATTCACTAGCATGGTTCAACTCCTGCTTTACTGATTGCCATTGAAGATAAGCCATCGGCATGTAAAAAAGCGCAGCGCCAAGTGCATACGAGGAAATTTTGGAAAGCTTGCGCTGTATAGCAAGGCCAGCCAATCCCTGTTGTAACCAAGCCGCTGGCTCAGAGACTTTACGCCCTGCGAGTTGATGTTGGATATTTGCTGTAATTAGGGCTTGGCGTTCGTATTCTGCTTGCTTAAAACTGGGTAATTTTTGCGATTTTTGAGACTTAACGCCAGTTTGTGCATCACTTATTGCAAATTCTTCAGGCAAGTCGAGAGCGGTGATTTGTTTCCACGCCTCGTAAGCTGGACGAGCGGTACTGGGGGCTTCGAGTAACTTAACTAGATTTTGTAACGAACGGGTATGAGAAAAGTACGGAAATACTTCTGCAATGTAGCTTGGATTATGCTGACAATAAAGTAAGCATGGTTCATCCCATTTTGGCTCATCGAGTAAACCTGCCAGCTGCAATAGTTTTGCTTTTAGCGCGGCATCATCGGTCATCGCAAACCGCTTAACTAAGTGCTCTGAAAGTTGCTCTGTATTACACAGCCACATATTCACCAATGCCGTGTAGGCAATTTCAGGGTTGCTATGTTCAAGTGCGGCCATGAGTTGGTGGCGCGACAAGTTAGCCGTACTAAATGCTAAATAGATAAGGCTCGTAGGCCAATTTTCATCTGTTGATAAAATTCGCTGCCTGAGTGCATCACCAAAATCAATGCGCCATGCTGACAAGTTATGAATGAGCAGCTCAGCAAGCGCAGGCTCGCTGTTAATCGCCGTGATGATCTCACTAGCTTGGGCTTCAAGCGCTCTTGTCCCAAAAAGATGGTTAATAAGTAACAACAGCTGTGGTGAATCAATCTCTTGGGTTAACGTAAATACATCGTCAATCGACCCATGCGCGATACAATCTAGTTGGGAGCGATTTATCCAGTGTTCTTCGTCCGTCGCAGCTAAGGTATACACATGATTTAATAGTTGTTTTTCAAGAGCATGTAAACGCCCAGTCTCAACTACTTGGCGTGCATTAAACTTTTGATAATGACGCCAAAGCGACTTGAGTTGCTGACGGTGAACGGCCAATTTGGTTGCAGCTAAAAACATAGTCACACCGTATCAGCTTAATTTAATCGAATTGGCCAGCCTTGGAGGCTGAGATCTTGCTCAATATCGGCGTTTAACAGTTTACCTTCAAGCTGTATCTCACCATTGCCGTTGATCGCAATGCTGCCATTTTTGGTTTTGACACAGACTTTTTGCTCGCCATTTAACACCACAGTGCCGTTGTTATTTGTCACCGACGCTGCCGGAAAGTCTTGCGGTGCAGCTAAGCGACCAATAACGATAGGCATTGCCACGCTATGTAGCAACACTTCGTCGTCAATACTTACGCGTGTCACACTGTCTAATTGACCTTTAACCTTCATTTCTACATTAGATTCGTCACACTTCACTCGTAACACTTTGCCTAATTTATCAATGGCAGATACACGCCATACGATGTTACTCAACGATGGTGGAAATTGTACGACATTGGTTTTCATAGACTTTGCTCCCTGCTTAGTTATGGCTAATTGCAGAGCCAGACACTGAAATGTTGCTGGCGCTTAAGTTCAAGTTGTTCGCATCAATGGTAATATTACCTGCCGCATCAATTTCTATTTTACCGCCGCCTTGAGAAAGCTGAATTGAGCCGCTACCTTGGCCAACGATAGAAATGTTTCTATCGGCATTGATAGTGAAGTTACCATTATGCGCCGCAAGCTCGACGTTACCGTCAACACTGAAGTAACTGATGTCTTGCGCGGCCTCTAGATTAATGGATTGCTGCGCTTCGAATTGAATATTGCTATCAGCAGACTGAATTTTAATGTCGGTATCTGCGGTGAGTTGAATAGCCTCTTTGGCATTGATCTCAATATTGGACTCAATACTTTGGATATAAACAGCATCTTCTGCGCGAATGCTTATTTCTTTGTCGGCTTGTGCCACAATATTCGCTTGTGATTGCAGCGTCATCGCTTCTTTCGATTTAATATCGATGTAACCTTTTTTGGTTTCAAGCTTGATAAATTCGCTACCTTCGGTGGCATTAAATTCGAGTATATTTTCTTGCGATTTGGTGAACAATTGAATTTTCTCTTCGCCTTCTTTGTCATCCATCAACAAAGTGTTTGACGCTCTTGTCACCAATTTGTTTTCGCTGGAATTCTCAAAAGTTACAGGGCTTAGTGCCTCCTCGTTAAATAGCGCACCGAGAATAATTGGCCTGTCTAAATCACCATTTTCACCCGCCACCATGACCTCAGTTCCTTTGTTTAAAGGAAAATGCATGCCGTATCCACCCGGTCCACCATAGTGCTGCATAAGTCGAGTCGGTTTACTCTCTTCCCCTTCACCATCTTGGTTAAATGGCAACTTGACTTTATACCGTCCTTTGTTATCCACTTCTTGTTCGATCGTGGCGTTAAACGATGCAAAGACCTTTTTGCGTTTTATGACAGGCGCTTTAAACTGCACATCAATTGGGATGATCGTCGCTTGGTTTTTATAGGTTAAGCCTTTTACCTTGGAGCCATATTCAACGCTGCCACCTTGACAGCCTTTATGGGCAACGGACACCACTAAGTAACGACCGCTGTAATTAGGGTGATCGGTTATGGTTAAAGCTACACCTGGACGAAGAGCTCGACAGTCGGTATCAATAACAAAAAGATTTCGCTGACAATCAATGCTTTGCTGGTGTACTTTGGTAAGCGCGTCGCCATCTCCTTCAGTCATGAAGTTTTCAGCAAATATACTGTCTTCACCAAAGCCACCAACCTCTGTTTGATTGTTACTATTAACAGACAACGCACAGCATTTTTCATAGTCTTCGTCGTACAGCCTAAAGCCGCTATTTAGTAGGCTCGCTTTTTTAGAAAAGGCAAAGACAGACTCACTTGGCCTAACTTGTCCGGTAGGTGACGCATAAGGCAAGGTGATCTCTTCCATCTCTGCAGAAAAATCACTGCTGCGGCCAAACACTGACAGATTGGCTTGACTGCCCGCTGACTCTGTGCTGCCGTAAACAAAACCGTAGCGGCGCATTAGACGCGTTACAAAGTCAAAATCACTTTCATCGTACTGCACAGTCATAGCAAGGGATGGTGATGATGCCTTCAGTTGCAATTTTCCTGACGGGAACCCTGCCTTGTCTAACACACTTTTAACGATGGCATCCGCAGACATGTCGGTAAAAACGCGATTAGATCGTTGATGTTTGAGTAACACCAAAAGTGATTGAAAGGATAAGGTATACACGTAGCCTTGATGACTGCGACCATGGCAGACATATTCGGTAATAATCCCCGAAACCGTTCTGTCAGACATAGCCCATGTAATGGAAAATGTAACATCTTTACCAATCACCAAATCAGGCTCAATTAGTTCCTCACTTAACACCTCAATATCGAAGCGATAGTCACTGCATAAGCTGTCATTCTGTGATTCAAAACTCAATACTTTAAATAAACTCCCAGACAACCCCGCAATTTCGATTGCAAAGTGACTTTCGTTTGCCTTAGGCAGTTTATCGGCAAGTGATGCGAACATTTCCATTTTTGTCTCCTTACTCGTATCTACCGTTAACTTAAGTCGGCGAATACGGCTTCAATTTCACCATTATCATCCAGTGTCAGCGTCAGCAAATCTGGCATATCTTCTTCGCTCATAAAGCCCAAAATTGAGCGAGCGATCCCAGGTAAAATTTGCTGTTCAATTGTTGCGTTAACCAATCGTGCGCCACTATCAGACATAGCGCACTTATCGGCTAGATAATCTAACGCCGTTTGATCTACGCGCAGTTGTATAGCGTGATTGTCACGAAGTCGCGCTGCGACCTTCTCAAGCTTAAGTGCCACGATATGTTTTAACACATCGGTATCAAGCGGGAAGAAAGGCACAACCTGCATACGTGCTAAAAGCGCAGGTGCAAAATGCGCGAGCAAGTTTGGCTTAATTAAGCTGACTAGCTGCTGAAAGCTCGGTCTCTCAAACGGTGTTTCTTCCTCGTTGTTGTCTTGTGCTTCTTCATCTTCAGGTACGCCTTGCTGAATGATCCCATCCACCATTTGTTGCATGGCCTGCTGCTCGGTTTCTGGTGTACAAGCATTGATGATTTGCTCAGCCCCTAAATTAGAAGTCATGATGATAACCGTGTTTCTAAAATCAATTTCACGCCCCTCACCATCACGCATTACGCCCATTTCAAACACTTGGTAGAACATATTCATGACATCTGCGTGGGCTTTTTCCACTTCGTCAAGTAACACCACAGAATATGGGCGTTGACGCACCGCTTCGGTTAACACCCCGCCTTCACCATAACCCACATACCCCGGTGGTGAGCCTTTGAGTTGTGATACCGTGTGTGCTTCTTGATATTCACTCATGTTTATCGTGGTTAAGAACTTTTCACCACCAAATAATAGCTCGGCTATGTGTTTTGCCGTTTCGGTTTTACCCACCCCTGAAGGACCTGCTAATAAAAATACGCCCAGTGGGCCAGACGACGCCGACACACCCGCTTTTGCAACCCGTAATGTTTGTGCAATCGCAGTCAATCCAGCATTTTGCCCCACTACACTTTGTGCCAGTGATTGCTCAAGCTTAAGTAAGTTCTCCAGCTCGTCTTTCACCATATTACCGACAGGGATCCCAGTCCAACTTGCAATCACTTGCGCTACCGTATCACTAGTCACTTCAGAGAAAATAGCATTATCATCTTGATTTAACGCAGCAAGCGCTTGTCTAATCGCAGGTTTCTCTTCGTCACTTGCACCGTGTAAGGCATTATAAGTATCAATTTGCAGCTCACGGCTTTGCTCAAGCTCAGCAAGCTGCTCTTGGGCTTGTGTAAGCGCATCGGTGAGACTTTGAATGCAAGTTTGATCTGCAATCCCAAGCTTTGACTCGATTGCCAAACGTTCAATTCTGCTTTGATAGTAACGGATCTGCTCTTTGGCTTTATCAATCACCACAGGCGATGTTGCCGGTCCCATTCTGACCATAGCAGCTGCGGTATCTAGTACATCAATGGCTTTGTCAGGTAATTGTCTACCTGTGATATATCGTGCAGACAAAGTAACCGCGGCTTCAATTGCACTGTCTGTGATTTGAATTTGGTGGTGCTTTTCGTATTTATCTTTCAGCCCGGTGAGCATGAGCTTTGCAGCTTGCTCGGTTGGTTCATCGACTTTAATTAATTGAAAACGGCGCTCAAGCGCAGCATCGCGCTCAAAATATTTTTTATATTCGCTCCAGGTCGTTGCAGCAAGTGTTCTTACTTCTCCACGTGCAAGCGCAGGTTTTAGTAGGTTTGCGGCATCTCCCATGCCTGCGTCGCCACCAGCACCAATCAAGGTATGCGCTTCGTCAATAAATAAGATAACGGGCGTTGCTGAGCTCTTTACTTCATCAATGACTTGTTTAAGACGGCGCTCAAATTCACCTTTGACACCAGCTCCGGCTTGTAGTAGGCCCATATCCAGTACGCAGATCTTTACTTCTTTAAGTTCTGGCGGAACTTGCCCTTCAACAACGCGCTGAGCAAGTCCTTCTACCACTGCCGTTTTACCAACCCCAGGTTCACCGACAAAAATTGGATTATTTTTTCGGCGACGACACAGCACATCAATTGCGAGGCGGATCTCTTCGTTGCGCCCAAGGACAGGGTCAATTGCACCTGAACGTGCTTTTTCAGTGAGGTCTTCACAAAATGCTTCTAGTGCGCTTTCACCTTGTGAACGACTATTCGACACCGTGTTGTCAGCATTTGGCTTACTAAATACTTGGCGCTCAGTCGAGCCTTTACAGATCTTATTTAAATTCTGCTTTAAGAAGTGTGTATCAATCTTGTCGAACTCGCGTGCCAGCCCAAATGCAGGGCTGTATATCGCCATGTCTTTGAACGAGTCAATAAGCGCAGCTCCTGTGATCCAATCATTCTGATGGCGCATGTTTGCACTGAGCCACGCTTTTTCTAACCACTCATAGAGACGACGGGAAAAAACCGGCTTGCTCGGGTTGCCAGCATCTTGTTGATTGATAAACTCGAGTGCACTATTCCACAATGCGTCTTGATCAACTTCGAAGAAAGGTAAGATCTTCGCAACATCGCCGTCATTGTGCTCTTCCATTAACTTTAATAGGTAATGCTCTGGTAGCACTTCAAAATGCTTTCGACTCGCTGCGAATCCAGCCGCGGCTTCCAACGCTGTCGCGCTGTGATGATTGAGTTTGTCTATGAGATTCTTTATGCCTGTTGCGTCCATCTTTTAATCCTTGCTATTCCCGTTCGCATTAAAACTGTGATTGTGAATATATTTTCTTCTCTACGCGTGCGTTAACTTTACCTATCGCACAACTTATCCCAAGCTTGCCAGCTCCTAACCGAGTTCCCTCGCGTGCTTGGCGATTGATCTGCACAACCAGTTGCCAATTCATTTTGGTGGAGGTGTGCCAATTTAATAATTGTGATAAACGTTTGGCTTTTACACCACCGGGCTCATATAGCTGCGCCTCAGCCTCGTCCATTGGACCCAGCTCAATGCAAATACGATTGCCCGTCACCAATACACGTTTGCCCAATATGCCATTGCCGCCCAACGAAAAGCCGCTTTGTTTTGACCCTAACTTACCCGCTTCGGTAATTCCTTCCCACTCAACGATATTATCTTTAATCGTTAAGCTTTCGTCTTGTAGCGCTTGCTTTAATACTTGCTCAAGCCCAGCTGCGCTGGTTTGTTTGGCACTAATTAGGTTTAATTTGCTCTTATCTGACTGGTTATTTTCAAATACTGCAGCAACTATTTGATCAAATTGCTGCGCACCTATGCCCGCTAGGTTTATCTGAGATTTCTTCCAACTTTGAAATAACTGGCAATACAGCACATGATTAAAGAGATCTAAAAATGCACGTGTTCTTGCACCTATCTCCTCGTCTCCTACGGCTTGCTCTAACAAGTAGTGCGGCATCGCAGCATCAACGCCATACAAACCGAGGAATGAAGTTTCGAGCCTCAGCTTGCCTCGTTGCCTTACTTGTAATTCGCAGCGTCTAACATCCGATGCTGGAAACCCAAGTTCTTTATACGGTGCAATTTCAACGCGATGACTATGGCCACTTTGTAACTCGTTATTGCTAGCCCAGTGCTGTTCAATAAGCGTTAGCGCCTTGTACAAGCTAAAACGCCAAGGTGTGGCCATCAATTTAGCTATCGGCTCTGGCAATTTTGCCCAAATGGGTTGGTTTTGCTGCTCCATCATTTACACCTGATAACTGTCGCCTGCCGTCACATCCCATTCCCACTCGTGGTAACTTGGCAGCAGCGTCACTCGGGTTTTTAAACATTCGTTAATTGGCGCATATAATTTAAAGAACTGATGCAACACATCACAAAAATGATACGCATCAGCCGTACAAACAAAGCTCTTTTCGTTTAGAGTTAAATGGATCTCTATCCCTTTAACGAACACGCCCTTTTGTAGCAATGAGATAGGTTTAGATTCAGCGCCTTGGATACTCTCAATACGGTTTCGATTTTCAGAGCGCTCCGACCAATCAAACAGTGCCAATAGCTTTTTCAGCTGGGTCGGCTCCGCAAGCTGAGAAAAACGCATGTTCAACAAGCTAATGAGCTGCCAATGTAAAGCCAAATCAGGAGAATTAAGCAACTTGCTCGGTCTTACGACATTTTTAACGCTAAGTACCGACGGCACATCAGCGCTTTGTGCATTGATATCGCCTTCTTGCAGTGTTTGCCTTGGCCACGCCGCGTTATGTGCCAACAGATCCGTCGATAAAGTGGTAATATCACCTACTTCTTGCATTGAAAGCTGAATGTAAGTCTGTGGCGATACCCCGCCAATGTCGCGGCTTATCAGTGAATACAAATGGGCGTTATCTTCATATACCGTGCTATACCGAGAAACAAAGTCGATGGCTTCCCCGGTGCTACTGCTTGCGCCTTGTACCGACTTCACGCTATAACAAAAACTCTCTCCAAGCTTATTTTGCACTGGATGTAGTTGGTATTCGGTTTGGTTTTCACTGACTCGGATAGGCTCGGCATCTACCGGGTAGATATTTACCGCAGGTACACAATTAAGCAGGATATTATCCGCATTTACTTTGTTACCGGGTGGTAATTTAATATCACTGGCTATTTTGATGCTGATGGTATTAGTATCTGGATCAATATTTAGTGTATTCAGTCCCGTTAGTTCAACAAAATAGAACTTTTCACGAGAGTTAAAGTAATCAAGCAGCAACGCATAAGCGGGATGACTCTGTTCGCTGTTCGGCAGCATTCCGGTGCTGTCTTTATGAAAAGCGGCATCTATTTTTGATTTGCTCAAGGTATATTGCGTCGTACTACCAAGCTTTCCTGTCTCAACCCCTATCGCTGCGTTTGGATTCTTCATCATTTGATAAAGGCTGGCACAAAGCGGCGTGTCACCACGTAAATACACCCGCAATTTAGAGAGATCGTAATCATCTAAACTGCCTTGGCCTAACCGCTTGAGGTGCAAGTTTAACGTCGCACCAGTGTGGATCTCATGATAGTCCACAGAGTAGATCTCAAACGGCAGCACTTTCGTTTCTGCGGTGGTAGTAAAGTGACAAGCCACAGGCGCGTTGTCACTTTTATGGGAAGATATTTTCGCGCCTTTTGGCACACTCACCAGTCCTTGCATGGTGAGTTTTGGCGCAAACTCTAGCACCGTCGTAGACGGATAGTAGTTTAATAATATTGGGCAAATCTGTCTGAGTACCTGCTCAGACACTTCAGGTAGCGTCTCGTCCAATCGCTTTTGCGTAAATGCTGTTAAGTAAGCGACTCCTTCGAGCAAGCGCTCAACATGAGGATCTCTATCCTTTAATGCGTCAATATTTAAAAAGCCGGCGTGTTCGGGATACTGCTGAGCAAATTGTTTACCGGCTTGTGTTAACAGCCTCATTTGCGCATCAAAATATTGCTGCATATCCATTAGTCTGCTCCTCCTGCATTGACGTTTGCTTTACCACCTGATGCAAACTTAGTATTCAATCTGATTATCTCGCCGGTTTTTAATTGCGCTCTTATCTCAAATCGAATCACACAGTTTTCCTCTTTTATGTCGATGGGTCGAACGATGAGGTTGGTAATTCTTGGTTCGTACTTTTCTATGGTTCTCTTTACTTCATTGGCAAGTGTTTGCTGTGAATAAGGTAGCCCTTCATATAAATCTTCCACATCCGGTAAACCATAATCGCTTAAGTGCTCAAGCACTCCCCTACGCGCATTCAACAGTTGCGTTAGGTGTTTACATACGCTGTCGCTTAGATGCGATAAATTGTTATCGCTATAGGCTTGGCGTGATGGTTGAGCTAGCAAATCAAATAAGGCCATAGAAAAATACGCTCTCTATTCATTCATTGCGCGAACTAGTTTAAGCTTGAAAAGGAGGCCAGCAGGCCTCCAACACTCGAAATTAACGACCTTCAGTCCATGAGTCAGAGAACTCAATGTTACCGTCTAGGTACGTCCAAGTGATGCGCTTGTAACGCATGTGCACTGTTTCAAGGTGAGGATAACGCTCTTTATCCAAATCTTTAACGTTGTGCATTGTTGGCGTGATTGAAGTGATTTTCACGTCTTCAAGCGTATGGCGGAAGTACTCACGCTCAGTACCGGTGTCATCAATACGGTACCATTTAAGCTCAAGTTGCTTTAATGTTTGACCGTTTGAACACGCTTTGTACATGTACGGAGTAGCAGCATCCACAGCTTTTGTGATAACAAAAGGCTCGTGCTTACGAGTACCTGTTAGCTCGCCCGTGTCGTTATCAGTTGGGATACGCAATTCGTGATCGAAATGCAAAATCTCAATTGAACCTTCACGCTCAGCTACAGTTACTGAACCTTTAACGTCGTTACCTTGGTCGTCCTTTAACCACATATACGCTGGAATTGCCATTTTTAATTTCTCCTTTTAAGATAAGATGTTTCCTAATTATTAAAGGCATTGATCAAACGCATGTTTTTCACGTTTGATCCCCAAACAAAGCGCCACGCTTTATGCCAATTTGGGAACATGTCCCAAGTTGGTGGCAGCCAACTTGGGGCAATCTTTCACTACATGTTATAAGTCACCACGTAATTCCATCACTAACGTCGCCGCATCAAATGGCGTTTTTAGTATATCCAGCTGCAAAAAGTGCTGCTGAACTGCTTCGGGTAACTGTTTGAATTCGAATTCTCCACGTACTTCTTCCTCCAAAGCGGAAATAACAAAGCTATCAACCTCTAACCATTCATCACGATTAACCAAAGAGTTGTAGTAGTTAACTGCACTTAAGAAACGAATATATTCGTCTTTCATACAATGGTTAAGCGCGACGTAATGCAAATAATATACCGCATCTACAACTAATTCTGTTTCAAGTTTGTCTATTTCTAACTGACTTGGCGTAACTCGTGGAGTATGTTCAAAACATGTTTCCATTGATTTTGTGTAGGAAATGGTTGTTTCTTGTAATTTAACTTTTGCAAAGAATAACTCTGGTGTTAATGTTTCTGCCGAGGTCACAACTGGCAAAAACAACACTAATAAATAATATAATTTATTCATTCTTACATCCTTTAACTAACGCTTTCCAAAATTCTCTCTCTTTGTGCGAAGTAGCATTTCTGTAAGCACTAAATGAGATTCTCGATATTGTATGCCTTTTCATTTTTGGTACAGCGCCTAGAGCCTCTGCCATTTTTGCAAAGTCTGTATTTGCGATATTAAATTGAGATACGAGAGGTCCATTTCCAACGAAGATTGCAGCAAATGTTCCTATACTAAAGACCTGCGCTAACATATCAGTATTTTTTGTTAAATCTCGAACAGCTTCCAAATTTTCAATATTTTTTTTAGAAAACTCTAATCCAGTTATATTTGGGCATCTCATACTTTTATCCTTAAAGTTGATTTGAAATTTAGGCGGGTTTCCCCGCCCTATATACGCTTCATTGGTTCTTCAGGTGGCCTTCATTTTTCACCCGGCATTTGCCCAACGAGTGCGAGGCGTACGTCGATACCTTCCACTTGGAAGTGTGGAACCACATACGTATTCACACGGTAATAACCTGGGTTACCTGGGATCTCCGAAACCGTCACGTTGGCATCCTTTAACGGGTGCGTAGCAATTAGAGACTCGTCTGGATTATTCATCTTAGTAACTAATGCACCTAACCAATCATTAAGTTGCTGTTCTAGCTCGTGACGAGGTTTGCTGGAGCCGATATTTTCACGCTGGATCACCTTCATATAGTGCGCAATACGCGATACCAAATAGATGTAAGGTAATCTTGCATTGATCCGTGAGTTAGAGGTGGCTTCCGGCGTCTCAAAAATTTGTGGCTTTTGCGCACTGTTTGCAGAGAAGAAACACGCAAAGTCACTGTTTTTGTAATAGCTCAGAGGGATAAACCCTTGGTTTGCAAACTCAAGCTCTTTGGTTTCAGAAATAAGTACTTCCGTTGGGATCTTAGTTTCTTGACCGCGACCTGCCTCAAAAGAATGCAGAGGTAGATTTTCAACGCGACCACCAGATTGTGGACCACGAATATTTACCGCCCAACCATTTTGGTGGAAGCTACGGACGATATTTGCGGCGAACGCAAATGTCGCGTTACCCCATAGATAACGTTCATGATGCTCACTGCTAACGTCTTCTTGATAGTTAAAGTGACGAATTGGGTTTAAGTCGCCGTATGGTAAGCGTAGTAAGAAGCGTGGGAACGCTAAGCCTATGTAACGTGCATCTTCTGATTCACGGAAGTTCTTCCAACGTAAAAACTCAGCACGCTCCATGTAAGAGCCCAAATCCTGAATTTTTGACACTTCTTCAAGCGAGTCTTTTAGGAAGAATTTAGCACCAACACTGCCTAAGAAAGGACAATGGGCTGCTGCAGAAACCCTTGAAATTTCTTGCAATAACGATATATCAGGCGCTGAACAATCAAATTCAAAGTTCGACACCATAGTCGAAATTGGCTCGCCCCCTGGTGTGTCATATTCAGCTGTATACACTTGCTTATAAAGCGCAGATTGCGTGGTATCTGGTGCTTCTTCAAAGTCATCACGTAGTGTTTCTTTATCAACATCAAGTAGCTCAAGCTTTACGTTTGAGTTATTTGGACAACGATTCACCAAATAACGTAGTGAACGCCACGCTGACTCTACTTTTTGAAACTGTGGATGATGTAAAATTTCGTCCAGCTGTTCAGAAATAATTTTGTCGACTTTAGCGATGTAGTCATCAAGTAATAGCTTGTCGATACGCGACACTTCTTTGCTGTCATTAGTAGCCATGTCTAAAAAGACATTGATAGCAGCCGTTAAGCGCTCATTGGTGTCTGTTTCCGCAAGATTATTAGCGTCACGGAAGTTATCAATGCTGATTTCGCTTGAAACCGGCTCAATAGACACAAGATTACAGATTGTTTCGTAAGCTGAAGCAGTCAAAGTCTCTTCTTTACGCGCCTCAACGTTTAACGTTTCTTGCATATTCATCGGTCGTGTCCTTACTCTTGCGGTTGTTTTTCTTGCTCAGATAAAAGCGGCGCCAGCTCATTAAGGCGTGCTTTTAACTCATCTAGCTCTGGTTTGTTTTGTAAAATACGCTCCAGTTCTTTTCTCAGTGTTGAGTTATCAAGCAAGTTAGATTTTAGATCACGTAACAAGTTACGCATCGACATCATCTTGTTAAGCTCTGGTACTTGCGCTGCAACCTGCTCTGGGTCGAATGACTTAAAATCATCAAACGTCAGGTTGATACCAATATCACCGTCACCCGCAATCTTGTTCGATACTTGGAACTTTGCTTTTGGTGACATGTCTTTAAGCACTTGCTCTAAATTATTTTTGTTAATAGCAATGCGCTCACGCTCAGCGAGGTCACTGTCGTTTTGGCCGTTGGAATAGTCACCCACAACCAAAACTTTCATCGGTAGTTCGCTCTTTTGCGTTGCACCTTCGGTTTCCAGCTCAAGCGCTATATTAATCCGCGCTCTTGGGATCTCTTTTTGAAACGTATCAGACATAGTCTTTCCTTATTTAATCAGTCGTTGCGCCTGCCGTTACAAGCCCAGCGGTTAACAATCAAACCCAGTCAATCGCTGAGCTTACTTTGGTTACGAGCATCTGCTGCTTTATCGCGGTTGCTCGTAGGTCAAATTCATCTCCTTGCTCCGTAGATACTGCTTCATTGCATTGCTTAGCGTAACGCCAAACCTCCAGAGCAAACGACTCGTGCCATAAATCCAGTCGATACTGTTCAATGTCTTTTAACAGCTGCTCAAACATCGGATAGGCAAGATCAGCGCGCTCACTACGCATTAATAAACGGGCTTGATATAATTTTTGCTTCGCAAAATCGAACTTGTCTTGGGCAAACCCTTCCATTAGCTGCAGTGCTTGCGCAAGCTTGTTTTGGTCAACAAGCGCCTGCGCTTCTTTAAATTTGTCTAGCCAAATTTTTTGGCCTCCATCTGCACCTGCACCTTCACCTTGGCTTAGTAGTTTATGCTCACCAATTCGCTCGCGATTCGCCGCGGAGCAGAACTCACTTCCGTCTTCATATTTAAGACTTAACAGTGTTGGATACTGATCAGCAATTGCCGCTAACTCTAATTCTATCCACTGTGCTTCTTTAAATAGCTTGAGCCCCTCAAGTGCAGAAATGGTTAGCCTCTGTAAATTAAGATTAAAATGCATCGCCCCTTCCATAAATAAGGCTTCTGCTTTTTCTAACGCTTGAACAAAGTTTTGTGCGGCTAAGGCGTTTTCAATAGGCACAAATGCGGCTTGCCTGGGAGCTGGTAGGCGCGTTTTCAACTCATTATCGTGTGGTGGTAATGCAAGCGCCCCCCATCTTACTGCGCGCGCCAAGCGAATTGCCCGCATCCAATTTTGACTTTCTTTGTCATACGCCAATAATTTACGAACTTGCTCTGTATAGGCAGAGTCTGACTGTGGTGTTTCCACTACAATAGCAAGCGTGGAAACTGGCTTTGAAGCAACAGCTGTAGGCTGTGAAGTCGCCGCTACAGATTGCTGTACTTGAGGCTGTTCAGCGGTTGCCACTTCAGGCTTTTCAACAGGTTCTTGTACCGTCGCAACAGGTTGTACAGGAACTGGTTGCGAAACCAAACCTTGCTCACACCAGTGTTTTAAATCGGCAAGCGGCCCTGAGTCTGCATCAAGTATCGCCACCGAGTCTGTTGCATACTGTTCAAGTACACGCTTTAATTCTGGCCACTGCTCCGGCATTGTCGCGCTGTGCGCTGTAGCAACACCAAGTAAGCGCTGTTGTTGTTGTAAGAACCAAGTATGAACCGATGCTCTCGCACGTTCTTTCACAGGGTGGATCTGCGCCTGATACTGTTGCAAAAGCTGATTAAACAAATCTAACGAGTGGATCAAACCCTCTAGCCCAAACTCATTGGTAGCGGCCAACGCTAGATACGACGCAATGCGAATATCTTTGGTTTGTTTTTCTAACAGTTCTGATGCCAAAATAAAGTTGGCTTTGAAGTCTGGCTCGGCAACACCAGATGAAGAACCTTTTAGTAATTTAAATGACTCTTCGTATTTTAAATCGTCACCGCATGGCATACCGCCTAAAGGCGCCAATAAGTTTTCATGCCACTGCTGCCAGCTCTGATACTTATGTGGTTGACTCATAACTTACTCCAACTCCTTAACGCATCGAAAACACTCATATTTGATGCTTTTGCCAATTCATACATATGCGGTGTCACCGGATGTTGAGGCAAAGTCCCTGTTAGATTAATGGTCGTTGACAAGCTATTGTGCTCAAGCCAAACAGACGCAAAATACGAGGCTGGCATAGGTCTGCAATACACCACCAGCGAAGCTTTCTGGCTCAATTGACCATAGTTGTAAAAACACCAAGGCTGCCAGTGATGATCGGCCACCATATTGGTAATTAGATGTAGCCAAAATGCACCTAACAGCTGAGTATCTTCACCCACTTGTGGCATCGGTAACTTCAACCCGAACTGACAACGCAAACAGCCTTGTGTTTTGATCATTTTGAGCGCAGACATCACTTGGCTTATTAATTGTGCTCGCTGGTCAAGATCTTCTAGTTCAAGTGCATCCCATACACGCTGTATCGGTGAAGCTCGTAATGAAGACATCGCCTTATCGAAATCAATCGGTTGCGAAACCAGCTCACTTACCTGCTTAAGCTCCTGCGCGCTATGACGCATTTGCTCAACACTACTGCAGTTTCTGATCAGCTCATGGCTTAAGCTTAATGATTTAAACGCACTACCACATTCACTAAATAAAAATGCAGGGTTTTGTTTGTAGTCCGCATTACTCGATAACACGAACGAACAAAATGGATATTGTCTTCCACTTTTATCTTCGCTTGGCTGTAATGTGCCTAATAAACAGTTTTCGTCTTGACCTGAGGCGATAAAAAATAGCGTTGACTGCTCTTTTTGAGAAGATGCATCTTTTATCAACGCCTGTCGGCTCATGTCTGCATACCCTTCTTGAAGCCAGCGCTCAAGCGTAATCGCTTCTCTTGAATCAACGTTAAACTTAATGAAGTCTGCTTGGATTGGGTTCTTACCCATAAATCCAAATGGCTGAGTCGTTGGTACCTTGGCGACTTTCTTATTATTAAAAAAACCGAACATGCCTGTGTTACCTCAACGCCAAGTTTTCATTAGAGGCAACACTCACCTTGGTATCAAACAAAGACTCCGGCAGCGCAAATGACGTCATAAAATATTTACTGAATATGCCACTGTTTCTGCTCGACTTAAGTGCAACTTGAACTTGGATTGGCTCAACGCTTGCTTCCGCTTCTCGTTGTAATTGCCACGTTGCCAAAAACTCTGTACCACGGACCCACTGCACATTCGCTTCATTCAATACTTTTAGGAATGCCCAAGGTCCTGACTTTTCGATTTCGATTCTTCGGCCTTCACTATCTAAACCATATATCACTGCTTTTTCAGTTCCCGATCTTGCAGGCCAGTTAAAACGACGCCACTCTTCAGGTTCATTCCTATAACGGTAATTTTGGTCACTAAAACCGATATAAGTTTCTTTTAATCCTTTTTGCGCCACTGGCATCATTTGGAAGCTAATACCCACCTCAGAACCGTCTCGAGGAAATAGCGAACGCGTTACCTTTCTCGTCTTAGTTAACTTGTCTAGTACCCCGGGCTTAAAGCCAATGCCAATACCATTCCATGTTTTCTCTACCCACTCACCACGCTTTAAACGAAGGTAAGGAGATAGGTTCTCAGCCATAAATTGCCAAAAAACACCTGACTCTTGGTTCAGCAGTTCGCTAATATCTTCAACCGCTGCATCTGGCCCGTCGATATTAAACGGATATTTACCACGGATATTTTCTTTGTATGTTAAGAATACTTGATTAGACCAGCGCTCATTAAGCTGCACTTTTGCTTCGTTCATTACTGTCTGCACACTAGCTAAAAGTGGTGCTTTTAGTAGTTTTTCAAGTGCTTGCTTAGTATCTGGGTCAAGCGCTCTGACTTGGCTTTCTACCACCACCCAGGCACTTTGCAGCGCATGGTTTTTGCTATCACCGTTTAACAGCGTTTGAGTAAAAGACATGGCCATATAGTCGTCATTGTTACTCGCAGCAATCGTTTTGATGTCTGAATGAAATGCACTCAAAGCACCGAGATATTGCTCTAAGTAATCAGAGCGTGCGTTCTCTTCTCCTTTTGCGGTATAGCGACGAAGATCGGCAAAACGGCTCGACAGTTCAGGGACACGCTTTCTCGCAGCGGTTTCTATCTTTGCACCTTTAACCTTTCTATTTTTAGACTTTGCTAGTAACGCATTTGCTTGCTCAGTTAATTTTTCTGTTTCCACCATTTTGTTTGGCGAATCAATTAGGTTCACGTTGTTGTCGATTGAAGCCATTAAATCAACCAATGGACCTTCAGGTGATGACAACTGAGCGAGCGTTAAACTTGCTGCATTGCTAGTATTAAATGGACTTATCTCTACTGAATTTAAGAACTCAAACCACACATTGGCATAGTCTCTGAAGTACAGCGCACGGATAGATTTAACCAAAGCGTTTGCTTTTGCTTCATCAACAGAACCTTGGCTTTCTGCGTTGTCTGTGCCCATCACCCAGTCGCCAGAGAATGCTTTGCTCGCAATGACCTTAATGGCGTCGTATACTTCATTTTCCCAAGCTTCTTTGGTGTAAACGTATGGAATACTGATCTTGGACTGCAAAAAGGTCTTGTTGTTTTGCTGCATCATTTGATCAAGCGTTAGTGCGGCTTTCGATACCGTTACTTTTGCTTTGATCTGCTCATATAACGCAGTCGGTTCTGGCGCACTCATTAAGTCTGCACGAGCCTGACTCACTAAGAAATCATTACTTTGCCAAATCGCAAGCTGCTGCGGTGCAGGCTCAACCGCTAATTGGGCTAAATAAAAATCAATCAGTCCTGACAGTTGTTCTGTTAATACTTGCGTGTCTTCGTTTAGCGTTAGCTCTAAGCGGTCCGCCGTGTAGTCTAATAGCTCAGACTTAGCATAGTCTTTGTTTAAACGCTCAAACTCATTACTCATCATGAGTTGCAGCTTAAGTGCTTGATAGTACTTATCACGTAGCTTTGGCTCGATACGTTTAGCAACCTGCTCTTCTGTACTTAGCAGTGCAATCCAGTTTTGATGGCTTTCAAACAGCGCTTGTTGCACAAGCTCCGAACTTGGTTCACCAATGAGCGCTTGTACACGCTGACGTAATACCTGTTCTATTGGCTTTATGGTGTTGTCAGCACTGTAAACACCAAGTAAGAAATACCAAGGCAGCTTTTTCTCATAGCCTATTAGCTCTTGATAGTGTGCAAAAAGAGACAAGGTAGAGTTAAATTGCTCGGCCAACGGCTGGTTTTCAACTCGTGTATTAACAACAGCAGTCGTTAGTTTATCACTGGTTGTTAAAAGCTGCTGATTGTGGGTATAAGAGTTAACCAACAAGCCCGCTAGAGCAAATACCGACGTCACACATAAGCATACAGCAAAGCCTTTTAGCCATTTTTGTACGCGGCGCTTTTTCCGGTTACCCCGAGTGAGGTCTTGCAATTTAAACAACACATCTTTGAATACTTGGTTGATAAAAAATGCGGAGGTAATGCTTTCTTGGCGATACTCAAACAATACTGATCTAAACGTAGATAGTTTACTCGTTGCGCTACGCTCGATAGGCGTACCTTCTTGTGTACCAGAGGTAAAATACACACCAGCAAACCACGGTACTTCTTGGTATGGATTTTCTTTAAATAATGTGTCAATAAACTCTTCGACTTTAGCTGACGCCGCTTTAAACTGATTAGGAAAATCATAAATCAATTGTTTCCGTTGAGCGTTACGCTCACGCGTCATTTTAACTAGGCGCTGATCACACAGTCGCTCATACAGGCCAGTAAGGTGCTTTGAAAAGTTTTCGCTCGCCACTTCACCGGTATTGGTGCCATCTTCTTCAAGTAAATACGCGCCCCAGGGTTGCTTACGCTCATCTTCACTTAGTTCATTAAAGAAAGGCTCAAAGCCGCTGATCAAATCACACTTGGTAAATACCACATATACTGGAAAGATAAGTCCAAGTTGATTGATTAACTCATCAATACGAGCGCGGATCTGTTTAACGTGGTCACGGATCTGTTCGCTGTCTGAAGTCAAGATATCAGCAACGCTAATAGCAACCATCACTCCATTGATTGGTTGTTTAGAACGGTATTTACGTAACAGCTTTAAGAATGACAACCATTGATCGTTATCTGATTCTTCAGTGGTATAACGACCTGCGGTATCAATCAAAACGGCTTGATCTGAAAACCACCAGTCACAATTACGCGTACCACCAAAACCTTGGATATGCAGTTGATTAGATTTTGAATAAGGGAAATGCAGTCCTGAATTTGCAAATAATGTGCTCTTACCCGCAGCCGACGGACCAATGATCATATACCAAGGCAAGGCATACAGCGCAGCGTTACCACGATACCCAGCCCCCAAATGAGAAGCTTTTAATGCAGACAGCGCTTCTTCCATTTTGGCTTTGATTTCTTCAACTTCGGCTTCTGTTCCCGCATGATTGTTGGCAATTTCTTTCGCTAACTTGTCACCAGAGCGCTTCACCCATAACCATCGAACTAATAAAGTAAGACAAAACAGACCAAATACAGCACCCATCACCATTAAACGATGATTTTGATCTTCAAGACCAATAAACCGGCCTGCAAACCAAATTAGCGTCAAAATTGCGAATATGCCGACCCAATGAGCCGTCGCACGAGATGACAAAAACCCTAAGACTAGGTGCACTAGTCCACTACGATTCACTCCTGACATGATGTTACCTCGCTTTCCCTGTTTTCTCTAACTGCGTTAGTACTTCAATATGCTTATCAATTTGCACGACTTGCTGGTTCGCGCGATTCTCAATGAAATACGTTGAACCAACATACATACTGGCAAGTAAGGCGAGCGTTACTGACAAAATAACCCAGTACGGTAGATTTCTTCCCACCTTAGTAACCATACTTTCTTGTGGTTTTGCATTATCAGAAAGCTGTAATTTTGCAGGTCCAGCAAGCTCTTCTAATTGCGCTCTAACATCCAACATCAACGCTTTGAGTTGCTCGACCCCTTTTATCTTATAGATCCCTTCGAAACCCAGTTGTAAACAAACAAAATAGACTTCTAGTAATGTACGTTGCTGCGCCGCTGCACGGCGGATATTTTCAAGCTTTTCAAAAAAAGCTTCTCCCCCACGCATATTGCCAAATAATTCTAATTGTAAAGGTCGCGCCATCCATTCCATACTATACGGCTTCTGTGCCGTCATGATTTGCTCATCAACCAAAGCAGTTAGTGCAAATTTGGCTTCTTGCATGTCTGACGCACTGATCCGTGCGTCATAACAGCTCTTTTCATATTCATCAAAAGCATCCATGACTTTACTGCGTAGACCGTCAACTCCTTGATGATCAGACCCGCCCTGGCGAATTGAAGTAAGCACTTCAAGCACCGGTGAAATGCAGGCGACTAGTTCAGATTTATTTTTCGACGCTTCCATGACCTTTACCTACTAACTATTTACTCGCCACTGAAACCACTTCAAGTTTCACGCCTTGAAGGCTAAATGGCACAAAGATTCTTAACGCTAGTTCCTGTACAACTTGTTCCCAAGCAGCGCCATGTGGCTCCACTTTAAAATACTCATACCCACCTTTAACTGACACTCTATTCGGTGGGCGCTGGCAATGCGTTAGCTTCACACCGCCAAGTGCTGAAGCAATTAAGATTTCCAACTGACTTGGCGCAGCCAGCTTAACCTGTTCTGCGAACAACTCGATCCATTGCGTAGATTCGTTTTCATAGAAAGCCGCAATGTACAACTCGCCTCGAGTCAAGGTACTGCTTTCTATGTCTTTAACCTCAAAAATAGACTGGGAGATTGCGCTGAGTACTAAATCAGACGAGCGTGCTGCGCTTATCGAACCAATAAGAGTGTGAATATGAGATTCGATTAAACCAAAGCTGCGCGTTAAGTCTTGATGGTCATAAACAGGTAACTCAAACTTAGTCGCTTCGGGTTCGAAATTAATCAGTTGGCAAACCAGCTTATTTAGCGCCATAAACAGTGCATCAGGACTAGTTTTAGCTGTAGTACTTAACTGCTTAATCTCAGGAAAAACAGAGCTAAATGTTTGTAATAGCAAAAAGTGTTTGAGTTCTGTTGGACCAAAATCTTCCACAATCCCCATACCTGCGCGGTTTGTAAACATCGCGGTGTACTTAGCTTCAACCATGTTGACTAGTTTATTTACACGCTCGGCTAAATAGCCATGGGCTTTGATGTTTAACAGTGGTGGAATATAGCTTGAATCAATTTCAAACTGCCCATGCTCACCACGTGTCACTTTTATACAAGGCAATTGCTCGATAAAACTGTTACTTGCGCTGAACTCAACCAGCATAAGTTTAGGCTTAGCAACCATCACTTCAGTTTTTCGGTTTGGATCATGTGCATCTTGAAGCTCAACAAAATCACAGTCATAAGCACTAAGCTGCCCTGTTTGGGGGTAACCTTGGATATTGCTTACCGAATGATTGTTCGCAAGCGCTACACTGATAATGTATTCGCTTTTGTTATCTTCAAGCTCAAACATAGGTGCTTCGTTATCAGCAAAAACATGATGTATATGACGACCACTTTTGAAGATTGCCGTAATACTTTGCAGTTTGACTACACCTTTGGCCAATGCTGATTCGTCAAATACAATGCGATCTAAACCATATGCATTGTCTCTAAGGCATTGCTGTACACCAGCTAGTTGCGATTGCAGATATTGATCGAACAGTTGTAAATGCTGCTGACTTAGCATTAAACCTTCAGCCCAAACTGGTTTGTATACGTTGTTGTGCTGCATTACTTATCCTCCTCAACTTCAGGTAGACGAAGCGAGTTACTTGTAATTTCAATATCTAGAGAAGTAGATAAGGGCACCGGCCAATCATTTAAGTCATAAAATGCGCGCCAGTTACCGCCTGTTCTGTCTCTAAATAGAGCAACAAAAGCCACGTACTTTGCAGATTCAGCTTGTTCAAACTCAATTTTTATACGATCTGAGGGGTTTACGGTGCGTTCTTCCACCGTAACTAAGGTGTTAGCCAGAATTGATTTATCGGACTTCCAAAGCTGTTCAAATGTAGAATTTTTAAACGCTTGAATATCAGTAAGTTGATATACTTTTAATACCACAGGTAGTGGCTCGTTAAACTGGTTTAAATTTATGTTATCAGTAGCAGTTACATCTAGCTTAACGTAAGTAGACATACAACCAGTCAAAAACAAAACCATTATAAATAAAGCATTCCTAGCCATATCCGCCTCAATTATAAGACATCCAAATTAGATTATTGGAAACAATTAATCTTTTTAATTTCCCGTACAATAGTGAAAATACATTTGATTTAACTATTTAACAAGAAATTACAGAGCACAAGTATGCAGTTTGTAACTGAATACTAAGTTAACATTCAGAAATCTTCTTAAAAAATATTTAACCAATTGTTTTTGTGGTGATTTTTGTTTTTATTCAGCATTCAGGTAGGAAGTCACGAGACTTAATGAGCAATTCAGTTTGCATTAAGCTTTCTTACAACTTGTTGAGATAGACACTTCCCTGAAAACAAAAACCACACTAAACATCTGGACTTTTGATGTACATTCTCGAACGGCGCATAAGATACACAAACGCTTTTTACAGATCAACCTTAATATCAAACTAATATTATCAACCACCAAAAAAAACACACTTGCACTCCACTAAAACCATGTAATAACCTCCATTATTATATTAAATTAATTTAATAACAGATAATTACACATAAAAACCACATTTACACCACATTAACCAAGCTTTATGGATTGTTGTGAGAGTTTTCAAATCAACCAAGGCTAAATATCATGCACACAAAGGTGGTCATTCACGACACAATCCAAAGTACTAAGGTCATTAGTTCTGAACTAACCACTTGTATAAATGAAAGTTTTGTTTTCTATAGTACTTTAGAACCAGGTTCCGATATTCATGACAAACTTTCGACTGGGAATGATGTAACTTTTGAAACAATCAAGCCAGATCAAATAATCACTTTTTCCACGGATACCTCTTTTTTAAATTCGTGCAAGGATGACTTCAGAGCGTACCTATTCTTATAAATTAACCTTAAAGCCAAGGATAGAACCACTTAAACAAACAGAAAAAAGCCAAGCTTTTGTAAAAATCAATGTACAATCTTTGAACAACCCTCTTATTTTAATAGCCGGCTATTTACAAAACCGTATAAAGTGGCGAGTCACTAAAGATCTACCCACGCTATCACAGTGTGTACAGCACTAGAAAACGACTCACTGATCTGATCCAAAACTTTTGGACACCTCATTAAGTGAGTAAACTAACTCGTAGAGGTGAAAAATAACGCCCCCAAAGAAAACCAGAAAAACTTATTCAGCCGAATTTAAATAAGAAGCCTTGAAGCTGGCGACCAAAATTGGAATTGCGCAGGCTGCACGAGACCTCACTGTTTATGAATCTCGGCTCTATGCTTGGCGTAATGTCGCGAGCGCAGAGAGTGCCAAGTTAAGACGCCAGTTGGCTGAGCAAGCTAAGGAATTAGAAATCTTAAAAAAGGCGGCCACCTACTTCGCAAAAAACCAAAAGTAACTCGATTTGAGTTTATGAAAGACAACTGCGGGTCATTCTCAATACACAGGATCGCCTATATATTGTCCGTGTCGCCAAGTGGGTATTATTTATGGCTAAAATCGTGCCAGCAGCTGAGTAAGCGCAAGCAAGCCCGCGATACAAAAATTAAAGATGAGTTGAGCGGGACAGTGCTCGACGCATTCCAGCTGAGCTTGAAGAGCAAGGTGAGAAGTATGATATTAAAACCATTATGTGCAGCATGGAGCGCTAAGGGCTTGTAGCCAAAGCGGCCCGCAAGTTTAAAGTTACAAAGTACAGTAAACATTCATGGCCTGTTGCACCGAATTTGCTTGAGCAAGACTTTATCACTGATGGGCCAAATCAAAAATGGGCAGGCGACATCACCTATGTAATAACGAGCGAAGGTTGGCTCTATTTAATTTAGCTTTCATCACCGATTTATATTCACGGTCAGTAGTTAGTTGGTCGATGAGTAAGCGCATCACATCAATCTTGGTGTGATGCTCTAAAAATGGCGCTTTGGCGACGCGACAAGCCCAAGGAGTTATTGTTCACAGTGCCCGTGGCAGCCAGTATTGCTCTCATGCTTATCGGAATATGATTGAGCAGTACGGATTAACTCATAGCATGAGCCGCAAAGGTAACTGCTGGGAGCGTCAACGCTTGTGTTGAGAGCCTCTTCCATTCACTGAAAGTTGAGGCGGTTCAATACGAACTAATTATGGATCGTTAAGCGATGTTTCAGCAAATACTTGAGTACCTAGAAATTGATTACAACAAAAAGAGAAGGCATAGTGTTATTGGCTATCTAAGCCCTGAAAGATTTGAATAACTGAAAGTAGCTTAATGAAGTGTCCTGTTTTACTGGATCAGATCATTTTTTTAGTTATGAGTTTAACGTTGCAGAGACAGACCAAATACAGAGGAAGAGCTAGGTACCACAGCCGTTTTCATATATGTGGCGAAAGATCTTACTGAACTTATCGCAAGCAAAATTAAGAGATTAAGAATCTGTTCTTACGGAAACATTCAGCGTTTCTTGAAAGCGACAGAAAATAAATAAAATAATTTACACATCAATTAATAAGAAAATACAATGATCACGATGGAACAATATTTTATTGGCTTTTTAGTTTCTTTGATCAGTTTTATCGTTGCTGTATCGATTAGCAAACAGGGACATAAGCTAGTTCAACCTTGGATAAAAGCCATCGTGTTACTAACATCAGTACTTTCGTTTTTTATCTGTATGTCTATACTATCAAACCTATTCTCAAATGCGGTTATGATAAGTAAAGCCGCGGATCAGGCGATCATATTTATACTATTCGGTTTTGGGATCTACAAATTCATAGCACATACTAAAGCCAAAAGTCGCCAGTAAAATCAGATCAACATTTATCGCTGAACATAACAAGGAGTTGGAATGCGTGAAGAAAACCGACAAGTCCCACAACAATTGGGTCAATATCTGTATCAACAAATTAAAGAGCCGTGGAGCGAAGCGCGACTCGTATTGGACTATCATGACGACAATATGCCGAGGTGTTCCGCTTTCTACTATGACACCAGCACTCCCAAACAAGCACATGTCATACCTGTAAGTGATGAAATTTCCGTCCTTTTTCTAAGCTTGTTCGAAAATGCGACAGCAAATCAAGAAGAGAACTGGCAAAAGGCTATTTTCTCAGTACAGCGCAGTGGTCAATTTAGTTTGAACTTTGAAACTACGGAAAATGAAGATTAAGTTAAAATCTAACGCTTCGATTAAACTGGTCTCGTAAATTGAAAGAGGCCAACAATAATGTTGGCCTCTCATGTTTAAAGCGAAGCAATACTTTGGTTAATTGCTTCCAGAGCTCCTGCTGGATTGTCAGCTTTAGTGATCGGACGCCCTATCACTAGATAATCACTACCCGCTTTCACTGCTTTTTCAGGGGTCATAATACGTTTTTGATCGCCAGCATCAGCACCTGCTGGTCGGATACCTGGTGTCACAAGCTTAAATTCCTCACCGAGTTGAGCTTTTAAAAGTTCGGCTTCTTGCGCAGAACAAACCACGCCATCTAGACCTGATTCTTTCGCTAATTTTGCAAGATATAGCACTTGCTCTTGAGGTGTCTTTTCAATTCCAAGCTTTAGTAGCTGACCTTGATCCATACTAGTTAATACGGTCACAGCAATAAGTAGCGGCGCTTTATCACCGTAAGCTGCCAACGCTTCTTTTGCTTTTGACATCATTTCATGGCCGCCGCTGGCGTGAACATTTACCATCCACACGCCAAGTTCAGCCGCAGCAGTTACCGCTTTTGCAACTGTGTTTGGAATATCGTGAAATTTTAGATCTAAAAATACATCAAAATTCATATCTACCAGTTTTTTTACAAACTGAGGGCCAAAATAGGTAAACATCTCTTTACCTACTTTCAATCGGCATTCGTCAGGTGAAAGCTGAGAAACAAATGATAATGCAGCTTCTTCATTATCATAATCAAGCGCAATCAAAACCTTTTTTAAATCTTGTGTCGACATAGTTACCCTATTTGGCCAAATTAAAAACCTAAAAACCGTCTAACCCACGGCTCGGAGCAAGTGACTCCCAATGTTTGCAGGAGGGACATAACCAGTACATTGTATGACTTGTAAACCCACAATGACCACATTGATAATTCGGCTTAGTTGCAATATAAGACTTTACCAACTTATCTATTTCTTGTAGTACGTGATCTATTTTAGCATCTTTGCCACTAATGAGTTGCAGCAAATAACTAAAGCCCCTAATTGATGGTTCACGCTTTAAACTATCAGTTAGAAACTCTATCGCCTCAGAAATATGACCTTTTTGGACTAATCCTTGGCAGAACTTAATTCTGATCAGCACTCCTCCTTTTTCTAATAGCTCGGAGACTAACTCAAAGAATTGCTCATGAATATTTAATTTAACATAACAAGATTCGAGGTCTTCTATTACTAGTGGCGCCATAAATACAAATTGGCTCACGAGCTTTCGCCAATAATATATACACTTCACGTAATCATCGTGTTTGTATGCATCTTTGCCCATTTCATACAAGGGTCTTACTGTTTCATGCGCGAGCGCTGTCGCTTTTTCGAATAAGCTTGGATTCTTTTCTTGATTTGCAGCTTCACAATAGAAGTTTGCAATAGTCGCGCAATGAGACGACTTTTTAAAAAGCTCAGGATGCGCTTCATACATATGAACGCCTTTTCGCCAATCTCTAGTTTGAGAGTATAGGTTTAAAATTGGATCGAGTGCATCCTTAAACCCAAGCTTTACAAGAATGACTAAGTGTTCTTCAGCGCTATCCAATAGACCGGCTAAGACGTAATCTTGAGCAAGCTCTAGACGACAGGACTTCACCACTTCTTCGTCTAGATTAGGTTGTTTAAGTAGTAGCTCATGAATTTTTATCGCTCTATCTAACTCTCCCCGCTTTCTAAAGAGCGATGCGAGTGTTAAATAATGGTCGACGGAGTCTGCTGAGACTTCAAGTAATTTGGTGAGGTGTTCAAGACCCTGATCTTCTTCCCTATCTAGTAGGAATTTTAGGCCTTTACTGTATTCAGAGGTAATTTGTCTACTTTGCTCTAGGGCTTGATTCTTAGCACTATTTTTACCCATAACATAACCGTAAGCGGCAGCTACAGGTAGTAATAAAAACAGTAGCTCGATCATAACTAGCGTTCGGCTGCTTGACTAAGCTTACTATTACTTTTTTTTAGGCGATGATTTTGCCATTTAAGCTTAGATAAAACCGACGCTGTTACAAGTAAACCAATAATTATCCCAAGAGCTAAGCAAATACTCATTAAGGTTGCGAGTGGTAACTCTGCACTTGCAATTACAAAATTGACATTAACAACTTGTGGATTTTGTGTTCCAACTAAAAATGCAATCAGTATGGCAACAACAGCTAATCCCTTTTTCAATACTGCAACCAAGTTTAGCTCCGTTAGACTTAATTATTTAAGCTTTCGTTTACTCTATCGCGCAGCTCTTTGCCTGGCTTAAAGTGTGGTACGTATTTACCATCCAATTCTACTGTCTCGCCCGTTTTAGGATTACGACCAGTGCGAGGGGAACGGAAGTGAAGCGAGAAACTACCAAAGCCACGGATTTCGATACGTTCCGAGTCTGATAATGAGCCAGCCATTTGTTCAAGGATTTCTTTTACCGCATTCTCTACATCTTTAACAGGAACGTGAGCGTGCTGCAGTGCAAGTTGTTCTATCAATTCAGACTTTGTCATAATGTTTCCTTTAGTGTAAAAGGAAGGGCTGAGCGCCCTTCCTAGTTTAAAGACTGATTAATTAGTCTTTTTGAGCATTTTTGAAAGCTGCAGCCATTGCGTTTTCGAACGCAGGCTCATCTTTCTTAAGCTTCTCTAGTACTTCTTTTTCTTCAGCTTCGTAGATAGCTTTAACTGATAGGCTGATAGTACGGTTCTTACGATCAACACCTACAAATTTAGCTTCGATTTCGTCGCCTTCAGAAACAGCAGCAGTCGCGTCTTCAACACGCTCTTGCGCGATGTCAGCTACACGGATGTAACCTTCAACGCCTTCGATTAGCTCAACAGTTGCGCCTTTAGCATCAACTTCAGTCACTTTACCTTTAACAATAGCACCTTTTTTGTTGGCGTCTAGGTAGTTAGTGAATGGATCAGCGTCGATTTGCTTAACGCCTAGAGAGATACGCTCACGCTCTGGGTCAACTTGTAGAACGATAGCTGTGATTTCGTCACCTTTCTTGTACTCACGTACAGCTTCTTCACCTGGAGTGTTCCAAGAGATGTCAGATAGGTGTACAAGACCATCGATACCGCCGTCAAGACCGATAAAGATACCGAAGTCAGTGATAGACTTGATCTTACCAGAAACTTGGTCGCCTTTGTTGTTAAGACGAGCAAATTCTTGCCAAGGGTTAGCTTTACACTGCTTAAGACCTAGAGAAATACGACGACGCTCTTCGTCGATTTCAAGAACCATAACTTCAACAGTATCACCTAGTGAAACTACTTTTGAAGGGTGGATGTTCTTGTTAGTCCAATCCATTTCTGAAACGTGTACTAGACCTTCAACGCCTTCTTCGATTTCAACGAAACAGCCGTAGTCAGTTAGGTTAGTTACACGACCAGTAAGCTTAGCACCTTCTGGGTAACGACCAGCGATAGCAGCCCATGGATCTTCGCCAAGTTGCTTAAGACCTAGAGAAACACGAGTCTTCTCTTTGTCGAACTTAAGTACTTTAACGTTGATTTCGTCACCTACGTTCACGATCTCTGAAGGGTGCTTAACACGCTTCCAAGCCATGTCAGTGATGTGTAGAAGACCGTCAACACCACCTAAGTCTACGAATGCACCGTAGTCAGTAAGGTTCTTAACGATACCCTTAACTTCTTGGCCTTCAACAAGGTTTTGAAGCAGCTCTTCACGCTCTTGTGAGTTCTCAGACTCGATAACAGCACGACGTGAAACAACAACGTTGTTGCGCTTCTGGTCTAGCTTGATTACTTTGAACTCTAACTCTTTACCTTCAAGGTGAGCTGTGTCGCGAACTGGACGTACATCAACAAGTGAACCAGGTAGGAATGCACGGATTGAATCAACTTCAACTGTGAAACCGCCTTTAACTTTACCGTTGATAACACCAGTAACAGTCTCTTGCTCTTCACAAGCTTTCTCAAGACGGATCCAAGCTTCGTGACGCTTAGCTTTTTCACGAGAAAGGATAGTCTCACCGAAACCGTCTTCGATTGCATCTAGTGCAACGTCTACTTCGTCGCCTACTGCAACTTCTAGTTCACCAGCAGCATTTTTGAATTGCTCTGCAGGGATTGCACTTTCAGACTTAAGGCCAGCATCAACAAGAACAACATTGTTCTCAATAGCGATTACTGTACCTTTAACGATTGAGCCTTGCTCAACTTCAAAACCCTGTAGGCTTTCTTCAAATAACTGCGCAAAATTTTCTGACATACTAAATACGTCTCTATAAAGTTAAATTACCAATTAGCAACCATGCTGCATGGGGTTATTAAATAAACACTAGCTTCCTGCCTGTGTCATTATAAATTACTTAGGTAAACAGCTTTTTGGAAGTTTACCGGCCACAATGGCGTCTTGAATAAAAGACATAACCTGTTTGAACACTTGCTCAGCATTATGCTCAGTTGTATCAACAACTACCGCATCGCTAGCAGGAACTAATGGGGCAACCTTGCGATTCATATCGCGATCATCGCGAGCTTTAATGTCTTCTAACAGACCACTTAGTGTAACATCATGGCCTTTCTCATTCAACTCAACAAATCGCCTGCGAGCACGTTCTTCTGCACTTGCAGTCAAATAAATTTTAAGTTCAGCATCAGGGAATACCACCGTTCCCATATCGCGTCCATCTGCAATTAAGCCAACTTCAGTTCTAAAAGCGCGCTGACGTCGTAATAATGCTTCTCTTACTCGAGGTAGCGCCGCAATTTTTGACGCAGCTGCGCCGACTTCTTCATTGCGAATGGTGTTAGTAACATCTTCACCTTCAAGTACAATTTTGCTTTTTTTAGTTTCTTTATCGATAGAAAACTGTACATCCAAATTGGCAGCGAGTGGGACTAAACCCTCTTCGTTATCAGTTGCAATTTGGTGGTGTAATGCCGCTAACGAAAGCACGCGATAAATCGCACCGCTATCCAACACTTCCCAATTTAATGTTTCAGCTAACAAGCGACAAACAGTTCCTTTGCCTGAACCACTTGGGCCGTCTACGGTGATAACTGGCATAGCTGCCTGCATTTAGACCTCCTAAAAATGCTCACCTGAATTTGACGGCGCATAGTATACGTCAATTTACTGAATATATCCTTATTTACCTGTCATTTTTTGTTATATCTCAAATTATTAGTGCAACGCAAAATGCTATACGTCAGGTGCGAACTGGCTTTAATTGAATGAAATTCAGTCAAACACCCGTGTATTTGACTTTGTTAAGATTGACTATTTTATAGAAGATTTTAAGGTGTTGAAGATCTTCAACACCTTGGATGAAATTAATACTGACTAATGCTTTCTAACACTGAAAAATAGGTTGGGAAAGTTTTTGCCGTACATTTAGGGTCGTTAATCGTGATAGCTTGACCACCCACAGCAACCATCGAGAAACACATCGCAATACGATGGTCATTATATGTGTCTACATCCGTGAAATTAAAATTAGCCGGTGGCGTAACTTCGATAAAGTCGTGCCCTTCTACCACTTCTGCGCCTACTTTTTTTAGCTCAGTCGCCATGGCAGCTAGCCTGTCGGTTTCTTTCACACGCCAATTGTAGATATTACGAATTGCCGTTTTACCTTTTGCAAATAGCGCTACGGTTGCAAGCGTCATCGCCGCATCAGGGATAGCATTGGCGTCAATATCCACACCATTTAACTCACCTTTTCGGACAACGATACGCTCATCATGCCAATCAATGTTTGCACCGACTTGTTCCATCACTTTGGCAAAGCCGATATCACCTTGCACACTTTGTTTACCCACTCCCTTGATCTCAATTTCACCACCTGCAATTGCGGCTGCAGCAATGAAATAAGAAGCTGACGAAGCATCCCCTTCGACCATAAGTGTTCCAGGAGATTGATACTGCTGGCCTGCTTTTACCACAAAATGTTGGTAATCGTGGTTTTCGACATGAACCCCAAAGTGCGCCATCACGCCAATAGTAATATCAATATAAGGCTTTGAAACCAGTTCACCTTTAATCGCAATATTCGTATCGCCACTAAAAAGCGGTGCCGCCATCAATAATGCAGTTAAGAATTGGCTTGAGATACTGCCGTCAATCTCAACTTCACCACCAGCAAGTTGCTTACCTGCAACTTTTAACGGCGGGTAGTCTTTGTTTTTGAGATATTGAATATCGGCACCAAGCGTTTGCATGGCATCGACAAGATGGCCAATTGGGCGCTCTTCCATTCGTGGCTCACCAATCAGTTCATAATCACCGGGTATAGCTGCAAGCACTGCAGTTAATGGGCGATATGCTGTACCGGCATTGCCTAAAAATAGGGGCTCAACGGGGGTGTTAAAGTTGCCACCATTTCCTTTGACCAGTGCCACCGTATTATCGTCTTCTAACGTTAATTCAACGCCTAACTGAGACAATGCGCCTAACATATGGCGGATGTCATCGCTATCCAATAAGTTCGTCACTTTTGTCGTGCCTTCGCACAATGCTGCAAGCAACAAAATACGATTTGATAAGCTTTTAGAGCCAGGTAGCGTCACACTGCCACTGACTTTAGTAATAGGCTTGAGAGTCAATTGTTCCATCAACTGTTCTCCCGTGCGAATTCATCCATAAATGCAACTAACGCTTTGATCCCTTCAATTGGCATGGCGTTGTATATACTAGCTCGCATACCGCCAACAAAACGGTGGCCTTCAAGTGCAATTAAACCGTTTTGTTCTGCCTCTGCCAAGAATTTAGCATTTAGGCTGTCATCATTTAACCAAAATGGTACGTTCATCAATGAGCGACAATGTTTTGCAACTTTGTTTGAATAGAAGTCAGAGCCATCGATGTAATCGTATAAAATGGCTGCTTTTTCTTGATTGTGCGCTTCCATAGCTTTAACACCACCAATGCTTTCAAGATACTTGAATACCTCAAACGCAAGATACCATGCAAATGTCGGTGGTGTGTTGTACATGCTTTGCTGATCAGCCTCAATGGCGTAATCAAGGATAGCAGGTCTTGGCAGCCCTTCACGCTTCAATAACGTCTTACGTACAATGGCGATACTGAGACCCGAAGGACCGATATTTTTTTGCGCACCAGCATAGATCAAATCAAAGTCATCGACGTTAATTTCACGAGATAAAATATTGGAAGACATGTCCGCTACAATTGGTGCGGTTGCATGCTTTGGAACGTCAAATATTTCAATACCATCGATGGTTTCGTTTGGACAATAGTGAATATATGAAGCGTTTTCTGGTAGCTTCCACTCAGAGACAGGTAAAATATCGAATTGACCATTTTCGTCAGTACGAATATTAATCGCATGCGTTTGCGTGAATTTTTCACCTTCTTTCGTCGCACCGGTAGACCAGATCCCGTTCTCGATATATACGCCAGGTACACCATCAACATGTAGATTTAGCGGTACAGCTGCAAAGTGACCTCGGCCACCACCATGCATAAACAGGACTTCAAATTCATCAGAGATGTTCATCAAACGACGTAAGCTGGCTTCACACTGCTTCGCCATCTCCAAGTAAGGCGCTGAACGATGGCTAACTTCCATCACCGACACGCCTAAATTTTGCCAATCTAAAAATTCTTTTTGCGCTTTTTTCATAACTTCAACAGGTAACATCGCAGGACCCGCGCAAAAATTATAAACCGTCATATTTTTCCTCATTCCAAATAATCTAGATCATCCAAAGAATAGCGTTATTCTCATGACTTTTTGGATGAACAGTGGGCTGCCCGACTAAAACGTCGGATTGTTGGTAGCCTTAATTTATCAGGCTTCAGGCTCTTGTCATAGAGGAACAGATTGAAAAAATTGACAGAAAGAAAAAAAGCGACCGAAGTCGCTTTTTTTTGGATAGGGTTTTTTATTCCTCTGCGTCAGGTTCCGCAGCCGGTGTTGCTTCACCTTCAAACTCTGCAACATCACCTTCAGGCAACGCTTCCACTTCAATTTCTTCGATGCGTTGAAGACCAACTACCTTTTCTTCTTCCATCGTACGGATCAGAATAACACCTTGGGTGTTACGGCCTACCGTAGAAACTTCGTTTACACGCGTTCTAACTAGCGTACCACGGTTTGAAATCAGCATGATTTCATCGTTGTCATCAACTTGAACCGCACCAACCACAGAACCATTTCTTTCAGTTACTTTGATTGACACAACACCTTGTGTTGCACGGCTCTTCGCTGGGTACTCTTCAAGCGGTGTACGCTTACCATAACCATTTTCAGTTACGGTCAAGATTGCACCATCGCCTTGTGGTACGATTAGTGATACCACTTTCACGTCATCTGGCATCTTGATACCACGAACACCTGTTGCTGTACGGCCCATCGGACGTAAAGCCAACATTTCTTCGCCAGTTTCAGGATCACGCTTCACTTCACCTGTTTCAGAATCTCGCTGCTTCTCGTTAAAGCGTACAACTTTACCATGCTCAGTAAATAGCATGATGTCATTTTCACCTGTGGTGATGTTAGCACCGATCAGGCTATCGCCTTCGTTCAAGTTGATAGCAATAATGCCACTTGCACGCTGACGGCTGTATGCAGTCAGCGGTGTTTTCTTAACGATACCACTTGCCGTCGCCATGACGATAAACTTATCTTCTTCGTATTCACGAACCGGTAAAATTGTCGTAATACGCTCATCAGCTTCGAGTGGTAACAAGTTAACAATTGGCTTTCCGCGCGCAGCACGTGATGCAAGCGGCAGCTGGTAAACTTTCAACCAATACAAGCGGCCAGAAGTGGAGAAACAAAGAATTGTATCGTGAGTATTTGCAACGAGTAGACGTTCGATAAAGTCTTCATCTTTCATCTTAGTTGCAGATCGCCCTTTACCACCACGACGCTGAGCTTCGTAATCACTAAGAGGTTGATATTTCACGTAGCCTTCATGAGAAAGCGTAACGACAACGTCTTCTTCGTTGATCAAATCTTCTAAACTGATATCGTGCGCAGCAGCAGTGATCTCTGTGCGACGCTCATCACCATACGTTTCTTTGATTTCAACTAACTCATCGCGGATCACTTCCATCAAACGCTCTGGAGTAGAAAGGATGTACAGTAGCTCAGCGATAAGATCGAGTAGTTCTTTGTATTCTGCTAGAATTTTCTCGTGCTCAAGACCTGTTAATTTGTGTAGTCTTAAGTCTAGGATTGCTTGGGCTTGTTGCTCAGACAAATAATACTGACCATCACGGATCCCTAATTCTTCCGCTAACCAATCTGGACGCGCAACATTTTCTTCGCCAGTGCGCTCAAGCATTGATTTAACGTTACCAAGATCCCAAGCTCGCGCAGTTAGCGCCGCTTTCGCTTCCGCTGGTGTTGGAGACTTACGAATAAGCTCAATGATTGGGTCAATGTTAGCTAGCGCAATTGCGAGGCCTTCAAGCGTGTGCGCTCGGTCTCTTGCCTTACGCAGGTCAAATACAGTACGACGCGTTACAACTTCACGACGGTGAATAATAAACGCATCAAGCATTTCTTTCAGGTTGAAACACTTAGGCTGGTTGTTGTCTAGTGCAACCATATTGATGCCAAACACAGTTTGTAGTTGTGTTTGAGCATATAGGTTGTTTAGTACAACCTCACCGACTTCACCACGTTTGATTTCAATAACAATACGCATACCGTCTTTATCCGACTCGTCGCGTAGTGCACTGATCCCTTCAACCTTTTTATCTTTAACAAGCTCTGCAATTTTTTCGATTAGTCTTGCTTTGTTAACTTGGTAAGGAATTTCATGAACGATGATGGTTTCTTTGCTTGTTTTCTCATCGACTTCGATTTCAGCTTTCGCGCGGATATAGATCTTACCACGGCCTGTTTTATAGGCTTGTTCGATGCCGTTTTTACCGCTAATGATGGCGGCAGTCGGGAAATCAGGACCCGGAATATAGTCGATTAACTCTTCAATGGTGATGTCTGGATTCTGGATCACAGCCAAACAGCCATTGATCACCTCAGTTAAGTTGTGAGGTGGAATATTGGTCGCCATACCAACCGCAATACCAGATGAACCATTCACCAATAAGTTAGGCACTTTAGTTGGTAACACATCTGGAATTTGCTCTGTACCATCGTAGTTTGGTACATAATCAACGGTTTCTTTTTCAAGGTCAGCAAGTAACTCGTGAGCGACTTTCGCCATACGTACTTCGGTATAACGCATCGCAGCTGCAGAGTCACCATCGACAGAACCAAAGTTACCTTGTCCATCTACGAGCATATAGCGTAGAGAGAAAGGCTGAGCCATACGTACAATAGTATCGTAAACCGCGCTATCACCATGCGGGTGATATTTACCGATTACGTCACCAACTACACGAGCTGACTTTTTATAAGGTTTGTTCCAGTCATTTTTAAGTTCATTCATCGCGAACAATACACGACGGTGAACAGGCTTTAGGCCGTCACGTACGTCAGGTAATGCACGACCTACGATTACACTCATTGCATAATCTAGGTATGAATTTTTTAATTCATCTTCGATATTGACTGGCAGGATTTCATTGGCGAGATCAGACATTTGACTCCACTTTCCTTCAGTGTCCACCCCTTTTGTGTCACACTACAACTTGTGTTGAGATGCTATCTGAATAGCAAATTGCTTTTTCTGCTGAAGCGCCAATTAAACGCACTTCAAAAAATAGCCGAATTGCCTCAGAGTATCAGCGGGGGCTTTGTTTATTATAAAATTCGTTAAGCATGCTAACACACTTTTTACCGTTTTACAGGTGCTATTTTTATCTAATCCCCTTTATAATGCGCTCAATTCGACGAGGAAGTTTTTTATGACCGAACATCAAAATGTAGACCCTAATGAAATCGCTAAATTTGAAGAAATAGCAGAGCGCTGGTGGGACCGAGAGGGAGAATTTAAACCATTACACGACATTAACCCGTTGAGGTTGGACTTTATTAACGATAAGTGTGAAGGCCTATTCGCAAAAACAGTATTAGATGTCGGTTGTGGTGGCGGGATTTTAACAGAAAGCATGGCTAAGCTGGGTGCAAATGCAACCGGTATCGATATGGGGCAAGAGCCGCTTAACGTCGCAAAGCTCCACGCATTAGAGGTCGGCGTTAACGTAGACTATCAAAAAGTGCCAGCGGAAGAATTCGCAGCCATGCACCAAGGTGAGTTCGATGTAGTAACTTGCATGGAAATGCTAGAACACGTACCAGACCCAGAATCCATTATTCGTTCAGTCGCACAGCTAGTTAAGCCCGGCGGTCATGTATTTTTTTCTACCTTAAACAAAACTACAAAAGCGTATTTACTGGCTATCGTCGCCGCAGAAAAACTGCTTAAAATGGTTCCTGAAGGCACGCATGAGCATGATAAATTTATTCGCCCTTCGACCTTAATTGATTGGGCTGAAAAATACGACCTCAAAGTTAGGGCGGCGACAGGGATTAACTACAACCCTATCGGCAAAACATTTACCTTAACTAAAGACGTTTCAGTTAACTACATTCTACACTTTGAGAAGCTGGCATGATCCAGGCGGTACTATTTGATTTAGACGGCACCTTGCTGGATACCAGTGATGACTTAGGAGCCGCACTAAACCACGTTTTAGCTGCTAATAAAATGCCTATTGTCGGCAAACAGGTTTATAGCAGTGCGATTTCAAACGGCGTAGCAGCGATGTTGCAAGTAGGATTTGGTGAGTCATTAAAGCACTACGACATTCAAATATTACGGCAGGGTGTACTCGACTACTACCTGGAGAATTTATCAGTACATTCCCAATGCTTTGCGCAAATTGGTGAGTTATTAGCGGCACTTTTAGAAAAAGAGATTCAGGTTGGGATCATGACGAACAAACCTGAGTTTTTAACGCTTCCGCTACTAAAACAGATCCCTGAACTTGCAAAGATCGAGACAGTAGTATGCGGAGATACACTGGCGGTGGCCAAGCCTCATCCCGAGCCTTTACTGTTAGTGGCGTCAAAATTGGGGGTATCACCTGAGCAGTGTATTTATGTTGGTGATGCTGAGCGAGACATTATTGCTGCAAAATCCGCAAAAATGATTAGTGCAGCAGCAATGTGGGGATTCATTCCATCTGAATCCGAAGCTAAGTCTTGGCATGCGGATCTCTATCTTACTAACCCATTAGACACGTTATCGCATATTTAGTGTCGATAAAAAAATAAAACACCATATATTGTGTTTTTGCTATAATAGATACGAATTTGTGTAGAAAAAAATCAGTTAGAATTTTTTTTTATTTTTGCTGAAAAGCATCATCTTTTTGTTGATTTTTCTTTGTGGGCAGATAAGTGGATTGTCATAGGTTAGTGGATACTTACATAAATAAATTATCCCAAACTTATCCACAATTCTGCCCGAGTTGTTCTCTTGCAAATTCACGTCAACCCCACTATCTTGTGATCCCTAGCCACTAGGGCACCATATATAGTGGTGGTTTGCTAAACAATTTTATATTCGTGCGATATCTAAAGCGCGTTCCTAAGGAATACAGGCACATAACATGAACCAACAGCTATCTGTATGCAAAAGAAACGGTCGCAAAGAACCGTTAGATCTAGATAAGATCCATCGTGTCATTACATGGGCGGCAGAAGGCCTAGATAACGTCTCAGTTTCTCAGGTTGAATTAAAGTCACACATCCAGTTTTATGACGGTATTCGTACTGGTGATATCCACGAAACGATTATTAAAGCTGCAGCCGATCTGATCTCAAAAGAGTCTCCAGATTATCAGTATCTAGCCGCTCGTTTGGCTATTTTCCACTTGCGTAAGAAAGCCTATGGCTGTTTTGAGCCGCCGCACTTACACGACCATGTGGTAAAGCTGGTTGAAGACAAGCGCTATGATCAGCACCTTCTTACCGACTACACAAAAGCTGAGTTTGATGAGCTAAACAGCTACATCGACCATAGCCGAGATATGAACTTCAGCTATGCAGCCGTTAAGCAGTTGGAAGGTAAGTACCTTGTACAAAATCGCGTAACGGGTGAGATCTATGAAAGTGCGCAGTTCTTATATGTTCTAGTTGCTGCAAGCCTGTTTGCAAACTACCCGAAAGAAACGCGTCTAGATTACATTAAGCGATTCTACGATGCGGTTTCAACATTCAAGATTTCATTACCAACGCCAATAATGGCTGGTGTTCGTACGCCGACACGTCAGTTTAGCTCTTGCGTACTGATTGAATGTGCTGATAGCCTAGATTCAATCAACGCGACTTCTTCTGCGATTGTAAAATACGTCAGTCAGCGTGCCGGTATTGGTATTAACGCAGGCCGTATTCGTGCACTTGGTAGCCCAATCAGAAATGGGGAAGCGTACCACACTGGATGTATTCCGTTTTATAAGCACTTCCAAACGGCTGTTAAAAGCTGTTCTCAAGGCGGTGTACGTGGTGGCGCGGCGACCCTATTCTACCCGCTTTGGCATCTTGAAGTTGAAAACCTATTAGTACTAAAAAATAACCGTGGTGTTGAAGAAAACCGCGTACGTCATTTAGATTATGGCGTGCAGTTCAACAAAACCATGTATAGCCGCCTAATTAAAGACGACTATATTACGCTCTTTAGTCCATCAGATGTGCCAGGTCTTTACGACGCATTCTTTGAAGATCAAGATAAATTCGAAGAACTGTATGTTAAGTACGAGCAAGATGAGTCTATTCGTAAGAAACGCATTAAAGCGATTGAATTATTCTCAATGTTTGCGCAAGAACGTGCGAGCACCGGTCGTATTTATCTACAAAACGTTGACCACTGTAATACACACAGCCCGTTTGACTCTAAGGTTGCACCGATCCGCCAGTCAAACCTATGCCTTGAAATTGCACTACCAACGAAGCCGTTAAGCCATGTAAATGACCCTGAAGGTGAAATTGCACTTTGCACGCTTTCAGCGTTTAACTTAGGAGCCATCAAGTCTTTAGATGAGCTAGAAGAGTTAGCAGAGCTTGCGGTTCGCGCACTTGATAACCTATTAGACTATCAAGACTATCCTGTTCCTGCTGCGTACAATGCAACGATGGGACGCCGTACACTGGGTATCGGTGTGATTAACTTTGCTTATTATCTTGCAAAGAATGGTGTTAAGTACTCAGACGGTAGTGCTAACGGCCTAACACACAGAACATTTGAAGCGATCCAATACTATCTGATGAAAGCATCGAATGAACTGGCAAAAGAACGCGGCGCTTGTCCTAAGTTTAACGAGACGACCTACTCACAAGGTATCATGCCAATAGATACCTATAAGCGTGACCTTGATAAAGTCTGTGAAGAGCCATTACGCCTTGACTGGGATGCGTTAAGAGCAAGTATCCAAGAACACGGTATGCGTAACTCAACGTTGTCAGCCTTGATGCCATCGGAAACATCATCGCAAATTTCAAACGCGACAAACGGTATTGAACCACCTCGTGGTCATATCAGTGTTAAAGCAAGTAAAGATGGTATCTTGAAGCAAGTTGTACCTGAGTACGACCGCCTCAAGAACAACTATGAACTACTTTGGGATATTCCATCTAACGATGGTTACCTTGCGCTGGTTGGTATTATGCAGAAGTTCATCGATCAAACTATCTCTGCAAATACCAATTATGATCCAAGTAAGTTTGAAGCAGGTAAAGTTCCTATGAAGCTATTGCTAAAAGACTTACTCACCGCATACAAACTTGGTGTTAAAACACTTTATTACCATAACACCCGCGACGGTGCTTCTGATGCTCAAGATGAGATGAAACCAGAAGCAGAAGACGATGGTTGTGAAGGCGGCGCTTGTAAGATATAACTTTTTATGCGGGTGGTCATCACCCGCTTTTTTAGGTATTGAGTAACACATTTATGGCATATTCTACGTTTAGCAGAAATCATAACGACCAATTAAAAGAACCGATGTTTTTCGGACAAACTGTTAATGTATCTCGCTACGACCAACAGAAGTTCCCTATTTTCGAAAAGCTAATTGAAAAGCAATTATCGTTTTTCTGGCGTCCAGAAGAAGTAGACGTAAGTAAGGATAGATTGGACTTTCAGGCACTTCCTGAGCACGAAAGACATATCTTTTTGAGCAACCTAAAATATCAAACATTGCTAGACAGTGTGCAAGGTCGCTCTCCAAACGTTGCGCTTTTGCCGATCGTCTCCATCCCTGAGCTTGAAACTTGGATCGAAACTTGGGCTTTTAGTGAAACGATCCACAGTCGCTCTTACACTCACATTATTCGTAATGTGACGCAAAACCCTGAGTTAATCTTTGATGACATCGTGGGCAATGACAAAATTGTTGAACGTGCGGATGCAGTTACCAAGTATTACGATGAACTGATTGAAAAGGTAAGCCTTTATAATCAGTACGGTGAAGGCAAGCATGAAATTAATGGCACAACGGTCGTCATAAACTTGTTTGAGCTGAAAAAGCTCCTGTACCTTTGCATCATGTCGGTAAACATCTTAGAAGCAATCCGCTTCTACGTGAGCTTTGCCTGCTCATTTGCTTTTGCTGAGCGCGAGCTTATGGAAGGTAATGCAAAGATCATCAAGCTAATTGCTCGTGATGAGGCGCTTCATTTGTCTGGCACACAGCATATGCTGAATATCATGCAAGAAGGCAAAGATGACCCTGAAATGTCTATCGTGGCAGCACAATGCCGTGAAGAAGCAATTAAGATGTTTGTTGAAGCAGCTGAGCAAGAAAAAGAATGGGCTGAGTATCTGTTTAAAGACGGTTCAATGATTGGCCTGAACAAAGATATTTTGTGTCAATACGTTGAGTACATCACAAATATTCGTATGTCAGCGGTTGGTTTACCAACGCAATTTGAGACCAAATCGAATCCTATTCCGTGGATCAATGCTTGGCTTGTTTCTGACAATGTTCAGGTTGCACCACAGGAAGCTGAGATCAGCTCATATCTTGTTGGACAAATCGACTCTGAAGTCGATGCCTCTGACTTTGGCGATTTCGACTTGTAATGGTTGAAAAGCCATCCTTCCTAATTCAGGTTGAGAATATTGAGGAGCCACTGGAATATGTGGCTTCTTCGTCTTCGATACTCGAAACCCTTGAAGCAGCAAATATTGAAGTCCCCTATCAATGCCGCGAGGGTTTTTGCGGTGCTTGCCGCGCCAAGCTCATCGAAGGACAAACACAGTACGCGAACGAGCCACTTGCTTTTGTGAGAGATGGGGAAATTTTATTGTGCTGTAGCAGACCCACAAGCCACATTAAAATAGAGTTGCCGTAAATAACCAAAATCCGAGATAGCAATTTATTCTCTAGCAGCCATTATTCCTAACTAATGCCTTAAATCAGCTTGGTAATTCGAGTACGAATGTAGTGTTCGCTATCAGTAACACTCATCGCCCCATTTTCAAAAATCACATCCCAATGTAAACTTCGCGTCAGCATTTCACACAATTCAACCACAAAGTCCGTGGGAATACTAAACACAGAGAAAGATCCAATAAACTGTAATTGCGCTCGACGCTCTTCAAACCATTGCTCACCGTCAGCACACAACACCACAACCTTAGCATAAAGCTTTTCATACTTGAGTATCTCATCGACCTCTAAGGTACCAATAAACAAAGCGACTTCAACCTGGTCGTTGTCGTCTTCTAGCCATACGTCCGGCCAATGTTTTTTCTCCGCCTTGCTCCACTTTGCCGGCTTATCAAAAGACAGTGCGCATATCCCAAGTAATTTCATCGCAAAGTGCTCACTACTTTCTTTTGACAACATGGCGGTGGTAAATGCTTCTTCATGGTGGCTATGGTGAAATAAGTCAGCAACCTTAATCCTTGCCTTGAAGACAAATGGTTTGTTCATTACGTTGTGCTCACTTTGACTTGTTCCTTAACTATAGTTGTAATTCTAATTTCAACAATAACTAAGTTATAGTATAACGTTATTGATCCTCCAAATTTGTAGTGTTATATTATCACTCTATTAGCCGAATAGGCTCACTCGTTCAATACATAATCTAACTCGTGGTAATAAAATATGTTTAAGCAGTCTCTTATCGCCAGCGCATTAATTTCAATAATCGGGGCAGCGCCAGCTTATGCTGCACAACTAACAGGTAAAGTTGTTGACGCAAACAATCAACCACTTAGTAATGTAACCATCCATCTTCATGGCAAAAGCAAGTCAGTTAAATCAGATAAGAATGGCCAATTTACCATTACAATAGATGCTGATTCTCAATTACACGTTACTAAGCCTAATTATCTTGATAAACGTGTAGATGTAGATGAAGCCCAAGGATTTGTTCGAGTCGAACTAAAACCAACATCTGTTGAGAGCATTGTTGTTTACTCTTCTGCCCTACATAAAAATAGTATGGAAATGACCTCTCCGGTCAGTGTATTAAGTGGGGATGAGCTAAAAAACCGTGCCAAACCAACACTGGGTGAAACACTAAAAGGCCAACCAGGGATCAATGCTAGTTACTTTGGTCCGGTGAGTTCAAGCCCTATCATCCGTGGTTTAGATGGTCCTCGGGTTAAAATCACGCAAAACGGGTTAGACAGTAGCGATGCCTCGCGCGTTGGCCCAGATCACGCCAACACTAATGACTCGCTGGCTGCGCAGCAAATTGAAGTGCTAAGAGGTCCTGCAACCCTACTTTACGGCTCAGGTGCAATCGGTGGTGTGGTTAATGTTGTTGATAATCGTATTCCGACAGACGTGATCGATAGCCTTCAGGGCGCTGCCGACTATAGCCATGATACCAACTCAAATACCAATACCTTTGCGGTATTATTAGAATCCGGCTTTGACGGATTTAACTTCCATTTCGATGGCGTTAAGCGCAAAGGTGGTGATTATGAAACCCCTAATTTCGCGCTTCCACACGACGAACATGAAGAACACGAGCATGAACATGAAGGCGAAGATCATGCCCACGAGGCAGAAGAGCATGAAACAGAGTACGCCAATCGCGTCGACAATACCTTTATCGATTCTGAGCAATTTAACTTAGGTACAAGTTACGTTGGCGATCATCTGACCGTTGGTTTCTCTTATGGCCGTGTTGATACGGACTATGGTATTCCTGCTCACTCTCATATTGGTCATGACCATGATCACGAGCATGAAGAGGAAGGGCATGACCACGAAGAAGAATCCGTATTTGCTCGAGTAAAACAAGACCGTTGGCAAGGGCTTGTAAATTATGCAGTACACAGTGACTGGCTTGAATCTGTTGGCCTACGTGTCGGCTACACCGATTACGAACACGCTGAAATTGAAGATGGAAACATAGGTACTGTATTTGAAAATGATACAACTGAGTTACGCTTAACGGCAGAGCACCGCTTAGGAGAGTGGCACGGCACTGTTGGTTATCATTTCTCTGACAGCGATTACGCCGCAAACGGTGCAGAAGCTTTCACGCCATCGACCAATACCAAAACGCACGCACTTTACATCCTTGAAGAACGTCGTTTTGGAGACTTCACACTTGAGTTAGGTGCTCGTATTGAAGACTACCAGTTATCAAGCAAGGGCAATCAACTGGAAGCGTACGAAGAAGATCATGACCATGAAGGTGAACACGATCATGATCACGACCACGGCCATGGTGGTAACTTAGATAATGGGTTTATTTCTTATGACCTGGAAATGACCAATCTAAGCTTGTCTATTGGTGGCGTGTACGACTTTGCTGAAGGCCAAAACGTCGCTGTTTCGCTGTCTCGCTCGGAGCGCGCACCATTAACCGCCGAATTGCTTTCAAATGGCATTCATATCGCAACCAGCACCTATGAACTAGGGCTTGGTTATGAGCTAGAAGGTGATCATTTACACTTTGAGCCGCAAGATATCGAACAAGAAACATCAAACAACCTAGACATTAGCTTTAGAAAGTTCTCAGGTAACTTTGGCTATACCGTTAATTTCTTCTATAACGACATCGAAAACTTCTACTATCAGGCATTAACAGACTATATCTATAGTCCAGAGCACGGTTTAGAAGTGGCGGATCATGCACATGAAGGCGCTGTTCCGGTGTTTAAGTTTGAAAGCAGTGATGCCAAGCTATACGGCCTTGAGTTTGATGCCCATTACAAACTAAGCAACTTTGCACGCGTCAAAGTGTTTGGTGACTCGCTGACAGCGAAGTTAGATAACGACGAATATTTACCACGTATTCCAAGCAACAAGCTAGGTCTCGATTACGAACACAGTTACGAGAACCTAACAGCTAACTTCACGGTGACACATTACTTCAAGCAAGACAACATCGCGAGCTATGAAAGTGAAACTAAGGGCTATACGTTAGTGGATATGTCGTTTAACTATGACTTTGAGTTTATGGGCAGTGACATGGTTGGTTATGTTAACCTTGATAACCTAACAGATGAGCTAGGCTTTGTGCATAGCTCGTTTATCAAAGAGCAAGCCCCTCTTCCAGGTCGTAATATCAAGCTTGGTATCAGAGGCTACTTTTAATACCGATTCCTTTCTTTTATAGAAGCCAAAAAGCTACCTCTTGTGGGTAGCTTTTTTATTTGGATTATTTATATTTTACTACTTCTTATACTCAACGTGATGAAGTTCTCAAAGTTGGTAGCGTCTAAAATATCAAGCGTGAACCTATGGCTATTCACCCAACGAGATAATATCCAATCAATGTTAGGATCTTTCAAATCACGCAGTGCAAGGATAAAGTCGCCTGTTGATGCTCCGCTTTTAACATGTGCTGCATAAAAAGTACGTAGTAAATGATTAAACCTTTCCTCTCCTAGCTCATGATGCAAAAGCGCAAAAAATAGCGCCCCTACCGAATAGGCATTAAGCCCAGCTTTTCCATACTCTTCAAACGCAGTCGTTAAATATTTAGGCTGTTTAACGAACTGGTTTTTTGCTCGTTTTAGTACGTTTGTCATATGCGAGCTTAAAGACACCCTTTTATTCAGCCGTGAATCCGTTAAATATTCTAAAAAGGTAGCCTTACCTTCATTCCAGCGTGGTGAGTAGCTTTCATTCGAACGTGGGTCCCATAGATGACTCAGTTCGTGATACAAACGAGTTACCTCCACAAACCCCTCTCTGTCTTGAATAATTGCGGTAACATCAGCTTGAGCACCAAACCCCTTTGGGATCTCTATAAAGCTAAACTCACCAGTGCTTTGACGTTGACCAAACCAACTTTCATACAATGTTATGGTTTGTTTTGCCTTTTCCATATAGTCAGTTGCATATTCATTTCCCGGTAACGTAAATAGCTTAACGCCATCTCCTTTTGTCACGGTATATGGTGCGACCATGAAGTCCATTCTCCATGAGGGTTTCTGGTTTTTGTACGAATAAACCTTTCTTCCTTGATCGGTCTCTGTTACGCCTAGTAAAATTCCACCATTTGCTACTACTAAGCCGCTATCCACTTCGATGCTAGCGGTGTAGTTATACAGCTTCTGCCAAAAGCGTGACGCGCGATTGACCCTATCATCAGGCACTGTGATGAGCGGATAAGCATATGCGTCCATACGAATAATAGAAAACAAAGGGGTGATGTCATCTTTAATATAAGCCATCCCAGTTTCTACATACCCCTTTATATGGCCAGAATAATTAACAGTAAAAGTTGTTTGTTGATCGGGTTGGAGCGCCTCAGATAACGATAATTTAATATAATTAGACTGAAATAGTGAGTCATCAATATTACTTACTACTCCTTGTGTATAGTTGAGGGACTTACCCGCTTCCGAAGTGATATCGACAACACTAAGCAAGCGATAAAGTCTTAATGGGATTACTCTAGTTGGTGTTGTTCCTTGATTTTTAACCGTTATCGTTGCGCTGCCAGATAGATTGCTTGTTTGTGTATGTATGTTGAGATTGAGATGATAGTTGGTTGCAAATGTTTCTATTTTTTCAATGCTGGGGAGCTCGCTTGCTGAAGCAGAAATGCAGCTTAGCCACAAAAAAATACGTAGCAAATACATCGTCTATCCTTAATATTATTTTGTTGTTTTAACAAAAATAGAGCGGAAGGCATGTTTTTACTACCATATTTTTTTGTATCATTGTTTTAGATCAAAAAACAAAATCTGTTAATCACTAAACCTGCTAGGTTCTCGTACCGAAGATTTTGTCACCGGCATCACCTAGACCTGGCACAATATATCCTTTTTCATTTAGATGACTATCCAGCGAAGCGGTATAAATTTCAACATCAGGATGCGCTTCTTCCACCAACTTTACTCCCTCAGGCGCAGCTACCAGCACAATCGCTCTGATCTCTTTTGAACCTGCTTTTTTTAGCATGTCGATAGTAGCAATCAGTGAGCCACCCGTTGCCAGCATTGGATCAATAACCAAAGCGAGTCTAGCATCGATATTGCCCACCAACTTCTCAAAATAAGGCACTGGCTCAAGTGTTTCTTCGTTACGCTGTAAACCCACAACACTTACTTTAGCTGCTGGGATCAATTGCAGTATGCCATCTAGCATTCCCAAACCGGCTCTTAAAATTGGCACCAAGGTGATCTTTTTGCCTGTCAGCCTTTTAACTGTTAATTCGTTACCATCCCAAGCAGAGATGACCTGATCGCTCAACGTCAAATCTTTTGTTGCTTCGTAAGTGAGTAAGTTGCCAACTTCTGAGACAATTTCGCGAAAGTTTTTGGTTGATATACCCTGCTCTCGCAAGAGTCCAAGTTTATGCTGAACTAATGGGTGATCAATTACATGTAATGCCATGGCTGCGTATCCTTATAAACTGCTAAAGAAATCTTCTGGTTTATGCCTTACTGGCTTTGTACACTGCACCGTAGGCGTACCTAAATAAAGATAGCCAACGATCTCATCTTTTTCATCGAGACCAAGTTGCTTTTTCACTTCTGGACTCTGGGCAAAGTAACCCGTTCGCCACACACCAGACAACCCCTGTGCAAAAGCTGCTTGCTGCATAGCAAGTACACTACAACCGGCACTTTGAATTTGCTCAATACGAAGCACTTTTGGATGTTCTTGATAAGGAGATACTGCGATGATCAACATAGGCGCGCGCTCTGGTAGCTCTCTCGCTCTATCTATCACCCGCTGCTCTTGCAGCTCTTTCACCGCCGCTTGATAATAGATTTCACCTAGCTTTTCGCGGCCTTTTTCTTCAACTGTAATAAATCTAAACGGTGTTAAGCCACCATGATCTGGCACTTTTAGTGCTGCTTTTTTAATGATTTCTAACTGAGCTGGATTAGGTCCAGGAAAAGACAGATTGCTATCTGACTGGCGTGTTAAGAGTAATTCTATGGCGTCCATTAACTCATCCCGTGTTGTGCCTTCAAAATGGCCGTGAATTATACCAATTTGACTTAATACGTGTCCCGAAATAGACCAAATACTTAAGCAAATTGGTATTACGTGGCTTGTAGTCTATCATTTTCCCTTAAATTCGACCACGTGACATCACGGATTTCTGGATAGCATCCTTGCAATATTTCGTTTTACTCTGGAAGTAAATTGCGTTGTTTCCTATCAATAAGTAGCCTCAACCAATAGTCAGCACTGACATAACGTCCACCACCGGTAAAAAATAGTGAAAGTAGTAATACAAAGTAAGTTGCCGCAAATTCAATTCCATTGTTTAAAATAACAATATTGCCTTTTTCATAGAGATAATTTGGTCTGCCATTTTCTTCGACTATCTCTTTAATTGAATCCAAACGTTGCTTCGCTGCTACGCTATTTTCTAAGCTCACTTTAGCTTCGTCAAAGCCAAGCCAGTCTAATACTTTAGCGGCGCTGGTGTCTGGGTTTGTTGGCGTTACCGAAAACCAGCCATGCTCCAAATGCACCGTCGTTGCAGCAACTACCATAGTCACCATGAGCGGTATAGACACTAAACGCGTAAGCAAGCCAAGCAAAATCAACCAACCACCTAAAAACTCTGTCCAAGCGGCAAGAAAGGCAAGTAAGTCAGGAAAAGGTAAGCCTAAGCCCCATTCACTATTGCCAAACCATGCGACAATATCGGGATCGGCGAGGAGGCGTTGTAAAAATGTCGCGTCCGGATTAGCCAAATTTAATTTATTGTAACCTGCAATGATCATAACTGGCGCGAGAATAAGGCGCATGAGTAATGGCGCGATACCAGAAAAATGTTGAGATAAATGTTGTAGTTGCCGATACGGCTTTAGTAGGTTGGCAAGCATATGCGATCCATAGTTGATGTTTGAATTATCAGTATAGACCGCAGATTGGGTTGGGTTATTTCGTTAGATCTTTCTTGCTACCTGAAGGGCTTCTGCAATCGCTCGCTTAGCATCAATCGCTGCCGCTAGTTTAGCCCCACCGATAACGTGCTGATTTTCAGGTAGCACCTCTTTATCGAACAAGCTATCGTTAGAAACTTGTCCAATACAAGCAATGACCGTATCGACATCTAACAGTTGCTCTTCACCCGCAACTCTTACGGTCAAACCTTGATTATCAAAGCTGATATATTCGCATTCTGCAATTTGCTGAACATTGTGGTGTTTTGCAACGGCTCTGTGGATCCAACCGGTGGTCTTACCTAAGTCTTTACCAAAACGTCCTTCAGAGCGTTTTAACATATAAATCGGCCTTTGCTCTTGTGAAGGCTGCGCTTCGCATTCTATTCCCCATTGAGATTTAAAATCAGGGATCGTTTGTTCTCGCTGTTCAGTTAAAAACGCTACCATGTCAAAGCCAATACCACCGGCACCTAAAATAGCAATTTTATTACCTAATTCTACTTCACCTTTAATAACTTCGTCATAGGCAAACACACGTTTCCCATCTGCGCATTCTATTTTCGACATACGTGGGCTTACACCCGTTGCAAATACCACATCATCAAACGCGTTTGCCATTGTTTCTTCGTATGGTGTATTTAGGCAAAGCTCAACGCCTAAGCGATTTATTTCGCTGACATAGTATTTAAGCGTATGTTGGAAATCTTCTTTACCTGGTATTCGCATCGCTAAATTAAACTGACCACCAAGCTCGCTACCTTTATCAATCAACTTAACTTGGTGGCCTTTTTTAGCGAGATAGTAACTTACAGACAACCCAGCAGGTCCTGCCCCAACAACGAGTACTTGTTTTTTCCTTTGGGCGGTATGAAGTGGATAATCCAATTCAAATCCGGCTTGTGGATTTACCAAACATGTTGCTCGTTTACCTTTAAATACGTGGTCTAAACAACCCTGATTACAGCCGATGCAAATATTGATTTGTTCCGAGCGCTGCTCTTGATATTTGTTAAAGAATTCAGGATCAGCCAGTAATGGACGCGCCATAGAAATAAGGTCGGCATCACCTTTGGCTAAAATGTCATTAGCAAGATCTGGCGTGTTAATCCTATTTACTGCTACAACGGGTATATCGACAGCCTGTTTTAGCCTATGTGACGCTTCACGGTAGGCACCAGGAGGCACCATTGATGCAATTGTTGGAACGCGCGCCTCATGCCAACCAATACCGGTGTTAAGAATATCCACACCTGCCGCGACCAAAGCTTTGGCTTGAAGCACAACTTCTTCTGGAGTTGAGCCATTTGGGATTAAGTCCATGACCGACAGGCGAAAAACGATAATGAACTTATCCCTCACTTTCGCTCTAACCGCTTTTACAATATCTGTTGCCAATCGCATTCTGTTTTCTAAGCTACCACCATAGTCATCAGTGCGCTTATTGGTATGACCCGCCATAAACTCATTGATTAAATAGCCCTCTGAGCCCATGATCTCCACACCATCGTAGCCTGCTTTTTCGGCCAATTTAGCTGAGTGAGCAAAGTCTTTAATCGTACCTTTGATGGCACTTAAGCTCATTGCTTTTGGTTTATACGGATTAATCGGTGCTTTGATCGCACTAGGTGCAGTGTTGAATGGATGATAAGCATAGCGCCCAGCATGTAGTAACTGTAGACAAATTTTGCCGCCGTGTTTATGTACTACCTCGGTGTATGCTTTGTGTTTAATTACATCGTATAACGAGTTAAAAGAAGAAGAAATTGGTGTCAACTTACCACGTAGGTTTGGACTGTAACCACCAGTTACGATCAGGCCCACTCCACCTCTTGCTCGTTCTTCATAAAATGCAGTGAGCCGCTTTCGGTTGTGCCACCCTTCTTCAAGCCCGGTATGCATTGATCCCATTACCAAGCGATTTCGCAAACTGGTATGTTTAAGTTGTAGTTCTTGTTCTAACATTTGCCGCCCCACAAAACTGGTCTTACCTGTGAACATTAACGTTTTTTTATTATTTGGCAAGTCTTAAGAAGAAAGAAATTAACGAATTTGGCAGCATTGGCGATATTTCAATCATGAAAATACTTCGTTACGTTTTTCTATTATTCATGAAACTCGCTCTGATATATGATAAATGTATAGAGTTGTATTGAAGTTAAGCATAAGGGATCATTTTGAAACTGATAGCGAATATTTTTAAGGGCATTTGGGCCACACTGAACTTTTCTAGGCGATTAATTCTAAATCTGCTGTTTTTATTCATTCTTATCGCCATAGTGATAAGCATTGTATCTGGTGAGGATCAGGTTGAGGTCGAAAGTAAAAGCGTATTACGTTTAAACCTAAACGGTATCATAGTCGAACAATTGACCTATGTTGACCCAGTTGAGGCGGCCATGAGTGATGCTTTCGCCGATTCAGAAGAGCCAAGTGAAATTTTGTTAGATGATGTCATTGATGTTATCAATAAAGCAGCTCAAGATGACCGCATTACAGTGATGTATCTTGATTTACAACGTCTTCATAGCGCCCATCTCGACAAATTACGAGATATCAAAGACGCGCTCGCGCAATTCAAAGCGACAGGCAAAAAAATCTATGCTCACGGCGCTTATTACACTCAAGCTCAATATTATCTCGCCTCAGTAGCCGATGAAATTTCTCTACATCCTTACGGTGGGGTTAACATCACCGGTTTTGGCATGTACCCGCTGTATTTCAAAGAGGCGCTTGATAAGCTTAAAGTTACGCAGCATATTTTCCGCGTTGGTACATACAAGTCGGCCGTTGAACCTTATATTCGCAGCGATATGTCACCAGAAGCAAAAGAATCAAATCTTGGATGGATCACCCCGCTTTGGACACAATATAAAACAGAAGTAGCCGAAAACCGCGGTTTTGATGTGGCTAATTTTGATGAAACCTTCGCAGCATTAACAGACAAAATGGAAGCTGCACAAGGCGATTCCGCCAAATATGCTATCGACAACCAATGGGTCGATGCATTAACCACCAATCAAGCATTTGCTCAGAAACTGATCGATGAAGTTGGTCTTGATGCAAAGGGAAAATCTTTTAAACAGGTCTCGTTCAGTCAATATCTATCGACGTTACCGCCTAAAGAGTTTGCAGAAAATCCATTTACCGAGAAAGTCGCTGTGGTTGTTGCTAAAGGTCAAATCTCTGATGGCAAGCGTAAAGCGGGAGCTATTGGTGGCGATTCAACAGCAGCACTACTTAAGAAGGCTCGCCTTAACGACAAAGTGAAAGCCGTCGTACTAAGAATTGACTCCGGCGGTGGTAGCATGTTTGCTTCTGAAACCATTCGTAATGAAGTTATTGCACTAAAAGCCGCTGGAAAACCTGTGATAGCATCAATGGGTTCAGTTGCAGCTTCCGGCGGTTATTGGATTGCGGCATCAGCTAATGAAATTTGGGCATCGCCAAGCACTATCACGGGTTCTATTGGTGTATTTGGCATGATAATGACCTTTGAAAATGCAGCAAACTCATTAGGAATATACTCTGATGGTGTTGCGACAACCGAATTAAAAGGCCAATCTCCATTCAGAGGGATAGATGGTGGCTATAAAAATCTTATCCAAATGGGTGTTGAAGATGCCTATGATAAGTTTATTTCCATGGTTGCGAATGAGCGAAACCTTGATAAGTCAGCGGTTAATGAGGTTGCGCAAGGACGTGTATGGCTAGCAACTCAGGCGCTTGATTTTGGCCTAGTCGATAAGTTAGGTAACAAAAATGATGCCATTGAAGCGGCTGCAAGTCTTGCTAATTTAGAGATGTATGATGTTATCACTATTGAACAAACACTCACCGAGCAAGAAAAGCTGATGCAGCAATTATTTGGTGCGTCTATGGTGCAAAGTGCCATTAGTGCCCTTGTACCTGAGCAATCAATATTCGCAAAAACTGCATTAAATGCCCTAGACAGCGTTAGCAATACAATAGCACTACAAACTCAAATGTTAGGCCAGCTTAACGATCCTAACCATGTCTATACGCTTTGCTTAGTGTGTAACGTTTCACCTGAGTAAAATCGATTAAGCACTGCAATTGTGGTGCTGTAATTGTTATACTGAGCCCAGATTTTATTCTGGGCTTTTTTATGAAAAGAAAAAAAATATATATCGCCTATACCGGTGGTACCATTGGTATGAAGCAATCCAGTCGTGGTTACGTTCCGGTTGCAGGATATCTAACAGATACGGTAAAGAATAACGCTGAGTTTACTCGCGATGAAATGCCGCTTTTTGATATTCATGAATATTGCCCGTTAATTGATTCGTCAGATATGTCACCGCATCACTGGCAGCTTATCGCGGATGACATTCAATCAAAATATCACGACTACGATGGTTTTGTGGTGCTCCATGGTACAGATACCATGGCCTATACTGCCTCTGCGCTATCCTTTATGTTTGAGAACTTAACTAAACCTGTGATAGTGACCGGCTCTCAAATTCCGTTGTCACAACTGCGCTCTGATGGTCAAGTAAATCTGTTAAACGCGATGTATTTGGCTGCTAACTACCCTATTGCCGAAGTGAGTTTGTTTTTCAACAATAAACTTTACCGCGGTAATAGAGCAATCAAAGCTCATGCTGATGGCTTCGATGCATTCGCCTCTCCAAACCTTTCGCCGCTGGCACAAGCTGGGATCAATATTCAGCTGATCGAAGGGAAGCTAAGCCCTTACGTTGAGCAAAGCTTGCAAGTCACCAAGATTTCACCTCAACCTATCGCAGTAATGCATTTGTATCCTGGGATCTCAACTGAAATCCTTAAGAACCTAACGCGTGGCGAAATGAAAGCGCTGATCTTATTGAGCTTCGGGGTTGGTAACGCGCCACAAGACGAGCACTTTTTAACTGAGCTTAAAGCAATCAGCGATCGCGGAGTGGTAATTATCAACCTCACCCAATGTATTCAAGGAAAAGTGAATATGGGCGGCTACGCGACAGGAAATGCGTTATTAAACTGTGGTGTGATCAGTGGCTACGATATGACACTAGAAGCGTGCTTAACAAAGCTACACTATTTATTTAGCCAGCAGCTTGAGCTTGAAACGATCCGCCATTTGATGCAAGACAATCTGCGCGGCGAGCTAACTCGATAGTAATCGATATCAATAAAGCGAAAAGTATCGCAACAAAAAAGCCGTGATATCTTCACCACGGCTTTTAAATCAGCTCGAACTACTCCGAACGTCGATTATTATCTAACTTTTGCTTCGATATCGACAAGATCAGTAAGGTGACAAGTTTCACCACTGTGTGTCTTTATACCGTGCTCACCAAAGTAATCACGCTGTGCTTGCACCAAGTGTCCGTTGCTTGGCGTGCTCAGTGTTGCAATATAAGTTTGCGTCGCAGCAAGCACTGGGAAAGACAAACCAGTCGCCACCGCTTTACCTGTAATGCTACGTAGTGCAAGTGCAGGTTTCTCAAGTGAATCGATAAATTCAACACCTTCAGCGATATCGTCTAAGTAATCAGCTCGGATAATACAGCCCGCACGCCAGGTTTGTAGCGTTTTATTGAGATCCACTTTCCATTGGTGTGCACGTGACGCGCCCTTAATCAGTGCAAGACCTTGGCGGTAGCATAGCAAACTGGCAAAATAAAACGCATCTTTTAACTCGTCTAAATCAACCTCAATTGTTTGCGTTGATTTATTCGCATACGTCATTTCTTTTGCAGCGGGAGTATCAATAGTATTGGTGAGATGGCGAGCTTGTACCGCAGCCACAAGCGAAGGTACGGCAATACCAAGCTCCAGTGCGTTTTGCGCCGTCCAAAGGCCAGTGCCCTTAGCTCCTACCTTATTGTCGATAAGGTCGACTAAAGACTCGCCCTGATCTGTTTCTAGACTTAAAATGTGGCTAGAAATTGCAAGTAGATAACTATTTAATTTACCTTCAGACCAAGATTCAAAAATCTCAGCAACTTCTTTAGGAGAGCGACCGGTCCCCAAGCGTAGCAATTGATAAAGCTCGGCAATAAGCTGCATCAACGCATACTCAATACCATTGTGCACCATTTTAACAAAGTGACCGCTGGCCGATTGCCCTACACGCGCGAAACATGATTCGTTGTTGTAGCTCGCAGCAACTTTTTCGAACCAAGGCTCGATACGCTCCCAGCCACCTTCTGAACCACTTGCCATCATTGCAGGACCATGGCGTGCACCTTCGGCACCGCCAGAAATCCCCATAGTGGCAAACTCAAATTTATTCTGATATTTCAATTTACGTGCAATACCATCTTTGTAATTACTGTTACCACAGTCAACGATGATATCGTCTTTCTCAACTCCAGCTTCAACCAAATCGCTACAAACTTTATCTACTAGTTCACCTGCTGGAACGAGTAATAAAATCGAGCGAGGAGTCTCTAATCTTCTGATCATATCACCGAGATCAGACACTATGTGTAAGCGCTCCGCCATACCTAACGACTGTGCGCAACTCAATAATTCCGCACCTACTTCGGGGTTCTTGTCATAAGCGACTAAGGTCATCCCCTTCTCAATTAGATTTAGCGCGAGGTTTTTACCCATCACACCCAAACCAACTAATGCAACCTGCATTTAGTTTCCTCCTCGGTAACATCAAAACTTTATGCGTTCGTGTATGTGCATTATACCTGAGCGACCATGATTGACCAGCGAGACACACAATTCACTGGTATCATATCAGTCCCCAAAATATGACAGCTAACACAATTCACTGTATAGCAATATAGTGACAGCAGCACGAATTCACCAATTTTGTGATAAATCTCAAATGGTCCCCTAAGCTGTAAGGTAAAATATTCGAGATTGACGGCCACTGACACCGGTGTCATAATGATGACATATAGATCATATAACTTAATTCGAGTGTTAAAAAGGGTTTTGCATAATTCTTTATGCTCTAATTAGTTAAATCGTGATTTTACAATGTGGCATGTGTAAAAAAACAGCAATTTTGATTTACTTTTAACACATTCATAAGTTTTTGCTTACCTTGATAAGCTAACAGGAGAATCTGATGCTTAGACGCACAAAAATCGTCGCAACACTGGGGCCAGCGACGGATAGAGATAACAACTTAGAAAAAATCATTCGTGCCGGCACCAACGTAGTCAGACTAAACTTTTCACACGGTGTAGCTCAAGATCACAAAAATAGAGCCGAAGCCGTTCGCGAAATTGCTAAACGCTTAGGCGTAAATGTAGCGATCCTTGCAGATTTGCAAGGTCCTAAAATCCGCGTTTCAACATTTAAAGAAGGCAAAGTGTTCTTAGAAGTGGGTGTAAAATTCACGCTCGATGCAAAAATGGAGCCTGGCCAAGGTCACGTTGAAGCCGTGGGTATCGACTATAAAGAATTACCGAATGACGTAAAACAAGGTGATTTGCTGTTATTAAACGATGGACTTATTCAGCTTGTTGTTGAAGAAGTACAAGGTCACTTGGTTCACACTAGTGTTAAAGTTGGCGGCGTATTGTCGAACAATAAAGGGATCAACCGTTTAGGCGGCGGCTTAACAGCACCTGCATTTACTGACAAAGACAAAGAAGATTTGATCACAGCAGCTGAAATTGGTGTGGATTATATTGCGGTTTCGTTCCCTCGCAGTGGTGACGACATGCGTTACGTTAGAGGGTTGGCGGAGAAAGCAGGTTCTAATGCACAGTTACTTGCAAAAATCGAACGTGCAGAAGCGGTTGAAACCGTAGAAGCGATTGACGATATCGTATTGGCTTCTGATGCGGTGATGGTTGCCCGTGGTGATCTAGGTGTAGAAATTGGCGATGCTGCTCTTGTTGGTAAGCAGAAGCAAATTATCAGCCGTGCCCGCTCACTAAACCGTACTGTGATCACTGCCACCCAAATGATGGAGTCAATGATTGACAACCCAATGCCAACACGTGCTGAAGTTATGGATGTTGCAAACGCAGTGCTTGATGGCACAGATGCGGTAATGCTTTCAGCAGAAACCGCTGCTGGTGATTATCCTGAGCAAACGGTCGCGGCAATGGCACGTGTGTGTTTAGGTGCTGAATCTCAACCGCAGATCCATATCTCTAAACATCGTTTAGACAGCCGTTTTGCCGATACCTGTGAAACTATCGCGCTGTCGGCAATGTACGCTGCGAACCATTTAGATTCAGTAAAGGCGATTGTCGCACTAACTGAATCGGGTAATACCGCAAAATTAATGTCTCGTATCAGTTCTGGATTGCCTATTTACGCACTGTCTCGCCATCAATCAACACTTGGGCAGGCATCACTCTATCGTGGTGTATATCCGGTAAGATTTGATTCGACGCAATGCTCAGATGATTCAACTGTTCGCGAAGCGCTTGATACGCTAGTTGCTGCTGGCTCATTGGAAAAAGGCGACACAGTGATCATCACACACGGTGATAAGATGGAAACTATCGGCGCCAGTAACACGCTGAAAATCGTCACAGTGTAAAAGCGTTGAACTAGGTAGCCTTGCTGCCTAGTTCATCTTTCCTTAGAATACTCTAAAGTGTACAAGCACATAAAATACACTACGTCACCGTAGGCTAAACACGGTGCAAATCACTTTAGCTCGCTTTTATTAGCTCGCGAGTGCGGCCTTTACTTTGTCACGGTAACTACGGCTGACTTTAAGCTCTTGACCATTCTCAAGTACCAATAAATACTCGCCACTGCTTTGTGTGACTAGTTTACTAATCTGCTTAGTATTAACAATTGCAGAGCGATGTACGCGCACAAATAACGTTGGATCTAACTCTTGTTCTAGATCTTTCATTGTTTTACGTAAAATATGAGTCTGACCATCGCTACAGTGTAAGCACATATAATCACCGGCTGCATCAATCCACTGAATTGACGATGTAGATACTCGAATGATTTCCCCTTGTTCTTTTACCGCGAGCGACTCCGGGAATTTTTTATCTTCAATTGTATCTCCTGTTGCAAGTTTTTTAAGGATTTCTTCACAGTTATTACCAGTGATCCCTGCAACAAAGCTGGCTAGCTTTTTCTTATGCGCATTGTCTTGTTGTGTTTTTAAATAGCTTTGCACTTTCTCCACCGCCTGTTTTAATCTGTTGTCATCAACGGGTTTTAAGATGTAATCCAGCGCATGGATCTCAAATGCCTTTACAGCATATTGGTCGAACGCGGTTACAAATACGATAGCAGGCAATGGTTTAACACTTTCACTCAGCGCTCTCGCTACTTCAAAGCCATTCATGTTCGGCATTTGAATATCGAGAAAGACCAGATCTATGTCCTCAGATTTGCATAGATCGATTGCTTGTTGACCACTGCCACACAATTCTACAACTTCAATTTCAGAAAAATCTCTTAACCTTACCGCTAGCCCTTTTCTCGCTAACGGTTCATCATCTACGATTAGTGTTCTAATTTTGCTCATTACTTCTTCGCCCTTTCATATGGAACGCGAATGTTTACCTTCAAACCAGTTGGCTCATTATCCGAGAGCACAAATGAATAGTTGTTTTCGTACAAGGTTTTTAAACGGTCTTTGGTATTCGCTAAACCCACTCCCTGTGCACTTTTCAGTTGCCCATCTTCCAGTTCTGCGCCAGGACCATTGTCTCCTACTTCCAAGAGTAGTTCATTGGCAAACACCTGCGCTTTTATTTCAATTTTGCCGCCATGCTCCATATGGGCAATTGCGTATTTAATGCTGTTTTCAATGAGTGGTTGTAGGATCAAGCTAGGTACCAACGCCTGTTCAGCCTCTTCTGTCACATCAAGCTCAATAGATAAGCGCTCATCAAAACGGACCTTTTCAATTTCTAAGTACAGTCTCAACGCATGTAACTCTTGCTCAAGCGGTACCTTTTTTATCGGATCTGTATTTAATGTATGGCGCAAGAAATCACTGAGCCTTGAGACCATTTGATTCGCATCTTTATTTTCTTCAACCAATATAAGCGTCGAAATTGCATTAAGGGTATTGAATAGAAAATGCGGATTCAGTTGATAACGCAACATTTTCAATTGCGCTTCATGGGCCATAGTATTGGCTTTCAACGCCTTTTGACGCTCACTTTGTAACAACTGGTAATACTTAATACCAAAATACAGTCCACTCCAACAGAGTATGATATAGACAGAGTCTAGTCCCTGCTGTAAGTAATAAAACCATTCATCAGGTCGATACCCGTGACGATAAATTTCCCAATGATTAAACTTCTGAACGACCGCCCATAGTGTTCCAGTTACATATGACGCCGTAAACACAACGAATATCAGCACCAACGGTGTTGCATTCCAAATTTTACGATAGAGGTATCGTAGCGGTACGGTCATCAAACAACCTGCGTAGGCATTTAAAGCGATGACAAATACATAAATATCCCGCATTTCAAAGACTTTTGAGCCAATATAGTTAACTAGCGCGTAGCCCAGCCAACCAGCTATTTGTAATACCCAGAAAAATCTCTGCCTGTTATCAACCAGTGATTGCCACTTCAAAATGATTATACCTCTTCTATCTTAACTGGATTATATCTCAGCATGTCGTCTCTATTCACTGCTGGTGGTCTCAGTTTTTACACGCCCTGCCGCAAATAAAAAAGGCACCTCAGTGCCTTTTTTTGAAATAAATTAACCAGTTAATTTATCTTCATCTATTCAAACTGTCGCTCTTAAGCAAGCTTGTCAGATGCCACTTTATAGGTAGGATCTGCTTGGCCGTCTAGCTCAACGAGATCTTTAGCCTTACTTAGCAGTACTTTACAGTCTTGGCTCAAGTGGCGAAGATGAAGCGTTTTACCAGCCTTTTTATAACGTTCAGCTAGCGTATCTATTGCTTCAATTGCACTATGATCGGCAACACGACTATGTTTAAATTCTACAATGATGTCGTCTGGATCATTATTAACGTCAAACAGCTCTGCAAAGTTTTTCACCGACCCAAAAAATAGAGGTCCGTGTAATTCGTACACTTTTGAGCCTTGCTCATCAATATAATTATTGGTGTAAATATGTTTCGCATGCTCCCACGCAAATACCAGTGCCGAAACAATGACACCAACGCAAACTGCGATGGCCAAATCTGTAATCACTGTAACCCCCGACACCAAGACGATTACAAATGCATCTGATTTAGGGATCTTTCTAATTAATCTAAAACTTGACCATTCAAAAGTCCCCAATACCACCATAAACATTACACCAACTAACGCCGCTAGCGGGATCATCTCAATAAGGCTTGCTGCAAACAGAATAAATACAAGTAGTAATAATGCTGCTGTGATACCTGACAAACGGCTACGGCCACCAGAATTAATATTGATCATTGATTGCCCAATCATCGCACAGCCACCCATCGCACCAAACACACCACAAGTAACATTAGCCGCACCTTGGCCGATACATTCGCGGTTACTGTGACCACGTGTTTCGGTGATTTCGTCGATTAGCGTGAGCGTTAATAAAGATTCAATCAAACCAATCGCCGCTAGGATAAGCGCGTATGGGAAGATAATTTTAAATGTTTCAAATGTCCAAGGAACTTCTGGAATATGGAAAGCAGGAAAACCACCGGCAATCGTTGCATCTACGTTACCTGACATATCTTTCAGATAATCAAGCACATTACGAGCGTCTAAATCTAAACCAATAACAATACCAGTTACCACTAAAATTGCCGCTAGGCTAGACGGAACTGCAGTTGTTAGCTTTGGTAGAAAGTGAATGATGGCCATAGTCAATGCTACCAAGCCCACCATCACATAAAGGGTTTCCCCTTGCATCCAAGTCAGCTCACCTTCACTATTAAGTACTTTGAACTGACCAAGTTGCGCAAGAAAGATAACGATGGCTAAACCATTCACAAAGCCTAGCATCACAGGGTGCGGTACCATACGTATAAACTTGCCAAGCTTAAATATACCTGCGAGTATTTGTAAGAGCCCCATGAGTAATACAGTTGCAAAAAGATACTCGACACCATGATCAATAACGAGACTCACCATTACCACGGCAAGAGCCCCTGTTGCACCCGAGATCATACCCGGCCTACCACCAAAGATTGAAGTCACAAGACCGACAATAAATGCTGCATATAAACCGACTAATGGGTCTACTTGTGCAACAAAAGCGAAAGCCACAGCCTCAGGCACAAGTGCCAAAGCGACCGTAAGCCCAGACAGTACATCGTTTTTAGCAGAGCTAGGCGCTTTGCTGATAAGATTAAACATCAATATCCTCTGGTGTGAATTGACTATGAACACAAAGGCGGCGGATTTTAGCAAAAAGCAGCGCCTTTAACAAATAAGATACAAGCCTGTATCACAAACTCGCTTGCAATACATAACTTAATAAAGCGGTCTGTATTGTAGTATAGAACAATGGTGAAAAGATGACGGGAAGCCCTACCCAACGAAGCAGGGCAACAAATTGCATTAAAGTGGTAAGGAAGTGCTGCGCTTAACGCAAGTCATTGTAACATTTGAATGTACTTCTTGGACGAACTCTAAATTAAGTAAGTTATCACGAACAAATTGCTCATAACCTTCAATGCCTTTCGAAATGATACGCAACATAAAGTCCATGGTGCCTGCCATAGAGTAGCACTCTGTCACTTCGTCATAACTTAAGATCAATTTTTCAAACTCGGCAAGGTTGTTGCGGCCATGGTTTGAAAGCCTAACATGCGCATAAACCAACATATCAAATCCGAGTTTCTTCTCATCCAGCAATGCAACTTTGCCTTTGATGTAGCCGTCTTGCTCTAATTTAGCGATGCGACGCCAACAAGGTGACTGAGATAGCCCTACTTTATCAGCGATTTCAGCGGTAGAAAGACTTGCGTCTTGCTGTAACAATGCCAGTATCTGGCGATCTACTTGGTTTAATGACATATCTATTCTAGTTTAATTAGCACACCAGTCTATTAACCGATGTTGATTGTTATTCCCTGAAGCATAGCAAATTAAAAAATGCACATCACTACTATGCCACTTCCACTATATCTAACCAAATCGGCCACTCATAAAAGGATTTGTCGCCTTTTCGAAGCCAATTGAGGTATTTTCACCATGGCCAGAATGCACCACGACCTCATCAGGCAAAGTAAACAGCTTATCTTGTATAGACTGTTTTAGTTGGGCTGCATCGCCTTTTGGAAAGTCAGTACGACCAACAGAGCCTTTAAACAACACATCTCCTACTAAGACCTGTTTTGAGCTTGGTTCATAAAAAACCACATGCCCCGGAGTATGCCCTGGACAATGTCTGACTTCGAGTGCGAGGTTCCCCACTTTAACCTTATCCCCATCATTTAACCACTTAGATGGTAAAAAAGCTTCATGATTAGGAAAACCAAACATCTGTGATTGCATTGGCAAGGCTTCCAGCCAAAATTGGTCGCTCTGATGAGGCCCGATAATCTCGATATTAAAATGCTCACTTAATATTGTACTTGCTCCCACATGATCAAGGTGCGCGTGGGTAAGCAAAATCATGCTTGGCGCTACCCCTTGTGTGTTCAACTGCGCAATAATTTTTTCCGCTTCACCACCTGGGTCTACAATTGCAGCGGCTTGTGTTTCTGGACACACAATGACACGACAATTTTGCATAAATGGTGTAACTGGAATGGTAAACACTTGCATGGTTAGTTTGCTCCAAACGACATCAAAACAGGATATTTAAGATACGCTTTATCATAAAACGGCGTTCTTGCATAAAGCCACTCCATCCGCGCTTTTGGATCGTTTGCAAACTGCTTGTCTTCACGTATTTTTTTATCAAAGGCTAATGCCATAGCTGGATTTTGTTTTAGCATTTTTCGTGCAAAAGGTTCAAGTGCATAATTTTCAACATATTCTGTACGTTGGAAGATAGTATTGAACTCCCCCCAAGCAAAAAATGAGTCAGGCGCTTCTGGATGTAGTAAGTGAGTCACCAGCTCTCCAGATTTTTGCGCCGTTGCCACTTTATACCACCCACTGAGATCGACCTTATCTGGGAGCTCCTTAATGTCGAAAGTCGCATTCACTCTAAAGCGCCCTTCAAAAGGAGCAGTATCGAACTTGTAGTCTTTTACTGTAGCTTGGCTTACTTTTTCCACTACCGTTCCATCTGGTAATGTAGAAACGGTTATTCCATGCAGTTTTAATTTTTCGACCACTTCAGGGTATGCGGGTGGAATGTAAAACTGCTCAGGTACATTCACCGCTGTTTTTACTTCCTTCTGCCAATAAATTGGCAGCTTCTCATAGTTTTGTGGCTCGCCTAAGTACTTAGCTTCCAAATGACCAGACAATGCACTTTCAAACTGCTTGTATTGGATGCCTTTAAATTGAATGTAGTCGGGCTCTTTCGCATAGCTGCGTTCAACTACCAATTGTTTAGGTGTGAATTCGGCCTCTTTTTGAACCGCTTCTCGTAATGCCTGAATATTGCTTGAGAGGCCACTGATAACGCCATCCATAAACACATAGGTGCCCAGTACACGCTGCTTATAGGGTTTTAATGAGTGATTTTCTACCAGTATAGTCGGCAGTCCCTTTAAATCTCCCCAACCATTTGAAAATCGCGGCGTTGCCACCCATCCAGCCAGCCCTTTTTTAAAGTCTCGTTTATCCATCACAAACACAAGTGGACCAGGAATATGTCCTTGAGCAGCAAGCGCTGCATTAATTTGTGGCGAAATCTGATTCTCTAACACCTCAGCTATTGCCGGTGACTCACTTGCAAAAGTCGGGTTAAAACCATAAGTGACATCGTATTGGTAGTCTGCGCCATCCGTTACATGAACATCAATGTACAGATCCGGATTGTATTCGTTAATTACCTGCATGACCGCCTTGACTCCTGGCGTGTCCAATTTAGTGTAATCACGATTCAGATTTAAGTTATTGGCATTGGTCCTAAAGCCCATAACAGTCGGACCGCGTTGATTTATACGGTTAAACTCACTGCGCCTTTCATGCCCATCGACGTTGAGAATAGGGATAAAGAGTAAATTCACTTTCGTCAAAATATCACGGCGCTTACCTGTTGCAACATCGCGAAGCAACATAAACATGGCATCTTTGCCGTCAATTTCTCCGGCATGAATACCAGCTTGTACTAAAATGGTTGGCTTACCATTATTAATAACATTTGATTTATCACCGCCCTGCTCCGTTGCAACAATCATCTTAATTGCGCGATTACTATTGCTAAACCCAATGGTCTCTAGCTTAAATTGGGTCGGATTGGCAGCCACTAGACGGTCAACAAATGCCATCGTATCTGCGTAATTAGGAGAATCTATCGCACCGCTTAGTTCAAAATCAGTCGTTAATGGGCCCTGTTGTTGTAATAGTTGTTCGCTTTTGCCCTGCCACTCCATCAAGGGTGGTAAATGACCGTTCATACCTAGCATTGCAGTAAGCATAATAATGCTGGAACTCATCATATTTCTCTATTCCTCTGCTTTTATCTGCCAATTATATCAATATTTTAGATATCGGCTTACAATGTGCGGTGATTCAACAAAAATTTGCAGTTAATCGCAGATAACCATAACTTTAGGGATCAAATGAGCGTACAAAAATCAATTTTAATCACAGGTTGTTCTAGCGGGATTGGTTATTACTGCGCTGTGCAATTGTCAAAAGCAGGATATCAAGTTATTGCTTCGGTTAGAAATGCAAAAGACTTGAATAAATTTGAAGGCACAAACATTCAATGTATTCTGCTAGATTTAGCATGTGAGCAAAGTATAAACGATGGCTTTAACCAAGCTTTGACAATCGCAAATGGTCAGCTAGACGCCTTATTCAATAACGGAGCCTACGGCCAACCTGGTGCGGTAGAAGACTTGCCTACAGACGTGTTACGGCAACAATTTGAAGTTAATTTTTTTGGCTGGCATACGCTCACCTGTCTCGCAGTTGAGCAAATGCGTAAGCAAGGCGCAGGCCGCATTGTTCATAACTCATCCGTGCTTGGATTAGTCGCACTGCCATATCGCGGCGCCTATAACGCGAGCAAATTTGCACTTGAAGGACTTACCGATACCCTACGCATGGAGCTTTCAGGTAGCAATATTCAAGTTAGCCTAATAGAGCCAGGTCCAATTTTGTCTAAATTTAGAGAAAACGCGAAACACGTCTTTTTAGCGAATATCGATCACGAAAATAGCGTACATCACGATGCATATCAGGCACAGCTTAACCGATTAAGCTCAGAAGAAGCTCCGCAAAAATTCACTTTGGGGCCAGAAGCTGTTTATAAAGTGCTGCAACACGCGCTGAGTGCTAAGACTGCAAAGCCAAGATATTACGTCACGTTTCCGACCTATTTGATGGGATACTTGAAACGAATATTGAGCAGTAAGGTGCTGGATAAAATCTTAATAAAAAACCGCTAACGTTAGAGTTTATAACGAATATAAAACTAAAAAAGGAGCCAAAGGCTCCTTTTCAATACCAGTTCTAGTCCTAAGACTAATTCTAGTTCCGCTTATTAAGCAGCTAGACCATCTTTTGCTTTAGCAACTAGTGCTGCGAAAGCTACTTGGTCGTATACTGCGATATCAGCTAGGATCTTACGATCAATTTCAATCGATGACTTTTTAAGGCCATTGATGAAACGGCTGTAAGAAAGACCATTTTGACGTGCAGCTGCGTTGATACGAGCAATCCATAGTTGACGGAAAGTACGTTTCTTAGCACGACGGTCACGGTAAGCATATTGACCAGCTTTAGTTACCGCTTGGAAAGCTACGCGGTAAACGCGTGAACGCGCTCCATAGTAACCTTTAGCTTGCTTTAATACTTTTTTGTGACGTGCACGTGCAACTACGCCGCGTTTAACTCTTGCCATTTCTGATATCCTCTATTAAGCGAATGGTAACATACGATCGATTAGGCCTAGGTCATTCTTATGAACCATAGACTTAGCACGAAGGTGTAATTTACGCTTTGAAGATTTCTTAGTCAGAATGTGACGAAGATGCGACTGTTTACGCTTGTAACCGCCAGAAGCAGTCTTTTTGAAGCGCTTAGCAGCACCTCTGTGTGATTTTAGCTTATAAGCCATTTGCAATAACTCCGAATGATATTGCTTTAACACAATGTAAGTAGGCGGAGATAAACTCACTTGTAGGCCTAGCTTACTACCTAAAACCGGTGAAGGATCAATACCTTACTTTAAAACCGGATAACGCAGGTGGCGTTAGCACTTGAGACCTGCGTTAAATTCGATGCGTATTATGCCGAGATTAAGACTTTTTAGCAATAGGCGCCATCATCATTATCATCTGACGACCTTCTACTTTTTTCGGGAAAGACTCAACTGATGCGATATCTTCCAACTCAGTCTTGATACGGTTTAACAGGTCAATACCAATTTCTTGGTGCGCCATTTCACGACCACGGAAGCGAATTGTGACTTTAGCTTTGTCACCACCCTCAAGAAACTTGCGAAGGCTACGTAGCTTAACTTGGTAATCACCAACATCAGTACCAGGACGGAATTTAACTTCCTTAACCTGAATTTGCTTTTGCTTTTTCTTTTGTTCTTTTTGGATTTTTGCTTTTTCAAAAAGGAACTTACCGTAGTCCATCACTTTACAAACTGGTGGTTCAGCGTTTGGACTGATCTCAACTAGATCTAGACCGGCTTCTTCCGCCATGTTTTGTGCGTCTCTTGTTGAGACAATGCCAGCTTGCTCGCCTTCAGCGTCAATTAAGCGAACTTCTTTCGCTGTAATCTCTTCGTTAATACGATTTTTCTGAGCGTTATTTTGCCCTTTTTTGCCGCCTCTAATGGTACGTTCCTCCAAAAAATTCAAAAGTAAATGCGTGCACCAGAAAAAGTAAAGTACACGCAAGTTTATATTTATAGTCGATTTTTAATCTCTTCGCTAACTTTCGCGATGAAATCGTCAACCGAGAATTTACCTAAATCTTCACCAGTACGGGTTCTTACTGCAACTTCTTGTTGCTCGACTTCTTTATCACCCACCACTAGTAAATAAGGTATACGTTTTAAAGTATGCTCGCGGATTTTAAAACCAATCTTCTCATTTCTCAAGTCGGCACAAGCTCTTATTCCAAGTTTATTCAACTTTTGTACAACTTCGTGGACATAATCGGCTTGTTTGTCCGTGATATTCATGATCACAACTTGCTTTGGTGCAAGCCAAGTTGGGAATTGACCAGCGTATTCTTCCGTTAGGATACCAATAAAGCGCTCTAGTGAGCCTAGAATTGCGCGGTGGATCATTACAGGGGTTTTACGCTCGTTATTTTCCGCAACATATGTTGCCCCTAAACGGCCAGGTAGTGCAAAGTCTAATTGCACTGTACCACATTGCCATGCACGCTCTAAACAGTCATATAGCGTAAATTCAATCTTCGGTCCGTAAAACGCACCTTCCCCAGGTAAATATTCAAACTCGATGTCATTGGCTTTCAAAGCATCTGCAAGTGCAGCTTCTGCTTTGTCCCACATTTCATCTTCACCGATACGTTTTTCAGGGCGCGTCGATAATTTAACAACGATCTTTTCGAAGCCAAAAGTTGAATACGTATCATACACCATTTTGATACATGCTGATACTTCGTCCATGATCTGTTCTTCTGTGCAGAATACGTGCGCATCATCTTGTGTAAATCCACGAACACGCATCAAACCATGTAGTGCACCAGATGGTTCATTACGGTGACAACAACCAAACTCAGCCATACGCAATGGTAAATCACGGTATGACTTTAGACCTTGGTTAAAGATCTGCACGTGACCTGGGCAGTTCATCGGCTTAATAGCATACTCACGTTTCTCTGACTCAGTCGTGAACATGGCATCTGAATACTTGTCCCAGTGGCCTGATTTTTCCCACAAACCACGGTCCATCATCAACGGACCTTTTACTTCTTCGTACTGATATTCGCGTAGTTTTTCGCGAACAAAATCTTCAAGCTCACGATAAATGCTCCAGCCATCATTGTGCCAAAATACCATGCCTGGCGCTTCTTCTTGCCAATGCCACAGATCGAGTGCTTTACCAATTTTACGGTGATCACGCTTCTCAGCTTCTTCTAGACGCTTAAGATACGCCTTTAGCTGCTTTTTGTCAGCCCAAGCTGTACCGTAGATACGCTGTAACATCTTGTTTTCTGAGTTGCCGCGCCAGTATGCGCCCGCCACTTTCATAATCTTGAAGTGGTGACAGAACTTCATATTTGGTACGTGCGGACCACGACACATATCAACATATTCTTCGTGGTGATATAAACCTGGGCGGTCATCTTTCGCGATATTCTCGTCTAGGATTTCCATCTTATAGGTTTCACCGCGTGCTGCAAATGCATCGCGCGCTTCTTGCCAGCTCACCTTTTTCTTTACTACGTCGTAGTCGGTTTTTGCCAACTCCAACATACGCTTTTCTATCGCTTCAAGGTCCTCTTGAGTAAGCGAATGCTCTAAGTCAACATCGTAATAGAAACCGTTGTCGATAGTAGGACCAATCGCCATTTTAGCTTCTGGGAACAATTGTTTTACAGCGTGACCAATCAAGTGCGCACACGAGTGACGAATAATTTCAAGACCGTCGTCGTCTTTTGCGGTGATGATTTCAAGTGCTGAATCATTTTCGATGAGGTCACAAGCGTCAACACGAACGCCATTTACACGGCCAGCAATCGTTGCTTTCGCAAGGCCTGGACCGATGTCTTGAGCGACTTCTAGAGTAGTGACAGGGTTTTCAAAAATACGCTGACTGCCGTCAGGGAGAGTAATAACTGGCATGATAAATCCTATTTACAGTGGTGACACCTACAATGCATCACATGTATTTAATTAATTTTAAAGTGTGCCTATCAACGCTTTTACGAATAAGCATTGTCTTGCGCGAATTATCGCGGCTCATCCGAGGACTTTCGAATAAGAATCACTATTCTCGCGTGTTACTTGGCTAAGTGCAAGCCTAGAGCTAAAATTAATCTATTAATTTACAAAAACTATTTTGGGATTCTTCGTGGCCAAAAAGCGTTATCGGTTTGCAACCTTTAATCTACTAAATTTTGCAGCGCCGCCTTATTCTTTTTATCAACTTCATGAGCACTATAATGAAACACAGTGGCAAACCAAAACTCAGTTCATCACGGGACTCATTCAGCATATAAACCCCGATGTCATTGTGTTTCAAGAGGTCTTCTCACCTGATAGCTTACAGATGCTGTGCGAAGACTTGGGTCTTGTCCACTTTGCCACTGTAGATGTGCCAAGTCCTGATCACGTCTACCCGTCGGTACTGTTTAAACCCGTGGTCGCTATCGCATCAAAACTACCATTTAAATCCTTTGCGCCGTTAGAGCCCTGCCCCGAATTACTCGAATACCTTAATAATCAACATCAATTTAAATTCAATCGCACCCCGATAAAATGTAAATTCGACATTCCAGGCTTCGGGTTACTGGCGTGTTATGCCGTCCACTTCAAGTCTCAACGCGTGCATTCAATGGCCCACATGCTGGGAGATTCCAATCAAGATGACCCGCTACTTACATTGCTTCACGAAACCGTTGGTACGATGCAGTCGCAGATCTCACGTTCACTCGAAGCTTCCATCATTTATTACGATGCATTAAAGACACAAAGGGAGAAACAGGCTGCAACGTTAGTGATGGGCGACTTCAATGATGCGTTAGACAGCCCGGCATTATCTTTTATGACGCAAGCCTTTCCACCCGTCCTTGCTAGTAATGGCTTTGATAGTGTCGGGTTGTTCGACAGTTTTCTTTACGCCGACAACAACCATAAAGAAAAACCAGCCAGTCATTACTATCAAGGTGAAGGTAACGTACTTGATTACATTCTTTGTTCAAAAGAATTCAATCCCAACCGAGAAACGCCCAAGGTGAAGTCGTTACATTACTACAGTTACGATGCTCACCTTGATCCGAAGCGTATAGACGAAGATATTTGCTATTCTGACCATGCAGCGATAGCAATAGAAATAACACTGTGAGATAATTCAATTTTTGCATAATCTGGACACGAAAATGAGAACACTTGGGGTTGAAATTTCAGGCAGCGAAGCTCTGCTTTGTATGCTAACGAAAGAAGATGATGTTTTTGATATCAGAGACATTCGTCAGCGACGCTTTACGTTAAGTAATCAAGGGACAGAACTTGATGAAATGCGCAAGTTCCAATTCGACTTTGCAAAACTAGTAGAAGATTACGGCGTAGATTCTATCGCCATTCGTCAACGCCCACACAAAGGCAAATTCGCAGGTAGTGCGGCTGGTTTTAAAATGGAAGCTGCAATCCAGTTAATTTCAGGTGTCGACGTGCAGTTACTTTCTGGCACTGAAGTAAAAGAGCAATTAAAAAGAAACCCAATTCCTGTTGACTATGAAGACACTGGGTTGAAAAAGTTTCAAGAGCAAGCTTTCATCAATGCCTATGTTTATATTCTTCGTAAAACATACGGCAAAGAAGAATAATCATATCAAGGGCCAGCAGTTACTTAGCTACTGGCCTTTTTATTTGCTTCCACATTTATGTCCCCTGTAAATAATTCAAATATAAAATACTTGTAAAAAATTTGCTTTTATTTGATTCAGCCCTCCGCGCTTTTATGCTATTAATATAACCGTAATAAACCGCAAGGAGTGGATTTAGGTGTTACCTCAACAATATGGAAAAGCCGTTATTTTTTGCGCATGTTCGCTGATATCCGTAACAGCATTAGCAAATTCAAGCGCTAACCCTGCTTCCTTAATCTTTGGTGTTAACTCAGATAAACGTGTGTTTGAAAACACACAGTCACTTGAAAGCCAAATTCCAGTCAAAGGGCATTTAGATAGCAGCTCAGCAAACATTCAATATGCAGCAACTTATCATTCTATTGTCGGCAATTATTTTGAAGCAGAAAAACTCACCTCTGGGGTGATCAACCCAGATATGTTGCTAAACGATTATCGGCTAGTTCCTGCGCTAGAAATCATAGCACAAAAGGCTGCTGACACGCGTATCACTATGGTAAACGAGGCGTATCATAATGCTAAACACCGAGCGCTAACGATTGCCCTGTTGAAGCCTTTATATGAACAAGGCTATCGCTATCTTGCATTAGAAGCGCTTACCCCACAGGTAAGCGTTGAGCAGCAAATCAATAAACACGGCTTTACAACATATGAGCATGGGATCTACACCATGGAGGCGACTTACGCTAGCTTGATATTTGAAGCCAAATCGCTTGGCTACGAGATTATTAGTTACGATCACGACTCACAACAAGGTAGAGCCAAAGCCGCGGCTAAACACATAAAAGAAAAGGTATTTGATAACAATCGCGATGCAAAATTACTCGTTCACCTCGGATTTTCTCAACTAGATGAACAAAACCAACTGGCAAGTGAACTCAAGCAAACATTGAAAATTAATCCACTCACAGTTGATCAGGTTCGCTTATCTGAGGTTCAATCAGTGAGTGGCAATACTCCTTTGCTCCTCGCACGAGTAGCAAGCCAATCTCAGCACTACTCTTCAGACCCGCAAAGGTTTGATCTTTCTGTAACTTGGCCCAAAACCACTAAAATCAATAATAGGCCAAGTTGGCTCTCTTCAACGTTTGACTTACAACAACAATCACTCGGTGTATGTAAAAAGGTGTTTCCATGCTATTTAGAGCTGTCATTTTTTGTCGAGGAAGGTAATAAACTCGTCCCAATCGATAAAATTACAGTAGAAAAACCACATGATCAGGTCTATTTAAAGCACTATTCTACGTCACTGACTTTGAGTAGCTATAATGCTGTCACTGGTGAGCTCATTACACAAAAACTACTCAACCAAAAACAACTATAATCATTCGTGCAAATTGAGCACCAATCTGTGACTCGCGCATTTCATACTATCAAGGTAGACTAGCTTCTGAACAAATTTAGGGATCATCCATGTATCGAGTATTTGAACGCTTTACCAAACCCTTTCCCGAGCAAGAAGTTGGTCAGCCACCACAAGGTTTGTTGGCTTTCTGTCGCTTCTATACTAAGGGAATGGAATTACCCTTGTTATTTATGTCGCTAAGTGCTGCGCTCCTCGCAATTTTGGAAGTAACATTATTTGGCTTTATGGGTGATTTAGTTGACTGGCTCTCCACTTATACACCACAAACTCTATTTGAAGCCAAACAAACCGAGTTAATCCGAATGTCTGTGATCACGTTAGTGGCGCTGCCACTGTTAGTCTTTTTTCACAGCGCCATTTTGCATCAGAGTTTATTGGGTAATTACCCAATGTCTATTCGCTGGCAGGCACACCGCTACTTGCTAAAGCAGTCTATGACATTCTATCAAGACGAGTTTGCAGGACGTATTGCAACTAAAGTGATGCAAACTGCCCTAGCCGTGCGCGAATCGGTCATGAAGCTACTCGATGTGCTGGTTTATATTTTAGTGTACTTCACCGCAATGCTCGCGCTTGTTGCAAGCAGTGATATACGTTTGATGATCCCGCTGGTTATTTGGCTTGGCTGCTATATCTGTTTCCAATTCTATTTTGTTCCTAAACTAAAACGCGTTTCTAGTGAGCAGGCTGACGCGCGCTCGGAAATGACGGGAAGGATAGTGGATAGCTACACCAATATTTCAACCGTAAAGCTTTTCTCTTATACCAAACGAGAAGAAGAATATGCCAAAGACAGCATGGATGTGTTTATTCAACCTGTTTATAAGCAGATGCGCTTAGCAACTAGCTTAAACGTTAGTATTCAGGCCTTAAATTATCTACTGGTATTTTCCGTTGCCGCACTTTCCATCTACTTATGGTCATTTAATGCAATAACCGCTGGTGCAATTGCGATTACAGTAGGTTTAGCCTTACGTCTAAATGGCATGGCACAGTGGATAATGTGGGAAATTAGCGGCCTATTCGAAAATATTGGTACCGTTGCAGACGGCATGAACACACTCTCAAGACCGCTTGATATTGTTGACCAACAGACAGCGCCACAGTTAGATTTTAAAGTCGGAAAAATCGACTTTTGTAACACTACCTTCGCTTATAAGCGTAAAGATGCAGCGAGACAACATAACGTCATCGACAACCTGAACCTACATATCAAGCCCGGCGAGAAAATTGGTGTAGTTGGCCGCTCAGGTGCGGGGAAGTCGACCTTAGTGAACTTATTACTGAGATTCTACGATACCGACGGCGGCAGCATCGAAATAGATGGCCAAAATATTGCGAAAGTAAAACAGGAAAGCTTAAGACGTCATATCGCCATGGTGACGCAAGATACTTCTTTGCTCCATCGCAGCGTGCGTGACAATATTCTTTATGGTCGCCCTGATGCATCAGAAGAAGAATTAATAGCCGCAACAAAAGAAGCGCAGGCTTACGATTTTATCCAAGACTTAGAAGACAGTCACGGTAATACTGGCTTTGACGCACAAGTAGGTGAACGCGGTGTGAAACTATCAGGTGGCCAACGCCAACGTATCGCCATTGCCCGTGTATTACTAAAAAATGCGCCAATTTTAATTTTAGACGAAGCCACTTCAGCCTTGGATTCTGAGGTTGAGCAAGCTATCCAAGAGAGCTTAGATGCACTGATGGAAGGTAAAACCGTTATTGCAATTGCCCATAGGTTATCCACGATTGCACAAATGGACAGATTAATCGTTATGGATGAAGGTCGGATAGTAGAAGAAGGAAGCCATCAATCCTTGCTAGCTTTAGGTGGTATTTACGCCAAACTGTGGTCGCATCAAACCGGTGGATTTATTGGCGTTGAGTAACGCCATTACAAAATAGCGAGACCGCCTTTTCAACTAATATATCAAGCTCTGCTTCTGGAAGCGGAGCTTGCCATTTTATAGCGCGTTCCCAATAGCCTAGCTTTTTCAGTGCGCCCCAAAAGTACGCTGCGGCAAAGTCCGCATCAAAACTACCAAGACACCCTGAATTCGCAGCATCTTCGAACCATTGGATCATCGCGGCTTCACAATGACTAAACTTTTCATTTAAATTCTGTGCTTGCTCAAAGCTACGCATCGATTCAATCATCACAATACGCGACAAACGCATATAATCCTCGTCATTCAACAAAGTCATTGCGCTTTTCGCAAGATGTTGCAGTTGCACTGAAAAGTCATAGTTTGGGATAAATTGTATCGCAGTTATCGGCTTAATTCGCTCAATTAACAGCTCAACAACGGCATCAAAGAGCTCGTCTTTGGTCGAGTAATGCTTGTATAACGTGCGCTTTGATACTTCCGCTGATTGACTAATCGACTCCATCGTCGTCGCCTGCAAGCCTTTTTGAGCGAACTCTTCTATCGCTGCACATAAAATTGACTGCTGTTTTGGTGAAAGTTGCGTCATTTACTTATTCTGTCTTTAATTAATAGTGGGAAAAGCGAGCCATTGATAGCTGCTACTCACATGGTCAGTTGTATACCGAGAATCACCTCTCTATACAGAGATAAGCCTTCTTCGTAATAAATCAACATTCCCTTTATTTTAATCAATAAAGTCGTTAATAAAAAGTACACATGATCGTATACCTAAATTGAAGAAAAGTACACGCAACCGTTTACCTTTTATTTCTTTAAGTATACACTACCGTTTACTTGTTTAATTGTCGAACAAATAGCCTTTACTTTGGTGTGGTTAAGGTATGAAATGAACTCACTTGACTGATTGCATCCAGTTGAGTGTGCGTTATTAAAGGCAAATTGCAAGGTAGTTCCCCGTCAAAGCCGGGGCAGCATAAAATGATAATATAGGAATTGGAGTGTTCATGTATCCAGCATCAATACGCAGTCGTGTTAAACACCTATCTTTTTTAATGCTCACGTTAGGCACTTTGTCAGCGTGTTCAGAAGCACCACAGCAAGGGGGCCATGCAATGCCACCTGCGCAAGTGAGTGTACAACAAGTTACTACTCAATCAGTGCCTTTCGATATCGAACTTCCGGCCACTCTCGCGGGTGATAAAGAAGTCGAAATTCGTTCTCGAGTTTCTGGGATCATCGAATCTCGCAACTTTGAGGAAGGTCAATTTGTAAAAGCTGGTCATTCATTATTCACCATCGAGCTTAAACCTTTTGAATTAGCGGTAGAAAAAGCGCAGGCAGCACTTCAGGCAGCAAAAGCAAACGTTGATCAAACTAAGCGCGAGAGCGAAAGGCTTGAGCGTTTGAAGAACGAGCGTTCAGTATCAAAGCGCGACTTTGATAACTCAGTATCGGCCTACGATATTGCAGTTGCGAATTTAGAATCTGCAAAAGTCGCATTGAGTGAAGCCAAGCTAGACCTTGAATACGCCAAAGTTGAAGCACCTGTTTCTGGTATTGTTGGTCGTGAACTGATGTCAGAAGGCAGTTATGTTTCTGGTCCGAGTGTACTATTAACTGAACTTACCGACATTAGCACCATTCGTGCTCGCTTCGGCTTTTCAGAGCGTGAGCAGCTAACAATGCGCCAAGATGTAGAAAATGGCTCATTGTCATTACCAGATCATAATGAATTTGATACCACGATTATTCTGCAAGACGGTTCACTATACGGACAAGCCGGTAAAGTAAACTTTAGCGACGTTCGGGTAAACCGCTTCACGGGTACCAGTGAGTTACAAGCTCGTATTCCTAATGAAAATGGCGAGTTAAGACCGGGTCAGTTTGTTCGAGTTAAACTCTCTGGTGCGGTACGCAATAACGCCATTGTACTTCCGCAAAGAGCGGTATTAGACAACGGCACGGGTAAATTTGTATACATTGCCACCAAAAATGAACAAGGCACAACCGTAGCCCTGCCTGCACCGGTCAAAGTTGGTGAGTGGGTCAAGCTTAATAATGAGAATATGTGGGTTATTCGCGAAGGCTTAAAAGAAGGTCAACCTGTCATCGTTGAAGGCATGGCGAGGATCTTCTTCCCTGGTATGCCAGTGTCTGTGAGCGAGCAAGGGGAATAATCTGATGTTCTCCAAATATTTCATAAACAGGCCTATTTTTGCCTTTGTTATCTCTATCGTGATTGTACTTGCGGGCCTTGCTGCCATGCGCAGTTTGCCTGTTGCGCAGTATCCCGAAATCGCTCCACCTCAAGTTGAGGTACGTGCGGTATACCCTGGTGCATCAGCGGATGTATTAGAACAAACCGTTGCAACCCCTATCGAAAACGCGATTACGGGTGTTGAAGGCATGATGTACATGACATCAACCAGTACCAACTCCGGCGTAACAACTATTGCAGTAACTTTTGAGATTGGAACGGATGTTGATCAGGCTGCCGTAGATGTAAATAACCGGGTGAAGCAAGTTGAAGCTCGTCTCCCTGAAGAAACTAGACGCCAAGGCGTTGTGGTTCAAAAGACATCTTCCAACTTCTTGCAAGTACACGCGTTCTATTCGCCAGATGGCACTCGAGAAAGTCTCTGGACATCTAATTACGTCACCATGAATATCCTTGACCGCGTCAAACGCATTCCTGGTACGACGAACGTGCAGATCTTCGGTGCTAAAGACTATGCCATGCGTATTTGGCTGCGCCCGGATATTATGAGTCAACTGCAAGTCACAGCAGACGATATTGCGGGTGCAATTAGAGAGCAAAACTCTCAGTATGCAGCGGGTAGTATTGGTGCAACACCGACATCTCAAGACGCGCAATCGCTCGTTTATAGTGTCACCGCGAAAGGACGTTTATCGACGGCTGAAGAGTTCGAAAATATCATTGTTCGAGCAAACCCAGATGGCTCAACACTGCGCCTTAAGGATGTTGCTCGCGTAGAGCTTGGTTCTAAAGACTATAACTTCCAAGGTACTATTAACGGTAAAGAAGCGGTATTGCTCGGTGTATTCTTGCAACCGGGCGCGAATGCGCTTGACGTGGCTAAAGCAGTAGAGGCTGAAATTGAACAGATCAAACCTCAGTTCCCTACAGGCCTCGCCCACGTTAACTCTTACGACACCACACGCTTTGTAGAAGTCTCAATTCGCGAGGTGTTAAAAACGCTTGGTGAAGCAATGATTTTGGTATTCTTAGTGGTTTACCTGTTCTTGCAAAACTGGCGTGCAACGCTAATTCCAACGCTTGCAGTTCCGGTCTCGTTACTTGGTACATTTGCAGGTCTCTATATGCTCGGTTACTCGATTAACACGCTTACGCTGTTCGGCATGGTGTTATCGATTGGTATCGTGGTAGATGACGCCATTGTAGTACTTGAGAATGTCGAGCGTATTATGCATGAGCAAGGCTTGCAGGCTAGAGAAGCAGCAGTTAAAGCGATGCAGGAAGTAAGCGGCCCCGTAGTCGCGATTGTATTGGTATTGTGTTCGGTGTTTGTACCTATCGCTTTCCTGGGTGGGTTAACAGGCGAGCTATTCCGCCAATTTGCGATCACAATCTCCATCTCTGTAAGTTTATCCGGTGTGGTTGCACTGACAATGACGCCTGCACTTTGTGTATTGCTGCTTAAGCACGAGCACAAACAAGATGCCAAGTTTTTCTTGTGGTTCAATGACTGGTTCCATCGTGTGACCGGACGCTATGTTGGCGCGGTTAGCTTTATGGTTCGCCGTGGTTTTGTAGGCCTAACCTTAATGGTAGCGATGATTGGTGCAACGGTATTCCTGTGGCAAAAAACACCAAGCTCGTTGGTACCAGATGAAGACCAAGGTTACTATATGATAGCGGTGTTCTTGCCTGATGGCTCTTCGTTAGAGCGCACTGCTAAAGTGGCCGATGAAGTGATAGCGGCTGCAAAGTCAAACCCAGCTAACGAAAACGTCGTGGCGTTTACGGGGATGGACTTCATCGGTGGTGGCTTCAAAAATAGCGCGGCGACTATGTTCGTGACGCAAACACATTGGGATGAACGCGATGTGTCGGCGAAGGAACTTGTTGGTGAGTTATTTATGAAAACCGCGCATATTAACGAAGCATTAGTGCTGGCGTTTAACCCACCGCCAATTTTCGGCTTGGGTACAACAGGCGGATTTGAAGTCTTCTTGCAAAATAAAGGCGGCTCTGATCCCGCTAAATTGAAGCAAGGCATGCAGATGATCATGGCCGAGGCGCAGAAGAGCCCTATCCTTACAGGCATTCAAACGCTATGGCGTCCTGATGCACCACAGCTAAAAGTGCATATGGATCGTGAACAAGCGCGTGCCATGGGGGTTAATATCAATTCTGCGTTTAACGCACTTGCAGCCAATTTAGGTAATTACTACGTCAACGACTTCAATAAATTTGGTCGTGCATGGCAAGTGATTATGTCCGCTGAAGCCGAATTTAGAATGACACCGGAAGATGTTGGCCGCATTTATGTGAAAAACAATCGTGGCGAAATGGTACCAATTTCTGCATTTACGGATGTTGAGTATAGTCGCGGCCCGGAAACCATGAATCGTTACAATAACTTATCTGCAGTTAAGTTAATGGGCGAAGCAGCACCTGGCTACAGCTCAGGTCAAGCTATCGCGGAGTTTGAGCGTATCGCCAACAAAGTGCTACCACCTGATATGACTTACGAGTGGACGGGTTCCGCGTTCCAAGAAAAGCAAAACTCTGGTACAACCGGTATTGCACTCGGTATGGCCGTGATCATGGTATTTTTGATCCTCGCAGCACTTTATGAGCGCTGGTCATTACCATTCTCGGTTATGTTAGCGCTACCGTTTGGTACTTTTGGTGCACTGGTCTCAATCTGGATTGCGGGGCTAACCAACGACGTTTACTTCCAAATCGGTTTGGTTACCCTACTTGGCCTTGCCAGTAAAAATGCCATTCTTATTGTCGAGTACGCGCTAATGAAATATCAAGAAGGATGGAGTCCAGCAACCGCAGCCCTTGAAGCGGCAAGACTGCGTTTTAGACCTATTATCATGACTTCACTTGCTTTCATACTTGGCGTAGTTCCGCTGGTTATGAGTTCTGGAGCTGGCGCAGGAGCAAGACACAGTGTGGGTACTGGCGTAATGGGTGGTATGCTCTCGGCTACCTTCCTCGCAGTATTCTTCTTGCCACTGTTCTTTTACTGGCTAATGGCAAGACGGATGTCAGAGAAGCGTTCTAAGCAAGAACTTTCAGATGAAATCGCGAAGCATCATAAAGATGAGCATGTCGATACAGATGAAGGATTAGCTTAATAACATCCCTTAAGTGAAACCACAAAACGCCTGAATTTTCAGGCGTTTTTTATACCCCAAAAAAGCTACTCTTGACCTTTCCACTACCTCACCATCACACACTTTATCACTAGCCATTAGTCGTAATTTCATGCTTTTCGTCCAAATGCACTTGATTTTGTCGACAATTAGGTTATCACTGATAAAGCATAATGATAAAAACTAGAGATCAACAGCAAGGACAAGATATGACAACAGAGAGCCAATTAATAAATGCAAGTGCACTTACAAAGAGTTACTTCAAAGGCCCCCAAGTAGCACCGCTTACTCAACTCACCATAGGGCAATACCTAGAAGATATTGTCGACAATTATCCAGAAAGAGAAGCCATTGTTGTCTCTCATCAATCTGTTCGCTTAAATTATCGAGAGTATCTCGCCAAAATAAATCAACTTGCCGCAAGCCTTTTAGCTGTAGGCATACAACCAGGGGATAGAGTTGGGATTTGGTCTCCAAACAATCTTGAATGGAGTCTAGTGCAATTTGCAACCGCTAAAATTGGCGCGATCATGGTGTGCATTAACCCAGCTTATCGTCCAAGCGAGCTTGAATACGTGCTAAACAACGTTGAGTGTAAGATGTTAGTTATGGCGAAATCATTTAAACATAGCCATTACGTTGACATGATAAGAGAGCTGGCACCAGAATCTTATGACTGCATGTTTGGCGAATTGTCTTCACAGCGCCTTCCCTCTCTCAAACAGATTGTGCTGATTGACGAGGATATTGAACCAGGTCTAATGAATTTCAGCACCCTGTTATCTAAAGCTAATGATGCCCACTATCTTGAGGCAAATGCGATTGCAGCCAACCTCAGTGCCAGCGACGCAATCAATATTCAATTCACTTCAGGTACTACAGGCAACCCGAAAGGCGCCACCCTCACCCACAGTAATATCCTCAATAACGGATTACTCGTCGCCAATGCCATGAAGCTCACAGAGCAAGACAAGCTTTGTATTCCCGTGCCGCTTTATCATTGTTTTGGCATGGTGCTCGGTAATCTCGTTTGTATCAGTAAAGGGGCGTGCGCTGTATTCCCTAACGATAGCTTTGATCCGCTTGTCACCTTAGAAGTTGTTGAACGAGAAAAGTGCACTGGGCTTCACGGTGTACCAACAATGTTTATCGCACAATTAGAGCACTCAGACTTTACACAGTTTGATCTATCTTCGCTGCGCACTGGCGTGATGGCAGGCTCTACCTGCCCTGAAAAGGTCATGCGCCAAGTACAAACCCAAATGCATATGACCGATGTACTAATTGGTTACGGGCAAACCGAGTGCAGCCCAATCAATAATATTACCGAAATCGATTCGCCTGTTGAGAAACGCGTGCAGACTGTTGGTCGCGCTATGCCACATACCGAGGTCAAAATTATTGACGAGCTAGGACATATTGCCCCAATTGGTACGCCTGGTGAGGTATGTGCCCGAGGATATTGCGTAATGAAAGGCTATTGGCAAGACCCAGAAAAAACAGCAGCAACCATTGATAACGATGGCTGGCTACATTCTGGCGATTTAGGGGTAATGGATGACGAAGGGTTCGTTAGCATCGTCGGCCGCATAAAAGACATGATCATTCGCGGTGGCGAGAATATTTACCCCAGAGAAATTGAGGAAGTGCTTTATCATCATCATGATATTCAAGACGCCGCTGTATTTGGGATCAAAGACGAAAAATATGGTGAGGAAGTATGTGTTTGGGTTCAACTTAAGCCCGGACACTATATTTCGGAACAAGATATTCGTATATTTTTAAAAGATAAACTCGCCTATTTCAAAGTCCCAAAACATATCAAGCTCGTTGAAAATTATCCGATGACAGTCACAGGCAAGCTACAAAAGTTCAAAATGCGAGAGCAAATGGAAAGTGAGCTTGATGCATTTGCCGAATCTCAGTAACTAAGATGAGTAAGTGGTGAGCAATATCCTAGCTCACCACTTACGTAGCTCTTACAACGCGTTTGAAAACTTTGCTCTGTAAAAATCACAATCACCGCTAAGCTACAACTCAACTAATTGTTTAAATTGAATTTTTCTTTGGTTCATTTCTTGCTGTTAGTTTCTAAATTTTATATGAAGGAAACGAGCAATGACCAAGTGTCCATTAACCACCACAGCTGGTAATCCAATCGCCGATAATCAAAATAGTCTTACCGCAGGTCCTAGAGGCCCATTATTGGTTGAGGACTACCAATTAATCGAAAAACTGGCGCATCAAAATAGAGAACGTATTCCAGAGCGTACCGTGCATGCTAAAGGATGGGGTGCGTTTGGAACATTTACGGTAACAAACGATATAAGCCGATATACCAAGGCAAAGCTATTTGCTGAGGTTGATAAGCAAACCGACATTCTGATGCGCTTTTCAACAGTAGCCGGTGAAAAAGGGGCTGCCGATGCGGAGCGTGACGTAAGAGGTTTCTCGATAAAGTTTTACACTGATGAAGGAAATTGGGATTTAGTTGGTAATAATACCCCCGTATTTTTTGTCCGTGATCCGTATAAATTCCCAGATTTTATTCACACCCAAAAGCGCCACCCAAAAACCAACCTTCGTTCCAACACCGCGCAATGGGATTTTTGGTCACTGTCGCCAGAAAGCCTGCATCAAGTATTGATTTTAATGTCTGACCGTGGTTTGCCAACGGATGTGAGACATATGAATGGCTATGGCTCTCACACCTTTAGTTTGATTAACGAGGAAAACCAAAGAGTTTGGGTGAAGTTTCATATGAAAACCCAACAAGGCCACCAGCATCATACCGATGAAGAGTCAAAATCAGTAATTGGCGAAAGCAGAGAGAGTTTTCAAGAGGACTTGCTTGAGGCCATAGAGCGCGGAAATTATCCGAAATGGGATATGAAAATTCAGGTGATGACTGAAGCACAAGCAAAACAGTTCCAACACAATCCGTTTGATTTAACCAAAGTCTGGCCGCATGGCGACTTTCCACTCATCGATGTTGGCACACTCGAATTAAATCGCGTACCAGACAATTATTTTGCAGAGATAGAACAAGCTGCATTTAGTCCGTCTAACGTGGTGTCTGGCATTGGGTTTTCTCCGGATAAAATGTTGCAAGCACGCATTTTCTCCTATGCTGATGCTCACCGCTACCGACTCGGTACGCATTATGAGGCATTACCCGTTAATCGTCCAAAATGCCCAGTGCACCATTACCACAAAGACGGTGCAATGCGGTTCTTTAACAATGAGCCGGGTGGTAACGAAGATGCTTACTACGAGCCTAACTCGATGGGAGGCCCAAAAGAGAGCCCAGAGTATAAACGCCCTGCTCTTGAGCTTGAAGGAATGGCGGATAGATACGACCACCGCAAAGACAATGATGATTTTTCACAGCCTCGTGCCCTATATTGCCTATTTGATGATGCCCAAAAACAGCGCTTGTACGGCAACATAGCACGCGCTATGGAGGGTGTACCTGAATATATCATTGAACGCCAACTTGGGTTATTTAAATCTGTTCACGAAGAACTTGAAGCCGGTGTTAGAACGGCACTGAATGAAAAAGGTTAACTGCCTAATCTGAACAAAAAGCTAGCACCTGAAGTGCTAGCTTTTAAAGCTGCTAGATTTGTGACCATGCCTTTTGGGTTCCAAACGCATAAGCCCCACCTATAACCAAGCAAATTGATGAACTCACCAGCCAAAACGTCATGCTATTATCTGGGATCGTTGGCATGATAAAAACAAACCCAATTCCCCTTATTAAAAAGATTGCACTTATTACACACAGGGCGATTTTAAGCATAGGTAATTGTCGGATCCGTTTCGCCCCTGAAAACGCATAGCATGACCAGAGCAGTAAAATCGTAGCGATAACGGCAGTGACAATGTGCGGATAAATAAGCCCCTGTTCGGCCATAGTAGCCATTTCCTCGCCCGCACCAAAAAAGCGATACCAAGGCGCGCCAAAGATAATGCAGCCAATGTGCGCCACTGCCGCAATGGCTGTACACACACCCGCGAAGAGTAAAAAGTAGTTGGTCGTTTGAGTTTTCGTGTTCAAGTTCATTTCCCTATATTGTCAACTTGCTTAAGTATCGCTGCTCTGCCTTTGCCTGTCGATAGATATGCGCTCAACAGGAATTATTTGTAGGTCGTGATTTATCACGACAAATGATTTCCACCGCCTAAGGTACGGCATTAAAACCAAAAAGATCGCGGGGTGAACCCGCTCCTACCCGATATAGATTTAGCAAAAAATGAGATCAACCAAATAAATTTGTGAAGCTTGTTATTTGTAGGTCTTGATTTATCCGAGCAAAAAGATTTCCGTGGCATAGGGTGCGGTATTTAAACCTAAAAGATCGCGGGGTGAACCCACTTTTACTCGCAATAAGTAAACGCCATTTAAAAAATTTTGTACCTTTTATTTTAGGGGGCGTTTTTATAACCTTTTTTGAGTGATTTATATTAAGAACCAATGGGTTATAACCAAAAGTTGATACCATTCTGGATGAACCTATTTCCTAATTTAGGGATTTTTTAAAAATATTAAACATATCATATAGTTAACCTAAAAACCTGTTGCTAGGTTCATCCAGTTCAATTAAATCAATTAGTTAGCTTAACTTTTTACTTCCAAAATGACAGTTTTTTGCTAAAATCAATACAGTTTCTTGATTGACGCTGGAGGTTCATCCAATTTGCCGCTACAGGCCTTGTCAGTCAAGGGCTACAGAAGGTAGGGTTGCAGCAACATTTGCCGTAGAGGCAGTAGAAACACTGTAGAACTTACTGCAAGTATTGTTAGAAAAATAAGTTGCAGCAACATTTGCCGTAGAGGCAGTAGAAACAATAGAAATGAAAGAATAAAAAATAGCTAAAAATGGTTGCAGCAACATTTGCCGTAGAGGCAGTAGAAACAGAAAAACTTTCTGAAAATGTTCCATTTATTTGTTGTTGCAGCAACATTTACCCTAAAAGTAAGTACCTTGAAAAGCTAGCGGCTTAGTTCGCGCTACTCAATAGCGCGGTAAGCTTTTATCAGTGAATGTACGACTTTGAGCAAGTAGCAAAACATTACACAGTCCAACATTCAGTCAAAATCTCTTCCTCAGTGCACGAATAGCACGTAAAGATAAAATGAAAATAAAGTGAATTATTTGATTACAAATTATTTCAAATACATAAAAATTACTTTATGCTGACAAATAAGGATCGCTTCATCACACAAGGACATCTATGTTTGTTGCACAAATCAAATTTAAGCGAATTCAAACTTTTTTGTTTTCTTCCTCTCGCCTGCACGATATGGTTGCCGCCAACGCTTTACTTGCTAAGACTATTCGCTACGACCTGGTTGTCGCCGCCATACAAATAGAGAAAACCACAGTCCCAGACAAAGCACTCCTGTGCGACAACAACTCAGACGCACTCGCTGAACTTGGGATCCTAAGCCGCGATGGTGGTCATTTTTATGCGCTATTTTCAAGTTGTAGCAATGCAAAACGGTTTATTGCAGAGGCTCGCACCATTTTAATTAACAATCTAGCGGGCTTAACAGTACACACTCGCATCTTTAACGAGGCCAAGGGTGCAGATGATGTCCCTTTTGAGACAATGACTTTACCCTCTCTCTCCCCGTTAACACTTTTTAAAAAGTGTGAGCAATCAAACATTGGCGTTGCCGAGCAAAAGTCAAAACGAACACAAGACCTTGAAAAAAAGATAAAAATAAGCCAACAAACCGCACTTAAAAACAATTATTACAAACAGCTTACTACATATAAAAAAGCACCAGATGACGACCAAAACATTGAGGCAACTCAAGCAGATACACAAGCTAACGAAGGCCGTATTGTTGCTGACTTTGCAAGTGCCATCTCCGCCGATTTTGTTAGTCAAGGCTACATGCTGCCCACCGACTTTGATGAGCTAGTGGGTGATGATTACCTTGCGGTGATAAGCGCTGATGGTAATAATATGGGTCAGCGCTTTATCACTCACCTAACTAAAAAAGAAAACACTCACAATGGCACTTTTAGCGACAAACAACGTATTGCAGAAGCATTTTTTGGCTCTGCAAGGGAGCAATTAAAAAGCGCGGTTAAGCAAGGCATTATTGCAACATTCAAGTCCCTCCCGCTTAAAAGCCCTATGCCATTTCAAGTGCTTATGCTTGGCGGTGATGACTTATTATTGGTATGCCAAGCCAAGTATGCCTTTGAGTTAGTCAAACATATAGACAGTTATTTATCTGCCACTCCCATTGCAGATAATAAGCCACTGACGATGTCTTTTGGGGTATGTATCGCCTCGCATAATTTACCTTTTTATCGGCTGCATTATGCAGCTGAAAAACTTAACGCAAGTGCCAAGGTTAAAGCCCGAGGCACCCCCGATACCGAGGTACAACCAAGTTGTGTTGATTGGCAAATTGTCACCCAAGCGTGGCTCGACAATCCTATTAACGCTCGTAAGCAGCAAATAAAAGTAACCAAAATCAACGATAGCACGGAGACTTTACTGTTAAGCCAAAAGCCTTACTTGCTTGGAGAGCATAAAGAATTTAACGATATTATGTCTCTCGCTGAGCGATTTTTACCAGCCTCTCATCAAGATGCAGCGCTCCCCCTTGGCGACCCAATAACAGCAGAAGAGGCGCAGTACCATATTATGTCCCGTGCACATGTGTACCAACTTATGCACACCCTGCCTTTAGGTTGGCGACAAACAGAGCTGCTGATTAATAAAATGATTGCCAGAGATAAGCAACACGCTGAGCTCAAAGTAACTGATAATAATGATAGCGCTAGCCCAGCGCCCAATACACTTTGCGCATTATTTCAAGCACTCGCTAAGGTTGATAGCAACAAAGCAGGTTACGCTTTTTATCCGCTTCAGGGCGCATCAAATTACTACACCACCAAACTTGGCGATGTGTTAGAGCTTGTATCATTACAATACTTGTCTCGTGAAAAGGAGGTCAGCTAAATGGCGATTCAATTAACTACCATCAAGGTTTCACTCACACTTTTAGAAGATCTACACACCGGTAACGGTTTAGGAACGCACCTAATTGATAGCTTGCAAACGAAAGATGCAAACGACCAACCTGTGATCTGGCGGCAACATATTAAAGGCTTATTGAGAGCGGCTAGCGCCACCATAACCAAACTAAACAGCAAATACAAAGACTGCTTTGAAGATTTGCTGAGTGACTCGCCGCAGTCTAACTGCACCTTAGTGATAGGCTCATTTTACAAAAGCAACCTAACCCCTAACCCAACACATATACTCAGCAGTACAGCACGAGAAGGGGTTAGTTACAAAAATAACGCGATAGATATTATTAATCGAGCGCCTAAAAAAGGCAGCTTGCGTAATCATGAATATATTAAAGCAGGCTCTGAATTTGAGGCAACATGGCAGCTACTCTGTAAGCAGCAAGTTGCCACAAATTATATCCAAGCACTCACAGTGTTGATCAATCATTTAGATCGCATCGGTGCCAACCGAAATCGAGGTGCTGGACGGGTAAGATGTGATATTAAAATGGATGATACCTTACTGGCTGCCAATGATGTTTCTGCAGTTAACACGCAACAATCTCTAAATATAATCGTGACTAACCTTGAGCCTCTGCGGCTGCCAAATACCGATGTCCCAGGCAATATTGTTCCAACTTATACGTATATTTCTGGAGAGCGGTTAAAAGCAGCGTTGGCAAATTGGTGCTTACTGCAAGGCAAACAGGCGTTATTTGAAGCACTAGTAAACGAGGTGATATCGGTAAGTTATGCCTACCCAAGTAGGCAAGGCATACGTTATATTCCCGCGCCTTTATGTATTGCCGCGCCAAAATCTCATGCAGAAGGTGCTATACCGTGGTGGGCGCAACAAACACAAGCCAATGAGTTTGCTGATCAATTTGCTGAGTCTAGTACCTCTGCGCCGCTTAAGCGATTAAAAGGTCACTTTTATTACCAACCACAAAGCCAAACCTTATTTGAGCAAGGTGTCGCCATACACATGCGCAACAAAGTACGCACGCAATTTAGCATGCCTGGGCATAAAAAAGATAATGGCGCTGACATCGTTGATGACTCCGATTTATTCGCCGAGGACGTCATACCTGAGCAAACCCAATTTATGGCGACCTTATCTTGTAGCACAAACAAAGAGTTGATTGCGCAACTTGCTCACTTAATTGCGCAAAATGCTTGGCCTTTGCTGCTAGGTAGAGGCAAAGCACCATGTAAATTAACCACAACCACCGAAGCGTCAACACCTTTTGAGTTTAATAACACTAAGCCACTCACCGTTGTGCTAACTTCACCACTATTATGTTACAGCTATCATACTGGTCAGCCCTATACTCAACTTGAACAAGCATTAAACCAACTTTGCCCAGAGCTAAACTTAGACAAAAAAGATTACACTGCGTTTTCGGAGCAAGATATTTTAACTGGATATAGCTTTGAAACTGGCCTACCTAAAACGCCCACTCAAGTTATTGCAGCGGGTAGTTGTATAAAAATTACCAATATTGAAAAAGCGCAGTTACTGGCCGCTTACCTCAAGCACACACGGGCAATAGGAGAGCGCCAAACACAAGGGCTCGGGCAATTTTTATTAACACAGCAAAACCTCACCGCCACCCTTGATACGAGCTTCACCCCCCGCTTGTGCGACAAGGAAGTGGAGCAACAGATAGATAATATTGACAAGCTGATCCAAAATGATACGTCTTTTTTTAACCGCTCCCCCAGCGTAACTCAATGGCAAAAGCTAAAAAATGAACTCAAACGGCAAAAAGTAAGCTCGGATCCAAAACCGTTAAGCAACATTTTTGCTGAACTGAAAACACAACAGAATCAATCCAAACATGCGTGGCTGAGTATTACTGACTTTTTATCCGAGCTTGAACGCTTATGTAGCGCGCAACATGAACCTGCGATATTGGCCTGCGATTGTGTGCTAGTTGCCCTAGCAAACCATAGTGCCAAACAAGGAGAGCAAGCATGAGCGAGCATGTACCCTATTACACCCTGTTTTACGTGACCTTAGAGCAACATACTGAGTTTAATACTGCCTCTGGAGAGCAAGGTAACGATGTTGATATTGCTCTGGCCAAAGATGGCAATGATAACTATATTATTCGCGGTACGACCCTTGCTGGTGCTATGGTGGATCAAGCCAAAAAATTAGGCATCCCAGTAGAGTTTGATATTTCAGGCGAGGCTCCTGCTCAAGATAAAAATAATAAGCCAATCTGTATTCCTTCACGGCTACGGGTCGACACTGTAAGCCTCAAGTCCCCTTTACATGATGCCATTGTTCGCCAGCATGTTGCCATAGATGAAGTAACTGGTGCAGCAAAGCCTAACGCCTTATTTGATGTACAAGTACTGCCAAAGGGGAACTTATGGCACTGCTTTATTGAAGTAGATATGATTGACTGTACACCGCGTAGCATCGCCCCAGATGAGTTAGTTGCTCATGTATTACACTATTGGCAAACAAATTATTTATTTTTAGGCCACCGCCCTGTGGCAGGCTATGGCTGGTTTAAAGTACAACAAGCCGAGGTGGTAACGCTCACAAACGAACATGTATTTGATTACCCAAATAGCACCTGTGATTTTACCCAAAATAAGGCGCAACTATGCAAACAATTGCAAGTTCAAAGCACGCCACTAGATCAATTTGTGAAAAATAAAACGCTTGCAAACGCCCCCGTTTTACGAAAAACACTACGAGTTACGTTAAGTGCAGGGGCAAATTTGGATGAATCGGGGGAGCAATGGGGAGTCGATGGCTTTTTTATTGGTGGGCATAGCCAAGATAACCCTGAGAGTATACACGAGCTGCCCGACTCAGTGTTATCGCACTTTAGCACAGGCAGTAGCTACAAATTACAAGACCAAGATACCCCTGATAACTTTTTTGTTGTGGATGAAAATCATCAGCCTTATATACCCGGAGCCAGTATTCGCGGTGTGTTAAACCACCAGTTGGTCCGTGCAAACGAGAGCAAAATCGCTCACAGTTTATTTGGCTCGCTAAACAAACAAAATGGCAAAGTGCAAAGCTCTAATCTCTATATCAAACCCGCTTATTTACAACATGATGACTGGCAAGCGATGGTATTTCATAACCACGCTGAAGATGAATTTACCGCTGGGGTGTATGGCTCAAATAAGTTTGTTCGCACTGCGGTTGTACGCGGTAGTTTTGTCACAGAGCTGGTACTTGAATATATCAAAGACCCAGATGCGAACAATGCAGATCACATGAAAAGTGAGGTAAAAGCGCAATATGATGCGCTGTGCAACGCGCTACAACAAGGCGCTCAGTCACAGCTTGCTATTGGCGCCAAGCAATGGGTTGACTCTGGTTGGCTGCGCTGGAAAGTACAGGAACAAAAAGAAGAAGGAGCTGATAATGACTAAAGCGGATTTACAAGTACAACGCATTAATGCGCCAATTTCAGCGCTGTTAAACCAGCTGGTTAACCTAGGGTTCACAGCAGCGGACAGCCAAGACCAAGATACGGTACAGTTACTAAAAAACTATGTCCTAGACAACAATACAAGCTTCATTTTGGTACTAGACCCAAAACCATCGACCACAGCTAAAGAGCGTTGCCCTACTGTCATTAACACAAAGAGCAAGCTAAGCGAACTATTACAAAAAGGCAAGTTTGAGTTTGCTCAATGCCAGTTATTTTTACCGCACAGTACTCTAACCATGATTGCAACAAATGAATGTACATTGCTCAAACATGTAGCGCTACCAGAGCAAAATAAGACCAGCGTATTACTTTACCATACGCCCTATTTACTCACTGACTCTGGTCGCTTTGATAGCGAGACGATTACCGAGTTACAAGCGTTGAGCCATAACGGGCAACTAAAATTTATTACCGTTGAAACCACCAAGGGTACCGCAGAGCTTATATGGGAGAGACAGTGATGCCAAAAGGATATAATAATCACCAACGTGGGCGAGTTCCTAGTAACCCTCAAAATAATAAAACAGATAACAAACCGCCTTATCATTTTGTATACAATGACCCAGCTCGTGTCTTGCGCTCTGAGCGGGTTGCACATAATAGTAAAGAAAGCGGATTATTCAGCGGGGAAATAAAGTTTAGTTTAACAACATTAACTCAAAGCATTTTTGGCTGTTATCAAGAAAAAAAGACAATAACTGTAGAGGGTAAAAATAGAGAAAAAACATATTTATACCCTGCATTTTATCAAGACCAGAGCATGATATTAGGGTCTTCTATTTTGGGGGCACTTCGCCATAATTGTGCAGCCTTAACCAACGCCCCCATGGAGCATATTGGCGAGCAAACCTTTGCATACCGGCCAAGTATAGGCAATGGCAGTGCCTTTCAAACCCTTCCTGCTATTATCATTAGTAACCCCCCCTTTACACTCAGAATATTCAAAGGCCAGCCTAAGTTTATCTTTGTCTCAGAACGTGCGAGTAAATATTTTGACCCAAACACCACTTTGAGTGAGCATAACCTTACGCAACAGCCCACGCTTTTGGTCAAAGAAAAATATCTTAGCTTCAATAATAAAGTTATAAGTAGTAGCATCTATCTAGCAGATGAAATAGCACCAAATCAAATAGCTAACCTTGAGGCTGCGGGTGGTCAGATAAGATACAGATTCTTCAAGTATCATGATACTAATCATTTTAAACACTATACATACCACATGTATAAGGGCGGCATCGAATACTCAGGGGTATTAGCTCAAACGAAAGGCCACACAAACCCAAGACCTTATGTCGGTATTTTGCTAAATGTAAGGAGGTGTGAATACAGCGATATAAAAATAAGTGAGGAGTTATCTAACCAGTATGAAAACACCACAGAGCATTTAAAAAATCAGGTTAGTGGTCATATTTCTAGTCGTCATCCAAATGTTCCTAGCTCCCTCGGCTCACTTCCCGAAGACATTCATCAACATAGATGTGTAGAAGTTGGGCAAGTCATTTTTGCCGAAGTAAAATCAACAGGTGGCAAACTCACATTAAATGATATAAATAGTATCGGTAATAACTACAACTACTATTGGGCATATCAGAACTCTATTCATACCGTAAAAGGCCAATTACGACCACAAATTCAACAGTCATTTACCCCAGAAGCGTTGCCTCTAGTGCAAAAACTGTTTGGCTATGCAAATGAAACTTGCAAAAGCCAAGATGATAAACTCGCAGGCTTAGTGAGTATAAATCATGCGTTGGAACAGATAACCAACAAAGCTAACAGCGTAAAGCAAAAAAGCATTACCATCCCCCTTAAACCGCTAGGGCAACCAAAACCCAGCGCTGGAGAGTTTTATTTAAAACCCAAGACCTCAAACAGCGCCAATAAAATACCACACTACGGCTATAGTCCAGATGAGAACCCAGAATACGAACTAAATGGTCGTAAGTTTTATTTACATCAAAGACCCTACTCGCCGCCCACGGTGCAAGAAGCTGCTAGCAATAAGAAAAACCACTTAGCGACTACAACGAACTTTATCACCCCAGAAGGCACTGAATACAGGGCAACGTTAAGGTTTAAAAACCTTAATAAATCTGAGCTTGGCCTTTTATTACTCGCGTTAAGTCCAAATAGTTTGGAATATCGCCAGCTACCAGATAATTGTAAGAAAGACTTAAATCATATTCTCATTAGCACAGATACCCTAGCAATTAAGCTCGGTTATGCCCGTTCCTTGGGCTTTGGTAGTGTGCAAACCAAAATTCACTCAATCACGACACAGTGTAAAAGCGACTTAACCGCGGCGGCGCTCATAAACTCATTTTTATCTACTCAACAATCGTTTAACCACATTAAACAATGGATAAAAATACACACCTTTGACCTTTCAAAAACCTATACATTCCCAAATAATGGCAACGAATCATACCGGTTCCATTCGAACGTGAAACGAGACGAATTAGGAGTAAGAAGAGGGTCTAGGCAAAAAACCACTACTGAAGACAACATACTTCGTCCGCTATAGGGAACTGGCAATGACTAACAAAATTCTAATTATCACCATCGGTAATACCGATATTAAAGCAGTAATTAAAGAGACGAAAAAAGCAGGTGAAGATCAGGATAAAGCCCAAACCGAGGCCATCACCACTTTAGCGACAATAGGCGACCACAGCCGCCCGGAGTTTTGTGGCTACCTTGCTGAGCACTGTATTGATGTAGGATCGTCATCTCAGAAACTGGCGTTTACTTTACTCGAACCCAACGAAGCACTAGATGTGTTAACTGCACAGGACTTTGAGCAACAAGAAAAGCCGCTTTATCTTGACTTCACCATTAATGACGGTAAAGCAAAGTTTACAGCACCAAAATTCTGCACCTTAAGAACCCCAGACTGCCCTGAGCTATTATTGCCAAAAATTGCCCCTTTAGTGAATGAACTACAACACATAGACTTTACACCTAACTATGTTCTAGTGCTAAATACCAACCGACAAGCAAGCAATAAACTCAGCACATTCATTAAGAAGAAAGAGCCATTCGCCTATGGCCCGTATATCGCAAACCGGCTAAGCAAAAGCTTGAAGCTGCCCTATAATCAAGAGTTTGACCATACCTACTGCACCAGCGCTGACATTAAACAAGGCGTGTACTATCTTAACTTTTTAACTGGCGATGACCTATTAGAGGGCGCTGACCAAAACGACCCCATAAACCGCCAAGCTCTTGAAAAGATCTCTACAGCAATTCAAGCCTTATGCTCAAGAGTAGAACCGTCACAAAACCAGTTAATCTTGTCTTGTGGTGGCGGCTTTCCAAAGCTCAAGGCACAACTGGAGGCCATTTGTGAACTATACGCTGATAAAGTCTTGGCTTACTCAGAGCCAGAAATGCGCTCAAGCTCAGCGCCAGCAGTAACACTTGCCAATACCCACCATTACCCAAGTCCAGATGTGTCACTGCGCGCGCGCAAACAATGTATTGCACTGATACAGCATGGCAACTTTCAAGGGGCAGCAGCATTGGCACAGCCTTTTGTTGATGACGAAAATAAAAATCGGTGCGATAAAGGCTGGGCACATAACCTAATTACAGCAAGTGAATGGCTCCAAGGGCGTGTAAGTATTGATAAACTCAACGCCACACTACCAGCCGCCCTCCCCTTTAACACAGAGGCCGAATTACCCAACTGCTTGTGGGCAGCATTTAGAATTGAAGCCGCACTAAAGATGGGTAATTACCAAGAAGCCATCCGCTTTACCTGTGATTTTGTAGAAGTCGCAGCACAAGATTTACTCTGTCATAGTTTTACACCTAACCAGTTCGAGATAAACGCAGCCAAAGCGCAGTGTGAAGTCATTAAAAAGCAATATGAAGAGCAAATAACCACGCTCTTCCAACGTAAAACAAAGAAGCCACTTGACTCGTTATTAACATGTTGTTTTGACTTGAAAATTGACCGTTTTTTAAAATATAAAGCGGAACAAGGTTCTGACCGCAACTTGCTGTTTGACTTTGCTATTGCACTTTCCAAACTCAAACAAAACGAGCAAATTAGATGGGAGGATCTAAACAATCACCCACTGCTACAGTTTGAACATACATTGCGTACTAAGCCGGAAAAGTGTGAATCAACACCACAGCGGTACCGCAACCGTATTACCCATGGTTACCTCTCGCCCACTGACGTTAAAGAGGCAAAAAATACCTTTATACACGCAAAACTGTGGGATGAGGATAGAGAGTATGCCTTCTTAACTCAGCCATTGTTTTTGGATATTTTTGACCTTTTAGTAACAAACAAGCAGCGCGCAAGTGATCTATACAGCAACCTAGTAAAGACATTATGCCAACAGATGCTAAACGCCCCTATTAATTTTACCGAGGATTAATTGCCGTAATGAGTCTATACCCCATTCGAGTATATGGTGTAGAGCTTGAGTTTAGTGCGACTACCTCGATACCGTTTTTTCATCAAGCGGTATTGCGGGGCTTTATCAACACCTTATTAAATATTCCTGAGCAAATACAAAATCGCGTATTAGTGCACGCGCCCGAGAGCGGCGTTATTCAATATCAAAAGGGCACGCGGTATCGCTTTTATTTGATAAGTATTAATCTACCGGAAATACACCTTGAGCAGCTATTTACTCAGCTAACTAACTTACCACGCTCCGCCGCTCATTGCTACGGCGCGCTTGCCCATAACATTAAGCTGCATCAAATTTTTGACCCACTGACTCAAATGCCTGTGGCGCACCCATTAATGACCACGCAATACGATCACCACTCGATTTTACTAGAGGCAGAGCAATGGCAACGCTACAGTGAACAACACCACAGCGTCACCCTTTCATTTCAAAGCCCAGTTAGACTCAGCCACTCGGGGAAACGAGTTTATCAACAAAGTGATGAACTTCACGGCAGCCTTATTATTGACCGCTGTTTTGATGCCTATGCGTCTTTGTGCCAAGCACTAGGCTATACCAGACCGGCAAGGCAAGCGCCAGTAGAGTGCGATATGACCGCCGATCTGCACTGGGCTGATACCAGCTACCAAAGCAAAGGAAAACAGACCAAACAACTTGGCGGTTTAGTAGGTACACTCACTCTAAATACGCACCAGCTTAGTTACGATAATTGGGTAACCTTAGTATTAGGGCAATATATAGGGATTGGGCAAAACCGCAATTTTGGGATGGGACGATACCACTTGTGCGGTGAGCAAGGCGAGCTGGGATTTATTCCCCTTACCCGTACTACCCCTTTGTTAAAACAAGTGTTTAACTTACAAACGTTAGAACTTGCTTGGCAACACGAAATTAAAAAACTGCCAAAAAGCGCGCAATCAACATGGGGGCAACAAGCGTTCGAGCGACTCTTAAGCGCGTTACAAAACCTGCACTACCAACCGGGTGCACTTAACCCCAAAATGCTAGATAAACCGGGGCAAAAGCAAAGACTATTATTACTACCATCATTTATAGATAAAGTTGCCCATAAAGCACTTAGTACTTGGCTCGGCACCTCACTTGATCTGCTCTACAGTAAATCAAGTTATGCCTACCGCCGTGGATATTCGCGCTTAACTGCACGCGATAGCATTGTGCAAGCAGTAAGAGCCGGTTATGAATACGTGCTAGATGCCGACATTAAACAATTTTTTGCCAGCTTGCAGCCTAGCCAAGTTATCGCCCGCTTAAGGGCGCTCTATGGTGATGACCCGCTATGGGCAATACTCAACGCCATGTTACATGCCCCCATAGCCAACACACAACAACATGATATTTCGCAAGTAAGCGGGCTAAACCTTGGCAGCTCACTGAGTCCTGTACTTGCCAATCTTATGCTCGTTCCCTTCGATGCTATTTTAGGTAACCAAGAGCAGCGTTTAGTACGTTACGCTGATGACTTTTTGATTTTATGCCGAACCAAACAACAAGCCGAGCGCACGCTAGAAAATGTGAAAAAAGTAATCGCACATCAGGGATTGGATACTTGTCGCCCACGTATTTATCCATTAATTGAGCTGCAATATAGCCTACGCTATTTAGTCGCCATAGAGACCACAAATAGTGTATTAAATAAATATGTAGAGTTGCTCTTAATTAAATATGGTTACAAAGTACAAATGGGGTTGTACGACATAAAAATACTTGATAACCATGCACTCAACCTGCTTAAGCAGCAACTTTCTGCTCTGCAGACTGCACACAACGAGAGTGTAACCATCCGATTTTATGCTCAAAATAAGGAAACACAGGCTAAGTCGTTTACACTTAATAAAACAATCAACCGCAGTAAACAAAAAAATAAAAAAGGTGAACTTTCATAACCTAACGCAAGCGCGCTTTAACCTTCTACATTATAAGGTTTACTGGTCATCACAAGAAATTTCCTTCGTGCTTGGCATATAGCTCCAATATTTAACTCCTCCAAGTAGGAGCCGCTTTACGCGGCGAGTATTTTCAGCTTAGCGACTGCTTTGAGTGTGGTTGTGGTTGAAGCAGTAGAAACGAATTTGTTTTTTCTAGGAGACCATTTATCTTTAAGTTGGGGCAACACTTGCCGTAGAGGCAGCTAAATCACAAAAGATCGCGGGGTGAACCCGCTCCTACTCGGTATGAGTAAACGCCATATTAAAAATCTTGTACCTTTTATTTTGGGGCGGAGCTTTTATCACTTTTTTTGAGGAACTTATATTAAGAAACAATGGGTTATAATCAAAAGTTGATACCATTCTGGATGAACCTATTTCCTAATTTAGGGATTTTTTAAAAATACTAAAAATATCATATAGTTAACCTAAAAAGCAGTTGCTAGGTTCATCCAATTCAATTAAATCAATTAGTTAGCTTAAATTTTTGCTTCCAAAACGGCTGTTTTTTGCTAGAATCAATACTGTTTCTTGGTTGACACTGGAGGTTCATCCAATTTGCCGCTACAGGCCGTGTCAGTCAAGGGCTACAGAAGGTAGGGTTGCAGCAACATTTGCCGTAGAGGCAGTAGAAACACGTGCCTTTCTAATAGCGTCTTTCTCGCTAATTCTGTTGCAGCAACATTTGCCGTAGAGGCAGTAGAAACGATCTGACTCTAAATTTACAATTACAGCCCCTTGAGTTGCAGCAACATTTGCCGTAGAGGCAGTAGAAACTGACTGATAACACCAAGACATGCATACATAATTCCGTTGCAGCAACATTTGCCGTAGAGGCGTAGAAACAGTTTTTTGATTTCACACAGTTCTTCAAGGGCTGTGTGTTGCAGCAACATTTGCCGTAGAGGCAGTAGAAACTTTTGCATTTGGTAGTAACAATCATTTAAATTTACGTTGCAGCAACATTTGCCGTAGAGGCAGTAGAAACATTTCTTCTTGATCCAGACTCTCTACTATATCCATGTTGCAGCAACATTTGCCGTAAAGGCAGCTAAATCAAAAGCGAGCGAGGTGAACCCGCTCCTACTTGAGGAGCGGTTTTGGCAAAACGAAAGGTAGTTTTTACAGGTTGCTAAGCAGCTATGTTAGTGTGTGATTGACTAAAACCACATTTTATGACCCCAGCCAAATACGCAAACAAGCCCAAATATTAGTAAAGTAAGTGACAAGCGGCTGCGCTTAGGATGGCTTTGTTTTTGGTGTGTGACACTGGCTTTTCGCGCAATTTGTTTGTTAATACTTAGATTTGAATAATAGACAAAAGCTGAGGTCGTGAGCATCACCAAACCAATAAATACGGCATGCCAATCACTTGAGAAAAACCGAATTGGCTCACCATAATATAGCGTAGTCATTTCTACAAAGTTAGTGCCAAACACGCTGGCAATAAAAATAAGTGCGGTGCCTAACGTGGCGATATTTTTTATTTTATTTTGATGTTGCTGTTGTTGTTCCCTGAGCTGTTTGGCTTCTTGCTCCATTTTTGCGTTATGTGTATGAGATTGCTGCTGGTGGTACAGCGCTATTAATTCATGATATTCGCGAATATCTTCAGCCAATCTCTGGTGGTACAAGTTAATATTAAATATGTTATCCCACTGGCAATACACCTGATTGAGCATGGTCAACACACTGACTTCAGCAAACCGGTTATTAATGCGGTGACTCAATAATAATTGTTGCTGCTCTTTTATGGTAGTAATAACCTGTTGTTCAAGCCTTATCGCACCATCCATTTGGGTACTATTTTGCATTGCCTGTAAAAAGCAGTATTCCGCATACGCCAATACCAATACCGCTACATACTGCGTACCTTGGTTGGCAATAAAGCCTTGATGAAAAATACGCTGTTGCTGCCCTATTCGGTTGGGGTTGATGAGTACACAGCCCCCTTCCCGTGAAAACTGATGTCGGATGTCTGCCCCACCAATGCCACTTTCTAGTTCATCCTCGGTTATCAAATAGGCCATACTCTGCCGCTTTGCTAAACGCAATTGCAGTGCCATTGTTTGCGCAAACATGAGCTTTTGTACCTGTGTGTTTAAGTGCTGCTTTGTTTGCTGTAAATAGGCTTGCATATACCCAAGTGGCCGTGCAAGCTGCCACTGCTGAGCGAAAGGACTGTTGACTTGCTCGTTTGTATTTAAATTACGTTGATTAAGTAACAAACTCATGATGTCGAGCCAACTAAAAGGCGCAGCTTTTTGTTGCCAGCGCGCTTGAGTATTAAACAGTGCTAACTGCCCTTTGGTGCGATAAAACGCAGCATTCAGTTCAACTAAATCTTGCAATGTAATGGCGTGTCGCGTAAGAATTGGCTCTGTTTGTGTGGTGTTTTGTAAATGAACAATGTCGTTAAATTGTATTGAGAGTATGGTAAGTACCAACCCTGTTGGCATGTAAACCAGCTGCATATCTGCTAAACGCATTTCGCAATAATACTCGCCATTATCAACACTTTGATAAGAAAAGTGCCGTGCCGGTTTAACAAGTTTTAGCCACAAACGATTGTGCTTGTCATGTAACTGCTGCTTGGCCGATGCAGTTAACCCCAATGACGGTAAACTGTAGGTTGGCTCGTCTAGTTTTGGTAAAAAGCGCAGCTTTATTTCATCATGAAGATCATCAAGCGTACGAGTGAGCGGGCGAACTTCCCACACAAGCTGCTTATGGCAAGGCCTATGCTTTGTATTTAAGCCTAATTCACCAAAAATCTGCGCGATAGTTAACGCCTTGAGTGCCGTATAATTCGCTTTATGTTTGTCAATTTGTGCGCTGCAAGGCAGCTTACTGGTAAGATCTGCGCTAAGGGTAGAGGGAATAATTAACCGATAGCAATTATTACCCACCTTAGTACTAACCTCTCGATTAAGCGGCTGTTGTAATGCCCTTGGCTGCTCGGCAGTAATATAGTGCGCACTTAGGCGTTGCTGTACTGGCGGTGATTGCTCAGCTATCCACCCTGCTATTTCTCCATGGTGGTTGAGGTAGTCGGTTGCACTTTTGAGTAAGTCTGGCTGTGAGTCTGGTAACAGCTCGTTAAGATAGCCGGTGATTGCTTCTTGATTTAACCCCATCGTTTACTGACTCCTTTCGTAATGTTAATTGAGTTAGCAGAATAGGTAAGTTCTTGAGTAAGGTAAAGTGATATTCACAAAAGCTAATCACGCAAACAAATCTCACTTATTTTAAGTATAATTTTTAGGTATTTTTAATATAAAGCAGTAGGTTATAAGTAAAAGGTAATACGGTTCTGGATGAACCTCTTTCCTGATATAGGGATTTTTTAAAAATACTATAACTATCATACTGTTAGCCTAAAAACCCACCCTTAGGTTCATCCATTTCAATTAAATCAATTAGTTAGCTTAAATTTTTACTTCCAAAATGGCTGTTTTTTGCTAATATCAACACAGTTTCTTGATTGGCGCTGGAGGTTCATCCAATTAGCCGCTACAGGCCGTGTCAGTCAAGGGCTACAGAAGGTAGGGTTGCAGCAACATTTGCCGTAGAGGCAGTAGAAACTTATCACTCGTCAAGCGATGTTGACCGATACTCCGTTGCAGCAACATTTGCCGTAGAGGCAGTAGAAACTACTTTGAATTAATCCGAACTTATAAACAAATGGGTCAGTTGCAGCAACATTTGCCGTAGAGGCAGTAGAAACGCTAATCTTGTTTATAGATACTTTGATTTCATTAAGTTGCAGCAACATTTGCCGTAGAGGCAGTAGAAACTTCGTCAGGAGTACATTGAGTACCCACAACTTGGGTTGCAGCAACATTTGTCGTAGAGGCAGTAGAAACCTTCATTTGGCTATTTTTAGGTAGTTTTTCTCCTGAGTTGCAGCAACATTTGCCGTAGAGGCAGTAGAAACTCAAAATTATTTAAATTTCCATCTGAATTAAGGAAACGTTGCAGCAACATTTGCCGTAGAGGCAGTGTGAGGTTAGGTGCATTGTTTATCGCTACCTAGAAATGATGATTGGTGTTTAAGACATTACACAGCGTTAAAAAGCCCTCGTGAGCACCCTAGATTAACAATAAAGCAAGACCTACAGGATAAACCTATGAAGCTTGTTATTTGTAGGTCTTGATTTATCTGGAAAAAGATTTCCGCCGCTTAAGGTGCGGCATTACAACCTAAAAGATCGCGGGGTGAACCCGCTCCTACCAGATATGAGCTTAGCAAAAAATGAAGACAACAGGATAAACCTATGAAGCATGTTATTTGTAGGTCTTGATTTATCCAAGCAAAAAGATTTCCGCCGCTTAGGGTGCGGCATTACAACCTAAAAGATCGCGGGGTGAACCCGCTCCTACCAGATATGGGTCAGTGTCATTACAACGCTATGCTTTTGGTGCGACGAGTGGTAAATCAAACTGCACCATTAAGCCACCTTTTTTGCGATTAAAGAGTTTAAGTTGTCCACCGTGGGCAATGGCGACTTCATTACAAATACTCAATCCTACCCCTGTGCCACTTGGTTTAGTGGAAAAGAATGGCAGTACTGCGTTTGCTAGCTTTTCTTCTTCCATTCCTACACCTCTGTCAACAACCACGACTATCAGGCGTTGATAATCAACCAGCAGTTTAACGCCTATTTCTTCTATTTTAGATCCTGACTCATGGGCGTTTTTAACCAAATTAATCATCACCTGCTCTACCTGTACCGAATCAAAAAAGGCGTGCTCCACAGGAAGTGGTGCCAGCAAAGTAAAGTCATAAAGCTTACTAACGGTATCAAGTAAGCTCTGCAACGGTTGTTCTGTAATATGTGGCGCAGGTAATCTTGCAAACTCGCTATATTTAGCCACAAACTCACTGAGGTTTTCCGTGCGGCGATTAATGGTTGCCAGCATATCAGGCAGCAACTGGACTAGGGTATGATTTTGTTCTTTAACACTGCGCTCAACAATCGTGTTTGCGGAGTTAGTCAACGAAGAAATGGGCGCTAATGAATTATTGAGTTCATGACTGATAAGACGGATCGCATTTTTCCAAAGTCCTACCTCTTGGCGGCTCATTTCGCTAGATAGATTTTGACACATAAGCAATACATGCGGCTGGTGGTTGAGTGTGATACTCTGCCTTGAAAAGTAATAGCTCTGCTTTTCATCATTGGCTTGAAAGGTCACAAACCCGGATTCTTTTTGTAGCAAAATTGTTTGCAGCTTAGGATCTGCATTCGCGATGGCATGATGAAGTACAAGGCCACTTAAAGATTTTTTGTTATTGAGTAATTTCCCAGCTTTGTCGTTGGCATATACAACCTGATCAAACTGATTGAGTAATATAATCGACACCGGCGACACCTGCAAAATGGTATCGAGTAGTAACTCCCTTTGGCTAGTAGCGTGGCGCTGCTTTTTTAGTGTTGTCGATAAACGATTATATTCCAAAATTAGATCAGACATTTCTATGCTTTCAAAATGTGTAATTTGAACTGAGAAGTCTTGATCTTTAAAACTGCGGATCCCGTCCGTTAAGCAATCTATGATCCGTTGTTGGCGAGAGAAAAAGTAACTGATACCGACAACGCCTACTACCGTTGCAACAAGCAACCCCACCGGAATTGACAGAGTAATTGGTATTGCAAATGAAGCTGCCAGCCATAGAATAGCCGCAAACACCAATAGTGATACAAATAAGCATGCAGACACCGCTGCTTGAAGAGACACCGTCATTTTAAACCAAACTTCTCCATTCTCCGGTATAGTGCTTGCCGACTTAACCCTAGCTTTCTTGCGGCTTTACTGACTACGCCATCAGCGCTGTCTAATGCGGCTTCGATATCTGCTTGTGTATATTCAAGCGGCTCTTCATGTTGTGGTGTTTGAATTGCTAAATGCTCACACTCAATTTCTTGCCCGGGACTCAGCAACACAGCACGGCCTATGGTGTTTTCAAGCTCCCTGACATTTCCAGGCCAAGTATGATGCTTTAACTGCTTCATTGCTGCGTTACTCAAACTCTTATTGCTAGGTAAAAAGTGATCCACTAACACGGCAATATCTTCTTTTCGCTCAGATAGTGGCGGCAATTTAAGCTCAATCATATTGATCCGATAATACAAGTCTTCTCTAAAAGTACCTGCGCGAATGGCCTCTGGTAAATTACTGTTGGTAGCACTGATCACCCTAACGCTCACCTTTTTGGTCACGTTACTGCCAACGCGCTCAAACTCGCCGCTTTGTAAAACCCTTAGCAATTTTTGTTGCCCTGTCAAAGACAAGTTGCCGATTTCATCCAAAAACAAAGTGCCACCATCGGCGGCTTCAAAACGTCCAGCCCTCGATTTTTGTGCACCTGTATAAGCACCACTTTCAACCCCAAATAACTCGGCCTCAATGAGGTCCGCCGGAATAGCCCCCGCATTCACTTTAATAAAGGGTTTATGTTTATAGCTGCTATTGGCTTGCACGATTTCTGCAATTTTCTCTTTACCAGCGCCGTTTGGTCCTGTGATCAGAATTGGCGCGTCGGAGTGCGCAACCTGCGTCGCCATTTCAAGCAAGCTCAACATGGCAGGATCGGCAACCACCACACCACACAGTTCGTATTGCGCTTTTAGCTTTTGTAACCTGGCGTTGCGCTGATTCGCGGCGCTACTTACTTGCTCTTGTAATTCTCGCATTTCGAGCAAGTTTTTCACTGAGGTGACGAGTTTATGGTCTTTCCAAGGTTTAGCTAAATAGTCTGCCGCACCATCTTTAATAAGCTCTACCGCCATTTCAAGATTCGTCCAAGCGGTCAGTAAGATGATGGGTAAGTCGGGCTCTAAATCTCGAATAGCTTTATACAGGGCTTTACCTTCTGCCCCGCGGGTGGTGTCTCGGGTAAAGTTCATATCTTGAATAACTAAGTCGAACTGTTTGCTACGAACCTTCTCTAGGCCCAGCTGCGGAGAGGTAACACCTTCACACGGAATATCATTGAGTAACAAAAGGACTTTAATGGCTTGAATTACATCCGGATTATCGTCAATTACCAATACACTCATGAACGCTTTTGATCCTAATTTGTAGATTTAGCCCCTTTCGGGGCTTTGTTGTTTTTATTATTAACTCGATTTAGTTACTTGTGCCGGCGACACTTTCGCAGCTTCTTTGGCAGGCAGGTACACCGCCAATGTACTCACAAGCCAAGTAAAAATAGCGACCCCAACCAATAATGGGATCTCTACCACACTTTGCACGCGAACATTATTCATCAAAAAATAGTAAAGCAAAATCGAGAGACCAAAGCCTAGCACTAAACCGATAAAGACTAAAATTGTATTTTCTTTAATTAAAGACCACATCACTTTGCCTTTAGATGCTCCTAACGCACGAAGTACACCATGATCTTTCTTTCTTAGGCTAACAGAAAAGCTGACAAGTGCGACAATACCAAGCGCGGTGACCACGCATGCTATGATGCTTATACCTGCCATGGTGAGTGCAAAGGTGCTACGGCCATCCCACAAACGTTTTTTTGCCCTAGCAACAAACTCTACTCGCTCAACCATTCGTCCGCTGGTGTGATACAGTGCCGTTTCAACTTCTTCTAGCACTCGCTCAGACACACCTTTTTCAACCCTGACTAAATAATTTGCCCGTTGACGGTTACCCCATATGACCTCAGGTACAACCCCTGAATTGTAGTGTTGTTGATTGTACGTTGCGCCTTCCCCAAGCATTTTACCTTTATAAACACCAATCACTTGATGTGGAATGCGTTGTCTTGAAATATACACCGTCTGCCCAAGGGCAGAGTCACCACCAAATAAAGACGTGGCAAGGTCGTCACTTATCATAATAACGCCTGCATTTTTTGTTGCCTCATCACCTTTTATAAATTCGCTGGCATAAAATCTCCGCCCCTCAACAAGTTCAAGCCCAAGTACATCTACCCCTTTTTCATCCAAGCCAAAGTAGCCAAACACGCTGTAATCCGTTTCTGGTTGGGTATCTTTAAAAATAGTCCATCCAGGGCCTAAGCTGTTTAATACCAGCTCTCTACCAGCATAAGATGCGGCAACGACCCCAGGCACATTTTCAATCGCTTGAATATCCTTTTCTATAAGTGACTGCACGTCTACCGAGGTATCAAACACACGCGTCGTTACATTGAGAATTTGTTGCTCTTCCAACTTTGAAGGAATTAGCCAGTTTTGCAGCGTTGCATAGCTGATAAACGCGGTATTGCTGACAATCATCACGGTGATCGCGATTTGTAGAATAATTAACAGCGCAATACTTTTTTGTTTTAAGATCAGTTTTAAAATATGTTTAATCGCCATACTTACCCCCTTAACTCTGCAGCTGGTGATACACGGCTACTACGGTATACCGGATATAATCCAGATATCCCAACCGCCAAGAAAATACCTATGGTGGTCAAAAGTGCCAGCTCACCATCAAACTGATAGATTTGACGAACCTGCTCGGCAAATGCCATATAATCCGTCTGATACATACGCAAATGGAACATCAACTCGAGTCCTGCAAATGCGAGTACAAAACCAAGCAACACAGATGCAACTGTGAGCATGAGAATTTCTAGAAAATGAATTTTCATGATCACCCCACGATTTGCACCGAGGGCTCGGTAAAGGGAAATAAGCTTACGATTGGCTTGGAATTTGGCCAGTAGGATCCCCACAGTGTTCACTAGACAAATGGCAAATAGTAAATATGAAAACGTTAGGTAAATGGCTTCCCATGCCATAAAACGCTGGATCAAAATATAGAGCTCACCCATGCTATAAAAATCGGTGAGATTGTTGTGTTGAAAACGGCCAACCACTTGCTGATTTGCAGTATAGTTATTCAACCAAGTTTTTAGCTCTGCAAGATGTGCCACCCCCATATCATTTTGGTACTGGAACCAAACCGTCAAATAACCACATTCAGCACTTTTCAGCATGTCGATACTGCCGCTGCGTGGGTTGGTTGCGGTGTATAAATCGTCGGTTCTACACGATACTTGCCCTGTTCTTGGAAAGTTTTGCGCATAGGCATAATTTAGCGGGATAAATGCATCGTGATTGTAATTATTACTAAAGCTCAAATCTTGGAAACGACGTTTATAATTGCTTAAATCAACCACGCCCACGACTTGTATTTGTTCGCCTTGAACTTGAATAAACTGCCCGACAGAATTCGCCCCACCAAAAAGATGGTCATTAGCGTTTTTACTGATCACAGCGACCGCTTCACCACTTTGCTGGCTTTGTTCACTCCAAGAAGCTCCGTGGATAAACGGCGCATCTAGTACACTAAACATTTCTCTATCTGTACCAGAAGCTTCTACACTAATAGGTCTAACTGAGTTATCCGCCAGCCCCACAATAAACTCTGTGGTGTAGTTAAATGATAGATGCTCGTATGGTAAATCCGCTTGCTTAAGCGCCTCTGCATCTTGATATGTCCAGCGTGGAAATTGGTTAAAATCGACAACGTCTTGGTCGCCATCAAAAAAATTCAGGCCTGCGGTGTACAAGTGATCTCCCTTATAACCAATCACCTCACTGCTGCTTTGTTTTACAATGGCTGACATCGTCAACATTAACGTGATCCCAACTGCAAGGTTGATCACCATCAGTGCGCTTAGCTTGGGTTTTTGCTTTAATCCCTGCCAAGCTAATAGTATTAGCTCTTTCATTGCTTACTCCTACACTGCCAGTTCAGTTAGCTGAGATTTGGTGATGTCGGTTAGCTCACCATCAAGAATTTGGATGTTACGACCCGCTCGTCGTGCCAGCTCATTGTCATGGGTTACCATAATCAATGTTGTACCCGCCTGATTCACTTCTTGTAATAAATCCATCACTTGCCTTGCCATTAAGCTGTCTAAGTTACCCGTTGGCTCATCCGCTAAAAGGAATCGCGGTTTCCCCGCCAAAGCTCTGGCAATAGCCACACGCTGCTGTTGCCCGCCACTTAGCTGTGCGGGATGATGTTTCATTCGGCTTGCAAGCCCAACGAGTTCAAGCGCTTCTTCAATGCGCTTTTTACGCTCACTGGCCTTAATCCCACGAAAAATGAGCGGCACTTCAACGTTGTCATATAAAGATAAGTCGCTGATAAGGTTAAAGCCTTGGAAGATAAAGCCAATTTTTTCGTTTCTTAGCTGAGACAACTTTTTATCGTTAAGATTGGCAACGTTTTCACCATCTAGAAAATAGTCACCGCGCTCAAAACGCTCTAACAAACCGGCAATGTTCAAAAAGGTCGTTTTACCCGACCCTGACGGGCCTGTGACCGCAATAAACTCCCCTTCTTCAATGGTTAAATTAACATTGCTGAGCGCATGAGTCTCAATCAGATCTGTGCGATAAATTTTGCTTACTTCATTCATTTTTAACATTGTCTATTCCTTCTCATTCTTATTCGGTACGCGAGATGGGCTACTTCCCGAGTAACACTCGCGCTTTGTTATTGAACGGATCTAAACTTGAAATCACGATTTCTTGTCCTTCACTCAGGCCCTCGATAATTTCAACTTCAGAAATACTTTTTACACCGAGCTGAATGGGTGTTTGATCGACCTGCTCACCGACAACCGTATAGGTAAAACGCCCTGCGCCAGTTTCAACAAATGCACCACGCCTTACTTTGAGCACGTCTTGCTTTTGCGACAGGATAATTCTTGTAGATACCTTTTGGTTTTGGCGAAGACCACTTGGTTGTTCATCAAAGCGTACTCGCGCACTGACACGGCCAGCTTCGATTTCAGGGGAAATAGCGACCAGCTTTGCATGGTATTGGTATTGATTGATAATTACTTCAGCGGCCATGCCGACACCTAGATTGTCGGCATAAATTTCTGGTATTTGCGCTTCAACCTCAAGCTCTGAAAGGTCAACCAAGGATATTAGCGCCGCATCTCGCTGTACAAACTGCTTTTGCTGGACATGCACCGTACCAACAATACCCGACAACGGCGATATAATGTTAAGTGCCGCTACCTGACGCTGCACTTCTTCTAAAATATGCTGTTGTCTGGTTAGGCTCAGCTCGCTACTTTTTAGCTCAAACGCAAGTCGCTCTTGCTCAAGCTTTAGCGAATCGATGGCGTGACGCTCTTGTAGCTGCGCGCGCTTAAGTTCAACCATTGACTGTTCAAGCTCTAATTTTGAGATAATTTGCTTTTCGATGCTTTGTTTTGAGCGTGCCATTTCCCGCTCTGCCGCTTCTAAGTCTACTTTCGCCATTTCCATGCGTTGTTTAGTATCAAGTAGCTGCTGTTTAATCGAGATCCGTTGGCGCTCAACTTCCGTTTGTAAACGTTCAAATGTCGCCTCTTCTTGCAGTAAACGGTTGGTAAGCTCTGGACTGTCTATGCTAAGCAACGCTTGCCCTGCTTTGATGGCATCACCTGGTTTAACGTTTAGCGTCACTGTGCCCGATGCGATGGCATATAAGTCGGGATTATTCGCAGCCAGCGTACGCCCTTCAACACGAATATCTTCGCTGATATCACCTCTCACTACCGTGGCGAGACGTACTTGCTCCCGCGATACCGTCTGCTCTGCAGATAAAATTGTGTTAATGCTTGGCCAAGCACTGGTCAATCCACCTAAGGTGATGCCAACGGCCAACAACGCAAGCACAGGCTTTTTTATGGTTCGTTTCTTTGCGATTTGTTTATCTTGCGCACTTGTATCTTTAATCATGCTACCTCCTTGCGGACAAGAGGGTGTCCGCGATTATTATGAGTAACTAATAACAAGTAGCGTGCCATAATTTATCTTACTGTTTTATATACCATTTATGTAATTTAACGGCTTTATTGAGAGGATTTGGACGGACACCGGACAGTTTGCGGACAAGGGAGCTTTATATCAATTTGCTTAATTAAGTGATCTATTCTGCAGCGAGAAAATTTTGTCGATAACACCGCTACTGCATCCTGCTACCGCCAAGGTGCCTACATCCATATCTGCAAGGCAAAGATTTTGCTATTGAGTTGTTCTAAATAAGAAATTTTTAACGCAGGTAGCGTCAGATTTACACCTTCAAATTGAGCTAGTATTAAGACAAATTGGTATTAAAAAATATGTTTAAGCTTGATGGTTAGGGCCTGTCCAGCCGTGCGAGTCACTTTGACATTTTAGTGATGTGAACACATGCAAACATCTTGATACTTGATCAAACGTTTCCTCTTCTATTGGGAATTTAATCTATCTGCAGCCAATATAAACTTGTTATAGCCGGTTTTACCGGCTATAAATTTTTGCCATCATCAGCCATTTCCCAGTACTTTGGCAGGATCCGTTTTGGTGGCTTGCCAAGCGGGATATAAGCTTGCGACGACAGCCATAACAAAAGTCGTGACTAAACTGATATAAATGTCTGTCCAAATAATTTTGCTCGGTAAGTACTCAATAAAGTAGACGCCTTCAAGCGGATTGGTATCACTCATATTGATCCAGGCTTTAAAAATATCGGGGATATTAATAGCAATAAAAATGCCGATCCCTGTGCCTAGCAGTGCACCTATCCCTGCATACGTCACACCTTGTAGCGCAAAAGTCGAAAAAATCGTACTGTCCTGTGCACCCATGGTTTTCAAAATGGCAATATCCGCCCGCTTTTCTTTTACTTCCATCACCATAGAAGAGACGATATTAAAGCTCGCTACAGCGATGATCAGAAATACCACGAGATAGACGATAGTGCGTACCATCTGAATATCTTGATACAGTCCGCCTTGCGTTCGAAACCAAGACGATACGTACACTAAATCGGGTAATGCCCTGCCCGCTGATGTCGCAATTTGCTGTGCCTGAAACACATCACTCACCTTGGCACGCAAGTCCGTTACTTGGTCTTCTCTAAAATCCATCGCTTCTTGCAGTGCGTTAAGTGGCACTAAGGATAATGTTTGGTCAAGTGGCCCGCCCATATCGATAAGCCCCACCACCGTCGCCGTTAATCGCTTTGGCGCAGCGAGTGGATTATCCGAATGTTTGTTAGCAACCAAGAGCTGGATATTATCGCCAGCCACGACGCCAAGCTTGTCAGCTATCCCTTTGCCGATGATCACTTCACCCGGTTTTAGTGCCTTTAGTTCTGCGCCTTTTATAAAATCACCTATGCTCGACACCGTATGATGCCTATTCGGTGCGATCCCTTTTAACTGCGCCGCTTTTAAGGTGCCTTTGTATTGCAGCATGGCTGTTAAGTTAATTTCAGCCGTCGCGCTTACGACGCCACGTTGACTCTCCAAGATCTCTACTTTTTGCTGCCACGCTTGAATAGGGTCGTAAGGTGCTTGATAACTAACTTGCGGTACCACCGACAACAGCCGCTGCTCTAATTGTTCTTCAAAACCATTAATCACAGAAAGTGCGACTATCAATACTGCCATACCCAGCATTACACCAAGCGTAGAAGCACGGGTTAAAAAACCAATAAAGCCAAGCTGACGTTTAGACTCTCTAAAACGTTTGCTTAAAAAATAACTAAGCATGCTGATACACACCTACTTTGCCATCGTCCAGTTGCACTGCACGACCAAGCTTATCTGCCAACTCTAGGTCGTGTGTTACAACAACAAAGCTGGTTTTTAGTTGCTGATTGAGTTCAGCTAGGAGGTCATAGATCCTTAGCGCATTATGCTTATCAAGATTGCCGGTTGGTTCATCAGCTAGCACCAAATCAGGTTCTGTTACTAACGCTCTCGCTATCGCAACACGCTGTCTCTCCCCCCCAGAAAGCTCTGAAGGCTTATGATCAGCACGATGACTCAAGCCTACTTTATCAAGCATGAGTAATGCTTTTTCGCGGGCTTGTTTTGCTTTATTACCGGCAATTAGTAATGGCATCGCCACGTTTTCAACCGCGCTAAACTCCATCAACAAATGATGAAACTGATAGATAAAACCCAAATGCTTATTTCTAAATTCCGCCTGCTTTTTACGTGACAGCTTGCCAACTTCCACACCTTTGATTTTTACACTGCCGGTGGATGCTTTATCCAAGGTACCGAGAATATGCAGTAAAGTACTTTTACCTGAACCCGAGCTACCTACAATGGCAAGCATCTCACCTTGGGTTACAGATAAATCAACGCCTTTTAGTACCGTTACTTCGGCTTTACCATCTTGGTAGCTTTTGACCAAATCTTGGCAGTCAATGACTAAATCACTCATATCTTAATACCTCTGCTGGCAGCACACTCGACGCGCGTTTAGCTGGATACAAGGTTGCTAAAAAGCTTAGCAATATGCTGCCCACTGCCATAATCGTTAAATCTGTTAGTTCTATTTTGACCGGAAGTTCAGCGCCACCAAGCAACTGAAGGCCTGCGAGGTGGAGTACCTCATTAATATTGTTCGAAAGCAATAATCCACCAGCAACACCAATGAGTGTGCCAAAAATGCCGTTATACATCCCTTGCGCCATAAATACTTTAGCTATCATTTGTGGTGTAAAGCCAAGCGTTTGCAAAATAGCCACTTCCCCTTGCTTTTCACTCACCATCATAGATAGCGCTGAAATGATATTAAATACAGCCACTATCACAATAAGGCCAAGTAATAGCGACATAATGCGCTTTTCCATTGCAACCGCCGCAAACAATGTGCCTTGCTGAGTTTGCCAATCCTGTACCTCGAGCCCTTGTAACAAGCTATCCGCTTGCTGATAAAAATCAGGCAGACTAAAGGCATCATATAAATGAATGTTAAGGTCGTATTGCTCTGGCTTCTTGCGCATTAACCGCTGTAAACTCTTCCCGTCGGCAAATGCCAAATAAGTGTCAGCTTCGCTTTGGCCATCATATATGGCAGCTACGGTGAATAAGCGCTGCGTCGGTGTGCGGCCAAGCGGTGTGTATGTGGTGAATTCAGGCATGATCACGCGAAGTTGTTGACCAACGCTTACACCAAGTTTATTGGCTAAATAGCGACTCAGCGCCACTTGGTATTTTTGCTCATACAATCGAGTTAAGCTACCTGCGCGTACGGCGTCATCTAACGCTGTTTCATACCCTTGAAATAGTCCTTGAAGTTGCACACCCACCAAATCTTGATTGGTTTGTAGAATTACGTCACTTGCAACATATGGCGAAACTTGCTTAACCAAAGGATGATTTTCAATGGCTTGTAATTTATTTTGATCAAGTTGCTCATTTTCCTTAATTTGCACATGCGGGATCAAATCAAGCATGGCGGCTTTTAAGGTTTGCTCAAAGCCATTCATCACTGAGCTGACGGTGATCAAACTCATCAAGCCAAGGGCGATACCCGCAATTGAGAAAAATGAGATAAACGATATAAATGCATTGCCTTTCGCAGCACGGCTATATCTTAACCCAACAAAGAGGCTAACTGGTTGAAACATAATCTATCTCGTAAAAAACTGCTGCACGGATACTAACATACTCAAAACCAGATTGATGGCAGGATTGCTATAAAAAGTGTGACAAACTATAAATTTGTTGACGTTTAGCTGTGCATTGCTTATCCCGTCAAAACGTTACTACTCGCCATACTTAGCGATTACCTTTTGCGGATCTGATATGGCACGTTTCTGCGTTTGACTACTGTTGATTTCACCACCGATGTGTGGGTATCACCCAGCGTGGAGACTTTATCCAGAATTTCGTCTAGCTTAGGCATACTCTCAAAACACAACCTCACATAAAAACAATCCTCTCCCGTCACTTTGTCACATTCAATCACTTCAGGAATGTTTTGGATCATCGCTTCAAGTTGTTTTAGTTTACCAGGATGCTGACGAATACGCACAATCGCTGTCAGCGGGTAATCAAAGCTTGCTGGGTCTAATTCAATACTGTATTTACTAATTACCCCATACTCTTCCATACGTTTCATGCGCTCATTCACACTCGGTGAAGACATATTCACAGCACGAGCCATTTCAGCAACAGACACTCGGCTGTTGTTTTCTAACAGCGCTATAAGCTTGCTATCTATCGCATCAAGCGACCATTTTTCATTATTAATTAATTTTCGCATTTTTGCCTTTCATTTTTAGGAAAATAGAAAAATTAGCCTTTTATTGTCTATTAGCAATACGGCAAACCCTAAGTAATATGCAAGTATAGAATTGAATATGACAAGGTGTGAACAATGTTTGGCTCAGATAAAGAAAAAGGTTCGATAGAGATGGTAATAGCTATGGTGCTATCTGGCACCATAGGATACTTTGTCGTCAGTGCACAACAATCCTATTGGAACGTGGTATTTTTACGTTGTGTTATTGGCGCGTTGTGCCTTCTTGGATACGTGCTCGTAACAAAGCAACTGACAAAAGAGGTGTTTAAAGGTCCCGTTTTTATAACCATCTTGCTCGGCGGTATCGCGCTGGTCGGAAACTGGGTGCTGTTATTCGCCTCATTTGACTATATTCCTTTTTCAATTTCAATCATCGCATACCATCTACAACCTCTGATGTTGGTATTACTAAGCGCGGTGCTTTATCGTCAGTATCCAAGTAAAGCAATCCTTTTATGGTTGACCATCGCCGTGGTGGGGTTATGGTTGGTTGTGGGGATCCCGTATCAAGAAATAGTCGCAGTTATTTTTGCACAAGAGAGCAATCAAGCCGTTTTTGGTCTGCTACTGGCGCTTGGAGCTGCATTTCTGTATACCATTACAACGCTGATGACAAAAAAGGTAAGCCAAGTGCCATCCGGTGTGGTTGCTGTGATCCAAATCTTTTTGGGCGGTTTATTTTTATTGCCTTGGGTTGACTTTGCACATTTCCCAGAGACTTCATCGAGCTGGGGCAATATCCTATTCTTAGGCATCGTCAACACAGGGTTTATGTATGTGATCATGTATGATGCGTTTCAACGCTTAAGCACCACATTAATCGCTATTCTTTCTTTTATTTATCCGGTCGTGGCGCTGTTTGTAGATTTTATTGCATTCGAGCACACGATTTCGATGCTACAAACGCTTGGGATTGTTTTAATCTTAACGGCCGTCAGCGCTGTAAAGTTCGATTGGAAGTTAGGCAAGTTATTTAACCTGAGGTTTGGATAAGGAGTGTTCCAACTCATTGTTGCTAAAGCACAACTTAGTTTTTCCTTGTCTAGCCAGAGAGTTTTAGGGAAAACACCGCTTCCGCGTCCTGCTCTCGCTAAGGTACCTACATCCTGTAGGCAAGGCGAATTTACGCACCAATAGCTGGCTATTGGAAGTGAATTCAACGCAGTTAGCGCTAAAACTGGCTGCTAGAAAGGCATTAATTATCCGCAGCTCAGGTTATTTAGCACACCAAAGCAAAAAATCAGTTAATTTAGCTAATTTGAACTTAAAGGAAACACCAGTAATAAAAGCAGAGTAAAGTGCAAGTACTTTGCTCTGCTGCTGTTGACTAGCTTACTGCTCTAGGTAACAAATAACCGCTGCTTGCTTAGGGTTGCTTTGTGTATCTTCAATCAGATAGCTCGCTTTTTTACTGTTTTGGCATAAACACATGTCGTAATGACTGATCATGTAAGCATTACCTACAGCATCTTCATCCGTTTTTTGGATGCTACAGGTAGGCTCTCTCCAAATTGGATCCCAGCCGCTTTGGCCAATGGCAACAATTTTAATGTTTTGTTGAGTAACGAGTGCTTTCGCCTCTTCTACTTCTTGAGCAGATACAGACAATGCGGTGAATGCAACGAGTGCGGTGATTAGCTTTTTCATTTTTCATCCTTAATTTAAGTCAGCGCTATAGATAAAAACAGCAAAATACTGTAACAGTAATCAAAATATTGAATAAAAGCTCTATAGCGCTCGCTATTTTATTCATTAAATATGACAACTCAAGAATAAATTCATTAAATTTATAAAAAACAATTTAAACCTTAAAACTTCATCATAAAAAATCTTGCCCACATACGTATGCCCACACCTTTTAGGCCTCCTACATTTAGAATAAATAGAAATATAAAACATAGTTAAAATAACAAAAATGAATAACGAAGTTTAATTCCATTTATCTTAATAGCGCAATTTACACAACAAGCTCGCACACTTTAAAAAATAACAATTTCATTAACGTAAACACCATCATTTTTTTAATTCCGAATAACACAAGACATAACTCAAGAAACAAAAACCCGCCCATGATTATTAAGATAAATTACTTTTCACACATTCAGAATATTAGTACATAGAGCATTTACACCAAAATTAATTCAATAAAACTCAAATATCAAAATTAGACAAACAGCATTAAAAATAACAAACTTTATTACTTCATAAAAAACAACAATAAAATTATCTAGGTTAATTTAGTCAAAATAAAATCATTAGCATCTAAAGAATTTCAATGTTTGAATACGCAACTTGTGAACGAAGTGTAATTAAAATGTGTACAAGCGAGCTTTTAATTGCCTATTTATCATACTTCTGCATTAAGGTTTTTTGAGATGAATGACTTTTCTTCAAGCACTTGCTTTGAACTTGTCTCTGAAGCACTAGAGGATATCGAAGCTCTTCATGACGAGCTTCAAGGTATTGATGAGGATAAACATACCAGCCACCGCGTTGTTGACATCGCAAGGCAGTTAGTCGCATTTAAGTCGATCACACCAGATGACGTTGGTTGTCAACTGTGGTTAGCACAAGAGTTACGAGCTTTGGGCTTTTCAATCAAACACTTACCCGTTCGTGATGTAAGTAACTTAGTCGCAAGCATAGGTAACAACAGCGATGCTAGATTTGCTTTTCTTGGTCATACCGATGTAGTACCGGCCGGAAGTGCACAAGATTGGCAGTTTAACCCTTTTAAGCTGACAGAACACAATGGCTGCCTCTTCGCTAGAGGTATTGTTGATATGAAAGGCGCTATTGCCGCATTTTTCTGTGCAATTGAGGCTCTAGTGACAGAATTTGGAATACCGGAAAAAGAGCTTTGGTTGCTACTCACTAGCGACGAGGAAGGCGAAGCGGAACACGGAACCAAGCGGATCACTCAGTTTTTAAAACAGCAGCGTATCACATTTGATTTTACCTTGGTCGGAGAGCCAAGCTCAGAAGCGCAAGTAGCAGATACACTGAAAGTCGGCCGCCGTGGTGCTTTGTCTTTTACCATCAATTTACATGGTAAAAGTGGACATGTGGCTTACCCTCAAAAAGCGACCAATGCCATCCATCTAGCGCAAAATATTATGCAAGCATTATTGTCAATGGATTGGCCTAAGCACTGTGATAACTTTGACTCGACCACACTACAATTCACTCATGTAAATTCTGGCGATTTTGTTGACAACATCATTCCAAGCCAATGTCAGCTAAATTTTAATATCCGTTATACACCCGCATACAACGAATATGAATTGGTCCAGCTGGTCAGAGAAACCATCGAAAAACATACACTCAATTATGCATTAACGACCAATAACTCCTGTAAACCCTATTACTGCGTAAATAATGATGAGATCCCTTCTCCATCCCTCGCTATCGTCTGCGATGAAATCAACAACCAATGTCATTTCACACCAAAACTATCGACCGCAGGGGGAACATCGGATGGCCGCTTTATTGCTGAAATATCAACCTCAGTATTAGAACTTGGATTGGTGAACAAAACCATTCATCAAATAGATGAACACACAACAACATCCGACTTAATCCAGCTTCAACAACTTTACTACGGCATCTATAAACGCCTGCTCTACCCTACGCTTCATGTTCACTCAACCACTCAAGATGAACTGCTGCAACTTCGCTAATTAACAGAAAATAGATAACTTCAAGGAATGCATTATGGCAATCGAAAATGAACGCTCTGTTCGCCCCGCAAACGACACGCTACCGATAGCAATTATTGGCATGGGTTGTCGTTTCCCAGGTCACGCGAATAGTCCTGAATTGTTTTGGGAAAATATTAAACATGGTGTCGATTGCATCATAGAAACCCCAGAATCGAGATGGAATATCGATACTCATTATTCGTCTGTCAAAGCGAATAAAGGCAAGTTGAGCTCAAAATGGGGTGGCTATATCGATGATATCGATAAGTTTGATCCAGCATTTTTTGGGATCACGCCTCGTGAAGCCGAGTTTATGGACCCTCAACAACGTAAACTGCTGGAGGTAACTTGGGAAGCGTTGGAAGATGGTGGGCAAAAGCCATCTGAACTCGCAGGAGAGTCGGTCGGCGTTTTTATGGGTGGGTTTACGCTTGATTATAAAATCATGCAATTCACTAACCCAGATTTTGACAACATTGATGCTCACACTGCGACGGGTGTTATGATGACGATGCTTTCTAATCGCATCTCTCATACTTTTGACTTTAATGGCCCCAGCATGTCCATCGATACTGCTTGTAGCTCCTCTATTGTCGCATTAGATATGGCCTGTAAAAGCCTACAGACCGGGGCAAGTAATATGGCACTCGCAGGTGGTGTGCTATTACATTTGGCACCACAATACACAGTATCCGAGTCTAAAGGCGGTTTCTTATCTCCGACTGGTTTTTCTCATGCTTTTGACGACTCCGCAAACGGCTATGTCCGCGCTGAAGGCGCCGGCGTTGTTGTGCTCAAACGCTTAGATGATGCAATTAAGGATGGCGACCCAATTCATGCGGTGATCTTAGCCACTGGTGTAAACCAAGACGGTAAAACACAAGGGATCACGGTGCCGAATGGGGATGCCCAATTGCGCTTGATGAAGGAAACCTATGCCAAAGCGAATATTGACCCCGGTAAAGTGCAGTACATTGAAATGCACGGCACAGGCACGCCTGTTGGCGACCCAATTGAAGCAAAGTCAGTTGGAACACTCCTTGGGATCAACCGTAATCAAGACGATAAATGCTACATTGGCTCGGTAAAAACCAATATTGGCCATACCGAGGCAGCCGCTGGTATGGCTGGTTTGTTCAAGGCGGTCAAAGCCATTCAAAACAAACAGATCCCACCGCATTTACACTTAAAATCAATTAATCCTAAGATTGATTACGCCAACGCGCCGTATGAGATCCCCACTAAACTTACACCTTGGCCTAAGCATGAAGGTTTAGCCGTTGCGGGGGTAAACTCCTTTGGTTTCGGTGGAACCAATTCCCACGCGGTTATTCAAGAATTTGTTGCGCCAGAAGTACCATCAATACCTCCAGCAAATGAGAATGGCCTAAAACTTTATCCATTGAGTGCAAGAGATCAACACGGGATCCATCGCTTTGCCAAAGCGCATAATGAATTTTTGCAAGACAGCGATGCATCACTCAGTGATATTATCTACACACTGGGTGAGCGCCGTGAACATCACCAATATCGTCATGCAATTTGTTTCAGAAATGCAGAGGATCTGCAACAACAACTGCAAACACTAACTCATGATGCTGAATTTGCTGCGGCCAGTACATTGCGCACGCTGAAAAAAGATGAGCAAAAACTCGTATGGGTCTTCACCGGCATGGGGCCACAATGGTGGGCAATGGGCCGTGAGCTGTACCAATCAGAGCCAACTTTTAAAGCGATGATCGATGAGTGTGATAGCTATATGTCAACACTTACAAATTGGTCATTGGCTGATGAAATGCTTGCCGATGAATCAGCGTCAAACATGCAATATACTTGGCTCGCTCAAACGGCAAACTTTGCCGTGCAAGTTGCACTTGCAGCAATGTGGCGTCAACACGGCATTTCACCTGATGTCATTGTTGGCCACAGTACTGGTGAAGCAGCAGCATTTTATGAAGCCGGGGTCTACTCATTAAAAGATGCTTGCACCATCGTAGTCCATCGTAGCCGTTTACAACATCAATGCCGCAACACAGGTAAAATGATGGCGGTAGGACTCTCTGACAGTGATGTCACGCCTTATCTCAACGACCAAGTTGAAATTGCAGCAGTAAACAGTCCAAACTCTGTCACCCTAGCTGGTGAAGAAAATGCGTTACACAGTATCGAAACACAACTGAGCGAAGCTGGTGTGTTTTGCAAGTTTCTCCGCGTTGAAGTGCCCTATCACAGCCAGTTTATGGAACCGATTAAGACCGAATTGCTCGAGTGTTTAGCTGGTATTCAAGCTAACACCGCACATACTCCATTGTATTCAACGGTAACAGGCACACTTGCAGAGGGACCTGAGCTTGATGCTAACTACTGGTGGCTCAACGTCCGCCAAGCCGTGCGTTTTGTTGATGCCACCCGCGCAATATTACAACAAGGTTATCAAGCATTTTTGGAACTAGGTCCACACCCTGTGCTTGGCGCATCTATTGCCGAAACCGCAGAAGAACAAAGTTGCTCAAGCGTTGTCGTCTCGAGTATGCGCCGTAAATCCGACGAACAACACACCTATTACCACGCCGTAGCTCAACTGTTTGGTTTAGGCTTTGAATTAAATTGGTCAGCCATAAATGGTCGAGGTAAGTTCACTACGTTGCCAACTTACCCGTTCTTGCAAGAACGCTTTTGGACCGAGCCTGAGTACTTTAATCAAGTGCGTTTAGGGCAAAGTAACCATGCTTTCTTGGGCCGTAAACGCAGTGAAGCTGAACATGTTTGGAACGCGGTAACCGACACAAATCGCGATAGTTTTTTAAGCTGTCACCAAATCCAAGGCAATACCCTCTTCCCCGCTGCTGGCTTTATTGAAATGGCGTATGCTGCAGCCAAAGAGACTTGGGGCAATGGCAGCTATGCACTCGACCACTTTGTCATCGATAAAGCGTTATTTTTGAATAATGAACACGCTCCCAATGTGCAATTCATTTTGCACCATGATGAACCGAATTTTAAAGTGGTAAGCCTTGAAGATGGTAAAACGACCCGCCATGTTCAAGGGACAATCCGCCGAGTACAAAGCGCCAACCTTGCTGAGCCTATTGATCTCAATGCTATTCGTAGTGCCGCTACCAGCGCGCAGCAGCACGATGAGTTTTATGCACACCTAAAAGAGTTTGGTTACGAATATGGTCCATGTTTTAGAGCCATTGAACAGATCTGGGCAACAGACAACGGCGTGCTTGCCAAAATCTCTTGGCCTACTCAACTTGAGCGAACAACACAATTTACCCTACACCCAAGTCTACTAGATGCGTGCTTCCAGACGTTAGTATTTACAGAGCTTGCAAGTGCTAATGCTCAGCAATTCTCTATCCGCTTACCAGTGATGCTAGAGCAGATCCTGCTTTGCGGGCAGAACAATACTGACTTTTGGTGTTATACCCAAATCACTCATCGTGACGACGAAAAAACGGTCGGTGATTTATACCTCTGTGATGAGTCTGGTCAAGTCTTTGGTGTTATCAAAAACTTTATTGCACAAAGCGTTGACTCCGCTGCAAGTGGGATCACCACCAGAACCATAGATAGCTGGCTTTACCAAGTCAATTGGCTTGCAGAGCCTGATCAGGAAATACAAGAAACTGACACATCGGGGCGTTGGGTGCTCCTCGCAGATCAATCAGGAACAGCCGAACAGGTAGCCGAACGTTTAGCAAAGCTTGGCCACTCTAGCTGTATCGTTAAATCTGGAGAATACTTTGATATCGACAGAGACCATTGTCATGCATGGCTAGTTCCCGATTCACGGGATCACCTGTCACAACTTATCGAGACTTTGGGCAAACAAGAAATTCGTGGCGTTGTGCATTGTTTTAGTCTAGATAACAGCGCGATAGAATCACTGACCCTTGCTCAACTGCAAAGAGAAAAACGTCAGTCGCTACATTCATTGTTAAATCTAGCCAAAACCGTAATTGAACAAGACTGTAAATTCCCGCTTTACGTGGTAACACGCAACGCCAGCCTCGTTAATAGTGAGCAACTTACCGCGGTGATGTCCGCTTCGTTAACTGGATTTAGCCGAGTGCTCGCACAGCAAGAACTGGTTGATAATTGGGGTGGCCTCATCGATGTTGATGGCCAAAATGATGCCGAACATATCACAGCTAGATTATTAAGTGACCGCCAAGAAGGGGAAGTTGCTTTTAGGGAAAATCAGGCCTATGTTGCTCGTTTAGAGCAGGCAATGTCACTTCAACCCGCCTTCCCAACTCGCGTGCAAAGCCATAAAGCACAGTTGATCACTGGTGCATTTGGTTCAATCGGTCAGTTAGTTTGTCAGCTACTCGTCGATAGAGGTGCACGAAACCTCATTTTGCTTGGTAGGAGTCAATTACCTGAGCGTAAGAGTTGGTCAGAACTTACCTCACGCGACCGTAACTATGATCGCGTTCGGTTTATTCAACACCTTGAAGATCAGGGCGTTAATGTCTCGTTATGGCAGACAGACTTAACTCGAGAGCGTGAACTTCACGCGGCCCTTGAGTCTTATCATCTAAGTGCACAAGCACCGATCAACGGATTATTTTTCTGTGCTGGTATCGTCAATGACACCTTACTTGGCAATATGGATACCAGAGCATTTGACGGTGTGTTTGACACCAAAGCGATTGGTGCGTTGATGCTTCACAAAGCACTCAGTAAAGTTGACCTCGAACATTTTGTGCTCTTCTCCTCTGTCGCGGCTCAAGTCACTACCGCAGGACAAACAAACTATGCTTCTGGCAATGCTTTCTTAGATGCCCTCGCCCACTACCGTCGCAATCAGGGTCTTCCGGCGCTGAGTATCAACTGGGGTCCTTGGGCTATTGGTATGATTGAAGAGTTGGGTCTCGCCGAACATTACAAGAACCAAAGGGGCATGAACTGCATCTCACCAAGTGCGGGGATGGCTGTGCTTGAACGTATTCTAGACCAAGATCAACCTCAACTCTTAGTGTGTGACGCCGATTGGTCCAAAGTAACCAATTGGTATGCAGGAAAGCCGAGTTTATTTAGTCACTTGGCTACCCAAGAAAACGACAAGCAAAGCCACCAAGAGCAAGAGTTTGCTCCTTTATACCAGCAAACAGACAGCGCGCTTCGGTTACCGCTTGTTGCCGATCATCTCGCTAATGCTGTCAGCCAAGTATTACGCTGTAAACGAGAGCAAGTGGAATTAGATCTATCGCTCGGTAATCTCGGTATTGACTCTATTATGGCGACAGAACTGAGAAATAAGATCACCACCCATTTTGGTGAAACCCTAACGATTGTACGCCTTCTAAGTGGTGCATCTATCAACGAATTAAGTATAGAGCTTAATGACAAACTCGTTGAGTCGCTTGGCTTTGAAGTCATAACCACAGAAACATCGCAGGTTCAGCCGGTTTCCGAGACCAAGGTTAACTCTATTATCGTATCTGATGCCAATGTGGAAGCTGAATTCCCACTTTCCTATGGACAAAAAGCGATTTGGTTTATCAATCAACTCAACCCAAGTAGCGCTTCCTACAATATCGGCGGCGCGATGCACATTCCTAGTGCCCTGAATATCGACGCGCTGAAAAAAGCCCTTAGTGCTGTAGTTGCTCGCCACCCAATGTTAAGAACAAACTTCTTCTTTAAAGATGGCGAACCCTATCAAAGAGTCTGGACTCATCGCGAGGATGCACTGCAAGTCATTGATGTACATGGTAAGTCTTGGGAAGATATTCAACCTATGATGATTGCAGATAATGAACAGCCTTTCGACCTTGAGCACGACCCGCTGTTTAGACTGTATTTGTATAAGCAGAATGATCAAAGCTACTACTTTGCAGTGACGATTTATCACATCATCTCAGATGCATGGTCAAATTACATGTTTATCGATGAAATGCAGTCACTGTATACGCATTTTGCAAAAAGTGAACCGTTAGCACTCAGCGAGATAACGTCAAGCTATGAAAAATTTGTCGATTGGGAAACACGCTTTGTTCATTCTCCACGCGGCGCGGCAAACTATAAGTTTTGGCAGAATCACTTACCTGCTGAGATCCCCGTATTAGACCTTGCAACCGACAAACCTAGACCTGCGGTACTCACCAACGTTGGTGATTCATATCATTTTGAGTTGGATAAAGCCCTCACGTCTTCATTGAATACCCTTGCAAAGGCACAAGGGTCCACCATGTTCATGGCGTTGCTTAGCATCTATTACGCAGTCATGCATAAATATACTCAGCAGGATGAGATCATTATTGGCAGTCCCGTGGCCGGTCGTACAAATCCAGAGTTTTCAAACGTCTATGGTTACTTTGTGAATCCCCTACCGCTATGCGCAAGGTTTGATCCTGAAACGCACTTTACTTCGCTTTTAGCGCAGGTGAAAGACATTACCCTCAACGCACTAGATCACCAAGAATATCCGTTTGCGCTGTTAGTGGATAAGCTTGGTATTGAACATGATGCCAGCCGCTCTACGGTATTTCAGGTCATGTTTGTAATGCTCAATCACCGCGTTGAGCAATCGCATATGGATGAAAATAATGTCGCGTACTATAAGGGCTTTCCTATGCAATTCATGGAACTGCCTGAAGAAGAAGGTCAATTTGACATTACGCTTTCGACCTATGAAGAAAATGGCGTGTTCAAAGGCACATTAAAATATAATACCGATCTATTCGAAACCGAAACGATAGCGCAGCTGGCTCGGGACTATATCGCACTGACGCGAATGGTCGTTGATAGTCCAAATCGGCCACTTTCGGAGCTTGCCTTAACAAGTCCTGACGCAATAGACGCCTTGGCGACATTTGCTGAAAGTCAACAAAAGGCACCTGCATTACCGACTTTGGTCAGCCAAATAGAAAATGCGGCGCAACATAGTCCTGAGCTTCCTGCCCTCAGCATTGCCTGTGGAACAAATGCCGGAGAACTGGCTGCTACTTTGAGCTATTGCGAACTGAACGGTCAGGCAAATCAGTTGGCGCGACTAATTAATTCGCAGCTAGATAACCAACCTAGTCAAACGATTGCCTTACATTTTGAAAAATCTATCGCATTAGTTGTTGCTTGTATCGCTACGTTAAAAGCAGGTCATCATTTTGTGGTAATTGACCCGCAGCAACCCAATGAACGCAAGCAACTGTTGCTTGAGCAAAGTCGCTGCACGTTACTACTTTGCGAAGAAGCGCTAACATCAGATCACCCTACACTACTTTGGGAAAGCTTCCAAAGCCAACGAGATGAAATCAGCGAGCACAATTTGGCGTTAAATCATCAGCCAAATGACATCGCGTATATTGTCTTTACTTCTGGCTCTACGGGTACGCCAAAAGCTGTCCAGGTCAGCCATCAAAACTGGGCTACGATCGCTGTGGACTGGTTAGCCCAATTTGATTTAGCACCCACCTCTCATCATTTACAATTGGCCAGCCCAACCTTTGATGTGTTTTGTGGCGATCTCGCGCGCGCATTTTACAATGCGAAGCACTTAGTGTTGTGTCCTAAAAATATGATGCTGAACATGCCGGTGTTGTATGACCTCATTGAGACACAGCAGATTGATACGGTTGAGTTTGTGCCCTCTGTGGTTCGTAATCTCATCTTATTCGCAAAGCAAAGTCAGGTTGGATTCACCAGCTTACGTAGAGTGATTGTTGGCTCTGAGCAATGGCAAATCGCTGAATACCGCGCACTCAAAGGATTGCTACAAGAAGATGCTCGACTATTTAGCTCCTACGGCACATCTGAAGCAACCATAGACAGTAGTTTCTTTGAGGAATCAGAGCAGTACTTAGAAACCAGTGCAACGGTGCCTATCGGCAAGCCTTTCAATGCAACGCAACTTATCTTGCTCGATAAGCAAAACCAATTAGTATCCAGTAACGCAGTCGGCGAAATTGCAATTGCGGGGCAAGGCATAAGTCTTGGCTATCTCAATAATCCAGAGAAAAATGCCAGCCAATTTATCCAACTTCCCGTGTCAGAAAATAGCACCCTACGGGTATATAAAACAGGTGATTTAGGTAAGTGGGACAAACACGGCAACCTACATATTCTGCAACGTATCGACAACCAAGTAAAAATACGAGGTCACCGCGTTGAGCTTGGAGAAATTGAGTCTAGCATCAACCAGATCCCAGGGATTAAGCGAAGCTATGTAAAAGGGATAGAAGTACACGGGCAAACCCAATTAATTGCCTACTTTGAGTCGGATCTTGCGGTCGGTACTGAGTTTGTCCTCGAGCAGTTAGAGAACCAGCTACCAAGCTATATGGTACCTAGTAAGCTGGTTGCTATTGAGCAATTTCCATTACTGAGTAACGGTAAAATCGATGCAGCGGCATTACCACAGGTTGAACTCGCAGAGTTGGTAAGAGCATTCGTAGCGCCTGCCACCTTATTTGAGCAGCAGCTCGCTGAGATTTGGTCCAATATGCTAGGGCAAAAATCCATTAGTCTTCATGATGATTTTTTTGCCCTTGGCGGTAACTCTTTATATTTGATTGAGCTAATGGTCAGGATCCAATCAGCCTTCAGCATCAAAATGGAAGTTAATCAGCTATTTAGATTTACAACCTTACATGGCATGGCGAGTGCAATTGAAGATGTAGTAACAGGAAAAGAAACGGGCGCATCCCCTTACCTTATCTTCAATGCGGGTCAATCTACTCGTTTATTTGCGCTACCACCAGCGGGTGGTTACAGCATCGTTTACAAGGCATTTGCCGACGCATTGCCTAACACTGAAGTGATCTCTTTTAATTACCTCGAAAGTGACACTAAGGTTAGCGACTATGCCGACCAAATTATGCAAATTCAACCTCATGGCCCCTATACCCTATTTGGATACTCCCTTGGCGGTAATTTAGCCTTTGAGATTGCTAAGGAGCTGGAAAACCGAGGTCAACGTGTCGGGGATGTGGTGATCTTAGACTCATTCAGGATCACCGAAACAGTCAAAATGCGGGAGCAAGACTTCGCGCACTTTGAGCAAGAGTTAAAAGCACATTTCGCCCGCCACACCGGCTCAAATACGGTACACGAGCATACACTGGCACAAGCGAGAGACTATATCGATTGGTGTTATAAAGTGAAAAACCTAGGTCAGGTTCACGCAAAACTGCACTTTATCGTCGAGCAAAATGCACATGCAGAAGCTGCTCGTCTAACCAGTTGGGATGCAGCATCAGACGCCGAAGTCATTACCTATCAGGGAGTTGGTAAACATGAGGAAATGTTGATGCCAGATATGATGCAGGCAGGCAACGGCGCAATTATGCAAAGTATTCTACAGGATACCCAAAGCCAAGCGGTAATAGCAACAAACGTGGAGTAACAGCTCGCCCCAAAGCCATCGCTTTGGGGCTTTCTAACGACTTTAAGGACAGAATTATGACCACACAAAGACAATCTATGATCATCATAGGTGCCGGTATGGGTGGACTCTCAACCGGTAGCTATGCACAAATGAACGGCTACAAGAGCGTGATCTTAGAACTGCACGATATTCCCGGCGGCTGCTGCACATCGTGGGAACGCAGAGATTATATTTTTGATTGGTGTATTAGCTGGCTACTGGGTAGTGGCACAGGCAACGGCATGAATCAAATCTGGCAAGAGTTAGGTGCGCTGGATGATAAAGAAATTAGAGACTTTGAAATCTTCAATTCAGTTATTGATGAAGAATTAGGAGAAGTGCATTTCTATGCAGATCCAGATAAACTCGAAGCCCACCTCTTAAGTATTTCTCCCGCTGACAAGAAACTCATCACACAATTTTGCGATGGCATTCGTGAATTCGTCAAAATGATAGACGCTTATCCCTTTCTGGTGCCAGTTGGCATTATGTCACGCTGGCAGAAGCTAAAAATGATGTGGCCATTTATCAAAAAATTCAATTTAATCCGCAAATCCATGGCGACATTGATGTCGGACTTTGCCGCTAAGTTTTCACATCCGCTGCTGCAAAAGGCATTTAACGTTATCTTTTATGAGCAACATCCTAGTTTCCCGCTATTACCTTTCTATTTTAATTTGGCCTGCGCGGCAAAAAAAAATGCAGGTGTGCCCGAAGGTGGCTCGTTAGGTCTCGCACAATCGATGGAAGCAAGATATAAAAAGTTGGGGGGTGACATCATATACAACACCCGAGTACATAAGATCTTGGTCGAAGACAACAAAGCCATCGGTGTTGAACTCAGCGACGGCCAAAAAATGTATGCCGATATCGTGATCTCAGCATGTGACGGTACGGATGTGGTAAAAAACATGCTTGATGGCCAGTATTCCAGCCCAGTGTTAGACAAGTTATATGACGAGTTAAGAGAGACCGATGGTCAAATGTTCCCAGGATACGTCTCTGTGTTTTTAGGGGTAAACAAGGACTATACCCATCACCCCCATTGCCGCACCCACTTGTTAGACCAACAAGATCTTGTCCACTGCCCAGGTATGACGCATCCGGGGATCAATGTGCAGGTGCGCAATGTACACTACCCCCATATCGCCCCAGAGGGCAAATCCGTGCTTTATATCACTTACTTCTCAACCTATGAGCCGTGGGCTGAATTAAATAATTTTCAAGAAACAACGGCGACTAAACGCCATCACACTAGAGTCAAGCGTAGCGTTCAATATCGCCTCGCTAAAAAGACCTTAGGTGAATTTATAATCGATAAGCTCTCCACTCATTTTGAGGGACTAAAAGAGCATATCGAATATATCGACATCGCAACCCCGTTGACTCAAGTTCGCTATACCCGCAACAGCAAAGGAACGGTATTGGCGTGGCAGCCATTTTTGGAAAGTGGTGAAAGTTTAGAAGACGAAATAAATGCCAACGGGACAACGGGACTGCCAGGCCTTAGCAACTTTTATATGGCTGGTCACTGGGTGACAACCGGCGGGTTGATCCGCGCTGCAGCTACAGGCAGACATGTTCTGCACTTTGTATGCCGTGATGATGACAAGCCGTTTCAGGCTTGGATCGGTGAAAACCCACTACACCAACCTCAATCTTATAGAGAACAAAAGCAGCATGTTGCTTAACCAAGAGAATTAAAAGGAAATATTATGAGTACTCGTATTGGCCTATTTTATGGCAGCACAACAGGTAACACAGAGGCCGCAGCAGAATTAATAAAAGCAAGCTTAAACCAGTTTACCATCGATCTCTTTGATATAGCAGATACTGAATTAACCTTAACCGAGAACTATGAATTTTTGATTTTTGGTATTTCAACGTGGGAATACGGTGGTTTACAGGATGATTGGGAGTCACGTTGGGAAAGCCTAGCACAACAGGATTTCAGCGGAAAAATCGTGGCTATCTTCGGTCAAGGCGATCAAGTTGGTTATGATGAGTGGTTTCAAGACGGTATCGGCATCTTACACGATAAACTAACCGAACAAGGCGCCACAGCAATTGGTTACTGGCCAAATTCAGGTTATCACTTCACCAAGTCTAAAGGGTTAAGTGAAGACGGCAGTGAGTTTCTCGGCTTGTCGCTTGATGATGATAACCAACCAGAACTCACCGAGCAGCGCATCAACGACTGGTGCCAAGAGATTGCCGCCGTGCTTCAAGAACTTACCTGCGAAACAGCTTAAGGCGCACTTTGTGTTTTCGCTCGGCGGGCTAATTCGATATTTAAAATGGCTAGTCGAGCATCATTAAAAGAACGAAACTATGTCCGAACAACAAAAGTCTGTGATTATCATTGGTGCTGGTATGTCTGGTCTTGGTACCGCTGCTTATAGCCAAATGAATGGCTATCAATGCACCGTCTTCGAACTGCATGAAACGCCGGGAGGGTGTTGCACCTCTTGGCAACGAAAAGAATACACTTTCGATTGGTGTATCAGCTGGTTAAACGGCACGGGAACCAACAACGAAATGGCAACCATCTGGGGTGAGCTAGGCTGCCTTGAAAACGTGCCTATTTACAACACTGAGATATTTAACTCAGTCGTCACGGCTAACGGCGAAAAGATCCGCTTTTATGTGGATCCAGACAAGTTAGAGTCCACCCTGATTGAGCGCTTTCCTGAAGATAGCAAACTAATCATTGAATTGTGTGGACATATCCGAAAACTACGCAAGTGTATGCCGTATTTCCCTTTTCTTAAAAGTGGTGGCTTGATGACATGGTGGGAAAAAAGCAAAATGATGTGGCAATTGCTACCCTATATGCGCACCTTTATGAAAACGCTTGCTGTCACTATGGAAGACTTTTCTAAGCGCTTTTCAAACCCCACGCTTGCGGAAGCACTCAACTGGATTATTTTTGACCGCCATAGCGAGCTACGATTAATGCCCTTTGTCTTTAATTTAGCTTGTGCTGCAAACCAAAATGCAGGAGTGCCTAGTATTGGTTCATTAGGCCTTGCAAAGCGATTGGCAAATCGGGCAAAAGAACTAGGGACAAACATTCATTATAAAAGTAAAGTCGAGCACATTCTCACCGACAATAACCGCGCGGTTGGTGTGCAATTAGCCGATGGCTCTGTCCATTACGCTGATTATGTTGTCGCCAGTTGTGATAGTTACAAACTCACTCGTAAGATGTTGCAAAATCGCTACCCTCACCCTGTGCTGGATAAGCTTTTCACAAAGCTAGAAGAAGATGCAAACAGCGTGGTATTTCCGGGCTGTGTTGCGGTATTTATTGCGGTAAATGCAGACTATTCAGACCATGACCCTTATACCTCTTACTTATTACCCGAATCGATTTCGCACCAACTGGTCGGTAATTATCATAGTGGGGTTGGTGTGCAAATCCGCAATACGCTATATCCAGATCATGCACCAAGTGGCAAGTCAGTTCTTTACGTCACTTATTTATCAAAAAGTGACGTATGGCAAGCGATGGAGCAAAGCGTCGTGCAATCTACCTCTTCAGGGCAAAGTCGTAATCCATATACACGTAAACGCCGTTCACCCGAATATAAGCAAGCAAAGAAAAAAGTGGGTCAGGCGATAGTCGAGTTCCTTAACCAATATTTTGAAGGCCTTACAGATAAAGTTGAGTTTATAGATGTTGTAACGCCATTAACCAGTGAACGTTATACCGAGAACCACAATGGGACCGTTTTAGCTTGGCACCCTTTTGCGCCACTGACAGAAGAATTAGAGAATTACCAAATCAAGCATGGTCCTACTTTCCCGAATCTAGACAACTTTTATTATACGGGGCAATGGAGCACATTTAGCGGCGTAACACACTCAACGGCAAGTGGCCGCTATGTTGCACAATACCTTTGTCGACAAGATAAAAAACCATTTAGGGTTTGTTATCCAGAACAGCAAAACACAAAGCAGCACATCACCAATGAGGCAGACAATTATGCCTAGTCCACTCAAAAACCAACTTCGTAGGTTTTTTGCTATTACTTGCTACCCTTTGATCGTTTTGATCCTTATTGGTTACAGTATCTTTGTCTTACAACAAGGCATTGACCTTGGATTAGCAGCATTCTCTAGTGTGCTTATCATCATTGCCTATTTTATTATCATGGAAAGACTAAACCCGTTTAAAACACAATGGCATCCCAGTAAAAAGGAATGGAGCAGAGATGGCTTGTGCTTTATTCTCGTCATCGTATACGGGGCGTTTAGCGAGACACTAGTGCGAGTAATTGCACTCCAGCTCGCCCCTATCGAAAATACTTTGAGCTTGGCACAAAATGCCATTCTAGCCATTCTCGTCGGCTCGTTTATCGGGTACTGGCTACATAGATTAGAACATCGGCATCTGTTTCTTTGGAGCTTTCATGGGATCCATCATCGGCCTAACAAAGTTACGGTAAGTAATAACTCTGTCGTTCACTTTCTGGAAGTATTGTTAAGCGCGCTAGTTATACAGACTACATTTCTATTGCTTGGTTTCTCAGCCGAAGGAATGTTCATTGCCGGTCAATTTACTGCTCTGCACGGATATTTCATTCATGCCAATGTAAACGTTCGTATGGGATGGCTAAACTACATCGTGGCAACACCAGAGCTCCATCGTTTCCATCATAGCGTAGAATTGAAAGAGGCTGGAAATTTTGGTTCTGATTTGAGTATTTGGGATCAGTTATTCGGAAGTTTCTTTTACCGCCCAGATAGTAGTCCAATTCAAGTTGGAGTTACTAAGCCATATTTATTTCCAAGTGCCTTTGAGGTTGCTAAAGGTATTCTTCATCCATTTCGATGGTTCATCAGTAAACGTGGAAATAGACCAAGATACACCAAATCAACTCCGCTACCTCAAGAATATGACATCGAGTCACGTTCCACTCCCTCAACAGTAGATATTAGGAAAAGGTAGCTGCATGAAAGATCTAACTCAAGGTTCCTTACCTAAGCATCTAGTAGCTATGGCGCTACCCATGTCAATTGGGATGTTTGTGCAAACACTTTATGTGCTTACCGATCTCTATTTTGTTTCAGACTTGGGCAGTGCTCCAGTCGCAGCGCTCAGTTTAATTGGCAATATCATGTTTTTGATTTTCGCCGTCAGCCAGATTTTGAATGTCGGAACCGCAACATTAGTTGCACATGCGGTAGGAGAAAAGGATCAGTCCAGCGCCAATCTTGTATTTAACCAAGCACTATTCGCTTCCGTGGTACTTGGTACCATCTTGCTACTAACTGGTATCTATGGCATCAAATCTTATCTGCACATCACCAGCGAAGATCCCGCCACCACAGAGGCAGCATTAAGCTACTCATACTGGTTTTTACCCTGTTTAGTGCTGCAGTTTATTATGACTACAATCGGTGCTGCACTGAGAGGAACTGGTGTTGTAAAGCCAATGATGATCGCGCAAATCGGCTCTCTTATTATTAATATTATTCTGTCGCCCATCTTAATCTCGGGATGGCTATTCGGAATAGAAATGGGCATTGCAGGTGCGGGGCTGGCCAGTTCCATTTCTGTTGTGATAGCCATGCTTTCACTTTGGTTTTATCTCAATTACGACAGGCGTTATTTGGTGCTAGATAGCCAATTGTTTCTAACGTTTCATCGTCACACCATAAAAAGGCTATTTTCAGTGGGTTTTCCAGCAGGTGCAGAACTTATTCTGATGTTTGTTTATATGTCGACAACATTTTGGGTATTAAAAGATTTTGGCACCAATGTACAAGCCGGATTTGGAATTGGCTCGAAAGTGATCCAAGCTCTGTTTTTGCCCGTGATGGCCGTCGCATTTTCACTGCCTGCAATAGCAGGACAAAATTACGGCGCAGGGAACTTCAAACGATTTAGACAGGCATTCTATTGGTCTCTGGTCGCGACGTGTAGCTTGATGTTGGGAGTTTCCTTACTCGCAGCACACTTAGGTGCTCAACTCGCCATGCCATTTTCAGAAGACCCACAAGTCATCGAACACACCCGTTACTTTCTATATGTCGTCGCTTGGAGCTTTATCGCAACGGGGGTTATTTTCACTTGTTCGGGATTGTTTCAAGCCTCAGGTAATACGTGGCCACCACTTTACAGTAACACCACAAGGTTATTTACCTTTGTTCTGCCAATCATTTGGTTAGTAAAACAACAGCAACTTACGATTACGGAACTGTGGTATATCACGGTGTTAAGTGTGGTAGTTCAAGCCCTCGTGAGCCTTACGTTTGTGGCTTTCTCGCTACGCGCGACCTACAAACTGCCAGCCACTTTCACAGCAACTAAAAAGAACCTATTGAGTTAACAATGAGCCAAGTCGCATTACAAACATGTAGAGATAGCATAGATTCAAAATGGCTAGTTTTATTAAATAAGCCTAACACCATTCGCAAACAACTCATTTGCTTTCCTTTTGCTGGCGCAGATGCAGCTGTTTATCAAAACTGGGCAGGAAAACTGCCTGAAGATGTCGCTTTATATGCTCTCCAAGCACCCGGACGAAAGGAGCGAAGTCATGAAGCTGCCATTGATAATATTCATACCTTGGTCGCAGCAATAGCATCTATTTTGAGCGAAGCAACGCCATTACCCAGCGTTTTTTACGGTCATAGCAATGGCGCTTATATTGCGTATGAGCTTGCCTTAGCACTTCAACATAGCAGCTGCAATATAGTTAAACACCTGTTTATTGCTGCAAGGAAGGCACCGCAATATGCGATAAGAAAATCCCCCTACCATACTCTTGACGATAAGAAGTTCATTGCGGCGGTAAATTTAATGGGCGGTTTACCACCGGCTTTGCTCAACGATATCGAACTGCAACAACTGATGCTGCCAACGTTAAAAGCGGATTTTAAGCTGGGAGAGACCTATCAATACGACTCGGCTTGTAAACTCGACGTGCCTGCAACCGTGTTATATGGTACTCGGGATAAAGCAGCAACAGGGACGGATATGCACCATTGGGAAAGTTGCTTTAAACAAGGTATCACGCCTAAAGCGATACCTGGACGGCACTTTTTTATGCTGGATTCCTCGGCTTTGGTGCTAAAAGAAATCAACGCGGTGTTAGAAACACTGAGCCCCTTATAGTTGGGGCTCTTTGGTTACTTCAATTTGCCTAATGGCCAATCCTTGAATTTCTATTACTTTAAACTTAAAGCCATCAACTTCTAACGCCTCTCCTTCGACAGGAAAATGCTTTAGCCTGTGGATCACAAAACCGGCTAAGGTTTCTATGGCTTCAATCGGTTCAAACTCGTACTCAATCACCGAAGCTTGAAAGTCCTTAATCGACATATCACCCTGCACTAGCCATCGGGTGTTATCCTTTTGTCTAAATTGGGCTTCTATTGCTTGGTCGTCTTTCAGTGCAATTAAATTCAAGATACTGGATAACGTTACCATCCCAACCACTGTTGAGAATTCATTGATCACCACCGCACAGTTGCTTTCATGACTTTTCAGCCCATCTAGCGCATCGGAAAGGCTTAGAGTATCAAGTAAAATGACCGGCTTATGGAATTCTTGTTGTTGACCATCCAGTAACGGCTTTTTAGCCAAAATATTACTAAGCAGTTGTTTGGCTTCAGGTGCAGCTATCACTTTGTCGAGCGAGCCGTCACACAGCAAATATTGTTGAAAACTGTGCGCTTGAATTAACGTGCTCAGGTTTTCTTCTGATTCTTGAATGTCTAACCACACGATTGCATCGCGATTGATCATCGCTTGGGTAATATTAGTCTGGTTAAGGTCGAGCACATTGCCAATGATATTGTACTCGTGTTCACACAGTTCCCCCTGCTCAGCACTTTGATCAACCACCGCATAAATATCATCACGGGTTACCTGTTCGTCACGCTCATTTGGTAAATTGAATAGCTTTATAATCCAATCAGCGAACACGTTAAATAGCCAAATAATAGGCTTAAAAATCCATACACTGGCAAGCATAAGATGGATAAATCGCATCGCGATAGTTTCTGGGATAACCATAGCTATTCGCTTTGGCAATAAATCAGCAAACAGTACAAATAACGATGTGATCAGTAAAAACGACACCACTGTGGATATTTGCAATAACATCGAGGCATGAGCTGCAACATCGGCAAACATAAAACTCGCAACCCAGTTTAGTAGTTGTAATACATAAGGAGTAAACACCGACTCGCCTATCATACCCGCAACAATTGCCAAGGCATTGAGTACCACCTGTACCGCAGCAAAAAACTGATGCGCATTAGCCTGCAAATACAATACTTTCTTGGCTCTAACGTCACCAAGATCAAATAAGGTTTGTAATTTAACTTTGCGTGCCGCTGCCAATGATATTTCACACAGCGCGAAAACTGCACTCAAGCTAATGAGTAACAACACCCAAAAAAAGTCCACAGATACACCTAAAAAAGAAAGCGAGAATTCGACGCGATGTATACGCCTATTTTATGACTTTAGCAATGTAATTCGCGTCAAATAATTAAATTTTTGTCGCCTATCTCGTACTGTTCGCGACGAATAAAAAAGTACGTCAAGGAAGGAAAATGACAAAATTGATACACTCTCTCAAATTAGCGGTATGATATGCTTGTCAACGGCATGTTCAACCTATCATGAGATCACTACGAGGCGTGTAAAGCACAAATGCTATTAAGTTAAGTCCAAGAGCACCAAGCGAGATAAGAGCCAAATCGCAAGTTTATGGTTTTAAATCCGGCCGCGCTTCTGCAAAGCTTGTTGGTGACAAATACGACAATGGCGAGCTCAACTTTACGCACTTCGGAAAATTGAGTTATCTACTCGCAATTAATTTCGATGTTAAGAGGAGCCTCTTTGAAAAAGCATCTAAAGCGGTTACAACACCTTTAAAAAAACAGCCAAAGGTGCTTTTTCCTCCTTGCCATCTCTGTTATCGCCACTATATTTCTTGGTAAATATAGGTGCTTCAAGCACTAAATGATAAAGAAATAGTACAACGTCATAATGCACTACTGTGCTTTTTTATCAGAGACGCTTTCATAATATGTTGAGGGCCAGCAGGACCACCGAGGTATTTTTCATTTGTGTCTTCAAATCCACCTTTTAGGTAACAGGTAATCGCCGCTGGGTTTCTACAATTTACGGTTAAATATATTGACTCAAACTCTGGATAACTTGCCTGCGCATAAGGGACCAATGTACTCGCGGCTAATGTCCCTAGACCCTGACCTTGTCGCTGGCTATCTATGACAAATGCTCTTAAACCTAAACCGCTTTTTGGGCAAAACGAATATGTGTTCGAATATGCAATATCAAACTTAAAATATCCGATAATTTCATCAGCCACCTTTATGACATGCAAATGGGTGGTCTCACTTTGATCTTCTAAAAATGATTCAGCGGTACCGGCAAATTGAATTTGCTCCTCCGCAAGGTGTACTCGTTTCACTGCCTCTACATGAGTTGCGGTGAATGGCGCTAAGGTCAGCATGACTAAATCCTTCGTTGTCTAAGAGTTATACCATAACATAATACCCTCATTCGTTCCCAATAAGTTTACGGGCAATAAAACCTGTCTTTACTCCCTTATTTAAACTAAAGCTGTCGGTACCGAAATGAGCCACCACAAACAAAACAGACATAGAATATGTATACAGTGCATGAGAATTACTTTTACGTATTTTAAATGGCAGATCAAATTTGAGGAGAAAATAACCAAAGTACCACTTTGAAAAGTTAACAAGTAAACACGCTCTCTTAATGCACAAAAGTAACTTCGACTTAAATTTATCTCTGGCTCCGGAGCAAAAGGTAACTTTAGGCGTAATGCCTAAAGCGCCTCTCTCGCTTTAAACTCAAGTACTTGGGCATTGATACAATAGCGGTCTTGACCCTTTGGCCCTTCATTTTTAAATACATGGCCTAAATGAATGCCGCTGCTTTTTGAGCGTATTTCGGTTCTTACCATTCCGTGGCTTAAATCTTTGTGATAGGTCACGCTGTCTTTTACTGGGTGAGTAAACGACAGCCACCCAGTGCCTGAGTTAAATCTATCTCGGGTGTCAAAAAGAATCTTGCCGCTTAATTTATCGATAAATACGCCATCTGGTGTGTTTTTAAAGATATCATACTGCTTGCAAAATGGTCTTTCTGTGCCTTTTTGAAAAGCAATGTCAAAAGCTTCTGAACGACCCAGCTTAAAAGCACCAAGTGCCTTATAAAACTCTTCTCTCGCCATAAAACCTTGAAAGCCAAGGGACTCAACACCATTTTCAATAAATAAGATCGTTGGCGTCGCCCAAGTCGCGGTTTTTATCATTAGTCCCTCGAGTTGATCTGCATAGCGAAAATGAAGTGGGATATCACCTTGATAGTCGTTTAACACCTCTTTTTTTAGCTTTTCACAATAAGGGCAATAGCTTTTAGCATCAACAATCACAATATGCTTACCTTGGGCTAGCATAGTGTTATCAGCTTTATCTTTCGCCACCTTTTCAAAGGTCACTCCCGTGCTGTGATCTGGGCAGTATCCCTTAGGGTTCTTGGTTAAGTAGTTTTGATGATACTCTTCCGCTGGATAGAATTTTCTAAGTGGCTTGATCTTGGTTTGAATGTCGCCATAGCCTTGCTCAGATAATAAATGTTGATACTGCGCTTTTAATGTGTGGGCCTTGTCACTTTGCTGCTCATCTGTGTATAGAATGATCGAGCGATACTGCGTTCCAACGTCATTACCCTGACGGTTTTTCTGGGTTGGATCGTGACTTTCAAAGTAGTACTTTAGCAGCGCATCGGTGGTGATAAGATTTGCGTTGTAAGTTACCTTTACCACTTCCGCATAGTTGTCTTCATCAAAGCGTCGGCTCGATTTAATAATTTCTCTATAACTTGGCTTAAACCCTTTACCGTCGGCATAGCCAGACTCAGCATCTATCACGCCCGTCATTTTCTCGTAGCGTTTTTCGGGACCCCAGAAACAACCGGAGCCCAACACTAACGTTTTAATATGGTTACTTGCGCCATCAACTTTAGGCTTGGGCATATCTGTCCCCGCGAGCGCCGAAACACCTACACCTAACATCATGATAAATCCTATCGATGCGGCTACCTGTAATGTTCTCATCACTACCCTCTCAATACTGTATGTCACAACTAAGTATGATTATCACTTCATACTTATTGAACTTAATATGATTTACTGCGTATTAAATGAGACCGTCTAAGGTTAATTATCATTTCATCTAAAGTCGTTCATGATAGTGAAGTAGTGCTGTCTGCAAAACCGCAAAATAAAGGAATAGGTGTGAGTAAAATAAGTGAGAATCTCTATCAAAAGCTAACCAATGATGACGAAGCGCGTGCCTGTAAGGCAATTGATGATAAGGCGTGTAAAGAAGTTCCAGGTAACTACGTGCTTATTTTATTGAGTCAACTATTTAGCAAATTGGGAGATGCCCTACTCAACCCAAAGATCACGCTACCTTGGCTGATGCAATCACTCGGTGCTCCTGCTTATTTGATATCGGCTCTAGTCCCCATTCGCGAGTCTGGTTCACTGATCCCACAATTGTTTATTGGCCAGTGGGTGCGTAAGCACGCTAAACGAAAGCACCTTTGGTCTCTCGGCGCACTTACTCAAGCTATTTGTGTACTACTTATGGCACTGCTTGCATGGCAGCAAACTGAAAATCAATTATACGCTTGGTTGGTACTTGGATTACTGGCGATTTTTAGCATCGCCCGCAGCTTAAGTTCCGTGTCGTCAAAAGATGTCATCGGTAAAACTATCCCTAAACAAAAGCGCGGCCAGCTTAGCGGCCAAGCCGCCTCTGTCAGTGGACTTATAACCGTTACATTTGGTGTTGGGCTTTTTATCGCTGCCACTCAAGTAAACAACGTCAACTTTGTGATCACACTGGTACTAGCTGCAATCTTTTGGCTGATTGGTGCGTTAACGTTCTCAAAAATCAAAGAATATGAAGGGGCAACCGAAGGTGGTGAAAGCGGATTAGATAAAATAAAGGAAGATTTAGCACTGTTGAACACCGATCCAATACTTAAAAAGTTCATTTTAGCCCGTGGATTGCTATTAAGTTCTGCGCTTATTCCGCCCTATTTCACCGTGCTGGCGCAGCAGAATATTGGCAACGGTGCATGGGTGTTGGCAGCTTTGTTAGCGGTATCTGGACTTGCTAGTTTAGTCAGTGGTGCATTTTGGGGTCGCCTTGCCGATCAATCCAGTAAACACGTAATGATTTATGGTGCTACAATCACCGTTGCTATCACTGCTGTACTACTGGCAACTTCTTTATTTTATTCTTCACTGCTAGAAAAAATCTGGTTTATTCCACTTTGCTATTTTGTCATTGCCATCGCTCACCAAGGCGTGCGCGTGGGCCGCAAAACCTACGTGGTCGATATGGCCGAAGGAAACAAACGCACCAGTTACGTCACGCTCAGTAACACAGTTATCGGTATTGTACTTTTATTAACAAGTGCACTTGGTGTCGTCGCCTCGGTATTTTCAATTAATGTGTTACTTGCACTCTACATTATGGTCACGATATTAGGCATCGTGCTGACAAGCCGCTTACCTAATGTCACTGAACGGTAAAAGCTGTTACTTCACCGACAAACTGTGTCTAAATTTCTCCAAATGAGGTAAAAACGCCGCAATTTTAGTTATCTGAGGATAAAATTATGTCATTGACTACGCGTTTTTCTGCTTTAGCGCTGGCGGTTGCCAGTATGACTTTTGCAAATGCCGCTGACTTTGAGTTCAATACCAAGCTTGCAGACGCTGATGCACTGGTACTTTTTCAAGCTGGTGAAAACCAAAGTAACCTAAAGTTCCTAGATAAAGACACTCGTAAACAATTGGAGCGCGCAATTGCTGCTGAAGATTTTAAAGGCGCGTATGGCAAAACAGTTGAAGTATTAGCACCTGTAGACTCTGATTATAAGCGTATCTTCATTGTTGGTTTAGGTGACGCAGGCGAACTCAACGCCAGCAAAATGACCAAACTTGGTGGTAACCTACACGCTAAATTCGAAGGTAAAAAGCTGGAGAATGTTGCGGTTGCATTCGAAGACGTTGAGGGAGCGCTTTCAAATGCAGAACTAGCAGCACAATTTGCACACGGTGCAAACCTTCGTGACCACACCTTCGAAGTATACAAAAAAGAGCCAAACACTTTTAACGTAAGCTATCACTTCGACGTTGCCGATAAACAAGCAACACAGGCTCAGTATAAAGCACTACAACACATTCAAGCTGGCGTGTTTTTAGCGCGCGACTTAACCTCTGAAGTCGCAACAGAAATGACTCCAGTAGACTTTGCAAAAGCGGCAAAGGAACTTGAACAATATGGCGTTGAAGTAAAAGTACTAGCACCAGCTGAACTTAAAGAACTTGGCATGGGCGCGCTTGAGGGCGTTGGCCGTGGTAGTGAGCACGGCTCTCGCTTAGTTGTTGCACATTATAAAGGTAACAGCGAGACACCAATTGCCCTGATCGGTAAAGGTATTACTTTCGATTCTGGTGGTTATAGCATCAAAACCGGCGCTTCGATCGCACGCATGAAATCTGACATGGCGGGCGCAGCTGCCGTGCTTGGTACAGTAAAAGCAATGGCGCTAAGCAAAGCAGACGTAAACGTGGTAGCAGTCATGGGTATGGCGGCAAATATGGTGTCTCAGTATGCAATTGCACCGGGTGATGTACTGCGCACTGCAGAAGGTATTAGCGTAGAAGTGGTCAACACAGATGCTGAAGGCCGTTTGGTGCTGTCTGATGCGATGTGGTATGCACGTAAACATTACAGCCCTGAGATCATGATTGACGTCGCGACATTAACGGGCTCTAAAATTCGTGCTGTTGGTAATGAATATTCAGCAATTTTCTCTGAAGATGATAGCTTAATTACAGAATTTACCAACGCAGGTAAGGTTGTGAACGAAAACGTATGGCGTCTACCGCTTGGCTATAAGGACAAACTAAAATCTGACATCGCCGATTTCCAAAACGTAGGTTCAGGTGGTCCAGGTGCAACAACTGCTGCGACTTTCCTACAACAATTTGCAGGTGACACCCGTTGGGTTCATATCGATATTGCCGGTAATGCACTTTCAAGCTCAGCCAAAGACGAAGTACCAACTGGTGGTACAGGCTATGGCGTTCGCCTCTTAAGCGAGTGGCTATTAACTGCTAAATAAATCCTCAGATTTTAAGCCGTGTTTAAACACGGCTTTTTTGTGACTGCAACAAAATGGCAACTGATAGCAATAACTTCGTTTCAATTGCGAGGTGTGTTATAAGAAATATTACGTTTACCAAAGCAACCAATTGTTATTGTCTATGTCCGATGTGAGTTGTTATCTATTAGGTGAGCAAGCAATTGTTATAAATGCAATATGTTTGCCTGATAGCAAGAATCCAATTAACCAACGATTATTCGCCCTCAAGAAATGGCTTGATAGTAGCGGTGATTTTATTGATGTGGTGCCTGCCAAATCTTCCGTTACTGCCTATTTAAAAGACCCCCGTAAAGCCGATCCGTGGCAACACAAAATCCAAGCACATTGGCAAGACCTAGAAGTGGCAGAGGTAAAGCCAACACACCATCATATTGAGGTGTTTTATGGCAAAGAATTCGGACAGGATTTTGAACGCATAGCGGACGAATTACAACTGACACCAAAACAGCTTATCGAGCTACACTCAAGCGTTGATTATCAAGTACAATTTATTGGCTTCTTACCCGGTTTTGCTTACTTATCAGGGTTACCAACCGCACTTCAATTACCCAGAAAATCCACACCAATTACCAAGGTCCCCAAAGGCAGTATTGCCATCGCAGACAGCTACAGTGCAATTTACCCGAGCCAATCTCCCGGTGGTTGGCATTTACTTGGACAAACCAATACTACGCTATTTGACCCAAATTCTGCATCAGCAAGCTTGCTGCAACCAGGAGATATCGTGCGTTTTGTGGAGAAATCATGCTAGAAGTTATTAAACCTGGGCCACTTTCAACTATTCAAGACATTGGCCGTCAAGGACTTCGCCACTTAGGAGTAAGTCAAGCAGGTGTCATCGACCCTGTTGCGCTTAAACTTGCAAATACACTCTTGTCAAATGACGACGATAATGCAGCTATTGAAGTGACCATTGGCTTATGTGAATTTCACTTCCACGCCCCCACTAACTTTGTTATCACAGGGGCAGATCTCAATGCTGCTTTAAACGATGAAGTGATATACCCTTGCTGGCGCTACAGTGCTAAAGCTGGAGATAAGCTAACATTTAAACAAAACCGCGATAGTTTACGCGCTTATTTGGTGGTCGAAGGTGGATTTACCAACATAGACAAGCTGCTTGGGAGTTATTCAACCGATCTCATGACAGGCTTTGGGGGTATAAGCGGCCGAGCTCTTAAACAAGGGGACAAGCTGAGCTACACGCCAAGCACTGCCAAGGACGCCGTTGGTGGCCTGCAGCCCAGCTACGAAAAGCTCATTCATTTTATCCCAGGCCCACATCTTGAGTTAATTTCCAAACAGACACTGAGTGTATTAAACGACACCATTTGGAAAGTAAATCCCAGCAGTAATCGTATGGGTATTCGCCTAAGTGGCCATAGTAGCCTAGTGCATGCACATAATATTGCAACCCAAGCTGTCCACCCAGGCGTTATTCAGCTCCCCCCTAGTGGCGAGCCCATTATCCTATTGAATGACTGCCAAACCACAGGCGGTTATCCAATTATTGGTACCATCATTCAAGCCGATATGCGCCACTTGAGCCAATTGGGCGCGGGCGATTGTATCCATTTAAAATCAACATCCCTTATAGATGCAGCAAAGGAATCTCACCGAGTACAGGCGCATCTCAATCAGCTAAGGCTAGCGCTTAAAAATAAAGAACAACAAAATGACTGAGCTAAATCTCCTTCCTCTTTCGGGCATTGCTGTGATTGTTATTGGCTTTGCTCTGAGGTTTAATCCCTTGTTGGTTGTCACCTCGGCAGGTCTAGTTACTGGTTTTGCCGTTGGGATAGACTTTGTCGACTTAATTGCCACCTTTGGCGAAAAGTTTATGAACTCTCGCCAGCTTGCAAGCTTTCTACTTATCTTACCCGTGATTGCGATTTTAGAGCGTTACGGTTTACAGCAACGCGCTAAAGCTTGGGTTGCGGGCATAAAAGGGGCAACCACTTCTCGAATTTTAAGTATGTATTTTGTGGTCCGTGAGTGCTCCGCTGCGCTGGGGTTAATCAATTTAGCGGGCCAAGCGCAAACCGTTAGACCACTGCTTGCTCCGATGGCGATCGGCGCTGCGGCAAACCAATACGGCGACCTGCCACAAGATGTAAAAGACATGATAGGCGCACATGCTGCCGCCTGCGATAACATTGCCGTGTTCTTTGGCGAGGATATTTTTATCGCCTTTGGTGCTGTACTACTGATGGATGCATTTCTAAAAGAAAACGGCATTGCCGGGATTGAACCGCTACATATCGGACTTTGGGCAATACCAACTGCAATTGCCGCGCTCATTGTTCATCTCTTCCGTTTAGCGCGATTTGAAGCAAAAATCCGGGCAGAAATTGCGCGCTGTCAGCAGCAACAAAGCGAAGAAGAGCAAACACCTAGCAATACAAATTCAGCGCTTAAGGAGGAGTCATTATGAGCTTAATGAACACTCCTGACGCGCAATCTAGCTTACTTTCAATTGACAACATCTATTTATTAATTGGCTTTATTGTGATGTTTTTAGTGGTGAAAACGCTACAAGATAAGGCCCATCCTAAGCGTTTCACTACGGCACTATTTTGGTTTTTATTTGGCTCTGTCTTTATCTTTGGTGATGCTTCTATCGCGTTGATTGGTGAGCGAAATACTTATTTATGGATTGGCATCAACGTGGTGATCATCGCACTACTTGCAGGTATGAATATGGTTTCCATGGGAAATTACGAAATGCCGTGCGAACGAGCCAAAACAGAAGATGCAAATCGGTTTGGTAATAAATTGTTTGTTCCTGCTGTACTTATTCCAATAGTTACCGTTATCTGCACTATCATCTTAAGTGAGATCCAGCTCGGCGATTTTTATCTATTCGATCAGGAACATGTGACGCTTTCAGCACTGACACTCGCTTGCACCATCGCATTGCTGGTGAGCTGGAAAATAACCAAAGGCAGTCCACTACAAGCACTTTCTGAGTCTCGTCGCTTGGTCGACTCAATAGGCTGGGCAGCAATATTGCCACAGATGCTTGCAATGCTTGGCGGCGTATTTATCGTCGCCAACACAGGCACTGCAATCCAAGACTTAGTGACATTATTTATTTCGCCAGATAACCGTTTTATGCTCGTTGTACTGTATTGTGTGGGCATGGCACTCTTTACCATGATTATGGGCAATGCTTTTGCCGCATTTCCGGTAATGACGGCGGGTATTGCGCTGCCATTTTTGATCCAGGGGCATGGCGCTGATCCTGCGCCGCTCGTCGCAATTGGCATGTATTCGGGTTATTGCGGAACACTGATGACACCGATGGCCGCTAATTTCAACATAGTGCCAGCGGCACTGTTAGATTTAAAAGATAAATACCAAGTCATTAAAGTGCAAATACCAACCGCTATAACGTTATTGGTGATTAATATTTTTCTTATGTACGGAGTCGTTTTTTAATGTCCAGTTACAGTAAACCTTGTGTCCTCGTTACTGGGTTCACCCCATTTGGTGGTGAGTCCATCAACCCTTCATGGCAATTAGCTCAGCTATTAGAAGGTGAGACCATTGAAGGCCACCTGATCCACACAAAAGAGTTACCTTGTGAATTTGACAAAAGTATTGAGTCTTTAACACAAGCGATAGATAAGTATCACCCAAGCATCGTGATCTGTTTAGGCCAGGCTGGTGGACGCTGTGATATCTCCATCGAACGTATCGCGATTAACATCAACGATGCCAGAATAGCCGACAACGCAGGAAACCAGCCGATAGATACACCAGTCGTTACACACGGACCCGATGCTTACTTTGCCTCTTTACCAATAAAAAGTATGCTAAGTAGTGCGATTCAGGCGGGAGTTCCTGCAAGTATTTCTAATACTGCGGGCACTTACGTGTGCAACCATGTGATGTATGGATTACTGCACTATCTTAGTACACATGACTTAGCGTGCCGTGGTGGCTTTGTGCATATTCCATACTTGCCCTCCCAAGCGGCGCACCACCCTGGTGCACCCAGTATGGACATTGACACCCTAGCTAAAGGAATAAAAATCCTATTAACCAGTGCCATTACACAAAAGCAAGATATTAAGCTTGTCGCTGGAACGACACACTAATAAGAATCGCCCTACAATGGTGCAAGATTGCACCATTGCACATCACAAAAAATTCACATTTTCTCTATTTCATTGTGTGACTTATCAAATTATTTTTGGTAGAACTTAAACTATCTCATGGTAACTATGCTTCCGTGAGCAATAATAATTTGTTGATATTATCAACACATAAATAGGAATGAGGAAATATGTGTTCAATTTTCGGCGTACTTGACATCAAGACCGACCCCCTTGCTCTTCGTGAGCAAGCGATCGAAATGTCAAAAAAATTAAGACACCGTGGCCCCGACTGGTCAGGGGTATATTCAAGTGAAAAAGCCATCCTAGTTCATGAACGTTTGGCAATTGTCGGCGTTTCTAGCGGCGCACAACCATTATTTAACCCTGAAAAAACACATATTTTGGCGGTAAATGGTGAAATTTATAATCATAAAGAGCTTGCAAAAGCACTGACCGTTCCATTTGAATTTCAAACAGAGTCAGACTGTGAAGTGATCTTGGCGCTATACAAGCAAAAAGGCCCTGAGTTTTTAGATGATCTCAATGGAATTTTTGCATTTTGTTTGTACGATGAAACGGAAGATGCCTTTTTAATTGGTCGTGATCATATCGGTATCATTCCACTTTACACTGGCCGTGATCAAAGCGGTAACCTCTATGTCGCCAGCGAAATGAAAGCGCTCACACCTATTTGTACACAAATTGAAGAGTTTCCTCCTGGCCATTATTGGTATTCAAAAGAAGGGGGTCCAAGAGAGTATTACCAACGCGACTGGCAAGCGTTTAGTGCTGTAAAAGACAATGAGGCCAGCCCCGAAGCGGTTAAAAATGGGCTAGAAGCCGCAGTAAAACGCCAATTGATGTGCGATGTGCCATATGGCGTGTTGTTGTCTGGTGGTCTCGATTCTTCTGTGATTTCCGCTATCACACAAAAGTTCGCAGCAAAGCGTATCGAAGATGATGATGCTTCCGATGCTTGGTGGCCAAAACTTCACTCATTTTCCATTGGCCTAGAAGGTTCACCCGATCTCGCTGCAGCACAAAAGGTAGCGGATAAAATCGGCACAGTTCACCATCCCATTCACTTTACCGTACAACAAGGGATTGATGCCCTTAAAGAAGTGGTCTATCACCTAGAGACCTACGATGTCACAACCATTCGCGCTTCTACTCCTATGTACCTCATGGCACGCTACATTAAAGCAATGGGCATTAAAATGGTGCTATCCGGTGAAGGGGCAGATGAACTATTTGGCGGCTATTTGTATTTCCACAAAGCACCAAATGCAGAGGAGTTTCACAATGAGCTAAACCGAAAGGTCTCGAAACTGCATATGTTTGATTGCTTACGTGCAAATAAGTCGATGGCAGCTTGGGGAGTTGAAGCACGTGTTCCCTTCTTAGATAAAGAATTTATCGATATTGCCATGCGTACCAACCCAGACTATAAAATGTGTAAAGATGGCCGTATCGAAAAACACATTATCCGCGAGGCGTTTGATGGCTATTTACCCGATGACGTTTTGTGGCGCCAAAAAGAACAATTTTCTGATGGCGTAGGCTATAGCTGGATCGATTCGCTAAAAGAGTATGTCAATCAGCAAGTGAGCGATTCGGATCTTGAAAACGCCCACTACCGCTATCCAATCAATACACCGGATAGCAAAGAAGCCTATTATTATCGCACCATTTTTGAGTCGCATTTCCCAGGAGAAGCGGCAGCTAAGTGTGTTCCTCACGGCAAGTCTGTGGCGTGTTCAACGCCCGAAGCGCTTGCTTGGGACGAGTCTTTCCAGCGCAATGCCGATCCATCAGGTCGCGCAGCAAGCTCACACAACGAAGCGTATAATCAAAAATAAGAAAGTAAAAAAGGGACGCTCGTCCCTTTTTAAAAAACTGACAGTGTTTGAATTAAATAAAACGCTTGATAATAAAGTCGACTTTCACACGCTTAGCCTGGCCAAGGAGTTTTTTCACAGGTGCAGGATAATCCGCCAATGTCTCGAGATCATCGTGGCTTTCGATGCGACGGCAATGTTTTAAGATCTCTTGCTTTTCTAACTCGATTTGAGGCAACAATGCTTTATCGAGATCTTCTATTAGAATGCCATTTTCAATATCTAACCCCCATGCCCTTGGGTTGAGGTTATGACCACTCATTAAATGCGTATCGCCATCTTTGCTCACTCCCTTCAAGTGAAACGAGTTGTTGCCATCTTGCCACAGATACACATCCAGCAATCCGGCAGTTATGAAGCGGCGTTGCGACTTGATAAATTTATACAAAATGGTTTCGTACAAATACGGAAGCGCTCCAATTCGGCTAAATGGCTGCTCTGGACTGATATAGAAATCATTTGCCGTTTTATCCCCCACCACTATTGTCACCTTTTTACCTGTTTTCAGTAAACGACGTAATGAGCGAAGTAAAGGAGCCGGAAAATTGAAGTAAGGGGTGTAAAGCACTAACTCTTGTTCTGTGGTATCGAAAAGCGCCTTAATAAGACGGTTTAGCTTATTAGTTCTACGACCAAAACCTAAAAATGGACGAACCGTAAGACCTTCTCGACTGTTCGCCTTTGAAATATCATAACTGGCCTTTTTCAACTGTTTCATCAGCTGTTTTTGCTCAGTACGAATGTCGAGTAAAGTAGGTAATGGACGGATGTCGAGTCTAGGTACTGCGTCAGACGCTATCAGCACTTGATCGGTAAAGTGGCAAAAGCTATCCGCGAGCTGTGCTTGTTTAATCACAAAATAGCGGTCTAGACGGTATTTTTCATCATGATGCAAATAGACATTATTTAAACTAGCACCGCTATAAAGCAGGATATCGTCAATAACAAAGCCTTTTAAATGCAACACGCCAAAAAGTTCTTTTGCTTTTACCGGCACACCATACACTTCAACTTGAGTGTCCAGCTGCTCTTTTAAATCACAATATAGCTTGGCGTTGCCTTCTGACTTTTCAGCGCCAATGAGGCCGCGTTGCGCACGGTGAAAATCAACCAACACTTTTACCGTTAAGTCTGGATTTTGCTGTGCAGCCTCGTGCAATGCGTGCAATATCTCACGACCCGCCTCATCATCTTGTAAATAAAGTGCGGTGATATAAATACGCGTTTTTGCCTGTGAGATCAGTTGTAAAAGTGTCTGATGATATTGCTTAGCATCAGTTAACACCTCACAATCTTGTGCACTTAACCCGAAGCCTGGGGTATTCTGCCAAAATGCCATATGTACCTTTTCAATTAGGCTATCAACTCTTGATAGCAAAACAAAATTCTCTAAAACATATCAAAAAAAAAACCTGAGGTCATGAAATACTGCTGTTTTTTGCTAGTCCCGAACAAGATTGCTCAATCTGTAGTCGATTTAAAACAAAACAGTACAAATTTTTTGACAACTTGCCAATTTATACCAAATCAGATTACGGTTTTTTATTTACTTCCCTATTGAATTACATAGAATCGAACAAACTTTTGCTTAATAGCATTTTTTAGAATTTAGTTAGGAAAATTACATGAGCGATGCAAAACACTGCAAACTGTTGATTTTAGGTTCGGGTCCTGCGGGTTACACTGCCGCGGTATACGCAGCACGGGCAAATTTAAACCCAGTACTAATCACAGGTATGCAGCAAGGTGGTCAGCTGACTACAACTACTGAAGTCGAGAACTGGCCTGGTGATGCACATGGTTTAACGGGTCCAGCTCTTATGGACCGTATGAAAGAGCATGCAGAGCGCTTTGAAACTGAAATCATTTTCGATCACATCAACAAAGTTGACGTGACGAAGCGCCCTTTCACACTCACTGGCGATCAAGGCACTTATACTTGTGATGCGTTAATCATCGCAACAGGTGCATCTGCTAAATACCTTGGTCTTGAGTCTGAAACAGCGTTCCAAGGCCGTGGCGTATCTGCTTGTGCAACTTGTGATGGATTCTTCTATCGTGGTCAAAAGGTTGCGGTTGTTGGTGGTGGTAATACCGCGGTTGAAGAAGCACTTTACCTATCAAATATCGCTGAAGAAGTACATGTTATTCACCGCCGCGATTCTTTCCGTAGTGAGAAAATTCTTGCCGATCGCTTAATGGATAAAGCGGCGAATGGTAACGTAGTATTACACCTAAATCGCACACTAGATGAAGTGCTAGGTGATGAGATGGGTGTTACTGGTATTCGTATCAAAGATGCTGATTCAGAAGCGACAGAGCAGCTTGATCTTGCTGGTGTTTTCATCGCGATTGGTCATAAACCAAACACAGATATGTTTGAGGGCCAGCTAGAGATGAAAGATGGTTATTTGGTAGTGCAATCAGGCCTCAATGGTAATGCAACACAGACTAGTGTTGAAGGTGTATTTGCAGCAGGTGATGTGTCTGACCACATTTACCGTCAAGCAATTACCTCAGCTGGTACAGGCTGTATGGCAGCACTAGATGCAGAGCGCTTCTTAGACAGCCAAAAATAATAGATAAATGGGTCGGTCTAGACTGGCCCTCTTCCCTCCTTGCCTTAATTTGCTATATTGAAATAAATAACAATCTTGTAGTTTGTTCAATGATCCAACAACTGTTCCATCTCGCCCGCGATGACTTTCGCTTTCCGCCAAATCACTATGCCTTGTCTGAACCAGATGGACTGCTTGCCATTGGCGGGTGTTTACAGGTAAAACGACTGAAAAACGCTTATGCCAATGGGATCTTTCCTTGGTTTAATGAAGGTGAGCCAATCATGTGGTGGAGCCCAAGCGAACGCGGGATCTTGGAGCTTCAAGATTTTCATTGTGGTAAAACGCTAAGAAAAGCCCAACGCAAACTCAGTCCGACCGTCACAATCAATACCGCCTTTTCACAAGTGATTCAAGCTTGTAGAAATCAACGAATGGCCGCTGAAGGAACTTGGATCACGAATGCGATGTTGGCTGCGTATCAGCAAGCGCACATTCAGGGATTAGCACATAGTGTGGAGGTATGGGATAAAGGCAACCTCGTTGGCGGGCTCTATGGCATCATGCAGTCCGGTGTATTTTGTGGTGAATCTATGTTCCACACCTTACCTAATACGTCCAAAATGGCGATGTGGGCACTGGTTAATTGGCTCAAAGCCCATCAAGCACATTTTATTGATTGCCAACTCGAAAATCCTTATTTAACAAGTTTGGGATTAAAAGTTGTACTAAGGAGCGAGTTTTTGACTAGACTTAGATTGGCGGATCGATTTGAGATCCCATCATCAATGTGGCAGCCTCAGGAGTTGAAAGCTATCTATGAATGAACACTTTCCTTCTAAAATCGGACTGAGCCAACAATTTAGTTGTAGTTATTTACCTGAGCAGAAGGAACAGTTACTGGTTATTCTAGACCCAAATTGTTACAGCCCAGATAGATTTGAACAATTGTTAGCATTAGGGTTTCGCCGCAGTGGAGACCAGATTTATCGTCCGCACTGTCCCGCATGCTCTGCTTGTCAATCAGTAAGAGTATTAACTCAAGAATTTAAACCGAGTAAATCTCAAAAACGCAAACGTAATAAATTAAAACAAGATTATCAGCTTATTATTAGCCATCAGGAGCGGCCTGAATACTATCCGTTATACGAGAAATATATCAGTCTACGCCACAGCGATGGCTCTATGTACCCACCTAACCGTCTCCAGTACGAAAGCTTCTTATTTTGTCGTTGGATGAACATCGTCTTTATCGAGCTATGGCACAAAGATAAATTAATTGCAGTGGCGGTCACAGATTCAATGCCTTATTCATTATCTGCTATTTACACCTTTTTCGATCCTGAGTATGAATCACTAAGTATCGGTACTATCATGATCATGGCTCAATTAGAACAGGCGGCGAAACAGAATAAACCGTACTTGTACTTAGGTTATCAAATCGACGAGTGCAAGAAAATGCGTTACAAAACCCAATTTATTCCAGCACAAAAGTTAGTTAAAGATATTTGGCAAGATATTGATCCCGCTCCCCCGCAATCTTGTGATTAGTGCTTAGTATTCCTGCATGCTTAAGCTCAAATGCAGGAATACTTCTCCTTTTACACCCTTATTATCCCGTTGCATGGACAAAAAACATGCGTTACTAGCAGACTTTCCTATGCTAGAATAGCGCCCTTGCCTAGTAATATGGCTCCAGATTTTGAGATGCGTTAGGAATAGAAGCGAAAAACTTTAGTAAAACTGGCTGAATAAACGACCAAATTAACAAAAAATCAGCTTGTAACTTTACTTATTCCCCGCTTTTGGGCAAAATCTGCATCGTTTAATTTAACCAAGAGGTGATACGCTACACATGGCGAAAGAAGACGTAATTGAAATGCAAGGCACGGTCCTTGACACGCTACCAAACACAATGTTCCGTGTTGAACTAGAAAATGGTCACGTGGTTGTTGCACATATTTCTGGAAAAATGCGCAAAAACTACATCCGTATTTTGACTGGTGACAAAGTTACTGTTGAAATGACGCCTTACGACCTATCAAAGGGACGTATTGTCTTCCGTGCTCGTTAATCTGCGTGTGTAGATTTATACTAAGTTGATGCCGTAAACTCGTTGATACCCAAGCGACTTCAACATACTGATGTTACTTAGGTATACCAAGTTCATTCAAGCAATTAGTATACACGAACGACTAACGCTGAGTTTAAAAGACGGTAATGCGCATCAAACTCAGTGATAACAAAAAGCCCAGCTATTCTGGGCTTTTTGTCATTTGGATTTATTATCTAGCCCTAACCTCAGCGTTCAAAGGGAGCACCATGGTCTTCCGTGCTCGTTAATCTGCGTGTGTAGATTTATACTAAGTTGATGCCGTAAACTCGTTGACACCCAAGCGACTTCAACATACTGATGTTACTTAGGTATACCAAGTTCATTCAAGCAATTAGTATACACGAACGACTAACGCTGAGTTTAAAAGACGGTAATGCCGCATCAAACTCAGTGATAACAAAAAGCCCAGCTATTCTGGGCTTTTTGTCGTTTGGATTTATTATCTAGCCCTAACCTCAGCGTTCAAAGGGAGCACCATGGTCTTCCGTGCTCGTTAATCTGCGTGTGTAGATTTATACTAAGTTGATGCCGTAAACTCGTTGATACCCAAGCGACTTCAACATACTGATGTTACTTAGGTATACCAAGTTCATTCAAGCAATTAGTATACACGAACGACTAACACTGAGTTTAAAAGACGGTAATGCCGCATCAAACTGAGTGATAACAAAAAGCCCAGCAGTGCTGGGCTTTTATCCTATAGTTCAAAGTTCTTATGCTGACACCGCTTCCGTTTGGTAATCAAAGGACAACTTGTTGTCTTTCACTGTGACTTTTACCGTCCCACCATCAGACAAATGACCAAACAAGATTTCATTGGCAAGAGGCTTTTTCAAGTTGTCCTGAATAACCCTCGCCATTGGACGAGCCCCCATTGCCTTGTCGTAACCAAGATCTGCCAGCCAATCTCGTGCTTGCGCCGTAAGTTCCAGATTAACAGACTTCTTATCAAGCTGCGCTTGCAATTCAACAATGAATTTATCAACAACTTGCAAGATAACTTCTTTCTCTAGGTGGTTGAACCAAATGATGTTATCCAAGCGGTTTCTAAACTCTGGTGTGAACACCTTATTGATTTCTACCATGGCATCATGAGAGTAGTCTTGCTGCTGGAATCCAATCGATTGACGAACAGTCTCTTGCACACCCGCATTTGTTGTCATCACCAAAACAATGTTTCTAAAGTCTGCCTTACGACCATTGTTGTCTGTTAGCGTACCATGATCCATAACCTGCAATAGAATGTTGTAGATGTCTGGGTGTGCTTTCTCTATTTCATCGAGCAACACCACTGCATGAGGATGCTTGATTGCAGCCTCGGTCAACAGTCCACCCTGCTCAAAGCCAACATATCCCGGAGGCGCACCAATTAGGCGGCTAACGGCATGGCGCTCAGAGTACTCAGACATATCGAAGCGAATAAACTCTATGCCCATACACTTAGCAAGTTGCTTGGTTACTTCGGTTTTACCAACCCCAGTAGGACCTGCAAACAAGAATGAACCTACAGGCTTGTCTTCATTAGCAAGACCTGAGCGTGATAAGCGAATAGCTGATGTTAACGCGTCAATCGACTCATCTTGGCCAAACACCAACATCTTTAAGTTACGATCAAGATTCTTAAGCGTTTCTTTATCACTAGATGATACGCTTTGCTGTGGAATACGCGCCATTTTAGACACAATAGCTTCAATGTCCGACACATTAATCGTTTTCTTCCGTCTTGAAGTTGGCTGTAGCCTTTGACTTGCACCCGCTTCATCAATGACATCGATTGCTTTGTCAGGCAAATGACGCTCATTAATATATTTAGCGCTCAGCTCAGCTGCCGCTTTTAACGCTTTTTGCGTGTAACGAATACCGTGGTGCTCTTCATAACGCTCTTTCAAGCCATGTAAGATCTTCGTGGTATCTTCAACACTTGGTTCAACCACGTCGATTTTCTGGAAGCGGCGCACTAATGCTCTGTCTTTCTCAAAGATATTCTTGAATTCAGAATATGTTGTCGAACCCATACAGCGAAGCTGTCCACTCGATAACAGTGGCTTAATTAGATTAGATGCATCCATCACACCACCTGAAGCAGCGCCAGCGCCGATAATGGTATGGATTTCGTCAATAAATAATATCGCATGAGGCTTTGACTGAAGTTCTTTCAGTAGCGCTTTAAAACGTTTCTCAAAGTCACCGCGATATTTTGTACCCGCAAGTAATGCTCCCATATCCAGTGAGTAAACCACAGCGTCAGCAATTACATCAGGTACCTGATTATTGACGATCCGATAAGCTAAACCTTCAGCAATCGCGGTTTTACCAACCCCCGCTTCACCAACGAGTAACGGGTTATTTTTCTTACGACGGCACAGCACCTGAACCGTACGCTCAACTTCCTCATCACGACCAACCAACGGATCAATACGTCCAGATTCCGCTTGAATATTTAGATTAGAAGTGAAATTTTCCAGCTTGGTTTTCTCTTCCTGTTGCATTTCACCGCTATCGTCTTGCATCTCTTCATGATCGTCTCGCTCGTGATCATCTTCAATTTTAGAGATACCGTGACTAATGAAATTAACAATATCTAGACGACTAACGTCGGCTTTCTTAAGTAAATAAACAGCTTGGCTTTCTTGCTCAGAAAAAATCGCGACAAGCACGTTTACCCCTGTTACTTCTGAGCGACCAGATGATTGAACATGGAATACAGCGCGTTGTAATACACGCTGAAAACCAAGTGTTGGTTGTGTTTCTCTGTCTTCCTCTAAATCAGGAATAACAGGCGTTGTTTCATCAATAAACTCTGATAACTCGCGCTTCAAGGTATCCATATCGACACCACAGGCATCAAGCGCCTCACTAGCAGAGGGGTTATCGATCAATGCAAGTAATAAATGCTCAACCGTCATAAATTCATGACGGCGAGAACGGGCCTCGCGAAACGCGGCGTTAAGAGTAAGTTCTAAGTCTTTGTTTAGCATTGGCAACCCCCAACAAGAAATTTATAGGTTATTCCTGCTCACAACTACAGAGCAGCGGGTGCTCGTTGTCACGAGCATATCGGTTTACCTGCTCAGCCTTGGTATGGGCTATGTCAGCAGGGTATACTCCACATACCGCTTTTCCCTTGTGATGCACTTCAAGCATCACCTCAGTTGCTCTCTCGCTATCCATATTGAAGAATGTCGTCAATACCTCGACAACAAAATCCATGGGCGTGTAATCATCATTGTTTAAAATCACTTTATATTTTCGCGGCGGTTGAAGCTGCTGCTTCTGTTCCTCGCGAACGGCGTCCAATACACCCGAATCTTTTGTCCCACTCATAATAAATATAGTCTTGTCTTATATACTCAAGCAAATAGATTTGAGAAATAAATAAAATGTTAAAAAAAAGAGCAAAAAACTTGACTGCTTGCTCATATAAACTACAGTCTTACATGACTGTCTAATCTATGGGCAGTTTAGCAAAATTAAAAGAGTAGATTAACATTAATTTAGTCAACTTATAGAAGGATGTAGAAGTATGGCTTGCGGAAAAGTCAAATGGTTCAATAACGCCAAAGGGTTTGGTTTCATCGTAGAAGACGGCAGTGACGAAGATATCTTTGCTCATTACTCAACGATTGTAATGGATGGATACAAGACGCTTAAAGCTGGTCAGGATGTATCATTCGAGCTACAACAAGGACCTAAGGGTCTACACGCAACCAACATCGCTCCAATTACGGAAGATGTTGTTTAAGTGTTAACGTAGTTTTTGGCTAAAGCGGGTTACATGAGTGCTCGCTTATTCCTCTTTTTTGAATATCTGCACAATAACTAAAAGAAATCTTCAATCTCTCCTTATCACGTTTGTTATAACTTTTCACTTTTACACTTTAAATTTAATAATTAGCCCCCATATGCAAACACTGTTAGACTAAAGCACGCTTGCAAAGTCAATTTCAGGTTGATTAGATATTGCTACTTGATGCATTTCAATGCTGAATGAATACCAGTTATTGTAATAAGCCAAAAGTATAAATACCTAACAAACTTGCTAATGCTGCGCTACCTAGGCATCGATTCTAACGAGGATTGTCGAGGTTTTTTGCACCTTTCATTAATCGCTTAGTGAACTGGTCCCGTTTTAACCAGCGACAACGACACGTTGTTGAGTGTGAAAATTGCGTTGCTTAGTCCTATTAGCAATTGTTGAACGGCGTAAAAGCCCACAACTATCTAGGAATGATGATGACATCGAAAATTATCTATACCAAAACAGATGAAGCCCCGGCTCTCGCAACTTACTCGCTATTGCCAATCATCCAAGCATTCACTAAGCCTGCAAATATCGAAGTTGAAACTCGCGATATTTCACTTGCAGGACGTATTATTGCGACTTTCCCTGAGTACTTAAAAGAAGAACAACGTATTGGTGATGCACTCGCTGAGCTAGGTGCACTTGCTAAAACGCCTGAAGCTAACATCATCAAGTTACCTAATATCAGTGCTTCAATTCCACAACTTCGTGCAGCAATTAAAGAATTGCAAGCTAAAGGTTACGCGCTTCCAGAGTACCCTTCTGAAGCAAAAACAGACGAAGAAGCCGATGTTAAAGCGCGTTATGACAAAATCAAAGGTAGTGCAGTAAACCCTGTACTTCGTGAAGGTAACTCAGACCGCCGTGCTCCAACTTCAGTCAAAGGCTATGCTCGTAAAAACCCGCATTCAATGGGTGCTTGGTCTAAAGACTCACAGTCTTATGTTGCATCAATGGCTGACGGTGACTTCTTCGGTTCTGAACAGTCGGTAACGGTTGCTGAAGCGACTGATGTTCGTATTGAGCACGTAGCGAACAATGGTGACATCACCATACTAAAACAAAGCACGCCACTACTTGCGGGTGAAATCATTGACGCCTCTCGTATGAGTGTACAGGCACTTCGTGAATTCTTAGCAGTACAAGTACAAGAAGCAAAAGATAAAGGCGTTTTATTCTCGCTACACATGAAAGCAACCATGATGAAGGTGTCAGATCCAATCATCTTTGGTCATGCTGTAAAAGTATTCTACAAAGACGTATTCGAAAAGCATGCGGCGACATTTGCTGAAATCGGTGTTGACGCAAGCAACGGTGTTGGCGACGTGTACTCAAAAATTGAGTCGTTGGACGACGCGAAGCGCAAAGAAATCGAAGCAGACCTTGCAGCCGTTTACGAGACAGCACCTGATATCGCGATGGTAGACTCAGACCGTGGTATTACAAACCTGCATGTACCTAGTGACGTGATCATTGATGCATCAATGCCTGCTGCAATTCGTTCAAGCGGTCAGATGTGGAATGCTGAAGGTAAACAACAAGATACGGCTTTTGTGATCCCAGATCGTTGTTACTCAGGTGTGTACGGCGCAACGATTGATTTCTGTAAAGAAAACGGTGCATTTGACCCACGTACTATGGGTACGATCCCTAACGTCGGTCTAATGGCACAAAAAGCGGAAGAGTACGGTTCACACGACAAAACGTTTGAAGCGCCATCAGCTGGCACAATCCGCGTTGTAAATGCGGCGGGCAACACTTTACTTGAGCACACTGTTGCAGAAGGCGACATCTGGCGTATGTGTCAGGTGAAAGATGCACCGATCAAAGACTGGGTAAAACTAGCGGTTAACCGTGCTCGCGCAACGAATACACCTGCCGTTTTCTGGTTAGACGAAGCCCGTGCTCACGACGCTGAACTTATCAAAAAGGTAAACGCATATCTGCCAGAGCATGACACTGATGGCCTTGAAATCTTAATCAAAGCACCAGTGGATGCAACACTATACTCTCTAGAGCGCATGAAAAAGGGCGAAGATACTATTTCAGTAACGGGTAACGTGTTACGTGATTACCTAACTGACCTATTCCCAATTTTAGAGCTTGGTACGAGTGCAAAAATGCTATCTATCGTTCCACTAATGAATGGCGGTGGCTTATTTGAAACTGGTGCGGGTGGTTCTGCGCCTAAACACGTTCAACAGTTCGAAAAAGAAAACCACTTGCGTTGGGACTCGCTAGGTGAGTTCCTTGCACTTGCTGCTTCTTTTGAGCATTTGAGCCAAACAACGGGTAATGCTAAGGCACAAGTACTTGCAGACACACTAGACGCAGCAACGGCTAAATTCTTAGATGAAAACAAGTCACCTTCACGTAAAGTGAAAGAGCTTGATAACCGCGGTAGCCATTTTTACCTTGCAATGTACTGGGCTCAAGAGCTGGCTGCACAAGACAAAGATGCAGAGCTTAAAGCTAAGTTTGAAAATGTTGCTGCGGAACTAACAGCAAAAGAAGCTGACATTGTTGCTGCACTGAATGAAGCACAAGGTCAAGCAATGGATGTTGGTGGTTATTACCAGCCTGAAGATGACAAAGCGTTCGCAGCTATGCGTCCTTCTGTGGTATTTAACGACGTACTAGCGTCACTGTAATCTTCGGATAACAGTCAAAAAGCGGCCTGAGGGTCGCTTTTTTGCTTGCAGGCGACACTCAGGAGCAATTGCGCTAAAATGCCATTTTTCGTGAACCTTAGGAATGTGGCGATGAACACAAGTAGTAGAGCCAATACAAATAACAAAAGAAAATCACATGCTAATAAGCCCGCATTCTCTAGACACAACACAGCACGGAAAAAGCCAATAGCTAATCGGCTGTCAAAACCCGCCCTACTGCCAGAGCAAGTAAAAGTCGTTCTATTTAATAAGCCTTTTGATGTTTTGTGTCAGTTTACTGATGATCAAAATCGTCAAACATTGGCTGATTTTATTGATATCAAAGATGTGTATGCTGCAGGTCGCTTGGATAGAGATAGTGAGGGGTTATTGCTACTTACCAACTGCGGAAAATTACAAAACACCCTGACTTCTCCTAAAAAATCGACATATAAAACCTACTGGGTTCAGGTCGAAGGAGAGCCAAGTAGCGAATGCCTAAACGCGCTAAGAAGCGGTGTAGAACTAAAAGATGGTCCAACTTTACCTGCCAAAGTGGAAGTAATAACTGAGCCCAATGTTTGGCCGCGTAACCCGCCGATAAGAGAACGCAAAAATATCCCAACAACCTGGCTTTCTATCTCCATCAAAGAAGGGCGTAATAGACAAGTTCGTCGTATGACGGCGCATATTGGTCATCCCACGCTTAGACTTATTCGCGCACAAATAGGTAAATATAGTCTGGGCGATCTTAAAAACGGTGAATATCGAGTGCTTTAGCATTTCCTACTAGGACTTTTCTCCTGCGCTTGAACGCCTCACGGACGTGCAATTTAAAGAGATTTGAGTATAATAAGCGCTTTCTATCTGAGCATTAAGATTAATAGCGAAATTATGAGCGATAATAGTCACATTAAAGTCATTGTCGGAATGTCCGGCGGTGTAGATTCTTCTGTATCTGCCTACCTTTTAAAACAACAAGGCTACCAAGTAGAAGGCCTGTTTATGAAGAACTGGGAAGAAGATGACAATGATGAGTATTGTGCAGCAGCTGATGATCTAAAAGATGCCCAGGCAGTGTGTGATAAGCTAGGTATTGAGCTACACACCGTAAACTTTGCTGCTGAATACTGGGATAATGTGTTTGAACACTTCCTTGAAGAATACAAGGCTGGCCGTACACCAAACCCAGACATCATGTGCAACAAAGAAATCAAATTTAAAGCCTTTTTACAGTTTGCAGCAGAAGCGTTGGGGGCAGACTATATCGCAACTGGCCACTATGTTCGTCGCGCAGAGCGTGACGGTAAATTCGTTATGCTTCGTGGAGATGACGAGAACAAAGATCAAAGCTATTTCCTTTACACATTAAGCCATGAACATATTGCGCAAACACTCTTCCCTGTGGGTGAAATTGAAAAGCCAGAAGTGCGTAAAATTGCAGAAGACCAAGGCTTAATCACACACGATAAAAAAGATTCAACCGGGATCTGCTTTATCGGTGAGCGCAAATTTAAAGACTTCCTTGCCAAATTTTTGCCCGCGCAGCCTGGTGTGATTGAAGATTGCGAAGGTAATCATGTTGGTGAACATGAAGGCTTGATGTACCACACGCTAGGTCAACGTAAGGGTCTATTAATTGGTGGTTCTAAAGAAGGCAACGGCGAACCTTGGTATGTGGTAGATAAAGATATCGAACGTAATGTACTGGTTGTTGGTCAAGGTAAAAACCACCCTCGCCTGTTCAGCAATGGTCTAAACGCAAATCAACTACATTGGGTCGACCGCGTAGGTCCGCAAGGTACAACTCGCTGCACGGTAAAAACACGTTATCGCCAAACCGACATCCCTTGTACGTTATTAGTTGGCCAAGATGGTATGGCACGTGTGCTATTCGATGAGCCACAAAAAGCCGTAACTCCCGGACAATCTGCGGTATTCTACGCAAATGACGTGTGCCTTGGCGGCGGTATTATTGAGTCGGTGATTAAATAATGCAAAACCAATACGTAATGCCTCTGGCGGCAATGTGTCAGATCAGTAAACTGGTACAAAAATGTGCGCGTTACGGCACCTTCAATGAAAATGAAGTTGAGGGCTTTTTAAAAAGCATTATTAATACTTCTCCTGAACGCCCAGAGGACGTTTACCCAGACAAATTTGCCATCAAAACAGGCTGTCGAACGCTAATTGAGCAGCTTTCGGCTGGCGGCGAAAAAGACGTTGAAATGGTTAAATATGTTGGCGCGATGATGCAATTAGAGCGAGTGCTAAGTAACGATAGCAAATCTCTTGATTTGTTAGCACAAAAAATTCAGCAAGTTGAGCGCCAGTTATTACACTTTGATATCTGTGAAAGCCAAGTTGTTGCCGCACTTGCCGACATTTACGGTCAAGTAATAAGCCCTCTTGGCCCTAAGATCCAAGTATTCGGTAAGCCTGAGCTATTAAAACAAACAGCAACACAACAAAAAATTCGGGCGCTATTACTTGCGGGGATCCGTAGTGCAGTATTGTGGCGCCAGCTCGGCGGTAAACGTCGTCATTTCTTTTTTGCGAAAAAGAAAATCATTACTGCTGCAAAAAGTTATATGTAATACCAATTTGTCTTAATACTTGCTCAATTTGAAGGAGCAAATCTGACGCTAACAGGGCTAAGAATTTCTTATTTAGAACAACTAAATAGCAAAATTTTCGCCTTGCCTATATGGATGTAGGTACCTTGGCGTGAGCAGGATGCGGAAGCGGTGTTATCGACTAGATTTTATCGCCTCAAAGTAGACCACTTAATTAATCAAGTTGGTATAAAATTCGTAGTGGTTCTAATACCACTATCTAAGTATCGTTCAAAAACAAATAGTTAGGAGTTATTATGGAGCTTTCAGCGTTAACCGCTATCTCTCCTGTGGATGGTCGCTATGGTAGCAAGACCAAAGAACTGAGAAGCATCTTCAGTGAATTTGGCTTGATCAAATACCGCGTCATCGTAGAAGTTCGTTGGCTACAAGCGCTAGCGAGCAGCGACGCCATTAAAGAAGTACCTGCTTTCAGCGATGAAGCCAACGCACTTCTTGATAGCATCGTTGAAAACTTCAGCGAAGCAGACGCAGCACGCGTAAAAGAGATTGAGCGCACCACTAACCACGACGTTAAAGCTGTAGAATACCTTCTTAAAGAAAAAGTAGCTGACAATGCCGAGCTAAATGCCGTCAATGAATTTATTCATTTTGCATGTACCTCTGAGGACATCAACAACCTTTCTCATGGCCTAATGCTAACTGAAGCGCGTGACACGGTATTACTGCCATACTGTGATGAGCTACTGAGCGCAATCAAAGACAAAGCGGTTGAGTATAAGTCAATTCCAATGATGACTCGTACACACGGCCAACCTGCTTCACCATCAACCATGGGTAAAGAGTTTGCAAACGTGTATGTTCGTCTGCAACGTCAACGCCAGCAAATCGCTAACGTACAAATGCTTGGTAAAATCAATGGTGCCGTTGGCAACTATAATGCTCACCTAAGCGCTTACCCTGATTACGATTGGCATGCACACAGTGAACGTTTTGTATCGAGCCTAGGTTTGACTTGGAACCCGTTCACAACACAAATCGAACCGCATGACTATATCGCTGAGCTATTCGATGCGATTGCACGCTTCAATACTATCTTAATTGACTTTGACCGTGACGTTTGGGGTTATATCGCGCTAAACCACTTCAAGCAAAAAACCATTGCTGGTGAGATTGGTTCTTCAACAATGCCTCACAAAGTTAACCCTATCGACTTTGAAAACTCTGAAGGTAACCTTGGCATTGCTAACGCTATCTTTGCGCATCTTGCACAAAAACTACCTGTTTCACGCTGGCAACGTGACCTAACCGACTCAACGGTTTTACGTAACTTAGGTGTTGGTATGGGTTATGCGCTTATCGCGTATCAAGCAACGCTAAAAGGCGTTAGCAAGTTAGAAGTCAATGCTGATCGTTTGCTTGCTGAGCTTGATGATAACTGGGAACTACTTGCAGAGCCAATCCAAACGGTAATGCGTAAGTACGGTATCGAAAAGCCATATGAAAAGCTAAAAGATCTTACTCGTGGTAAACGCGTAAACAAAGAAATCATGGCTGACTTCATCGATAACCTAGACTTGCCAAATGAAGTAAAAGCACAAATGAAAGAAATGACGCCAGCAAACTATATCGGTCGTGCTGAAGCGTTCATTGACGAACTAAACTAAGTATAAAGCGACACCAGCTTTTTACTACTTGGTATAGAATAAGCGAAAGAGTGCACTCTTTCGCTTTTTTATTACTGGAATTTCCCTATGTATCAACTGCAAATTAATGACCTTACCTTCGAACAATTTCTTGCCCAGTATTGGCAAAAGAAGCCATTACTCATCAAACAAGGATTCCGAGACTTTGAAGACCCAATTGAGCCAGAAGAACTTGCCGGCCTTGCAACTGAAGAATGCATAGAATCTCGAATTGTCACTAATCACAATAATAACTGGGAAGCCCATCACGGCCCTTTTGAACAATTTGATTTACTCACCGATAGCAACAGCACCCTATTGGTCCAAGCCGTTGATCACTGGCACCCACAAGCCGCACAATTAATAGAAGCGTTTAGATTTATACCAAATTGGCGCATAGACGATTTGATGATTAGCTTTTCGACTCCTGGTGGTGGCGTTGGTCCGCACTTAGATCAATATGATGTTTTTATAATTCAAGGACAAGGTAAACGTCATTGGCGAGTTGGCGAACGGGACAACAGCCTAAAGCAATTTGCGCGCAACAAGAGTCTATTACAAGTAGAGCAATTCGAAGCGGTCATTGATGCAGTTCTTGAACCGGGTGATATCTTATATATTCCGCCAGCTTGTCCTCACGAAGGTTATGCAGTTGAGAATGCTTTAAACTACTCAGTTGGCTTTAGAGCGCCTGATCAAAAAGACTTACTTTCAAGCTTTGCTGATCACGTAATTGATATGGAAGCTGGCAAACGCCGTTTTAGCGATCCAGAATTACAACTCAGAGCGTCTATTGGCGAAGTCACCTGCAGCGACCAACAACAGATAAAGTCTCTGCTCAATGCTTTACTTGAAGATAAGGCACTATACAGTCAATGGCTTGGAAAGACACTCAGCGAACCAAAACATGAGATGGATCTCGCGCCATTAGAACCCATAATTGATCCTCAGGAGCTTCTCGAGATCGCCAAAGATAACCCATTGGTTTATCGCGCTGGTGGAGTACGTGCTATTTACCAAATCTGTGACGATCATATTTTGTTCAGTGTTAATGGTGAAAACTATGAATTAGACCATCATTGTTTAGATGCCGTAAAGCAGCTAAGCGATCATGTTGTGTTTGAGTTTAATGCAATAATTCCTGCATTAAATAGTTTGGAATTTAAACAAACGTTAACTAAACTGATTAATGATGGGACCTACTTCGTTGAAGACAGCGATCCAGCCGATGCTGACTTCGATGAGGGCTGGGAGTAGAGCCTGTTAGAACAAGATAGCCGCGTTCACAAAAATAACAATATGCCGCGAAATCCTTTATCTTCAAGGTTTTCGCAAGCTCTAGCTTGTCGCTAAACAGGGAATGCAGGTGCAATCTGTAGATGGGGGCAGTATGAGTTATAGGATCAGTAGAGTAACTTGGCAAACCAAAAAATTGGAGCTCAAAGCAATACGCGAGCGCGTATTTGTGTATGAACTTCATATTCCTAAAGAAGTCGAATTTGATCAGCAGGATATCACTGCTGAGCACTTAATCATTATTGACGAATTCGATGGGCCAGTTGGCACAGGGAGACTATGCGAAGACGGGTTATTAAGCCGCATTGCCATATTCAAATCTCACCGTAATCGAGATGCTTATGCTTCGTTGATCGGGGGACTTGTTGACTTGGCAAAAGACAAAGGCTTTGAAGATGTTTTTATCCAATGCATTTTGGATGAAGTGCCCGAATTTTTACAGTCGGGGTTTTCCACGCATGGGCACGTATTTATGGAAGCTGGCATTCCAAGACAGCGCTTGAAATGCCCTATTCAATCACTCAAGATGGAACCGTTTACGATGCTTCATTAGCCCAAAGTTCATCTTTAGCGAAAAGGTCATATAGACCGTGAGCTCGGTTTACTAGTAGATTAGCAAACTGGGCTTGTGTTTTTTCTACTGGCTTTGCAGACATAATTTCTTCTGCTTTCATTTGCCAATGGAATGAAAAATAGCGTAGTGCTTCACGTGCTGTCGCTGCAGCGGAAGCCTCAATATGATCCGTCGGTAGATTACCTGTGATCACCCAATACTTTTTGCCGTTTTGACCTTTGATTTTCCAAAGCGCAACCAATGGCTCAATATAACGACATTCTTTTTCAATTATACTTTGCGGTAGCACTCCTTTATCCGCGAGGTGTTTTTGTGCAGCTTGTACGCAGCTACGCTGCCATTGTATTGATCTTTGCTGCTGTTGTTCTGGTGTCAACGTCTCTTGCTGCGGTTGGTTTTGTTCTTCACTCATTGTTCACCCTTTTATTCTTTTTAGATTACCGAATAGCATTTTACTTTATCGTTATTTACGCGGTGTGTTTCAAAGCAAATTATTCAGCAAATCGGTTTTGATTCTTATACACCAAGCACTCAAACGCTTGCGAAGTTACCTGATACTAAGCTTTTGCAGTCATAACGGCAATACGAACGAAGGAATTTTGAGTTTATATGATTAATTACTGAACTGTAAGTTTCGAGAAAGTTTCTTTCTCTATTCTAGCCATATCAACATGATTACTTAAACTCAAGGAATACTGACTATGGCTAGATTATTGTTACTTATCGTCTTTTCATGTAGAGGCAATTAACGCTGCACCAAACAGCGCCGTATTTATTGTCAAAAATTTTAATCGGTAGATTGAAACCTCAAATCAATAACCAAAGAAAACCAAAGCTTTGTGGTTTTGAACTGCTGTATCGAAAATGAAGTTCACCGTTTCTATATAGGAAGTTTCCTTAGTATATGGTTCGTCACTACCAAGAAAAACCTGTCGACCCAACTCTAATTCTTCAAAAGGGACACTGTAGAATTCAGGCCAATCATCATTTCTGGGGATAGGAATAAATGCTTTATGATTAGATGGCGTCACATCTTCCATTATGTCTAGAAAGTCATCATGGCGAACCATCTCACCAAATTCTTGGCACAGCATTTCATATAGATAACCGTAAATAAAGTTGTCTTCGTCGTCCTCATCCGTACTCGTTCCATTTATAATATTCGCTATGCAAGCGGCATATCCCTTAACATCCAGCTCGTCTTCTTGTCCTGCGATTTCATCTCGGTATTTGGATAAAAATCGTTGCAAAAATTGCTGATCTTTACTTCCCCACACCGCTTTTACTTTTTCTGCATCGACTTGATATACAATGACATTATAACTCATTAAAAATCTCCTTTTTGAGTAAAATAGCTGGTTAACTTCTTTGCAGATGCTACAAGCGCGAAGCTATATCAGCAAAAAATAACCCGCCAGCGCAATAACGATTACACTGGCTGCAAACGTAAACACTTTGCCAGAGCTTGCCCCTCCGACTCCGCTGTTGTTACCCTCCCCTATGCGCTCAATAACTGTAGACTCTGCTCGTAAAGGCGTTGAAGCTGAACTAACATGGTCATTTGTTAAATCAACATAGCTATCGCCAGTTTGAGTACTAAGAGGGGGAGATTCATTTTTAAGCTGTGTGTCAATAACCGTGCTATCGATTGCTTCAACTGCCGCTATGTCTTTATGCGCTTCTAAATTATCGCATGTAGCCTGATGAGAAGGCCTATTGAACTCGACCAGCGTAGAAGGTTCATTATCCAAAGCTGGATCTAACAATACTTGAGCTATTAAGGCATCAATATTATCTTCTTTCGATTCAGGAAGTGTAGTCTCAGGCCCAATATACTCGGGGTGATACAAAGTGACGATCGTTTCACCTGCAACGACTGCTTGCTCAAGCTTTTTGATAAAATCGCACACTACGCCATCATTGGGAGCACAAACTTCGAGGATGACCTTGTCAGTATAAACATCGCAAAGCCTATCGCCACAAGCAACCTTATCTCCTTCTTTGACATAGATTTCAATAATCGTTGCGCTATCGACAAAATCGGGTAATACATCGATCTGCACGTCAATATTACCTTTTCCTTTCAACTTATGGTCAGTTGTGATGCCTTCATTACTGAGCAGCCGATGAACTCTCTTCGGTTCAAGTGCAACTAAGTGGTTTAATTCTGGATCTGGAGTGATTGACATAATAAGCGCATCGGCTTTCAAAACATCGCCTTCGTTCACCACGATTTTACCGATACGGCTGGCTTCTGGCGCTCGTAGCTCCAATACGACCTTACTCGTTTCGATATCACATAAGACTTGATTTTTTGCAACTTGATGTCCTTCGGCTACATAGAGTGTTGCAATTTTTGCAGTATCTATTAACTCAGGCAACACGGGTACTTTCATTTCAACCGTCATAATTTCCCTATTACGTTTGAGTATTAAAAGATGAGGCTCGAAACCTCAGATGAAAATCACTGAGATATATCTGATTTAGTCGATTAACGTATTATAAAATAGGGACAGGCGCAAGCTTTTCACTGTTCCAGAGGAAAGGAAATAGTAAACTGACTACCCACTCCTTCTTGGCTCTGAACATCAATTTTCCCTTTGTGCTCTTTTACAATCGCATGAGTAATGGCAAGTCCCATGCCCGTACCTTCACCGACAGGCTTAGTCGTAAAAAAAGGATCGAACAATCTAGGAAGCACATCAGCATCAATTCCAATTCCGTTGTCGCTAACACTTAAGATAATATCTTGATCGTTACCCGGTGCGAGTAACACTTCTATTGATTTATGCGATTTATGGCTCATGTCTACCGCATATTTAGCATTCACCAAAAGATTGATGATCGCTTGTTTTAGCGCTCCCTCCTTGCAATAGATAGTTGGCACATCTTCGACCGCGACGGTCAGCTCGTATCCCTTAAGTTGACCATGGAGTAAGCGAAGCGTGTCTTCAACAATAGACTTTAGAGACGCCCTACCGAGACTATCATTATTGGAGCGGGAGAAATTCATTAAATCGTTTACTATGGTTTTAATTCGCTCGCAGCCGTGCAGCGTATCGTGAACGAGATCTGGCAAATCATTCGTAATTTCGTCAATACGTTGCCTTAAATATATATCAATAAGGCGAGCTTCCAATTGATCTCCTCTCAATTCATTTTGCTCAAGTAATTTTACTGTCTCAAGCAACTGTAATATGGGCGAGATATAGTAATTAAGTGACTCTAGGTTACCTGCCACATATGCCAACGGGTTATTTAATTCATGCGCAACGCCTGCTGATAGTGTCCCTAACGTCGCCATACGTTCGTTGTTTATTAATACGGCTTGTTGATTCTTAAGTTGCGCTAATTGACGTTCAAGTGTTTGATTGGCTAGATATAACGCTCGCGTTTTCTCTTCAAGTAATGACTCGACTTCATCACGTGCACGACGCTCTCTTAGATACGCCTTTTTATAGTCGTTATATTCAGACATCGAATTAATCCAAATGAAGAATGAGTACGCAATGTTTAGCGCCGCTGTGCATGCACTGTGGATGTTCAATTTTTAGTTTGCGACTGTAAAATTGGGCGGCACCATAAAGAAGCCCTTCCGCACAAAAACACAATTTACGATTCGAGCAATACTCTAATACGATAGTTTTGTCATCTTTCACTATCGCCGCAATTGAGGGGAGATTCGGTTCATCGTAAAGCTTTTTTACCTCCATGTGTATCACGCTATCGATAGATAAAACCAATTCTTCAAACGACGTAAATTTTGATGAAATACCTTTGTGCTTTTCCGCTAAAAATCCAAATAACGACTGTCCGAAAATGGCCAATACATCTGTCAATGGCTTATTCAATTTGTCAGCAACGCCTTGCGCTAACGCAAATAACTCTGCATCTGGGTAGGATGTAGGGGAAACATAAACCCTTCCCTCAGGTGCATGTGCTTCGAGTAACTCATCCCAAGCTTGCATGCCAATCGCTTCTACAACTAATTCTTCTAAACCTCTAAATATCACGCCGCGCATTAAACCCTCCCTTAACAAAGTTGCTGCGTTATATAGTCAAGACTCAACTCGAAACAAGCCTTTGAATTAACTAGCTTGTTTCGTTCTTAATTAAGTGTAGAACAATATTTGGGATGTAATAGATCTTTCTCTATTCAGCTATAGGAGTTTGTTCGTCAAGTTCAGTTGTATCGAGTTCAATTCTTTCAAGCATAGACATATTGAGAAAGTTATCTAGTTCCTCATTATGCGCAAATACCTTTTCTTTTATGCCTTGATAGTAGTCATTTACAATTCCAGCTAAATTGCGCTCCATCCAAGTTTCGACAGAATCTGAGCGTTTAAACGCACCGGGGTTTTCTTCAACATCTTCTAAAATAGATAGCCACATATTGAGTTCAGCTCGCACTGGCATACCTTCTGACTGCTCCATTACGTCATTCATCCAACCGAGCCCCTGATTTTCATAGGCTTTTATCAGCTGATTGTATAACCTACTTTTTTCGTTATCGTCAGCTGGTGCACCTTTAAATTTAACGTATTCTCGATTGTCAGTTCTAAAGTATTCTGTGTTCTCATTTTCGTAATTGAGTTTGCTCAATCTTGCGAACAGGTTATTCGGCTCCCGCGTATCCACTTCGTTTAACATTTCTATAAAAGTGGTTCGGTCATTTGCCTTAACCAAGGTTGCCATATCTAGCATGCCACGACTCGTATCAAAATCAGAATTTGCTATATGCGTGTTCAGGTCTAAAAGATCACCGTCTGAGAATTTGTTATCAATGACAAATTTTGCATAGTCATTTAATAACTGGTTGTTCATGTCTCCATATGCATTAAATTGGTCGAAAAGATCTGCCTCTCGCACAGTTAAGTCCATGTCTGCTCTACCGTCTTCATCCAATAAATAAGCGGGCAACGCTGGATCGGAAAAAACTTTATTTTCAGCCTGTTCCATTAAGCTAGACATGGTTTTTACGGTATCTTTTAATAAGTCATCAGACATACTGCTCAGTTTATCAATCAACTTTTCTGAGTAGTCTTCACCCCTTTGACCAAAGCTGTTAACACTAAGTGACTGAACGATAAAATCGGTGAGCTGACCAAGCTCTTCATCAGTTAATCTGTTAGCCACGTCTAGAAGCGATTCTGTGGGCTTGAAGTGTGCAAATTTAATCTGTTGTTCTTCATTCAAACGGTCAAAGATTGCTAAAAATTCATCAATTTTTTCTCGGCCTTCAAACTCACCGTAAGTATCCTTATAGATACGACCATTTTCATCCGTCCCTATGTGTTCTCGGTGAATACCGTAACTTTTCATGCCTAACATTCTGAATTCAAAATTACGCATAAAGTCTCTATCATATGAGACAGGTGATTCGGTGTAGGAAAAATCAATTGTGAACTCACTATTCACATCTGGAAGTTGGGATATCTCTTCATCAGGTCTATCTTTTGCGAGCGTTTTGAGTGCGTCTTGCATTTCTTTCGACGAAGATGGAGCACCAACACTGCCGTGGTTGGTGTGAAAATGTGGCTTTATATTCATAACCTAAATCCTTGTTACAAAAATCGGCTAGCTCTGGCGCTTTGTTACTTATCGACTCAATTAGAATAAACTTTACCCAATTTTGCTCCTTATTTGAGCTTTATCTAGTGTAGCTCGCCAAAATATCAAACCCGCTGACGCTATCTTCAAAGTATCGCGCTTTTACCTCTACATATTCAGCATCACTGAAGAAGGACTCCATTGAAGCTTGATCAGGAAAATATATGGTAAAAAGTCGATTAGCTTGACACTGTCCCTCTGTTAGCAAGGTTTCTGCGATATGAAAATCGTTACTAAATCCACCACCATATTGTCTTAAAATTGGCTTCATCGCTTCACGATATTTGGCATATCGCTCGCTGTTATGAATTTCCATCGCCACTAACATCTCATACATAATTTAACCCTTTTAGAGTAGTTAACTAACATTGCTCATAAAGCTCCAGCGGCAAACCATCAGGATCGCTGAAAAAGGTAAACCGTTTGCCTGTATATTCATCTATTCGAACAGGCTCTACAGCAACTTGATACTGCACAAGGTGTGCAATACAAGCATCAATATCTGATACACTAAATGCTAAATGCCTCAGCCCTTGCGCCTCTGGATGTGAGGGTCGCTTGGGAGGATTTGGAAACGAAAACAACTCAACCTGGCTCCCATCAGGCAGCGCAAGATCTAATTTATAGGACGCTCTATCTTTTCGATAGTTCTCCCTGAGTACGTGCAAACCAAGTACTTCGGTATAAAACACTTTTGATCTTTGGTAGTCAGAACAAATAACAGCGACGTGATGTATTCCAGATAACTTCAAGCACTTCTCCTAACTAATTTAATGTCTTTCAAATAAAAAAGCGGCAATTTGCATTGCCGCTTCACACACTCAAGTAGGAACTTGGACTACAAGTTGTAAAACCAAGCCTATTTTTTCATTACAAGCGAATGCCGCCGTCAATCTCAACGACACGTCCCGTAAAGAAATCGTTTTCAATGATATATTTTGCAGTATGGGCAATTTCTTGCGCTTCGCCAAGACGCCCTACTGGCTTCATTTTCACTAGGCGCTCTTTGGCTTCAGGCTTCATTGCATCGGTCATTTTTGTACGGATCACACCTGGCGCAATTGCGCCCACGCGAATACCAAAACGACCTAATTCTTTAGCCCAACTGGTAGTCATCGCAACGACTCCAGACTTTGCCGCTGAATAATTGGTTTGTCCCATATTACCAGCGCGTGCAACGCTCGACATATTAATGATCACGCCACCATTACCCGCTTCTACCATTTTGACAGCAGCTTCGCGACCGCACAGGAAAACACCCGTGAGGTTGACATCAATAACGGATTGAAATTGCGAAAGCGACATTTTGTCGATGACTTGCCCATCTTTTGCTTTAAGTAGCAAACCGTCACGCAAAATACCCGCATTATTTATTAATACCGAAATATCGCCGAAGTCATTTACGATGGTATTAAACACATTTTCCACGTCTGATTCTTGACTAACATTAGCCACATACGTGTTAACTTGTGTGCCGAATTGAGCAAGTTCGTGCTTTGCTTCTGCCAAAACCTCTTCTTGCATATCAATCAGGGCAAGTTTTGCCCCATGCTTTGCCATTTCAGTCGCCATAGCAAGACCTAAGCCTTGCGCACCACCAGTGATCACAACTGTTTTATTGTTAATATCCATAGTGTCCTATTTCTCTGAATAAAGCTTAAAAATCGCACTAAAGTCTTCACTGCCTTTGCCTTGATTTTGCATCAAGTTATACAGATTCTTCGCTAGCGCCCCCATGGGCGTCGCAGAATTCGTTTGCTGCGCAGATTGCATCGCAAGGCCAAGATCTTTAGCCATTAAATCAACCATAAAGCCCGGCTTATAACCGTTCGAAGAAGGCACATTTTCTAGTACATCAGGACATGGGTTGTATAGCTCTAGCGTCCAGTTACGACCAGAGCTGTTTAGCATAATTTCGCTCAATACCTTAGGATCTAAGCCATGATCTACACCCATTTGCAGCGCTTCACTTGTGCCCGCCATTAGTATTGATAACAGCATATTGTTACATATCTTAGCGACTTGTCCGGCACCAATATCTCCAGCATGGAAGATATTCTTACCCATATTGGTCAGTACCACATGCGTACGTTCAAAGTCCGCTTTATTACCACCGACAATAAAAGTTAAGGTACCGGCCGCTGCACCTGCCACACCGCCAGACACTGGCGCATCGACAAATGAAATACCCGATTCTGCCAACTTGTTGCCAACAAACTGAGCAGATCCAGCATCAATGGTCGAGCAATCAATTACTTGTGTGTTTTTGCTAAGGTAATTAATTAATCCGTCATCACCGGTATACACTGCTCGAACATGTTTGCCTGCAGGCAGCATACTGATCACATAATCAGCTTCGCGACATACATCGCTCACAACCGTCGCCTTCGTCGCGCCACTTGCTTCAAGCGTCGCAACGGCCTCTGGGTTCAAATCGAATACACATACTTGGTGGCCAGCCTTTAATAGGTTAATGGCCATTGGACCACCCATATTACCTAAGCCGATAAATCCTACTTGTGCCATTTAAGTCACTCCTTATAAGTCACGCAATGGGTGATCGTTTTCATCCCAGCGAGGTGCAAAAAAGCGCTCTATTGCATCGTCTGTAACCTCGGCGACAGATTTAAATCGCCAATTGGGCTTGCCATCTTTATCGATAAGCAACGCACGTACACCCTCTTGAAACTCACCAAACTCGCCAGCCGTTACCGACATTCCTAATTCCTGCTTAAAACAGTCTCTTAGTGTTTTGCCTGCACTTCTAGTGAGCTGCGCTTTAACCAATGCAGCACTTAATGGTGAACCATGCTTTAATGCAGCCTGTGCCTTGCTTAGCCATTTGTTGTCAGTGCTATCCAACGCCAAAATAAACTCAACCTGCTCTGATAAAGTATCTTTCTCATCGAGCGCTTCGAATACCTTGATAAGCGGTTTAATTTCGCTTTTTGGCGGTGCATGAGACGCTTCATCTAGTGACAACAGCAACTGAGTAAGTTTTTCATGATTTAATACATTGGTTTTGCCCCAGTTCACTTCAACTAGGTTTTGTAACAGTAAGCTCAGTTTTTCTGAGTCCATAAAATGATCGGCGAGCCCAACCAGCTTGGCATCCGCAGCGTTAATGTTTGCAGCGGTGAGACCCAAGAATAGTCCAACGCCTTTTGGCATCTTATTGAGGAAATAGCTCCCTCCCACATCAGGGTATAAGCCAATGGTGATTTCCGGCATCGCGATGCGCGACGTTTCGGTCATCACTTTATGGCTTGCGCCAGCCGTTAAGCCCAGTCCGCCCCCCATGATGATGCCATTACCCCATAGTAGGATTGGCTTATCATAGTTATGGATTTGATAATCTAACCGGTACTCTTCACTGAAAAAGGTTTCGATTAATGCGTTACTCGTATCAGACGACATTTCGCGATATAAACTCACGACATCGCCGCCGGCACAAAACGCCTTCTCTCCAGCACCTTTTAGCATAACCATTGCTATTTGCGGGTCGTTTGCCCAAGCGTCTAGTTGTGGCGCGAGCAAACGGATCATATCGAGGTTTAAGGCATTTAACGCTTTTGGCGCATTTAATGTCGCCAGCGCTATTTTCATCCCGTTATGGCACGTTGCCTGTTCAAATATAACCGGCGCCTCTTCGTGATTTATTAGCTCAAATTCAATCATTAGCCATTTACCCAATTCGCTTTGCGCTTCTCTAAAAACGCGTTTACGCCTTCTTTTTGATCTTGCGTATCGAATAGTGTTACGAAAAGTTCGCGTTCAAGCGGCAATGCGCTATTGATTGTGCCAGTGCGGCCTTTTTGAATTAGAGCCTTACAAGCCGTGACCGCAACTGGACTTTGATCTTCTACTTTCTTAGCAAGTTCAAGCGCAGCTTCCAGTGCTTTACCCTGCTCGACCACTTCTTCAACTAAGCCAATTTGCTGTGCTTTATCAGCTTTTAAGCGCTCACCGCATAAAATCATGCGTTTTGCCCAGCCTTCGCCTACAAGCCACGACAAGTTTTGTGTGCCGCCAGCACAAGGTAACAACCCTACTTTCGCCTCAGGGAGTGCCATTTGTGCTTGAGCTTCGGCGATGCGGATATCGCATGCTAGTGCTACTTCTAAACCGCCACCCATTGCAAAACCATTGATAGCAGCAATAGATACGCCTCTAAAGTCGCTGAGTGTTTCAAACGCTTCGCCAAATACTCGAGACATATCCGCAGCGACTCCTTTGTCACCGTCGGCAAATACGTTTAGATCCGCACCTGCTGAAAAGAACTTTTCACCTTCGCCAGTGATCACTAACGAATAGATTTCTTTATCTGCGTTCAATTCGATAACTAGATCTTTAAGTGCAATTAGTGTGTCTTTTGTCCACGTATTCGCAGGTGGATTTGACATAGTAACAACGGCAGTATGGCCTTGTTTTTCGAGTTTTAATTGTGCAGTCATGATACTCTCCTTATAGGACGCTTGCCGCGCCTTCAGCTAAGATCCGACGTGCAATAATTACACGCATGATTTCGTTTGTACCTTCAAGGATCTGATGAACACGTACGTCACGTAAATGACGTTCAAGTGGATATTCTTTGATATACCCATAACCGCCATGAATTTGCAGTGCATCATCACACACCTTAGTGCCCACATCAGTGGCAAAACGCTTGGCCATTGCGCAATAAGTGGTCTTTTCTGGGTCGTTGCTATCCAGCTTAAATGCTGCAAGTCGAACCATTTGGCGTGCAGCCACAAGTTCTGTATTCATATCTGCAATTTTAAATTGCAGTGCTTGGAACGCCGCTAACGGTTTACCAAACTGAGAACGCTCTTGCATATACTGCTTGGCGGTATTGAGCGCCTGCTGGGCCGTACCTATCGAGCAAGTTGCAATATTAATACGACCACCATCAAGGCCTTGCATCGCAAATTTGAAGCCTTCGCCTTCTTGGCCTAGCAGGTTGGTAGCTGGGATACGGACATTTTCAAGCGTGATAAGGCGCGTAGGTTGAGCGTTCCACCCCATTTTTTCTTCTGCTTTGCCATAAATAACGCCGTCAGCATCGGCAGGTACAACAAAGGCCGAAATACCTTTTGGACCGTCTTCACCGGTTCTTGCCATTACCACCAATACGTCGGTTTCACCTGCCCCTGAGATAAACATCTTAGAGCCAGACAAAACGTACTCGTCGCCTTCTTTTATTGCTTTTGTTTTCAGCGATGCAGCATCAGAGCCAGAGCCTGGCTCTGTTAGACAGTAAGAAGCCAGTAGCTCACCTGTTACTAACTGATCCATATATTTTGCTTTGGTTTCTTCCGTTGCAAAGCTCGCTATCATCCACGTTGCCATGTTATGAATAGTCAACATAGCGGTTGTTGCTGTACAACCCATAGAAAGTTGCTCAAAAATAACACTTGAGTCAAGGCGAGATAAACCCAGGCCACCTGCCTCTTCTGGCGTATATAGACCGCAAAAACCAAGCTCACCTGCTTTTTGAATTACGTCTTTTGGAAAAATGTGTTCTTGATCCCATTTTGCTGCATGTGGAGCAAGCTCGCTCATTGCAAATTGGTGCGCCATATCGGCAAATGCTTGTTGATCTTCGTTTAGGTTAAAGTCCACGCTAGACCTCTCTTGCTGTTCTGACACCCTGAATGTGTGTCGGTAATTCTTATCGTTTTGGTAAAAAATAGCGTGCTCCCCCTGCAGAGCACGCTATGCAATATGAGTTATCTAAGGTTGATACTCATATTTGGACCACTGACAGCCTCATCGTCAAACCAACGTGAGGTAATCGTTTTGGTTTCTGTATAGAAACGCACGCCTTGCTTACCATAGGTGTGTTGGTCGCCGTAGAATGAGTTCTTCCAACCAGTAAATGAGAAGAACGGCAATGGCACAGGAATAGGAATATTAATGCCTACCTGACCCACTTCGATTTCACGCTGGAACTTACGTGCTGCGCCACCGCTTGCAGTGAATAATGAGGTACCGTTACCGTATGGGTTGTTATTAATAAGCGTAATTGCTTCATCTAAACTATCGACAAATACACAGCAAAGGACTGGGCCAAAGATTTCTTCTTTGTAGATATCCATTTCAGTTGTGACATTTGAAAACAGGGTTGGACCTACCCAATTACCATTTTCATAACCCTCAACTGTAAAATCAGAACCGTCTAGCAAACACGTTGCGCCTTGCTGCTTACCACTGTCAATCAGCGATAGAATGCGCGCTTTGGCCTGCGGCGTCGTTTGCGGACCATAAGCAGCTTCAGGATCATCCCAAACGCCAGGACGAACCTTCGCCATTGCGTCTCTTAGTTCCTCTACCCACTGTTGTGATTGCCCAACAAACACGGCAACTGAGATCCCCATACAGCGCTGACCACCCGCGCCGACCGAAGAGCCAACCAGGTTATTGATCACTTGTTCTTTTTTCGCATCTGGCATGATAACCATGTGGTTTTTCGCACCGACACACGCTTGAACGCGTTTGAGATTTTGCGTACCTTTGCTGTAAATGTACTGACCAACACCACAAGAACCTACGAAAGAAATCGCACGAATTTCCGGCGCTTCAAGGATCTGGTCAACCTGATCCTTACTACCGTGTACTACCTGTAGTACGCCTTTTGGCGCACCGGCTTCTTCAAACAATTCAACCAAGCGCATTGGCGTTAGTGGATCTTGCTCTGATGGCTTAAGTACAAAGGTGTTACCGCATACAATTGCCATTGGGAACATCCACAGCGGGATCATCGCTGGGAAGTTAAATGGCGTAATACCCGCACAAACGCCTAGCGGTTGGGTATATGAATAGGTGTCGATATTTCGGGCAACGTTTTCTACCGTCTCGCCCATCATCATTGAAGGGGCATTACATGCTTGCTCAACCACTTCAATACCACGCCATACATCACCTTTCGCATCTTCAAAAGTTTTGCCTAGTTCATGGCAAATGATGGTTGCGATTTCTTCTTGATGCTCTTTAAGAAGCGCTGCATAACGCATCATAATTCGCGCACGCTCAGTTACCGGAACATTACGCCACGTTTTAAATGCCTCTTGAGCTGAATGAATTGCAGCTTGTACTTCTTCGTTAGTAGCACAAGGTACTTTTGCTAACACTTCTTGATTAGCCGGATTAACAACGTCTAACCATTTGTCAGACTGAGACTGTGAAAATTCACCGTTGATGTATAAAGGTACTTGGTGCATGAAGCACTCCTCCCCATAAAACGAGTTTATGCGCTGCGTGAATGATTAGAATTATGGAAAACGCAGCGCCCCTTGAACGAAATAAATTGCAGTAACTTACACTTCTACCGCGAGCGCTACAGCTTCACCACCACCGATACATAGTGACGCTACGCCTTTTGATAAGCCGCGGTTTTTTAGTGCATGGATAAGTGTAACTAAGATGCGTGCACCGCTTGCACCGATTGGGTGACCTAGTGCACAAGCACCACCGTTGACGTTGACTTTGTTGCTATCTAACTGCATTTCGTTGATAGCTAACATAGTCACCATGGCAAACGCTTCGTTGATTTCCCAAAGGTCAACGTCTGCTGTCGACCAACCTGCTTTTTCAAGCAGCTTATTCATCGCACCGACTGGTGCCACGGTAAATTCAGCAGGCGCTTGTGAGTGAGTTGCATGGGCAACAATCTTACAAAGTGGTGTCAAACCGTGCTTTTTCGCTTCTGATTCACTCATTAAAATCAGCGCTGCTGCACCATCAGAAATAGACGAAGAGTTAGCAGCAGTGATAGTGCCGTCTTTTTTAAATGCTGGGCGAAGTGATGGAATTTTGTCTGGACGCGCGTTACCAGGTTGCTCGTCAGTATTAACCTCAACATCCCCCTTACGCGTACTCATTACATGAGGGGCAATTTCATTGCCAAAGCTGCCATTTTCGATTGCGGCGTTTGCTTTACTTAGTGAGCCAAGTGCAAATTCATCCATGTGCTCACGGGTAATGCCATATTCATCAGCAGTAGCTTGTGCGAAACAACCCATCGCTTTATTGTCATAAGCATCTTCTAAGCCATCAGCCATCATATGGTCTTTGATTTCGCCATGACCCATGCGCATTCCGCCACGGGCTTTTGGAATAAAGTAAGGTGAGTTAGTCATGCTTTCCATGCCACCAGCGATAGCAGAATTAATGCTACCTGAGCGGATGAGATCATGCGCGAACATCGCCGCTTTTAGACCCGAGCCGCACACCTTGTTAATAGTGGTTGCTCCCGTCGAGCGTGCAAGCCCCGCATGTAGCATCGCTTGACGCGCTGGCGCTTGACCTAGGCCTGCGGGTAGTACGCAACCCATGATAACTTCGTCTATACTCGCGTCACTAAGGCCTGTTTCATTCATTACTGCTTTAATTGCAGTCGCACCTAAGTCTGTCGCGGTTGCGTCAGATAGGCTTCCCATAAAGCCACCCATTGGTGTACGCTTAGCAGCGACGATGACAACAGCTTCGTTACTCATTGCAAAACTCCTGTTTACAAGCCAATCTTGGCTTGTTAAAAATTAACTCTGTATTCGAGCATACATAATATTTACGTTTACGCCAACGTAAATCTAAAATCAAGCCAAACGAGATCAGTGAAAGTGTAAAGCTAACTTGCACAAATTTGTTTCCAAGGCTTATTTTCTCTAGCTGTAATGAAGATTTGATGACAATTCGAACGGACAGATTATTCCTTTTATAAGACTAAAGAAGGATCTGCTATTCTTACTTTACCTTTACGTAAACTTCACTTATATTGGTCTAATCAGTGATGTTGTAAGTGTAAATAAAAATGCAAGAAATTAATGAACCTACCTATTCAATCAGCGAGTTAGCTAAAGAATTTGATATTACTACTCGCAGTATTCGTTTTTACGAAGACCAAGGACTCCTTTCTCCTAGGCGCCAAGGACAAACGCGTATTTACTCAAAACGTGACAAAGTTCGATTAAAACTGATCCTTCGCGGCAAACGTCTTGGTTTTACACTTGCTGAAACTGGCCGACTATTTGAGCTTTACGACGCCGACAAATCGAGCGAAAAGCAACTTAAAACCATGTTGCAACTCATTGAAGAGAAAAAAGCCGATTTAAGCCAACAGATGGACGACATTAAAGTTGTCTTAATGGAACTGGTGACGGCTGAGCGCCGTTGTCGCGACACCCTACACGAGCTCGAAAAATAAACTCTCACAACAGGATGAAGACCGATGAGCACAGTATCTTTATATAAAGAATTAAACTTTGGACTAGGCGAAACAGCAGACATGATCCGTGATCATGTCAATAGCTTTGCGACCAGTGAAATTGCCCCACTTGCTGAAAAAACAGATCAAGAAAATGCATTTCCAAATGAAATGTGGCCAAAGTTTGGCGAAATGGGCCTACTTGGGATCACCGTCGCTGAAGAATTTGGCGGCTCAAACATGGGTTATCTTGAACACGTTATCGCAATGGAAGAGATAAGCCGTGCGAGTGCATCAATTGGCTTAAGCTACGGCGCACACTCAAACCTATGTGTAAACCAAATTAACCGTAACGGTAACCAAGCCCAAAAAGAAAAATATCTACCAAAACTTATCAGCGGTGAACACATCGGTGCACTAGCAATGAGTGAGCCCAATGCTGGCTCTGACGTCGTGTCAATGAAACTGCGTGCTGAAAAGCAAGGTGACAAGTTCATCCTTAACGGTAATAAAATGTGGATCACCAATGGTCCAGATGCCGACGTTTTTGTGATTTACGCAAAAACGGATACCAATGCAGGCCCTCGCGGGATCACAGCCTTTATCGTCGAAAAAAGCTTCCCTGGTTTTTCAACGGCACAAAAGTTAGACAAACTTGGAATGCGTGGTTCAAACACCTGTGAGCTGGTATTCGAAAACTGCGAAGTACCTGCAGAAAACATCCTTGGCGAATACAACGAAGGCGTTAAGGTACTCATGAGTGGCCTTGACTACGAGCGTGTGGTGTTAGCAGGCGGTCCGCTTGGTATTATGCAGGCTTGTATGGATGTGGTAGTACCTTATATTCACGAGCGTAAACAATTTAACCAATCCATCGGTGAATTCCAGCTGGTGCAGGGCAAAGTTGCTGACATGTACACGCAAATGAACGCAGCACGCTCATACGTTTATACCGTGGCAAAAGCCTGTGACCGTGGCGAAACCACTCGTAAAGATGCTGCTGGTGCGATTTTATATGCCGCAGAACTTGCAACCAAACTTGCACTTGATGCCATTCAGCTACTAGGCGGAAACGGTTATATCAATGAATATCCTACAGGTCGACTACTTCGCGATGCCAAGCTGTATGAAATTGGCGCTGGTACGTCTGAGATCCGCCGTATGCTTATCGGACGTGAGCTATTCAACGAAAGTCGCTAGGAGTGCTACATGACGGTACTAAATTCTGCGGTTAATCCGCATGATCCCCAGTTCAAGGCAAACAACGATGCGATGGCATCGCTAGTTGCTGATCTTAAAGAGAAAGTCGCCACACTGAGCCAAGGTGGTGGTGAAGCGCTTATTGCCCGTCACCAAAGTCGTGGTAAATTATTTGTACGTGACCGAATTGAAACCTTGCTCGACGAGGGCTCGCCATTTTTAGAAATTGGCCAATTCGCCGCGTTTGGCGTTTACGAGCAAGATATTCCTTGTGCTGGTGTGGTCGCCGGGATCGGACGCGTTAAAGGCGTTGAATGCATGATTGTGGCAAATGATGCGACGGTAAAAGGGGGAACCTATTTCCCTATTACCGTAAAAAAGCACCTACGAGCACAAGAAATCGCCGAGCGCTGCCATCTTCCTTGTATTTATTTAGTAGATTCTGGCGGTGCAAACTTGCCAGAACAAGATGAGGTGTTCCCAGACAAATTGCATTTTGGTCGGATTTTCTACAATCAAGCCCGTATGTCTGCAAAGGGGATCCCACAAATCGCAGTGGTCATGGGGTTATGCACCGCCGGTGGCGCGTATGTACCAGCGATGGCCGATGAAAGTATTATCGTCAAAGAACAAGGCACCATTTTCTTGGCAGGGCCACCGCTTGTTAAAGCGGCCACGGGTGAAGAAGTGAGTGCAGAAGACTTAGGCGGCGCAGATGTTCACTGTAGAGTCTCAGGTGTAGCCGATCACTATGCAGAAAATGACGAGCATGCGCTTTCTATCGCAAGACAGTGCGTGTCACGCCTTAACCATCAGCGCCCTACTCGCCCGTTCCTGCAAGATGCCAAACCACCACGTTATGACATCAGTGAGGTGTATGGCATTGTCGGTACGGATCTGAAAAAACCGTTCGATGTACGCGAAGTCATTGCCCGTATCGTGGACGATTCTCAGTTTGATGAATTTAAACGCTACTTCGGCGAAACGCTCGTGACTGGTTTTGCTGAAATTTACGGTCACCCTGTAGGGATCGTAGCAAACAACGGTATTCTCTTTTCTGAATCCGCGCAAAAAGGCGCACACTTTATTCAACTCTGTGCACAGCGCAATATTCCGCTGCTATTTTTGCAGAACATTACTGGATTTATGGTTGGTCAAAAATACGAAGCGGAAGGTATCGCCAAGCACGGTGCGAAAATGGTAACTGCCGTTTCCTGTGCTGATGTGCCTAAGTTTACAGTATTGATTGGCGGCTCATATGGTGCTGGTAACTATGGCATGTGTGGTAGAGCGTACGAGCCAACCATGATGTGGATGTGGCCAAACGCACGGATCTCCGTAATGGGTGGTGAACAAGCTGCAGGCGTATTAACGCAGGTTAAACAAGATGGTTTAGCGCGTAAAGGCCTTAGCATGAGCGATGCCGAAGTGAGCGAATTTAAAAAGCCAATTATCGAGCAGTACGAAAAGCAAGGACACCCATACTATGCCAGCGCAAGGCTTTGGGACGATGGCGTTATCGACCCTGCGGATACGCGCACAGTACTTGGTCTTGCCTTAGAGGCTGCGAGCAATGCGCCGCAAAAAGAGTCTAAATTTGGCGTCTTCAGAATGTAAGGAGCACTTATGCCTGTCACTTTAAATATAACAAAAAGCAAAGTGGCGATTTTAGAGCTAAGTCGCCCAGAAAAACATAATGCCTTCAATGCGGAGGTGATTGCCGAACTCATTAAGAATATCGAATATGCCAGCGGCCTCGATGTCAGAGCGCTGGTATTAAAAACCGAAGGTAAACACTTTTCAGCGGGGGCTGATCTGGCGTGGATGAAATCCATGGCAGACAACGACTATGACGAAAACGTCGCTGATTCTTTAGAACTTGCTAAATTAATGCAAGTGCTGGCCACTTGCCCTCACCCAACGCTGTGTTTGGTGCAAGGTGCAGCTTTTGGCGGTGCACTCGGATTAATCGCCTGTTGCGATATCGCCATTGCAGAGCACAACTCTAAATTCTGTTTAAGCGAAGTCAAGCTTGGTCTTATTCCGGCAGTAATTAGTCCTTATGTCATTAAAGCCATTGGGGAACGCCAAGCGCGACGCTATTTTTTAACAGCCGAAGTATTCGATGGTGAAAAGGCGCTAGAAATGGGTTTAATTCACGAATTGAGCGATGATTTAGCAAAAAGCGAAGCGGATTTTCTCGAGACCTTGCTTAACAATGGCCCTGCTGCTGTGAAAAGTGCCAAAGCACTGATCAGCGAAGTTGCTGGTAAAGAAATAAATGAAGCGTTGATCGCCCATACCGCAAAGCGTATCGCTGAAATTAGAGTAAGTGACGAAGGCCAAGAAGGGCTTAGCGCCTTTTTCGATAAACGAGCACCACGCTGGCAAACCGCCGCAAGCGAATAGGAGTCAACATGCTAACTAAAATTCTAGTCGCGAACCGTGGTGAAATTGCCTGCCGCGTGATGCGCACCGCAAAGAAATTGGGCCTAACCACAGTGGCAGTTTATTCTGATGCAGATGCCAATGCGATGCATGTGAAAACAGCTGACGAAGCCTATCATATCGGTCCGGCACCAAGTAAAGAGTCTTATTTGGTTGCGGACCGAATTCTTGAAGTCGCCAAAGCGGCGGGCGTCGATTGCATCCACCCTGGTTATGGTTTTTTGTCTGAAAATGAAGTATTCGCCAAAGCATGTGAAGCGGCAAACATTGCGTTTATTGGTCCGCTGGCAAGCTCTATTGAAGCGATGGGTTCTAAGACCCGTGCCAAGGAAATCATGCATGACGCTAATGTGCCCTTAGTCCCGGGGTATTATGGCGACAAACAAGAAGATGATTTCTTGCAAGCAGAAGCAGAAAAAATCGGCTTTCCGGTACTTATCAAAGCCGCTTACGGCGGTGGTGGTAAAGGGATGCGCGTGGTACGAGAAAGCAGCGAGTTTTTGTCGGCACTACATGGTGCTAAACGTGAAGCGGCAGCGAGTTTTGGCAATGACTTAGTACTGCTTGAGCGTTTTGTTGATAAGCCTCGTCACGTTGAAGTACAAGTTTTTGCCGATAGTCACGGTAACTGTGTTTACCTAGGTGATAGAGACTGTTCACTACAGCGTCGTCACCAAAAGGTGATTGAAGAAGCGCCCGCGCCAGGTTTGGGTGATGCTATGCGCAAAGCTATGGGTGAAGCGGCAGTACGCTGTGCGCAAGCGATTAACTATCGCGGCGCAGGTACAGTAGAGTTCTTATTATGTGGCGATGAGTTCTTCTTTATGGAGATGAATACTCGCCTGCAAGTAGAGCACCCAGTGACAGAAATGGTAACTGATCTCGATTTAGTCGAGTGGCAACTGATGGTTGCTGCGGGTGAACAGCTACCGCTGACCCAGGAGCAGGTTTCGTTATCTGGTCATAGCTTTGAAGCGCGTATTTACGCAGAAGACCCTGAAGAAAACTTCATGCCGTTTTCAGGTGTACTTTCACACCTTAGCTTTCCAGAAGCCAAAGATGGCGTAAGAATTGACACTGGCGTGCAGCAAGGCGATGAGATCAGCCCATTTTACGATCCTATGATCGCCAAGCTTATTGTTCATGGCAAAAATCGTGAACAAGCGTTACTAAAGCTAAAATCGAGTTTAGAGCAAGTACATCTGTGTGGTTTAAAATCCAATATTGCATTTTTACATCACTTAGCAGGCCACCCTACTTTCACAGCTGGTGCGCCTGATACCCACTTTATTGACACGCAAACTGAGGTATTAACTCAATCGAATACGCCGCTGGATAAAATGGTGTTATTAGCAAGTGCGGCCTATCTTAGCCACCAACAACCATGTAAAAACACGGTGTGGGGAAACTTAGGCTTTAGGCTTAACCAAACCGAGAAAGTGGATTTACCATTTGCAGATCATGTCGCCTGCGCCTATCAATCTCAAGGTGGTTGGAAGGTTTCGTTTAACGAGCAAATCCACCAAGTTGAATGTGAATTAAATGGACACCAGTTGACAGTGGTGATTGATGGTGCACGGGTACATGCCAGTGCCATTGTGACCGAAGCCGCGATCACCATTATGTATGGCCCGTATCAACATACCGTTGAACTCAAGTCAAAGCATTACATTAGCGATCATGAGCACGAAGCCGCACCGCTGGCAGCGCCATTGAACGGCACCGTGGTTAAGCATTTGTTAACCGTCGGTACTCAAGTCAATAAAGGCGATGCCGTGGTGATAATCGAAGCCATGAAGATGGAATATACGCTCAATGCACCATTTGATGGCACGCTAACTTCATACTGCTTTGCAGAAGGCGAACTGGTCAGTCATGGCGATATGCTGGCGATTGTTGAGGAGCAAGACTAATGTCTCAGTATCCGGCTAACGTCAAAATTGTAGAAGTCGGCGCACGTGACGGCTTACAAAATGAGGTCAGTGTTGCCACAGAAGCTAAAATCTCGCTGGTTAACGCATTAAAAGACGCTGGTCTCAGGCACATTGAAGCAGGCGCGTTTGTGTCACCCAAATGGGTGCCACAAATGGCCGATTCTGCAGCGGTGATCCAAGGCTTTGAGCGTAGTGAAGGCGTTGAAATAAGCGCCCTAACGCCAAACCTTAAAGGCGCAGAGCTTGCACTAGAAAATCAGGTCGACGAATTTGCCATTTTTACTGCCGCCAGTGAGGCATTTACGCAAAAAAACATCAACTGCACGATTGAACAAAGTATTGAACGCTTTCGTCCCGTTGTTGAACTTGCACAAAAAAACAACATAAAAGTAAGAGGTTATGTTAGCTGCGTGGTTGGTTGCCCATATCAAGGTGAAGTACAACCAGAGCAAGTTTTAGCGGTATGTAAACAATTGTTGTCACTTGGTTGTTATGAAATCAGCCTAGGCGACACCATAGGTGTTGGTACGCCTAAAAAAGTCCAGCAGCTGCTCACCTTGTTACTGCAACATATCCCTGCTGACAAGCTTGCGGTGCATTTCCATGATACCTACGGACAAGCATTAACGAATATTCACACGGCCCTGCAAATGGGGATCGCAACTGTTGATAGCGCCGTTGCAGGTCTCGGTGGTTGCCCTTACGCCAAAGGCGCGTCAGGAAATGTTGCCACTGAGGATGTAGTTTACTTGCTGCAAGGACTTGGCATTGAGTGTGGAATTGATTTAGAAAGGCTAGCAAAAGCAGGATGGACAATTTGTGATGCGCTAGGTAAGACACCAAGCAGTAAAGTGTCGTTAGCACTCAAACAAACTTGTCAATCTTAAAACAATAACATTATTAGGAGTGGGCTTATGGCCGGTTTCGATAAAGTCGTATCAAGCTACAGCGATGCGATGGCGGGTCTTAAAGACGGCGATACCATCATCGCAGGTGGCTTTGGTTTGTGTGGTATTCCAGAAGGCTTAATTGCAGAAATTAAGCGCCTGCAAACAAAAGAGCTTACCGTGGTTTCAAACAACTGTGGGGTCGACGACTTTGGTTTAGGTATTTTGCTTAAAGATCGTCAAATTAAGAAGATCATTGCCTCTTATGTTGGTGAAAATGCGCTGTTTGAACAGCAACTACTCGATGGCATTATTGACGTTGAATTAACACCACAAGGTACGCTTGCAGAGAAGATGCGCGCTGGTGGCGCTGGGATCCCAGCTTTTTACACGGCAACAGGGTACGGTACTCCCATTGCTGAAGGTAAAGAAGTAAAAGAATTTGATGGCCGACCATATATTTTGGAAGAATCAATTACCGGTGAGTTTGCTATTGTTAAGGCTTGGAAAGCAGATCGCTATGGCAACTTGGTGTTCCGCCACACAGCAATGAACTTTAACCCAATGGCAGCGACAGCCGGAAAAATCACCGTCGCGGAAGTTGAAGAAATCGTAGAACCGGGTGAACTTGAGCCGAGTCAAATCCACACCCCAGGTATTTATGTCAATCGCGTGATCAAAGGTGACTTTGAAAAACGTATTGAACGTGTCACAACGCGCAAATAGGAGGCAATCATGGGTTTAAATCGTGAACAAATTGCGATGCGCGTGGCGCAAGAGCTTGAAGACGGTTACTACGTTAACTTAGGCATAGGTATTCCAACCTTAGTGGCTAACTACGTACCACAAGGCATTGAAGTGATGCTGCAATCGGAAAATGGCTTGTTGGGTATGGGTCCCTACCCAACTGAAGACCAAGTTGATGCCGATATGATCAACGCGGGTAAAGAAACCGTGACAGCAGCGACAGGTGCAGCAATTTTTAATAGTGCGGAAAGCTTTGCCATGATCCGTGGTGGTCATGTAGACTTGACGGTACTAGGTGCTTTTGAAGTTGATCAACAAGGCAATATCGCGTCTTGGATGATCCCGAAAAAATTAATCAAAGGCATGGGTGGTGCAATGGACTTAGTTGCTGGTGCACGCAACATCATAGTGACCATGACCCATGCTAGCAAACACGGCGATTCTAAATTGCTTGAATCATGCACATTGCCACTGACCGGCGTAAATTGTGTAAAGAAAATCGTAACAGATTTAGCTGTGTTAGAAGTAAAAGACGGCGCATTCCATTTGCTAGAACGCGCACCGGGTGTTAGTGTTGATGAAATAATCAGCAAAACTGCAGGCAAGCTTATCGTCGACGGTGAGATCCCCGAAATGCAGTTTGAGGCGTCGTAAGACACACCCTAACTTACAAATGTACCGACCTCATTCCCAGTGCCAAAGGCGCTGAGTTACCCAAAACCCCTCGCAAGAGGGGTTTTTTTTCACATGCCATCAAAGGAAAACTCTTTACTTTACATCACTCTTTATGTCTAGTTGATGAATGTGATGATTTTTAAATAAAAAATTCAGTAGCCATTTACTTTTCAATCTCACCCCCTAAACTAGTAGAGATAGTTTTGGTTGGCATTGAATATTCACCTGTCAGTACAACTTAAAACTAAAAAGTTGCTGCTTTGAAGCATCGACTGAATATCAAGTTGACACAATATATTGATACCATAGCTTAGTAGCATAACAGTTCGGTTGGTTTATCTTAATTACAAGTATTGAGGCAGTATACTGTCGCTGTAACTAACATAAACCCATCATATATTTAGATAGTCATTCGGCTGGTGTGATTGAAATGCATAAATCGAATGAATACGCTAAATAATCTAAACTAGACTAAGTAATTTTTGTGGCTTATGGCGAGCATATTGTATGGCAGATAAAGTCATTCTAAGCCGCTAATGATTAGCATTAATAGCGAGATTACATTTTGCTTTGTTGCATAGTTAGTTTATGTCGAATTGTTATCAACCATTGTCTAGCGATTAATTCAGTATATCAGCTTGGTGTCGTATCACGATGAGAACAACAAGAGGATATCATGGGCAATCACCACGATAAGTACAGCATCGATAATACAGACTACACCGTTGGACAAGACAATGTTCAAAAGTGGGGGTTTGACGTACATAACCCTGTATTTGGTGTAAGTGCAGGATTAATACTGGCGTTTTTAATCGCCGTATTATTAGTTGATGCAAACACAGCTAAAACCACTTTAGACGGCATAAAGTGGGATATCATAGGTAACTTTGATGCCCTATTTATGTGGTCTGGTAATTTCTTTGTGCTATTTTGTTTGGTGCTCGTTTTATCGCCTTACGGTAAAATTCGTTTAGGTGGTGAAAACGCCAAACCAAGCTATACTCGGGCGTCATGGCTAGCGATGCTATTTGCAGCAGGTATGGGTATTGGTCTGATGTTTTGGGGGGTAGCGGAACCTGTCGCCTACTACACTGGCTGGTACAAAACTCCGTTAAATGTTGCTGCAAACACACCTGAAGCGGCTGAACTTGCTATGGGTGCGACCATGTACCATTGGGGTTTGCATCCTTGGGCTATTTACGCCGTAGTCGCGCTTTCTTTAGCATTCTTTGCCTACAATAAAGGCTTACCACTGTCGATCCGCTCAATCTTTTATCCTATTTTAGGAGACAGAGCTTGGGGTTGGCCGGGCCATATCATCGATATTCTCGCCGTTCTTGCTACCTTGTTTGGCCTTGCGACATCACTCGGTCTGGGCGCACAGCAAGCTGGTGCTGGGATCCAACATGTATTTGGCATAGAAGCAGGTCTAGGTCTAGAAATTGCCGTGATTGTGGGCGTTACTGCCCTTGCGATTATTTCGGTTGTTCGCGGTATTGATGGCGGTGTAAAGATACTTAGTAACGTTAATATGTTAATTGCATTTGTGTTATTAGTATTCGTTGGTATTGCAGGTTTTGCGATTGCCATGGGTAATATTCCGACGACTTTGATGGCCTACGTTGAAAATATCATTCCACTAAGTAATCCGCATGGTCGTGATGATGAAGCATGGTTCCAAGGTTGGACCGTATTTTACTGGGCATGGTGGATTTCTTGGTCACCGTTTGTCGGTATGTTTATCGCACGCGTTTCTGAGGGTCGCACCATACGCGAGTTTATTACCGCAGTATTATTAATCCCGACATTGGTAACCGTGATCTGGATGTCAATCTATGGTGGCCTTGCTATCGATCAGGTAAAAAATGGCATTGGCGCTCTAGGTACTGATGGCTTGACTGAAGTGCCACTGGCGATGTTCCAAATGTTTGAAAACCTACCTATGAGCGATTTACTCTCGTTCACGGCGATTGTACTTGTACTGGTTTTCTTTATTACCTCGTCGGATTCTGGTTCTTTGGTTATCGATAGTATTACCGCTGGTGGTAAAATAGACGCTCCAGTACCACAACGTATATTCTGGGCGAGTATTGAGGGTGCAATTGCGGCGGCACTACTGTGGATCGGCGGTAAAGAAGCAATTGAAGCACTGCAAGCTGGTGCTATTTCAACAGGTTTACCGTTTACTTTTGTACTACTACTGATGTGTGTAAGTTTGATCCTCGGACTTAGAACTGAGCCTAAAAGCTAACGGTCGTTAATCTCATTACAGGCGGAGCTTGCTGTATGCTCCGCCTTTTTGTTATTTGGGATTAGCTCCACCAGCGTTTCACCATGTCTGATGGGTCTAAACAATATTGAGCTTGAGCTTGAAATAACTCCGCCGTTGCTAACGCATCGGACAAGGCATGATGTGGCTGATAATAGGGAAGCCCATAGCGCTTTCTACAGTCAGCTAAGCGTACCGAAGGTATAGGTTTACATTTGAGCTTATCAAGCCAGTTTCTGGCGTTGTTTATCGCTGACTTTTCAATTTCCATCGTATCAATCACTGGAAACTCAATACCCTCACCCAATCTCGCTTTTAGCGCAGAATCGAAAAATGACTTTTCGACAAACTGATAGTGCACCACTATGACTTTACCATGCAGCGAAGCAAACACTTCCTCAAGAATATCTTGCAGATCTGGCGCGCTTTCAACTTGTGAGTGTGTGATCCGGTGCAGTACCACAGACTCCTCAGCCAGCGGACTGGTTGGCTTCACTAACCAATGCTTCGCTTGAGCCAAGCGGATCCGTCGTAAGTCAAATGGTACGACGCCAACGCTCACAATATCATCGGTGTTTGGGTCGAGTCCTGTAGTTTCAAAATCAAGGGCAACAAACTCACACTGACTCAATTGCTGGTAAGGATCTACCACGCCTTGCTGGTAAAATGCTTGAATTCTCGGGTCTTTCGACGTTTCTACCAAATGCTGAAAGCGATTTGGCCATGACATAATCTCGCCTTGCATATTACACCGCTACTTCATCATGGATTTGTTTTGATAGCGAAACTTTAAAAAGCTCTGTGCTTTATCTAACACGCCAAAAGCTTCTTTAAGATTACGCTGTTCAAAATCAGAGAGTGTTTCTGGTGGCAAGCTGTTATCAGGCTTTTCGCCCTGCTCAATTTGCCATGCTTGGTGACGAATACGCATGATGGCGATGTATTCAAGGGCAGCTTGCAGATCTAACACTTTGCCCTTTGGCAGTATATTTGCCTCATCAATATCTTCTAATCGTTCAAAGGAGTTTTGTTTTTTAGAGCCAACACCAAGGGCATGCACTCGAACCAAGTCTGAAAGCGGTGCTGTGCCACGGCGTTTAATGTTCATCGAACGCCTGTGCTCACCGTCTTGCTCAAGGACAAAACCATTAAAAAAGCCCAAAGGCGGTGTTCTTCTTAGCGCATTATGTGCCATCGCAGCCAAAAATTTAGGGGTGCTTTTGGCCTTTTTACTGATAAAAGCAGTGAGTTTCTCAGCCCATTTTGTTTCACCCCATACGCCTTCCAGATCAAAGAAAATCGAACTATTAAGCAAAGCCTCAGGACTGGGGTTTTCTATCCAGTCTTCAAATTGTGCTAACCATTGACTATAAGTTAGACGCCAAGCTGGGTTGCTTGCCATGATCCCACCATCGCAATATTTATAGCCGCAATTGGCTAGACCATCACACACAAACTTCGCCAACTTTTCGAAGTAAGGGCCATGCTCAGCGGGTTGATAACTGTCATCCAAGATCAGTGCATTATCCTGATCGGTCACAATTAATTGTTCATCCCGAGCCATTGAGCCAAGGGCAATAAAGCAGTAAGGAATTGGTGGTGGACCTACTTTTGCTTCCGCGAGTTCGAGTAACTTGTGTTTAAACGTTTTACCTATAATCGACATCGCAGAACCAATCATGTGTGAATTGGCGTCTTCATTCACCATACGCGTAAAAATTGCAGGAAGCTGTTTGGCGTAACTGCTCAAGTCTTCAACACTTTGCTGGTCCATTAGCCCTCTAACAAACAACAGGCTGCTTTGAGACTCATAGCGCAAAATATCGGATAGCGCGACCACTCCTATCGGTTTACGCTTATGAACAACAGGCAAGTGATGCACATTGTCTCTTAGCATCAGCATCATGGCTTCGAAGACGTAGGCATTAGAGTCAACAATAATAAGGTCAGTCGACATAATCTCAGAGACCGGAGTTTGATAATTCAGCCCCTCAGCGACTACTTTTGTGCGAAGATCTCTGTCACTGATAAGGCCAACCACCTGACCATCATCTTCATCTGGATCTTCGACAACTGGTTTCTCGGGATCGTAGATAAGTAGTGATGACACATGCTCTTTTGCCATCACTTGAGCTGCCTGCTGTACCGTGGCGTTGCGTTCAACGTATACCACATCGCGTAGCAATAGTTTACGCACTTTGGCCGTGGTCAAATCGTTGCTGTCGGCTTGCTCAGAAACCGTGATTTTTAGTCTAGCATTATCGTCTGCTTCAAAATAATCAGCAAACGCTTCATAAACGTCGCAATACTCATCAAAAATGCCTACAGGAATACAGTACACCAGTGTATCTTCAAGGCTTTGAGCGCCAAAACGAACTTTGCGATTCATCAATAAACCACGCTGGCCAAAGATCCCACCTGTGGAAATACGATTGTATAACTCACCTGAGCGCCGATAGAGCTCGACAGCACCAGATCGGATCACATACAGGTAGGTGATCTGCTCTCCATATTCCAAAATGCCGCTGCCCGCTCGGTAGTAACCTACTTCAACTTGGCTTGCGAGTTTATGTAGTGCCTCTTGAGGCAAATCCGAAAACGGCGGGTAAGCTACTAAAAAATTGGCAATTTCCTGATGTTCAACTTCCATGGTTTGCCTTGATATAAAAAGGAATTTAACCCTATTGTGGGCAACGAGGGATAAATTTGCAATGAAAGCTGGTTTAACTAGGGTAATAAACTAAGGCTGCAGTCATAGTTTTTCAGCTGTTCACCACTACGCGCAGAAGACTCACTAGGATGCAATCGAATTTAGTAAAACTGAGGAATTGCGTTGTAATAGGTTAATTCCAATCCCTAATTAGTTTATTTTACTATGACTGCGTGCTAAAGCTAAATAAGTACAAACGCCAAATTTGACCTAAGTCACTTTAAAAACCAGCAAAACCGCCTCATACTAGTTATCTATAACTATTCGCAACAGGAACCGCACTCATGACTTATGAAGTCAATTTCGACGGCTTAGTAGGGCCAACACATAATTATGCCGGATTATCTTATGGTAATGTCGCGTCACTTTCTAACGCTACCAGCGTCTCTAATCCAAAAGAAGCGGCATTGCAAGGTCTTGAAAAGATGAAAGCAATGCATGATATTGGTCTAAAACAAGGGGTATTCGCACCTCATGCACGCCCGAGTTTAACCCCACTACGCCGCGTTGGCTTTTCAGGCACCGATGCACAGGTACTTGAAAAAGCGTATAAACACGACCCTATTTTGCTTCGAGCTTGTTACTCTGCCTCTGCAATGTGGACGGCTAATGCGGCGACTGTATCGCCTTCTATTGATTCCAGCGATGGTAAAGTACATTTCACAAGTGCTAATTTAAACTGCAAATTCCACCGTTCAATAGAGCCCGAAACCACCACGAATTTACTTCGTGCTATGTTCGCCAATGCGCAATATTTTGCACATCACCAGCATTTGCCTGAGCAGCCTTTTTTTGGCGATGAAGGTGCGGCAAACCACACTCGCCTCGCCGATAGTCATGGCAGTAAAGGTCTACAATTATTTGTGTACGGTTCAAGTGGCTTTAACAGCGATATAAAGGGTCCTACTAAATATCCTGCTCGGCAAACATTAGAAGCAAGCCAAGCGATTGCAAGACTACATCAATTAGATGATAAGCAAGCAATTTTTATCCAGCAAAACCCAAATGTGATTGATCAAGGCGTGTTCCATAATGACGTCATTGCAGTGGGCAATGAGAATGTGCTGTTTTGCCATGATCAAGCCTTCATCGATCAGACCACCAGTCTAACTAAAATTAGACAAGCGTATATCGGCGAAAAACCTTTACATATTGTAGAAGTTCCGACGCATGCAGTGAGTGTTGAAGACGCAGTAAAAAGCTACCTATTTAACTCACAATTGATCACCTTGCCATCAGGCGAGATGATGCTGGTTGCACCGGAGGAATGTGCGAAGAATGATAACGTTGCCGCGTATATCGAATATATGCTCGGTGCAAAAAATCCGATTTCGCAAGTACGCTTTTTTGACTTACGCCAAAGTATGCAAAATGGTGGTGGACCTGCATGTTTGCGATTACGTGTAGCACTCAATGAAGATGAGCTAAAAGCGGTAAATCCAGAAGTGATGATGAGTGAAGACAAATTTATTCAACTAAGCGCGTGGGTCAATAAACACTATCGCGATAAAGTCACAGAGCAGGATTTAGCTGATCCGAGCCTACTGCAAGAGTCCTATGCTGCACTAGATGAACTCACCCAACTACTTAATCTTGGTAGCGTTTATGACTTCCAACGCGCCTAATTTCAAGTTTTGCTTGTCAAACTGCAATTAATCTGAGGTTTAAAGGGAGTGATTTCACTCCCTTACTTTTTAGCAAGTACGTTAACCGCCCACGTCTCAAGCATACCGTCGCTATTTAGCGTTACTAAGGTGTCTGGGTTTGGGACATACATATCGACTACCGTTGCCCCCTCATTCTCAGTATGAATAGACCAAGTACCTAATTCTTCCCCGCTCTCATAGCGCCAGATGGAGAGGTGAGACTTTGACGATGATGTCGCAAGTAAGCCTGAGTCAGAAATAAACTTGGCCTTTCTAAACATCTTAAAACGCGCCATATACTTTAGCTCACTGAGCTGCTTTCCAGACTCAAAGTCTAGTACATGTTGCGCATTCAACCCATCTGAGACGAATAAGTGCTTGCCATCATGACTCACTGTTAAACTGGTAACACGATGACTAAATTGATGCTCATATAAAGGTTCTGGTGAGGCAAATTGCCAAAGGGCAACCAACCCATCTTGCGCGCCTGTAACAAAATAGTCGCCACTATTGTCAAACGCCAAATGCTCTATCGGTCGAGTATGTGGCATAAAACGATTGTTTAACTTAGTGAATAGATCCGCCATATTGAGTGAGCCATCATCCATCGCAACAAGCAAACGCTGGTTGTTATGGGAAAGCGCTAAAGCAGAGATTGAAGCAAGTGGACTCACCCCAGCAAAAGGTACGTTCGTTATCAACTTTTGCTTTGGAACAGACCAAATTGAGATAAGGTTTTCACCTGCCACGATGAGCATTTCCTTATCATCTGACAATAAAACTTCTTTGACTGGTGTTTTTATTTTGTCTTTGGGTACTGAGAATATGACAGACTGATTGGCATTATCATAAATATGGATTTCAGCTTTACTGTCTAATGTTACGCTCCACTTTCCATCTTTAGAAAAGTGTCCAAGTATTATGCCATTTTGCGTCAACTGGCTTGTTACCCCTTTACTAATTTCAGGTTGCGATCCACACCCTACTAAAAATAAAGCGAACCAAGCTAGTGATATTAAACGAGACATCTTAAACCCTTAGCACATAATACATTTATTTCATTTACTGGCTTTACATATCGGCCGTTAGCAGACAAACTTAACTTATTGTGAATAATTTTAGACTGCATATGATGTATTTTAGCATGACAAAGTCACTTATTAAGCAAACTTTCGTTGTCTTAGCCGCAATGATTTTACTCTCAGCGTGCGGCTCAGAGGATAATGTCAGTGGTGACAAGGACACTCCTGGATATGCCGCAACAATGTATTTTGACGCACTCTATAATAAAAAAAATCTAGACGCTGCAATGAAAATCGCCACTCCCCGTCACGCGCGTATCATGCGCTCTTACGGTACTGCGTCGCAATTCGCCAGAAATTTAGTGAATATGCAATACGATGAAGTCACCATAGAAGTTGATATGACCAATCAAAGTCTGCGCGAACAGTATGGCGACAGCGCAAAAATTAATTTAATTTTTACAGGTCAGCTCCACGGTGAGCAAGTAGACGACATGCGTAGTGTCAGTATGGTGCGCAAAAAAGGCAAATGGTACGTAGACAAGGTACTAGCCGACCCCTTTGCACGTTAACTCAAGAATAAGAAAGGAAAGCCCCGTTGTCGGGGCTTCAGATTGATGATAAACCCCGCTTTTTTAAGCGGGGTTTATTTTTCCCAGTTGTTGGAGCAGTTTTCTCTGCCGTAAGTTTCAGCGCTGTTTTTTTGTGTTGGCTAGGCTAATTATTGTGATTTGG
>NZ_JAKKCW010000019.1:0-67794 GCF_021728455.1 Pseudoalteromonas sp. L23 | reverse complement strand
CAAACGGCCACACCCCATTCGATTATGTGATGCATTGCTTAAACGAATTAGCCCAGCCACAGTACGATATCAACAGTTTACTGCCCTGGCATGTTAGCCTCTAGGTGTAGTTAGCGGTACGCTTACGTTCTAACCCTCTGAACTTCCATGTCAAATTCACATGGTTTTGAAGTTGCAATCTGCTCTAGATCTATGAGGCTAGCGCTTTTTGCATTGAATGTATTGCTTGTCGAGTTTCCAAACTGTGTTGAGAAAGAGCCTGTCACTAACCCGCCCGTATTATTCGGGCATGCATAGTTAACGATAAGAGATGTCTCACTCGCTAAGTCTATTCCATCAATATGAATTTCAATATCTTCATCATATCGAAAAGTTTTCTCTGCTTCGGGGGTAAGTATCAGGAAGCCTAAGGGAAGCTCAACTGACGCTGAAGCATTTTCTTCCTTCTTCCGATTTAACTGGATAGTATATAGGCTGTTACCAGTTACAACAGAGGATCTGCCCTCGTAATCAATATCTAGAATGTCAGTATCTTTAATCAATTGGATCGTCTGACCATTTACGATCGCTCTTAGTGTATCGCCTTCGCTTAAATTTACATTAGAGCCGAACGAGTCCCCAACATTTAACTCGGCCACAATTCGGGCTCTTTCTCCATTTGAATTTATTGATATATCCGCACTAATTGCGTTTGTTTTCAACAGATCAGATTCTGTTTCAGATGTGCAGGCCGTGAGAAATGTGCTGATACTGGCTACTGTTATAGGTAGTAGATAAAGTTTGGATGGTTTCATTTTTTACCCGTGATTCATTTAAAAACAGATTCTCCAATTTAGAAACATAGATTGCAAGTTAAAAAATGTAATGGGATTGTACGGTATAAGGAAACAGTCAGTGTTAATAGCTGGAGTTATTTAACATCTTTTCAGTGCATTAATGCTATTCCTGTTTATGATTCACGGCTTTTGCCGTAGCTGTTCAATGCGCTGCTCAAAACTTGGGTATGTGTTTATCCAACTATGTTGCTCGTCGCTTTCCTCGGAGAGAGAACGTTAAAAAGACACCCATTTTTAAACTGTGACGATAAAGTGGGTGTCTGCATATGCCAACATGCATATGCCAACAATACGGGCGCTACAGTTAGTTTGATGTTTGAAACTTAATTGTCGTCAAAGCAAACTTTTTACGGCCTCAATACGACAATAATATTTTAGTGTTTGAATAGGCCGATATATGAGAGTCATGAAAATCACACTGCTGGCAGCTCTGGTTACTGTGGCGAGCTGTGCAGAACAAAAGTTGAAAGCAGTAGCACCAGATTATGTAAATAAACAACGAGTATTCGAGCAGAGTATTCGCGAAATTAATGATAACGGAGTGAGTAGTGAAACAGCGAGTACACTTCAATCCAGAATGAGCACATACCGCGTCCCTGCTGTTAGCATTACTGTTTTTGATAATAATCATATTCTTTGGTCGAAAGGTTACGGCGTTACAGATGAGTACTCAAAAGTAAATGTAACGCCGGATACGCTGTTTCAGGCTGCTTCCATTTCTAAAGCTGTAACGAGCTTTGGTGCTTTTAAGATGATAGAGCTAGGTCGTTTTGGACTACATGAAGATGTAAACAGTAAGCTTACACGCTGGCAGGTCCCCAATAATAAATTTACTAAAGAAAATAAAGTGACACCCAGTCGAATTATGAGTCACACCTCAGGGCTCAATGTACAAGGGTTCGCTGGTTATGGCAGAAACCAAAAAACTCCTTCGCTCGTACAGGTTTTACAAGGGAGTGAGTTGAGTAATTCCCCATCAGTTAGAGTGTTTCAAACACCTGGGAAGTCTGAATTTTATTCAGGTGGTGGCATGACAGTTTTGCAACTGTTGATGGAAGATAGTAGTGGGCTGTCATTCTCTGAGTTAATGGAAAAGCAGGTATTAAAGCCCCTAAACATGAATAACAGCTCTTTTAAGTTAGCGTCGCTGAATCTGCCTCAATATAGAGTTGCTAAAGGTCATGATTTACAAGCAAATATGATCGCTGGAGGTTATCGGCTATATCCTGAAAAGGCAGCTGCGGGGTTATGGAGTACTCCTTCTGATTTAGCATTATTTATGATTGCTCTAGGTAAGTCCTATCGTGGTGATGAAGAAAGCTTATTATCTCCACATCTTGCGAAAGTCATGCTTACTAGAGTTCCCGGTGCTGGTGGTACAGGAATAGGACTCGATGGAGAAGGTAACGCTTATAGATTTAGACATAGTGGTGGGAATGCCGGGTATACTTGCTATGCTGTGTCTTTTGCTAGTGTTGGCCGAGGTTTTGTCGTTATGACAAACTCAGACAATGGCTTTCAATTAATCCATGAAATCTCTAGAGCCATTTCTGAAGTTTATGATTGGCCTGCATTATGGATGCATGAATAAGCAAGCTATATTGCTTCTCGCTAAGGTGCAATTGGTCTAGGCTCTCAATTATTAATTAATTTGATGATTAACCAAAAAGTGCGACACATTTGGATATATTTGAACGCCGTTGAATTGAGAGTGAATCACAATATTTTTGCTTTGCTGCTGAGCTACCTGCAGCTCCATGGATCACAGTACTAAATTGTGTTGTCAGGGTTATCCAGTTCTTAGAGGTTAGATTTAACCTGTCTAAAATCGGTTGTTTGTTTATAATGCAACCTATTTTGTCACTTCTTATGCAACGCCCTGTGAGTTCGACCAGTTCGAGATATGAAGACAGCTCAAGCGGTATACCTTTAGGCATATGCTTTCTCGGATTGCCAGCAAATCGGAATAGTGAGCGAGGTTGCTTACCTTGTTTGGCTAATTCAATACGCTTTTTTACACTCGTGTATTTAGATTCTTCAGGTAGCTTAGCTAGGTTAGCGCGAATGGGATTTAGATCAACATAGGCCATGCACGCAGCAAGTGCAGCTTCATCAAGTAGTGCTTGTGATTTGAAGCGCCCTTCCCAAAACCGACCTGTACATTGGTCCTCTCGATTTGCTCGTCGTGCAATATACTCATTAAGAGTTCTCATAAACCAGCTTATACAGGTTATGCGTGATCGATATATATTGATAGTGTTATCAAGTATTGATCTTTCCGCATCTGATAATGGCTCATTACGAATAAACTTATGTGTGAGCCAATTGCCTTTAAACTGCTTGTGCCAGCGAATGATAATAGCTTTGTCAGTTAGACGTTTGGCTTTTTGAATATCAACGTGCAGAACTATATGAGTGTGGTTATTCATAACCGCATATGCACAGACATCAATGCAAAACGTTTTTTTAAGGGCGAGTAGCTTTTCTTCGACCCAATCTCTGCGATGCTCGTAAGAACGCCCAGTGGCTATGTCTTTACCGCAAAGGTAGGCTTGCCTAACACAGCGAGAAATACAGTGATAATATTTGGTTTCTGATAGACAAATTTGTCGGCAGCGTGCAGTGGCCATATTAGATACCTTCAATCCTTTGAATGTATCTTAAGAGTAGATTGCCTTAGCCAATTTAACAAATGAAATACTAAATAACCTGAGCTGTGGATAATTAATGCCTTTCTAGCAGCCAGTTTTAGTGCTAACTGCGTTGAATTCACTTCCAATAGCCAGCTATTGGCGCGTAAATTCGCCTTGCCTACAGGATGTAGGTACCTTAGCGAGAGCAGGACGCGGAAGCGGTGTTTTCCCTAAAACTCTCTGGCTAGACAAGGAAAGAACTAAGTTGTGCTTTAGCAACAATGAGTTGGAACATTCCTTATCCAAACCTCAGGTTAAATAGGTGGGTGTCTTTTTAAAAGCTTCTTTTTAAAAGCTGTTTTTAAAGTTTCTACTGAGCAGAATTTAATAAGACACCCATTTTAACCTTTAAGGATCACGGGTTTTGTTTGAGCTGCTCAATGCGTTGCTCAAAGCTTGGGTGTGTGCTTAACCAACTATGCTGTTCATCGCTTTCCTTGGCGAGTTTTTCGAATATAGAGATCATTGCGTCACTATTACCATACAGCGCCATTAGCTTGTTATGCGCGTACAAATCAGCCTCGAGTTCAGCTTGCTGAGAGTAATTTTGGTTGATACCTAACATTGCGCCCTGCATCATAAGATCTGAGAGCGCAGAGATGTCACCCAATACGACACTCAAACTGACAAATACGATAGACGAGCTCACAAGAGATTCCATGACGTGATTATGCTCGACATGACCAATCTCGTGGAGTAATACTGCGCTAAGCTCTTGCTGAGTAGATGCCAGTTCGACCATGTTATCGGTGATCACAATGCTACCATTGGCCAATGCCATGGCGTTGGCTTTATCTTTCCACTGCCTAAATTCAAGTTTAAATTCACGTTCACTCGATGCATTGGTACCAAGCAGTGAGACAAATAAAGCGCGAGTCTCTTGCTGTTTGATTTCACTTAGCTTTGACTCCGAGAATTCCGAGTTATCTAGCTCGTTTAGGCTGCCTTCGTCGATGATTTGGTAGATTTGTTTGGGCAATGAGGCCGAGATCTCTTCAGCGAAGTACGGCACGCCTTTGGTATAAAACTGATAACCACTAAATAAAACGACCACTACCGTGGCCGCTATAATCCAAAGCCACTGCGTTTCTTTAGACTGTTTGACTCTGTTGTGTATCTTTGAGCTCATCTAGTACTTCTCGCATTACATCGATGTTGTATTTTCTCACTATTTTTTGGCTGTTAAATAACTGAGGTAGCTCAATTAAACACACTAAAATTAGCAGAACCCAGCCATAAAAGAGAATAAATACAAGCCCCAATAGCATCAAGGTGAGGTTAATTACACCTCGTGCTGTTTTACCCAGATAAAAGTGATGTAAACCTGCGGCAAAAAAGTAATTGAGTACGGCGTAAGTATCAGGATCTTTTACTAGCTGTTCTTCAAGTTGGTAGTACTGCTTGCGCGCTTCAGGACTTAGCTGAGCAACTTGGTTTCTTAACGATTCTTCTTGTTCTCTTAATGCTATTTCGTCCATGCAAACTCCTAGGATTGGTCACGGTAGGGGGTCTGACTTTACTTCAATACAATCTGGGTCATTACAGCGCTTGATACGACAAAAGCCGATATGCATGCCTTTAAAGAAGCCGTATTTTTCGATTGCTTGATAGGTATATTCAGAGCATGACGGCGTAAAGTTACAACTTATATTGAAGTGGGTTTTTGCTCCACCATTCGCTTGATAGCGGCGAATGGCAGACAGAGCAAAGCGTTTAAGCACGTTTACGACCAAGTGTTAAGATCACGGCTTCACGGCTCCAAAATAGCAGAAAACGTTTGTTTTCGATAACTTGGAAAACAAGCTGCCAGCCATCTTGCGCTTCCATGTTTAAAGTTGCTTCAAGTTTTTTTAACGGTAATCCACTTGAGCCAAGTAACAGTGTGCCGCAGCCACCTTCAACTACATGGATAACTTTATATTCGTCGTATTGGGTCATAATACATCCCTGATTTAATTAGAATAAGTGAGATTTAATTCTATAGTAGCCAAGTAATCGCGACAATAGCGATTTCGTTGTTATTTTTTTAATTACAACAAAATTTGATATTACTCATGAATAAAGCAAGATGTTGCTCCAAGTGACCACTCTACAACGGCTTCAGCATGAAGTTTGGTCGTGTCATAAAGAGGAACTTGAGTATGCGCTTGCTGAACGAGCAAACCGATTTCTGTGCAACCTAAAATAACCCCTTCAGCCCCTTGTTGATAGAGTGCATCGATGATGTCTAGATAAGTTTGCCTTGAGCTTGCGTTGACTTTACCACGACATAATTCGTCATAAATTATGTTGTGAACTAAAGCTTGTTGGTCCCCATCAGGTGTTATGACCTCAATGCCGTGAAGATCTTGTAATCGTGCTTTATAAAAGTCTTGCTGCATCGTAAATCTCGTACCTAACAGCGCGATGCGTTTTATGCCGTCATTTTTAAGTCGCTTCGCGGTTGCGTCGGCAATATGCAGTACAGGCAATCCTGACGCTGCGCTAATTTCATCTGAAATTTTATGCATGGTGTTGGTACAGATCACAATGGCATCTGAGCCGGCAAGCTTCAACGACGTAGCAGCGCCTGCCAAAATGGTGGTCATTTTCTGCCAATCACCAGCTGCTTGAAGCTCTGCAATTTCGGCAAAGTCGACGCTATACAAGCAAAGCTTGGCACTGTGTAGTCCGCCAAGCTTCGCTTTAACGGTTTGATTGATAAGCTGGTAGTAGCTTTGTGTTGACTCCCAACTCATACCGCCAATTAGCCCAAGTTGTTTCATAGTGATTGCTCGTTATTTGCTGATAATAACGACAATAACGGATCTGGATTGAAACTTGAACCGTCAGCTTAAGGCGAGTTGGCGGTTTTTCTTACTCTTGTGTTTTTTACGCTTTCTTTGCCACCATAAATATAACCCAGTAAAACCAAGCAATACGGGGGCGAGTCCCATAATGCACCAAATTATTTTACTGGTAAGCCCTGCAAAGTGGCCAAAGTGAAGTTTTCTAAAACTGTCGATTACCCTGTCTACAGTAGACGCCGTTCGAATATCGTAGGCAAAGGTTTGTATACCAGACTGCGCGTCAAAACTAACCGTTGCAGCATAGTTACTAATGAACGGGTTGGCATCGGCGACGCTACCAAAAATGGTAATGTTGGTTTGCTCTGGCTCAAATGGAAATAGCCAGTAGGTTGGTTTAAGTCCGTTAACCGCACGATGGCTTTGGGTCATCATGGCATCAAAATCTAATGAGTGATTAAACATTGCGTGGCTGACAATATGGTGCTCATCCTCTTGGTGTTCAAAAGCCTCGTGATAATACTCCACTGCATTAAAGTAAACGCCAGTAATACCTAGCGCGAGCAATACTGGCGAACTCCAAATGCCAATTACCTTATGCAGGTCGCTCATCATGATGAGCCGAGGAGCTTGTCGCCTAAAGCTAAAGAATCGCCGCCAAAAGCGCCGATATATCACTAAACCGGAAACACCGAGCAAGGTAAAAAGTATAGCCACAGCTAAACCGATAACGACACCCATGTGTGGAAAGGTTTTACTCACATCATCGAGTAGTAAGGTGTAATGTAGGTGAAGAATAAAATCAGTAAAGTCGCTGTGAATACCCACAGGCTCGCTTAGCATTTTGCCTGCGTACGGATCTAGATACGTTTTAAACCACGTGTCTGTGCCATGCTTTAATAAATAGACTCTATCAGCTTCGTAGCCATCATCAAATATTTCCCAGCTACCAATTTCATAATTTGGATGGGTGTCTGCGACATAATTAACGAGCACCTTCATGGGCTGACGTTGGACGCCTTGGTCCTGATAAGTCAATGTTGCTTGCTTTGGAAGTAATAGGCTGTCTATCTCGAATTTAAACACCAACATGCTACCTGTGATTGACATAACGGCGAGCGGCAGTATCGCGATTAATGCCATTGCACTGTGCCATTTAAATAGTGTTTTACGCATTGTTTTCCTTTGAGTTAAAGCTAAATGAGAATGAATAAAGGGATGAATAAACAGGCTGAATTAACAAGGACACCCACCTTAATGCTTGCAGGCGCGTTAAGGTGGGTGTCCGTTTAAATCTTTCAGTCTATGTCCTTCCGTAAATTCTCCTAGATGAGTGACTAAAAGCGGTAGTGAAGACCAACATCGGCTTTGCGCTCTGCCCCCATCCAGCAGTTACTTTCGTCATAGCATGCGCCAACGTAACGCTTGTCACTGAGGTTACTAATGCTAAAGGTGAGCCTGGCATGCTCGCTGAGTTCATAATCAAAGGCGATGTCAAATAAGGTATAGGATGGCACAGTATCAGAGTTGTATTTGCCAACATAACTCTCGCCAACATACCGAGCACCAACACTTACTTTAAGTGCGTCTAGCAGGCTTGGATAATAGTTCAACCAAAGCGATGCGGTGTTATCTGCAACCCACACTAAGCGTTTCCCCACCAAATCTTGGTCTAATTCATTTTTAGTGACTTTCTGGTCTAGATGCGTGGCATTGAACTGCACATCAACTTGTTCGTTAAAGGTGTGAGAAGCCTCAAGCTCAATACCTTTGGATTGGATTTCACCGGCTTGAGTTTTCGTGACAAAGTCTTTGCTGTTAATGATTTCGTTCTGCTTGGTGAGATCGAATAGCGCAAATGTTAGCTGTGTATCGCGAGATTGATATTTAACGCCAAGTTCCCATTGTTCTGCTTCAGTTGGTTTGAAGGCTTGTTGAGTTACGCTATCTTCTCCTGCAACGGGCTCAAATGACTGACTATAGCTTACGTAAGGTCGCCAACCAGAGTCCAGCTGATAAAGTGCGGCAATCCTCCCGGTGAGTTGGGTGTCATCAATAGTTGATTCCGTTTGCCACTCGGTGCCAGCGTAGTTTTTATCAGCAGTAACATCACTGGTGAAACTGTCGTATCTAAGACCTGCCAAGAGGGTTAGCGCTGATATTGTCACTTCGTCTTGGACGTAAAACGCACGGTTACTCTGTTCAATATCGTGCGCTTCGGTATAGAAGTTAAGTGGCAAAGCGCCTACATCAAAGGCTGCATAATTGGGCGCTGCTAGATTAATGTTTGGTGTGCCTGTCCCGAGAGTATCCCAATACCCTACGGTTGAGCTTAAGGTTTTGTATTCAAAACCCAAGAGTAAGTGATGTGATGAGTTGCCAACCGTAAAGTGAGTAGACAATTGGTTGTCTAAAACATAGCCATGTTGCGTTTCATCGGTTTTATATGCTGCACGGGCAAGTATGGTATCGCTATCTGCAATTAAGTTTTGGTTGTAGGTATTTTGCTGTAGGCCTTCTGCATCGGTGTAACGCCAGTTGGCAAATAAAGACCAATTGTCGGACAAATTGTGTTCCAACTTTAGCCCTGCCATTAGCGTTGTTCTATCAAAATTAGACCAATTGATATCGCCTGCAAATGCATCGGCATCTAGATAACCGTAACTTGCACGCGTGAGCGTACCAACGCTATGTAAGGGAGTGGACGGTATAGCTTTGGGATCGTCTTGGTAATAAAGCTGTGCAGTTAAAGCCGTATCATGGCTCGGTTGCCAGCGCAGTGATGGTGCAAATACAGTGCGTTCTTCTTCAGTTGTTTTTTGCTGGCCATCACTTGTTCTTGATAGCGCAATGGCACGATAGCTCAGCTCATCGGTGATCACACCTCCATGATCAACGCCGATTTCTTTGAGCGCTCTGCTACCGACTCTCAGGCGAACCTGTGTTTGCTCAGTGCCATTGGCAAGCTTTGCGATTTGATTCACCATGCCACCTGGCGGGGCTGAGCCGTAAAGTACTGACGCTGGGCCTTTTAGCACCTCAATGGTGTCGGTGGCAAAGGCATCAACTTGAGGATATAAATTCCAAAGGTTATTGGATTGCAGTTCTAGGCCATCGTAATAGTTTCGATAAGATTCAAAACCGCGAATAGTGTATTGGTCAAAAATGGTGACCGTGCTGCGGCTTTCTGGTGTGATACCAGAAACATAGCGTAACGCAGCATTGACCGAGTCAGCTTGGCGTAGTTGCAGGGTATCTTGATCTATATGAGAAATAGAAAAGGGCGCGTTGATTGGTGCTAAAGACGACTTTGTTCCGGTACTTTTATATTGGCTGCCCTGAACTTCTATTCTTTCTAACTCATCTTTTTGGTTTTCATTGGCACTTGTGGTTTGAGAAAGCAGTGAGAGGCACACTGCAGCATAGAGCGTGTTAATTTTCATTGTTCTACTACTATGGATAATGAGAGTGATTCTTATTATATATATTTTGCACGGTTCACTTTTGTCTAAGAGTGCACTCGTTGTGAAATTTGTTTGGGAGAAAGAGAAAATAATTGCTTAAAACGACGGCTGAAGTGCGCCTGATTTTTAAATCCGCTATCAATAGCAATTTGATTTAAGGATGCAGAGCTATTAAGTAACTCAAAATAAGCATGAGTGAGCCTAGTGCGGATAAGATATTCACTGGCACTCAGATCAGATGCGGCAAATAGTTTGTGAATATAACGTTTTGACCAGCCTGAATGGTCACATAGCATGTCGATACAAAATGCTTCATCATTTGCATGTGTAGAGATGAGCTGTTTTAACTCCGCTAGCGGCGACGTTGGTAATTGAGTCGGCTGGCAAACACTTAGATGCAGTACAATTTCATCTTCAAGCCATTTTGCCGCTGTTAAATTTAGCGTTGTGGCGGTTAAGGCGCTTTTGAGTAATGTTGTTAGACCAGAGGGAATTGTCAGTGCTTGTCCATGCAAAAGCCGCTTGCCCGTTCGAGATACGAGCCAATTGATTGGAAAGTTAAAGCTAACGGCGTGGTATTGTGTCGGAAGGTGAAATACATGTTTTTGATTTGCTTCAAGATAGATTAACTTCGTTAGATCAGCACGCTGTAAAGACTGTTCAGTCAACCACCAACCACTTCCTTCAGTGATAAGGATTAAACTACCATAGTTTTCAGGCATCATCGCCGCAGTTTGCGCAGTGCGATGGTAAATAATGCCATCGAGCTTTACTTGCGAGATGCTACTGGAGATGAGTGGTACTTCGTTGTGTAATTCACCGTCAGATACATGGTCATAAAATCCTTGATGTAATAATTGGCTGTAGAGGTCTAGTACAATACTCATTAAAAACAAAAGTGGCGGCTCAAACGAACCACCACTGTACTTGTTTTTTCAATAAACCCCAAACGAAATGAGATTTATTTGTAATAAAGCCAATTAGTAGCTTGCAACAAGCGTTACGCCAGAGAAGCTAGAGTAGCCACGCAATTTGATGTAATAGGTTGCACCTTGACCTGAACTTAAACTACAAGACTCGTTATTACCATTTAAGAACGGACGACAGTCATAGGTTGATGTCGTAGGTGCTGCACCTTTACGAACATACAAGTCTGCATCGCCAGAGCCGCCAGAGCTCGCAACTGTCAAGGTTACATTTGCTGGAACATCAATGGTGTATAGTAACTCTTGGCCAGATGAACCGGCAAGACCACTTACTGGAATGCCATTTTCTAAGCAGTTGCTACCACAGCCACCAGGATCTGATGAGTAAGTGCCAGTGAGCGTTGCATTTGCATACGCAGAGTACCCATTTAGCATCACATACCAATCACCAGCAGTCGGATTAGTGAAATCGCATGATTCATTGTTACCGTTTTTATAAGGGCGACAAGCGTAACTATTCAGCGTTGGCTGTGTGCCTTGCTGTACATACAGGTCGGCATCACCAGTACCACCAGCAAGTGAGAAGTTCAGCGCGCTAGCGCCTGCTGGAACAACCAACTTATAGAAAGTTTGCTGACCAGATGCACCAGATGCACTGACGCCTTGGCCGTTAACTAGCTCTGTGATTGGATCTGGGTCCGGATCCGGATCAGTGCCATCAGCTAGCGTATAAAGTAGCTCGTTAGGTGAACCGCTTTGTGGGTTAGAGACTTTACCTTTTGATGAGCGTTGGCTCAGCAAGCTATCAATTTGTGATGGGCTTAGACTTGGGTTTTCATCCAAATATAGCGCAACAGCACCCGCAACGTGTGGCGCGGCCATCGAAGTACCACTGATGGTGTTGGTTGATGTATCTGAGTTATACCAAGCTGAGGTGATGCTTGACCCCGGTGCATAAATATCTAGACAGTTCCCATAGTTTGAGAAGCTAGAGCGGGCATCGCTGCTTGTGGTTGAACCCACAGTGATTGCATCGGCTGCACGTGCAGGTGAGTAATTACAAGCATTGCTATTGTCATTACCCGCCGCAACAACAAAGCTAACGCCTGAGGCAACTGCGTTATTTACTGCGTCATCAACCGCTTGAGAAACGCCACCACCCAAACTCATGTTAGCAACGGATGGGCCTGATGCATTGTTTTTAACCCAATCGATACCAGAGATAACGCCTGAATATGAACCCGAGCCGTTACAACCCAATACTCTTACCCCAACAATGTTGACGTTTTTTGCTACCCCATATTCACCGCCACCAATTGTGCCCGCAACATGGGTACCATGGCCATTACAGTCTGTTGCATCATTGTCATTATCAACAAAGTCATAACCATGTGATGCACGGTTACCAAATTCATTGTGACTAATGCGAACACCGGTATCGATAACATAGGCCGTTACGCCAGTACCATCAAAATCATAATGGTAGTTTGAGTTTAGCGGTAGATTACGTTGATCGACACGATCTAGACCCCAAGTAGGGTTAGCTTGGTCGCCGCTTGCTGTGATAGCGGGGGTCACTGTAACCATTTGGTCTTGTTCGATATAGTCAATATTAGGGTTATTAAGAAGCCCTTTTAGTTGTTTTGCAGATGCATTAATGACCACACCATTTAGTACACCACCAAATTCTTTTGTAATGCTTACGTTATGTTTGTTTTCTAACGCTTTTGCCTGCTTATTAGCGAAGGCCGCAATTGCTTTGCTGTTTTGAACGTTAAGGACTGAAGGGGTGCTAAATACAACGATGTATTGATCTTTAATTGCTTTGTTTGATTCTACGCTAAGTATTTTAGCGGCTTGTGCGTTGACTGAAGTCAAACCCGCTAATACTGCAAAACTAATAGCACTTAATTTACGCATTTTGTTGTTCCTTGCATGTTGTTTTGTTTAATTGTGTTTACCAATCTCAAGGTTATGAACTTATCTAGCTGCTGTAGACGCGTTATTCACTAAATTTCAACGCTTGGTTGCGTTTGTTTTGTGATAGTGAACAACGCCAACTAAATTAAAATTGCACATAATTTCGACTGGTTACACTAGGATAGAAGTAAAGCTTAAAAAATAAACAAAAAATACAAAAAAAATTTACAATGCGTATTTTAATGCATAGATTAGCTGACCAGATAAGCGAGAGGTTTTCTCCTGATTTTTATATTTTACCAATAAATACATGTGGTTAATTTTTATTTTAGGGAGAGGTAACACTACAAGGAAAGGGGAATAAATAGGCTGTAAAAATTCCAAATGAGTATAGGGTATGTGATTTTTGTTAATTTATCTTTACATTTAGGTTCGGTTTTTGACTTTTGAATTGTTAACAAGGACAAAACCAACCAAGGTGAAAACCATGCTTATTATTAAACCTGGTTGATACAGCTTTAGCTTCTCTTTGATCCTCATTTTCTATGCCGATTTGTTGAATATCGCAACTTTAAAGCCACTAAACCATCCCAAGTTAAGCCCTTTTTGCAGTAACTGCATCACCATTGCTGTGCCTTGTGCTAAATCATCACTTTGCTCGGCCGCGTATTCACAAACAAAACTAAACGGCAGTGCATTCTTCATGCTTTGTAGACAAGCAAATTCTGCTTCCGTTAACGAGTGATACCCAGTGCGCATATCGCGCTCTCTGGCGAGTATCCAGTAGTTTGGTTTTGTGGATACTTCAGGGACAGGTGTACTGTTCTTTAACGCTTGCCAGCTGTCGACCGCATTATGTGTAAATCCCAATAAGTGAACGCTGGGGTGAAAAGTAAACTGCAAGTTTGGAAATTGTGCTGCTGCAATTTTTTGTAGGTGCACAAGTCCCAATTGAGGCGCATCTTCTGCGTCAAATGCACTGAGTAATGTACGTTCAAATTGTGCGATTTCAGTGAGAATAGGGTAGAGCTTAAATGGCTCAAATTGACTTAAATATTCAGGAAGCGCGTCGCCAAACTGGCGCAATGAGGTCGAACGTGAAGGAAAGTGCTCTAGATAGCCCGAGAACATCTCATCAAACAGGGCATCACCCAAATAAAAGCCAAGCATTTCGTGATCTTGTTCTAACACTTTTTTTAATCTGATGTGGTAAGCGTTAGTGTATATTTGCGCACGTTGTGCGACATTCAGGCCACTTTGATATTCAATTTCAGCCATTAATTGGCTGTCATCGCCTTTTAGCATTGCAATAAAGGCGTGTTGCAGCGCGGCGAGATCAGCCATATGTTCTCCAACTGCTAGGGGCTATTCCTTTGGCCAAGTTCAGCTCTTGTAACAATCCCGCGAGCTCAGGAAAGTTATCATCACGCTCAATCATGGTGTTAATGGGAGATCTGTTCTGAGTATATTGTCGATATAAACTCCATACCTCTTCGCAAATTGGTTGGTCGTGCGTATCAACAATATGGGTCCCAAAATCGCTATGGCCGGCCAAGTGGATTTGCGCGATTGCTTGTGTTGGTATGGCGTTTAGGTAAGTCATTGGGTCGAATTGATGATTGCGCGAGCTTACATATACATTATTGATGTCGAGTAATAACTGGCATCCGGTACGCTGGTGTAATTCGCTCAAAAACGCCCACTCTGTCAGCTCAGATTGTTTGTAGTTTAAATAACTTGAGACATTTTCAAAAATCATTGGACGCTCAAGGTAATCTTGTACTTGATTGATTCTTGCGGTGAGATGTATCAGCGCTTCTTCAGTGTAGGGAAGTGGCAATAAATCATGGCTATTAAATTCGCCTAAGCTGCTAAAGCAGAGGTGATCTGACACCCATTCGGGTTCAACCCGTGCGATGGTGCGTTTAAGTTGCGCAAGGTAATTCATATCTAGGGGCGAAGTACTGCCTATCGACATCGATACTCCGTGCATCACAATGGGGTAGTGCTCTTTAATCTGCGAGAGGTAATACCAAGGCTTGCCGCCGTCGACAAAGTAATTCTCAGAGATAATCTCAAACCAATCTACTTGTGGCTGAGTGTCGATAATAGCGTCAAAATAACACGTGCGTAGGCCAAGACCAAAGCCCAGAAAGGGTACTGACATAATTGCGCTCTTTTAATGCATTGTGCGTGTTTATCTATTGCAATAATAATCTTGATAGATAAACACGCGCCGAGGTTAAAGCTTATTAGCTTTCTGCTTTGCCACCAATGTCAGCACAGGCCTTTGCTGGCATGCTGACAAATCCAGTCCCTTTGCAAGAAGCGTGTCCCGCACAAGCATTACTTGCGGTTTTACAATCGTTATGGCCTCCGCAAACGTTGACATCGTGGCAGTGCACAAGGTCGGCCTTTGCGACACTGCCAACCCAAGTGTCTTTTTGATTGCCACCGACATCACTACACGCTTTGCTCGGCATGGCAACAAAGCCAGTGCCTTTGCAAGAAGCTTGTCCTGAGCAGGCATTACTCGCTGTTTTACAATCGTTATGTCCACCACAAACATTGACATCATAACAATGCACTAAATCTGTTTCAGCTGTCGCAGCTTGTGCGCTTGTAGAATTGTTCTCTGTGCTATTACAACCGACCAAACCCGCTACCATCATCGCCATTGCAGCGCCCGTTAATGCTTTCATGTTTTTAATCCTCTTTGTTATCTATTAACGTGCTTAGCTTCGGCCAAGGGGCTGCTTATCTTTCAAGTTTGTTTTTGCAGCAGTTTGATTGCCATTTATACAAGGCAGAGCCAGCGTAGCATAGTTGTTCTATGTAAGTCTGGCGATAACACAGTAGAAATGCCAATCAAGCGCTGCCCTTCGGGTTCACCTGAGTGTGCTTCGTTCTTTGTTGCTCAACTTTAGCTTAGCCCACTATGCGGCAAGTCGAGCGCCGCGATCAAAACTCACTCAGGAGAACAAAAATCAAACAGCAAAGGTAAGCAGCCCCTGGGATTATCGAAACGCAGTCACGTTATAAAAGACCTAGTAACCGCAAGATCCATTTCAGTGTAGAAGAAAAAATGGGGGATAAAGTTAAATCTTACGAAAATAGGAAGGCGTTAATCCCGTCCATCGCTTAAATGCACGGCGAAAATTAGTGATGTCGCTAAACTGTAAAGCGGTTGCAATTTGTTCATTGGAATAGCCTTGCTCAGTCACATAAAACATGGCTTGTTGACGATGCAGTCTGTCTTTTTCGTTAATAAAAGTAGTCTGATGCAGCTTGAGTTTGCGTTTAAAAGTTGCAGCGCTCATGCCCATCATTTCGGCGATTTGCTCACTATGATATTTAGGATATTTTAACTGTAAGCGGTGCAGCTGGGCGAGAAATCCACGCTGTGGTGAGGGCAAGGCTTTTAACTGCCGAGCCACTAAATAAGGAAAAGTGCCAATTTGTTGCTGAGCTAAAGCTTGGTTACTCATTACAACGGCAAAATCACTGTGATCAAAGCTGTAAGCTAGGTGTATATGGCTCAGGTATTGCGCGACTTGTTTTGGCTTTGTATACGGAAACTGCAATGTTAATGTGGTTTCTGGGCTGCGCCACTTAAGGTAGCCACAACAAAGGCTTGCCATTGTTTCACATAAAAATCGCGTGACCGCAGGCTTACCTTCTGCAATGGCGGGTGAAAACAGTAAATGGCAGCTTGTTTCTGTCTGGAGTTTTCTAATGTGGTAAAAAGGCAGTATATCCAAACCTTTAAGCAGTAGAACTTTGAGCAATTGTTGTATGTTGTGGCAATTAAATAACAGCTCGGCATGGTGACTGATTAGCGTATTAAGTAGGTATTGGCCGTAAATAAAACTGACTTCCTGACAGCTCGCCTGACTGACAAGGTTGCTTACTATTGTTTCAAACTGCTCATAACTAATGAAGGTTGGGTTAGCGTGCAGATCGGTATAAAACAACTTACTGCCTTTCAAAATGACGTCTGCATGTACACCGCGCTGGGAAGCCAACTCCACTAAAGGGAGTGCAAAATAGCGACTCGCAAGCTGTTTTGTTTGGCACTCAAAGTAGGACATTAAGCCGCAGCTACCTTGGCCTGATTCAGCTCGTTCACAAGCGCTGCTATCAGAGATTCAAATTCACAGTGTTTGTCATTAACTTCGATACAGCTCCATCTCACTGCACTATATTGCGGCTGGTTTTCACCATCATCATAGTTGGCATGGCGAGCGATAAATTCGGCCGCACGATTGGCAAAAGCTTGGGCCTGGACATGGTTGCTGTGTGGGTGAACGACCACAAATTTATCCGCTGCAAAGCGACATAGCAGATCACTCTCTCGCATGCTTAAAGAGAGCATATCGGCAATATCGCGTAGTAACTGATTACTTTTTTGCATACCATGCTGGCGAGCGTAAGCGGCAAAATCACATATATCGAATAGCGTTAAGCAAAATGGGCTATTGCCATTGGCAAGGCGAGATTGTTCGTGGCGAACTTGATTTTGCATATACTCTACGCTGTAGAGGCCGGTGACAAAGTCGGTCATGCTGTGGTCACGATAAAAACGCTCTTTTTTCATCAAGGTTTGATTGAATATGCTTTGTTCTTTATACCAGTAATAGGCTGAAATACTCATCAGCACCATGCCAAAGCAAGCAGGGATCGCTTCAAAACTGGTTAAATAATGGGGCGTGAACACCACCATCTCATCTAAAAAATCCCACAGCATAGAAACATACATGGCACTCAACCCTGCAAACAGTAGGTTAGTGACGAGTCCTTTTGGTCGAGTGAGCAAGGTCACCGCTATCCAAATCAGTGTCATCAGCGTGAGGCCACCTTCACCAACGCTATCGAGCCAATTGACGTCCGACAGTGGTCGCAATACAGAGGTATAGGCTGTGATGGTAATGGCAACCAGTGTAAGTACCACCAGTAGCAACCACCGCGATTGATGCAGTAAAAAAGGCTGAAGTTTCATGTTTGTCGTCTAGTCAAAATTTAAAGCGATATAGTAAAAACTTGCGCTTGGTGCTGATAGGGTCAATTTAGCTCAGTAAAGGCGATGTTTTTATGACAAAAACCGCAACATTTTTGCATAACAGCAGCTAGCAAACCGATTGTTATTCAGAGTTCAGGTTAAATATCGTTGCCAAAATTCTAAGGGCTGGGGGGGTCATATCGGCTCAAATTTACGCGTTCGGCTGGCATAAACGCCCTGTTATAGGCTGCAGCGCACTCAAGTGAAATAAAAGCGTCACGTTTTCGCACTAGGGTAGCCGCGACGTTTTAGCGGGGCGCTAAAATTCTACTCAACCTGTGCGAGCAAATAATGAAAAAAAATCTACCGACTAGCTTTACACTTTCTGCCGTTGCGATGATCTGCGCTGGACTGACGTTAAGCTCAGCTGCAAATGCTAACACCCTAACAGGGCAAGTCAGTTCCGTATCGAAAAAGAGCCACTTTCAAGGGGCTAAAGTGGTGATCAAAGAATTAGACAGAACCCTTATCTCTGAGCGAGATGGTCGCTTTACCGCAACGAATGTCCCAGCGGGTAATTATACGCTTGAGATAAGTTATCTTGGCGCTGAAACCGTGACTAAAAGCATCACAATTACTGATAACCAAGTCACCGATGTTCAAGTACAGCTTGGTTCTCAAACGGGCCAAATGGACGATATTATTGTTGTAGGGCAAAGAGCTGGACAAGCAGGTGCATTAAACCGACAAAAAAATGCTCTGTCACTTAAGTCGATCGTCAGCGCGGATTCCATCGGTCAGTTGCCGGATCAAAACGCAGCAGAAGCACTGCAACGTCTGCCTGGACTTTCTATTCAACGAGATCAAGGTGAAGGCCGTTTTGTGGCAATTCGTGGGATCGACCCAAATCTCAACAACGTCACCATCAATGGTGCAAATGTACCTTCTCCTGAAGCCGGCGTGCGCTCGGTGGCGATGGATGTCATCCCAAGTGAGTTAGTGCAAAGCCTAGAGGTGAGCAAAACGGTCACACCGGATATGGACGCATCAGCGGTGGGTGGTAGCATCGAAGTAAAAAGCCTCAGTGCTTTTGACCGAGAAGGGCAGAGCTACAGCGTGACGTTACAAGCGTCACACAATGAACAGGTGAGCGAGACCAGTCCAAAAGCGTCGTTTAGCTTCACCGATATTTATGCCGCAGGCAAAGAGTTGGAAGTTGGGGTTGCAACGGCGGTATCTTGGTTTGAGCGTGAGTTTGGTTCTCATAATATGGAAACCGATGGCGGCTGGATGGAACTAGAAATGGACGATGTGAACTCAGAAGAAGAAGTGAGCTTTTTTGGTGCGGAGGAAATGGAGCTGCGCCACTATCGTATTACGCGAGAGCGTTTAGGGGCGGCACTGAATCTTGATGTGCATCACAAAGGGTTTAACAAATACTACTTACGCACGCTCTACAGCAAGTTTTCTGACGATGAATTTCGTCAACGCAATGAGTACAAGTTTGACAAAGGCGATGTATTTGCCGATGAGCTAAGCCAAAATGCGGCCTATTTCTCAGGTGCAGAAATGGATAGAGATACCAAAGACAGATATGAAGAGCAAAGCATTTTATCTGTGGTTTTGGGCGGCGAAAACTTAGTGCAGGATTGGTTTATTGAATACAGTATTGGCTACTCGAAATCAGATGAAAGCGAGCCAAATCGCTTGGATACCTCATTTGCTGGAGAAGACTTTGCGCTAGGGTATGTACTGGATGGTAAGACACCCACGCTTGCAGCGGATGAAGCTTCTCAGCAACTTAGCAATTTTGAAATCGATGAAATTGTCTGGGAGAACAACCTAAGTGAAGATGAAAATACTAGCTTTAGACTGGATTTAACTAAAGACTTCACTTTACTTGGTCACAATGCGCAAATTAAATTTGGTGGTAAATATGCCGACCGTGAAAAGTTTAACCGCGTTGACGCCAAGCTATATGACGGCGGCTTTGATGATCTAACGGCGAAAGACTTTGCCGCCAATGAGCCTGAGTATGAGCTTGGGGCCTTTGGTCCGGGTTTAAGTCGCGGCCAGATCCGCGACTACTTCTACAGTAATCGCAGTGCCCTTGAGCTAAACCAGCTTGAAACTGACATTGAAACACAAGGTCGCTCATACACCAGTGAAGAAACCGTCACCGCGCTCTACGCCATGCTGACGGTCGACATTGATAAACTCAATGTTATTGCAGGCTTTAGATACGAAGACACAGATTATGCAACGAGTGGTAATCGTGTTGAACTCATTAATGATGAAGTGAATGACGTTGAGCGCGTCGAGATCAACCAATGGCAAGTTGAAGATAGCTACGACCATTTATTACCAAATTTAACATTACGCTATGAAATCAGCGATAAGCTGATCACCCGTTTTGCCTATACACAAACTCTTGCGCGTCCAAGCTTTGAAGATGCAGCAGCATTTCAAATCATAGAAACAGAGACCACCGAAGATGATGGCGAAATTGAAATTGAGCGTAAAGCCGAAGTCGGAAACCCAGACTTAGACCCATACAAGTCAACAAACTATGACTTCTCGGTAGAATATTACCCCGGTGCGATTGGCGTGTTATCTGCGGGCGTTTTTCACAAAAACATCGATAATTTTATTGCCAAAGCCGAGGTGCAAGATAACGGTCAGTGGCAAGGCTATAAAGAAGTTATTCAAAGTGTTAATGGCGGCGCCGCTGAACTAACAGGGGTAGAACTTGCGTACACGAATAACTTTAAAAATGGTTTGATGCTCTCAGCTAATGGTACATTTATTGATGCTGATGACAATCTACCAAACCAATCCGACACCGTGGGCAACCTAATGTTTGGTTATGAAAATAGCCAAATAAGCGCAAGGTTGAGTGCGTCGTACAAGAGCAAAAGCTTTTTGTTTGAAGAGAACAAGCAGCGCGTTTTCCAAGACGACCATCTGCAACTCGATTTCAGCATGAAGTACTTTTATACCGAGCAAACTCAGCTGTATTTCAACGCGATCAATTTAACCGACGAGCCGATGAGTATTTATCAAGGCGACACTCGTTACAACTACCAATACGAAACCTATGGTCGTTCATTTGAGCTTGGAGTAACGGTAACGTCTTTCTAAGAGAGAAGTAGAGGTGGGTGTCCTTGTAAAAGCAAAAGGATTATTAAAAGGACAGCCACCGTATCGATCTAGGGTCTTAGGTATAGGATGTATTAAAAGGATATTAAAAGATATTAAAAGGACACCCACCTTATTTCCACCTTATTTATATGCAGGAGGATGCAGTGGTAACACTGTGTCGGTAACAATGAAAATAACATCAATAGCATTACTATTCACGCTTAGTAGCACAGCGCAAGCCGCAGAAAATATTAACTTTCTGGCCTTTGGAGATGGTGGCTATCACCCAGATTATCCAAAAACAAAGCACATTAAATCGCCTAAAAATAAGGCCGAGTTTATTGCTGCTGAAAAGGCGGATTGGTTAGAAGAGCATCGCCCGCTCGAAGAGTTTAATCATGCGCCTATCTATGTTTATCCGGGAACCGAAACCGCAACGGAGGAAACCGGTGCGTTGGTGGTTGGACAGGCAATGGCCTCTTTGTGTGAGAAAAAGCCATGCGACTTTGCTATTCAGCTTGGTGATAATATCTATCCTGATGGAGCGGCGGCTAACGATGGCAAGGACGACCAAAAGCGTATGGATGACTTGATTTTAGGGCCGCTAAAGCCGCTCCTTATTCAAAACCCAGAGTTGGTCGTGTACTCAGCATTAGGCAACCACGATTGGAAGACGTCTCGTCGCGGCGTGAAATTACAGACCGAGTGGATGGCTAAGCAAGCTAATTTTCACATGGATGGCAAAGGTTATTACAGCTACACCTTTGGTGAGACAGGCAATAATGTCGAGTTTTTTGTACTTGATACCAATATGTTGCTCTCTGGCCAGCATTATTACGAAATTCCACTAAAACCGGACGGTAGTGAACAGGGACTGGCGAGTGCACTGGCAAGCGGACAAGCTGAAGTAGAAGACATTGAGAAGCACGAGCAACCTGTAAATGGGGAAGATCACAGGCAATTGGCTTGGCTTGCAAATGGGCTTAAAAACTCAACCGCAAAATGGAAAATTGTATATGGACACCATGTACTTTGGTCTATTGGTGGCACCAAATATGACGAAGCTCATGTATTACGCCGCTTAATCTTACCCGAACTATGTGAGTATGCAGATGCATATATCGCAGGCCATGAGCATGATTTGGAACTGTTAACGGACGACTGCTCACGTGTACTCCCTGGAAACACAAAGCCTAATTTACCACTTATTATCAGCGGCGCCGCATCAAAAATGCGCGGCACGCATACACCGCTTGCTAACTATCAAGAAAAGCGTTACCCAGAGTACGAGCTAGTCTGGAATAAAGCTTTTACTTGGGGCTTTGCGCATATCGAATTAGACAACCAAAAAGACATGTTAAATGTGTCGTTTTACTCAACGCCAAACGATTTAAGCGGTCAGCTGGTGCCAGAGCAAAGCTTTAGCTTCGCTCACCGCAGTAAGTAACGGATCAGCAGGCGATAAACATGCGGTTTTAAGCATTTAAAAAGGGTGAAATACAGATTAAATGTAATGCTGTGTAATTGATAACTTCCGTTTTGATGAACTAGATTTAACAGGAGTTTTACATCTTAAGGAAAGCATCATGCTACCGTCATCAATTACACGCACTAAACTTCAACTACTTGGAATATCATTATTGCTTGCTACAAGTACATTGGCTGCGCCAAGTGCGCTTGCTTACTCGAATGATACTTCTTGTAAACCGAATAACGATTGGTTTGGCAGCCCTGTGCCAAATCCTCCTGAAGGTGCAAATAGTCCGTTTGCATTTAAAGATGGTAAAGATCTTTCGACAAACTGCGATTTTCATCAGTGGTCGTGGAATAAGTTTCTCTATTTAACGCAGCCTGACAAGCGTGCTCCTGGTGGCTTGTTGATGTTTGGTTCTGGGTTTTGGCAGGTTGATAATGCGCTAAAACCTTATTTTGCCCCTTGGAATGATTTATTAAATCCAACCGGACTTCGCCCCGCAAATGTGTTGATCCTTGAAGATATAAATCAAGCTGGATCAGATGGCGTTATTTACAGCAAGTTTGGTGGGACGCCCGTACATTATTCGATCCACGTTAACGATACTTATATGAAGTCAGCAACCTCCCACCCTAAAGCAGATAGCAAAGCTGAATTTGCTGTGGGGTCGGTTGAGTTAAAGGTTGCTTGGATGGATGTCAAAGCGCTGCAGCAAGTCTATCCAAAGCTTGATTTAGCTGAGCATTTTTATATTCGTAAAGCGGTTTACCAAAAAGACAATAAATATAGCGGTACGGGAGAAGTGGCGCTCGTTGGCATGCATGTTGTCGGTGTGGTTGAAAATCACCCAGAGTTTATTTGGGCGACGTTCGAGCATAAATTGAGTGCACCAGATTACTACAGCTCTGAGGGAAAGTTTAAGAAAAGCACGGCTTACTTACAGCAAGATAAAGTAGTGAGTAATAGTCACGATCTGCTATTTTATCGGGGCGGCACAGAAGTGCAAAATGCACATTTAACGTATCCAGCTTCTGAAACTACGACCAACACGTTTCGGTTATATCAATACGGCGTGCCAAACGGCAATCCATATATAGCGGGTAATAACCCTGAGCTGGTGGGGAGTCAGACACAACAAGCTCAAGATGAAACTAACTTCAATAATATTACTGAACTAAATAGCTTAGTGAATGTAAAACTGGAACAAAAGAATCCCGTTTGGAGTAACTACTTTTACTCCGGATCAATCTGGCTGAGCACGCAAGATTACGATTTTGCAAATGGCATTAGTGGCGATATTGTGGGTAAGGGAGCCAACGAGGCGTTACGCGGCTCATTGGCGGTTGCCAATATCACTATGGAAACTTATACCCAAACTTTCAGCGATGTCACTGGCACCGAGCCACAAATTAAACCAGCTAACTGCTTTAGCTGCCATGGTATTAGTGCAGGTAAATCAACGATGCAAGTAAGCCATATTTACAACAACTATTTAAAGTTAATGCAAAAGAGTCAGTAAATCAGGGTTCCTGAATGCGCACAGGCTCAAAATAATAAGCCACCGATTTTAGCGGTGGCTTATTACTTCAAGGAGTTTAATCAATTTGCTTTGTGGGTTGCTTTATCTTTTGCATTAGAAAGAACAAAAGTCCTATAAAAACGATATTGATGAACGCCATGATAAGGGCTACTTGATCCTCTGAGTGCCCGCGAAAGTCAGACAGCAAATCAGCAAAGATAAATAGGCTATAAAACGTACCTGCTACATTTAAGCCCCATCCTACAAAACGGGATGTCTTTACAAGCTGAGTGTAATCGCTAAGCTTTGCCATAATAAAGTGATACCCATACATCACACCAACGGCTGCCATCATTAAGCCGACTGCTGCATTGTCGCCTCGTTTATTTAAATAATATGCATCGAAACATAAAGCACCAACTGCAAAGATGCCTATCAAAATAACAATGGCTTTAATCAAAAATTCAGCGACTGGGTTGGGCTCTCGCTTTGTTGAAACTTGAGATCTTGTCATCGTAACTTGCTGACCATTCCGTATTACTTGTTGCGGCTGTTGTTGATAAGCTTGACCATATTTGGGTTGTTGATTTTGCACACTCACATCACTGATTGCACGAGTGGGCGTTCCTTCATCTAGAATATGCTCAACGCATTTCTTAATTAACTTATTTATTGTCACAAAAACTCCTTGTCATAGAGATTAATTCGAGTATTACCAAAACTCTTTATCTAGTGGGCGGTTATTTTTTAGGTCATAAAAGGGGGCTTGTTTTACTAAATCTTCGCCTAATATTTGAATATGGTCTTGGTGGTCAAGATAGGGGCTTTCTATCGTTTCTTGCCAACCTTTATAAAACGAACTTGGTATGGGCTGAGTGGTATCCATAAAACGGTGGATTTCACTCCACAGCTGCACGCTGCTGTCCATATCCTTTGGCTCCCAATCGGTTGAATAAAGTGTCTGGCGCTTAAGTGTTTTTGGGTATCGAAGTGGTGCTAAAAACGCCAAGTTATGCCTCACACCTTTCCCCGAGGAGACCTTTACAATATACAGTTCAACTTCATCAAGTGTTAACGAGAAACTCCCTTCGTTATTGCCAATGGGAAATGTGACAAGGCCAGTATTTCGGAAGAAGTCGACCCGTAGTATCTCAGATGTATGGTGTTTAATTCTGTGAACTCGATAAAAAACGAAGCTTGCAAACGCCACTAACCCAATCATAAGGTAAAGGATATGAGGCTCAGACTCTTTCAGATATACGGGGAGACAAACAAGCGCAAATATTGAGGCCATATAAGCAAAAACGATATTCGCAAGTTTCCCTGCTCGCGCAAAGTCAGCTCCGCCTAATGCGATACGTAGGTTCGATGAGAGCACGTTATTATCTTGCAAGACAAAGTCTGCTTTACTATTTACAGCCACTTTTTGCATGCCTTTACTAATGTTAAAGTCTCGTGGTATCGAGTCCTCTATTTTTAGTAGCGGTGTTTCTTCTATTGGCCGATCATGCACTACCTTATTTACAGGCACCGAAGGAGTTAACGTTTGTGTCTCCTTTTTACCCTCAGTTTCCATCACCTTTTCAACAATTGTTTTTACCAAAATAGCTATAAAAGCGAGAACTGATTGATTGGATTTTAACTTGTCTCTCATGGGTAGCCTTTAGTTAATTTAGGAGTCGCTGCAACACACCAGCAGGGCTCATGCCATAATCTTCGATTTCGACGTTAATGACTTGCTCAGCCCAAAGATCTGGCTTATCTATCTTTCCTTCTTCGTCTCTTTCTGACGCAGGTAACTTTAACTCTTGAGATGAACCTGAGTATATTGTTGCTCCTTTACCTCTAGGATATTTTCGACACCGCATTCTAATTTGAATTTTAGAATGATTGAATTTATCAAAATAGGGATAAAGAGCACTTTCTTCAAATTCAATAATTAAACCCGTTAAACTAGAATTAACGAAGATATTGGTATTTTGCCAAAAGTAATCCAACGCCGTTTGAGCTTGTCCTGTGGGTGCGACAGCAATTAATGAGCTCCAAGGTTTTCCAGCTAATAGTGGGCGAATGTCCAGCTGAATGTCTAAGTAACCAAGCTCTGATTCTGGAATATGACCTGGTATTTGCACATTAAACTTTGCAACTTGGAACTTGCCTTTGGAGGTTACCTTGTCATATATCCGAGAAGGTGTGTGTAATTGTACAACAGATACGTCGCTAACTATTTGTGGAGAAAATAACTGATCATAGAGACTATGAAGTGCATATTCAGGGTTTGTCTTCCAGCAGTAATAGGGGTTATCACCAAACCAATCACGCTCGCCACCCCCATATGCGTCACTGCCCCACGGGCAAGCTTTAATCCAGGCTTCCAGCGGTTCATCGCGTAATAGATAATAAATACCATATCCAAGTAATACCAGAATGAGTCCTACATAGCCCAGTTTACTCATGGGGCTTAAAATAACGCCTCTGGTGATCGTGGCAAGTATGGTTGGCGCGGTTTCAACTGCTAGCGCGACAAAGCCTGCTGTTGCAATACTGAGGCCTGCAGCGCCACCAGAGTCACCGCGTTTAAACGCGTAATAGGCATCAAAGCCTGACAATCCGGCACTATATGCAGATGCTAAGAGGTTTAATCTAGCTGTCCATGTAATGATGTTTGCTTTTTTCGCAAACTCAGGACCAAACTTACGAACGGCGCTGAGATTTCCTTTAGCCATTTTGTACTGTTGAAATTTTTGATATTGGCGCAGGCTAGGTAACCCAACTTTCATCTCTGTGACCATTGAGAGAGTAGAGAAATGAATCGCTGCTAGATCAGCAATACTACCCATGAAGTCAACGAGTTTTCTATCTCCACTCATATCCCAATTCAAAAAGGCTTGTCGAAAGTTAGCGACTTCAAAGATATATACAATACCGAGTATACCCGCCATTCCTCCCTTTAATGACTGCCCAGATACAGACTCGGTCACAGCCGCATTTTGCCATTTTTGTAAGTTTGCGAGCCTATCAGATAACTTTTTAAGTGTTGCATGTTGATTATCTAACTCTGTTGCATACTGTTTTGCCTCTTCTACCGCCGTATCATATATTGCTTGGGCTGTTGATTCTACTGACTTGGCTGAGACATCAGCACCAGTAATTTTTATCAAATATGCAATGGATTTGTTTTTGCTTTCAATCGTTGTGATGGTTTCCGCTTGATTGAGAGACTGGGTTAGAAATTCAAGTCGTTTGTTTAAATTAAGTACGTCTTCTAACGATAGTTTGAGCTTAGAGCCTCTATATCCAACGTCTATTTTGCGTTTATTACTGCTGCGAATAATTTGGTTGAGTTCTTTAATTTGCTTTTCTGCAGCCAACTTTCGAGACTGAGGATCAAGTGGCATATACCCTTCAGGAAAGTCCCCGTTGAGGTAATCTTGCACTCTCATTTCCACTTCAACTAAATACCCAGGTGCTGAGATATCGACCAAGCGCATCAAAGGTTGCAGCACATCTGCTTTTGCATCAATGAGTTTTGCAAACGGATATTTCTTCCAAGCATTGTTTACCTTCACAAAAGAGTTGACCTGTTTTCTAGAACGACTGACGGCAACTTTTGCTTTAGCAAATTTAGCCTCTAACTCTCGTAGACGCGCACGTTCCAGTTCTAATTGTTGATCAAGCTGCGCTCTGCTCATTCCATGTTCTTGCTCTGTTAAGTTTTCAAGCACACTCTTCTTATACTCATATTCAGCACGCTTTTCTTGTAACTCTTTAAATGCTTTTGCTTTTTCTCTTTCAGCGTTGATAAGGGCTTGTTCTGACTGCGCTATCTCATGTTGTGTTGCATCCATTGCCTCTCGAGTTTGGGCCTTTTGTTCCCCAAGCGTACCCGGATGTGTAGAGAGGTTATAAGCGGCCTCTGGAATTTCGAATAAACTGCCTGCTAAACCCATAATCACTTGGGAGAGGCGGCGCCCCATTTGCTCACTCTCTTCTTGTGGCAAAATGGCTTCTTGAGCATGGATCTTTTGTATTTTGGCGCTAGTTAAAGGCAATGCAAAGCGATCATATTCCGCCTTTTCGTAGTCGTGTAGTTTGTCGCCTGTGGGCTTTGGAAACAAAAATTGGGTGATTTGCTTAGCTGGTTTTGTCGGGTGTTGACCCAGACATTGCAGGATAAAATCTTGCCCCTGATAGCCTGAACTTAACTCATGCCAAAACTCTTTGTCTGTATTAAGGTGTGCAAGCGGTGCGGCTGGGTGAGGCTTTAACGCGAGAAATACATCGGTGACTAAGTCGTATGCTTCAAAGAACCTCAGATCTGATTGGTAGGCATAGTCTTTAAAGCACTCAGTAAAACCTGCACTAAGAGATTCTTGATTTAAGAACTCGACTAGCTCGTCAGAGATTTCTGCAATGCGACGAGCAAGTTTTTGGAAGGCCTTTTCTTCCAAAAACTTAAAGAACTTATCTTCCTCTAAATGAGAAGTGCGCCAGTCCTTTAATTTATTGGCAAAGTCGACCGCATCTTCATCAGATTCTACAAGAGTCTCTCCACTGCCTTGAATTTCAATGTCTTTATCTAAAATCGAATCGGCTTGATGGTAAAAAACCTGCACCATAAAGCTGGCGAGTTCATACTTAGCTTGTTGTTGCAGATCAATTTCACCGGTTGCACTATCTAACCCTGATAATTTGTTGAGTAAATGCTGAATATCCGTGGTGAGATCTTGAATTTGTGAGATGAAATATCGAGCCACATGGATCCCGTCAAAAATCGGCACTTGGGCGATTTTATCGCGCTCTGGAAGGTGCAGCTTTTGATGAAGTGTCGGGGTGTTAACTACTTTGCCTTGGTCGTTATAGCCTGTGGCAAATTGCCCTAAGTTATCCAGCTTCGTCATGCGCTGTGCTCTGAGCGCTGTTGCATCTCCTGGGGCGGGGCAATGTCTTTCTTCGTCAGCGAGTGGTGTGCCGGTATTTAAGCGTGGATCCTGCTCATTAAAACCGCCAAACAACAAGATTTGTTCCCACGACCACTGCACTTCGGACCACGCGATTTCTACGCTTACTTCGTTACCATTTAGTTTATGCGGAACGAGAATACTGCTGGTTGGCTTACAGGTTGCTGCACGCGTGCCTTGCGGTCGAGTGTTTGGCTTATTGGCCGACTTTTTCCAACTTAAAAAGCCTTTTTGCCAATACAAATTTACATCTGAGAATAGCGCCGGAGCGTCAAAGTCTTCAGGTTCGATAACTTGTAGTTCACGCCATAAATAGCCATCGACATAAATATAGATAAATCCGCTGGTTACCGGAGAGGCCGATTGTAGTTGTTGTTCTGGCGTGTCGTATAAAAATGGATAAATGTGAACCAGCTCAATGTCGGCATCGCTGCTTTGTTGATCTACCGTGTTTGAAGTGTAAAGGGGGACCTTATAATAGCCTTCTTTTGTGCCATCAACCGAGGTGTCTTTGAGCATCAAAGAGACCACTTCTTTGTCGCTTGCATAACCCTCAAAAACAAGTTCTCTAAAATTACCGTTAGCATTGGTTTTGGTTGGTAAAGTGTGGCTCATCCTATCTTCACCTCTTCATCGCTTGGTTTACTACTGCCCGACACTTTTATATTGATCTTATTCGTACCGTCTTGGCTTAGTGGTTCTGCGCCAATTACTACATCAAGGCCTGCAGGAGTGGCACCACCGGGTTGGTTTAATGGTGCGGGGGGCGTATTTTTATTATTAGATACCATTAAATCTCCCTGTCTAACCGCCGGTTTTCCCTCGATGTAAACATCAAAGCTGCCTTGCAGAAACTCTGCTTTTTTACCCAATGTTCGACTAGCGATACCTTTTTTATTACCGGGCTGGTCTCCCGTACTTTTTGAAAAGTTAGACTTGATATTGGCTGCACCGTTACCTTGAATTTTTACTGAGCTGGCAACGCTTGCGGCGTCTGATGAGCGGGCGATGTTGCTATAAGGAATAGGCACAACCACTTTGCCTATCTTAGTCAAACATACGTCTACTGTGCTTAACACACCGCCGCTGCCACTATGCACAGCGGTTCTACCGTTAATGAGAACATTGGTATTTGAAACGATAGCTGCTTGTCTGGCTTCGGCTTCAAAATCTCTGGCAACATCACTCTCAGTTCCTACTTGCCAACCCAGTTTAAGGGTTACCAAGTCTAAGAATGCTTGTGGATCGCTAATAGGCAGATTGACATCCATTCCCGTTATTGGCTCAATATGGGGTAGAACAGCCGTTTGGTTTTGTTCATCCCATTGTGGTGGGTCGATGATGTAGTCAGGAATAAACGCATTGACCATTTGGCCTAAGGTAAAATCGCCGTATTTGGCTCTTTCGATTTCTTCTAAAAAGGCTTGCTCTCCCGCAGCACGGTCGGGAAATATCGCAATACGGTAGGCTTGTCCCAGCGCTTGATTTCGCTTTGCACTAATATTCAATGGCAGTAAGGCTGGATTGTTGTGTCGCCAAGAAGCTGAACCTGAGGTTCGTAATTTGGCAGTTTGCGCGTCGACATTGTATTGCACGCTCTGGGCTTCGCTGCCTGCACCGGCGCCGATAAAGCTCATTGTGTTGTCCTTAAATTATTCCTTTAGTCGCAGTTGTATTGATTTCACCTAATACAAATGGCGTAATTTTTCCGCATTGTCTGCGCTTTGTCAAAGTGTGAATTATTGTGAGCGTTTATTAACGTGAGCTGTATAAAACAGGTGCGAGTGGCAATGAAGGTGGAAGTGAGTGGATAAACCACCTTACTAATGCAAAGTGGTTTGGGTCGACTTGGATTGATAAGTTCTGGGAGTTAGGCAAAGCTTTCGTTGATGAGTTCTGCGTTATAGCCTGCATTACGAATAATAGCGATAACCTCGTCTTCTCCTTTGGTGCTTGAAATTTCAACGATTTTATCGTCTAGGCGGACATTCACTTGCGCTTGGCTATCAGCCGCTTGCATTGCTTCTGTGATTGCTTTTACACAGTGACCACAGACCATTTTTTCTACTCTTAGTCTTAACATCATTATTTCCTTTGTGGATTAAAGTGCTTGCACTGTGAAGCTTCCCTTGATGGTAAGGTCAACTACTATTTAACAATAAGCTTCTGTTAGATGAATGAACAATTTTATTTGACCTTACCATGAGGGTAAGGGTTAGTGTCCAAAAATGAGAGTAAACGCGTTTGCGGAGATAGAAATGGACAAGGTAATAAAATTTAATGTATCGGGCATGACATGCGCCTCGTGCGTTGGCCGAGTTGAGAAAGCCTTAGAGAAAGTGTCTGGCGTTGTCAGCGCCAGTGTTAACTTAGCCTTGGAAGCGGTGTCTGTTGAAGGCAGTGCGGAAGTATCGGCGTTGGTGAGTGCGGTTAAAGATGCTGGCTACAAGGTCAATACCAGTGAAGTGCAATATCAAGTTAAAGGCATGACTTGCGCGTCTTGTGTGAGCCGAGTGGAAAAGGCGGCGCAAGCATTACCGCAGGTAATTAAAGCCGAGGTCAATTTAGCGACTGAAAAGCTAACCTTAACTTTAGTGGCAGAATTACCGTTCGCTGAAATAGAAGCCAAGCTTAACGACGCCGGTTACACTGTGGTACAGCCACAAGCTGACTCGGATGAGTTAAGCGAACAAGTGGCCGCAACTCCCTTTTATCGCGCTGATTGGTTCCCAGCAGTGGCGTCACTGACGCTCACCTTACCTATGGTGCTACCCATGTTTGCCATGTTGTTTAACCAAAACTGGATGCTCCCGGCGTGGATGCAATGGGCACTGGCAACACCTGTTCAGTTTTATTTTGGTGCGCGTTTTTATCGTGCCGGGTGGGGAGCAATAAAAGCGGGGACGGGGAATATGGATTTGCTGGTGGCCATCGGTACCAGTGCAGCGTATGGCCTATCGCTGTATTTGTGGTGGACATTCAGCGGTGAGCATGGCGCTCCACATTTATACTTCGAAAGCAGCAGTGCCGTGTTGAGTTTGGTGCTGTTAGGTAAGTATCTTGAACACCGAGCCAAGCGGCGTACAACCAGCGCCCTTAAAGCGCTTGAAAGCTTAAGGCCAACATCGGCTATGGTCTGGCGTGATAACAGTTGGCAAGAAGTCCCAGCTGCGGCAGTAAAAAGCGGCGAACGACTACTGATCAAACCTGGTGAGCGTATACCGGTTGACGGCGTTGTAGTTGAAGGTCACTCACAGGTAGATGAAGCGCTTATCAGCGGTGAAAGCGTACCTGTTTATAAAGCACAAACAGATAAAGTTACTGGTGGTTCGGTGAATCTTGATGGCGTGCTTGAAGTGGATGCAACCAGTGTTGGCGCGGAATCGACACTAGCCAAAATTATTCGTTTGGTAGAGCAAGCACAAGGCGCGAAAGCACCAGTGCAAGCGTTGGTGGATAAAGTGAGTGCGGTATTTGTACCAGCGGTATTGGTGATTGCGCTCATTACATTTTTTGCATGGGGGCTCAGCACAGGAGATTGGCCAACGGGTATTCTGAATGCGGTGGCTGTTCTTGTTATTGCTTGCCCGTGTGCGCTTGGTTTAGCAACACCTGCCGCGATTATGGCAGGTACTGGCACTGCCGCGCGTTATGGGATCTTAGTAAAGGATGCAGGTGCATTGGAGCAAGCAACTGCCATCGATATGGTAATTTTTGATAAAACGGGCACGCTTACGGTGGGCAAACCAGAGCTTAGCAATATGCACACTTTTACGTATCATCAAGACGATGTGTTACAGCTGGCGGCATCGTTACAGCAATACAGCGAACACCCGCTTGCCAAGGCGGTGGTAAACAAAGCACAAGAAAAGCAATTGTCATTACTCCCTGTAAGCGACTTTAAAGTGGTAGCGGGTAGAGGCGTTAAAGCACAATACCAAGATAAAACAGTCTATTTGGGGAGCGGTTTTTGGATGCAAGAGTTAGGCTTAACTTTGCCTGCGCTACCAGAAGAAATACCCGGTGCTTCCTTATCTTGGTTAGTAAGCCAAAATAGTGAACTGAGCTGCGAGTTTTTGGCGCTATTTTACTTTACTGACGAGCTTAAAGCTCATGCCTTTACAGCGGTCAAACAGCTTAAGCAGCAAGGGATCAAAGTTGCAATGTTGACCGGAGACAGCCAAAGTAGTGCACAGTACAATGCTAAATTGCTAGAACTGGACGATTATAAAGCGCAAGTACTGCCAGAGCACAAAGCTGAGTATATTGCTAATGCCCAACAGCAAGGTTACTGTGTGGCAATGGTCGGCGATGGGATCAATGACGCCCCAGCGCTGGCACAGGCTGATCTTGGTATCGCAATGGCTACCGGTACGGAAGTGGCGGTAAGCGCGTCGGCAATGACGCTGATGCGTGGCGAGCCAAGCTTAGTGGCATCTGCTTTAGCGATGGCAAAATTAACCTATCGCAAAATCAAGCAAAATCTATTTTGGGCATTTATCTTTAATGTCATTGGCATTCCATTGGCAGCACTGGGTTACCTTAACCCTATTTTTGCAGGTGCGGCGATGGCGGCCAGTAGTTTACTAGTCATTAGCAATGCGTTGTTATTGCAACGTTGGCAACCAAAGGAGTAAACGTCATGGAAAAACTGATCACAATCGGCGAAGCCGCGCAGCGTACTGGGCTCTCGGCAAAGATGATCCGCCATTATGAAGCAAGCGGGTTACTAAAGTGCAGCAAACGAAGTGAAGCGGGTTACCGGCTGTACGACTCGCAACAATTACAATTGCTAGGTGTGATAAAGCAAGCACGAAAATTGGGGTTTCCTATTGCGCAGATCCAATCTTTACTCGATTTATTACAAAACCCAGACCGTACTAGCCGTGAAGTCAAATCGATAGCGCAGCATCATTTGAATGAGATTGAGCATAAAATCAATGAACTTCAGCAAATGCGCGAGACCTTGAAACAGCTGTCGGACAACTGTAGTGGTGACGAAAATGCAAACTGTCCAATTTTAGATGGGCTTTGCCAAAATAGCCTAAAGTAGCCGACGGTTAGAATAGCCAAACGTTAAAAAGCCAGTCTTTAATGATGAAGACTGGCTTTTTTGTTGTGTAGAATAGCGCTAAGCTTCGAGTAATAGTTTTGACTCGGTTAGTGCGAGCAGTGCAGTTTGTAACCTTGGCAGCGCCGCTTCAATTTCACTCGGTGAAATCGTACAAACGGCAGCGCGATACCAAAGCTGTGACGCTTTAGAACGACAGCCGAAACTGGCAAATGGCACCAGTGCTAATCCTGCGCTATCAATTAAATACCGACTGACTTGATCTGCATTTTCGAGTACGTTTCCATCGGGGGTTTCCATATTGATGGCGTCGATCTTCAAGGTCATATAAATGCCGGCATTTGGTATAAATGAATCGATTGCTATGCCTGCGCCTTTCATATCCTGAACACCCTGATGCAGTACCGCCATTGAGGTTAGTATTTTTTCTTTAAAGCCGGCTAAATAGCTTTGTAGATAGGCTTCATTTTGAAATAACACCGCGGTGGCAAGTTGCTCTGCCGTTGGAGCCATTGCACCTATATGTTCTTGGATCACCTGCATTTTTGCTATCACTTCGTGTGGGCCTGTCGCCCACCCAACTCGAATGCCTGTTGCGGCAAAAGCTTTGGTGCCAGCATCAACCACAATTAAGTAAGGCTTGATATCTGGGCAAAGCGACGCCGGATGATAATGCTCAACCTCTTGCATTGTCAGCATCCAGTACACTTGGTCGTAGATAACGTAGAGTGGTTTGGCGTTTATCGCTCTGCGGCGCGCGTTTTCTGCCACAACCATGTCGCAGATTTCACTGAGCTGTTGCTTTGAAAACATGGAGCCATTAGGGTTTTGTGGTGAGCATAAGGTGATAAGGCGCGCATCAGATATATGCGCTTGAAGCTGTTCCGCTGTAGGTAAAAACTGATTTGCTTCGCTGGTTTCAATTGGCACGTGCTTGCCACCACACATGGTGGTGTAAAACATGTTATTCCAAGAAGGCACAGGGTAGATCACCTTGTCTTCTGCGCTCACTGTGGCGAGCATCGCAGAATACAGCAAAGGTCTTGCACCGCCAGAGATCAGCATCTCCGTATCTGGGTTGTAGCTGACGTTAAAGCGCTTTTTAGTTTGTTTTGCTACCTCATCGCGAAGTGATAACACCCCCTCAAGCGGGGGATAATCGTTATGCTTGTTCTCGTAGGCTTGCTGGATCTGTGCGGTAAGGTAGTCGGGCATCGGAAATTGTTGCGTGTCAAAATCTCCAATGATCAAATCACAAATTTCTTTCCCCTTTGCAAGCTGCTCCTGCACGTAAAACTCAAGGTGAATAATGTCCGAGTAATCAAGTGCATTGGCTAAATTTGATAGGTTTTCCATTGTTATATTTTTCTCCTTAAGTATTTGTTCTGGAATAATTTAGTACTATTTAAACGAGTAAAGTTAGCGCTGCGACTTCTCTAACTTTGTTGAGTGCGAAGTCAATTTCGGCTTCTGTAGTATGCCTGCCTAGGCTAAAGCGGATGGTTGCCTGTGCCAGTTCATCCGATAGCCCAAGAGCGGTTAATACGTGGCTTGGCGATAGGTTGCTTGACGAACAAGCTGAGCCGGTACTGACTGAAATGCTTTTCTTTAATAGGCTCAGCATTTTTTTACCGTCGGTGTCATGGAAAGAGACGTTACAAACATGGGGGAGTCTTTCTTCGCTCATGCCATTGACTTGCACCTGTTGTAGCTCCAATAAACCATCTTCTAGCTTGTCTCTTAGCTGCTCAACTTTGTCAATTGCGCCATTGCTCAGTTCTCGCTGGGCAAGTTCTACAGCCTTGGCAAAACCAACAATGCCAGGCACATTTAACGTGCCACCGCGTAGTCCTTGCTCGCTTCCACCACCGGTGATCTGCGGTCTAATATCAACCACTCTATTGCCATGCTGATGTCTTAAATACAGGCCGCCAACCCCTTTAGGGCCATAAATTTTGTGTGCCGAGCAAGTTAAAATATCAATAGGGCAAGTGGTCAGATTAATATCGACCTTGCCTAGCGCTTGTGTGGCGTCAGACATAAATAGAATGCCATGTTGCTTTGCAATAAAGGCAATGTCGTCGATTGGATTAATGGTGCCGATTTCGTTATTTGCGTACATCACGGTGATTAAAATCGTTTCAGGCGTGATTGCGGCCTTCATTGCGTCAATATCAAAGCTGCCATCTGGTAGCGGCTCAAGATAAGAAACGCGAGCGCCTTCCTGTTCTAGATCTCTATGTGTTGCAAGCGTTGCTGGGTGCTCAATCGACGAAGTAATAATGTGCTTGCCTTTGTGATTACAAGCACGAAACACGCCGCGGATCCCTAAGTTGTTGCTTTCAGTCGCGCCAGAAGTAAAGATAAAATTTTCAGGTTGTGCACCAAGGGCATCTGCAATTTTTTCACGCGCTTGTTCGACCGCTTTATGGGCGTTCCAGCCATGTAAACCATACATGCTCGCAGCATTACCAAAGTCGTTACAAAAGTAAGGTAGCATGGCTTGTAACACAGCTTCGTCGCACGGTGTTGTGGCGTTATGGTCTAAATAGATAGGAAAGCGTAGCGACGCTTCCGTGGTGGACTTACTCTCTAGTGCTGTAATGAGTGACATAAAAAATCTCCGTATAAAATTGGGGCAACAGTCAAATTGAAGCGGATAAATGCGTGCGTTACGCTTCGCAAGCTTCGGCTAGGGTGCTGGTTTGGGTGTTAATGGAATAATCTTCCATATCAAAGTCAGACAAGAAGATATTGGAGATCTTAACGATATTGTCGCCAAGGCTTTCGTCTTGTAGGAAAAGTCCTAATGCTACTTCAGTACCGTTCACGACTTTGTGAAAGTCATCCATTTCAGAGAAGTCCATAATGTGGAATACCCCTGCTTGAGGGTTCATTTTCAGCGCTTTTTGGTATGTGTCTTTATAGTGCTGCGCCATGATAAGCGGGCATTTTGCAGTCCATATATCCTTATCTTTTGATTCAGCTAAAACGATGTCTACTCCCTTACTGTTTTCGAATAGAATTTTAGTTACACCGTTGCTCGTTGCGAGTGACAATTGTGGGAAACTTGCTAAATCTTGCGAGATGATTTTACGTAAAGATTGGATCCCACGGTTTTTACAATTGCGCTCACCCTGAAGTACTAAGCGGTCGCGTTTTACAATGCTGTAATCACTTAATACGGCTTCTAGCTCGTCAGGTAATGGCGCAAGCCCTTGGCTGTCGGTGGTCATTGCTGGGGATGCAGAAATATCACAAGACTCACTACCGCACTGTAAGCCCAGATCGTCTATCAACACGCCAAGCACCACTTTAAGTTTTTTCTTGTGCTCTAGAATCGCGTTGTTAGCAACATTTAACACCTTTACCATTGAATCTATTGAGAATTCGGTAGCGGAATAACGCGGATCAAAATGCCCACCTTCTAGATAAAAGGCGGAGACAGTCGGGTAGTGTTCAGCGACATCCATACGGATCATCTCTAGGAGTTTTTGCTCTACTTTTCCAACCATTTTTTCTTTTAATTTCATTTCGTTAGTCTCTATCTGTAGTTGTGTTAAAGGTGTTTAATACCTTTGAGTAACGGCCTAATTAGTTTGTTTACCGACAAGCATGTGCCAAAGCGGTAACGCACGAAGTAATTAATTTCCATGCCCTACTAACAAAGTGAGGTTAATAAAAAGTCAACTTCACCTTAAGGATGAATCTGCTAAGTTAAATAACTGTAAAGATTGCCACGGTGGTAAGGTCAATGTTTGTTTGCGTAAAAATTGAGTTTTTTAGAAGTTTTTTTGTGAAACTTTCATTTCAATTGTTTTAATCGAGTCAGCGCTAATTGGTGAAAAAGAAAACCAAAATCATGCTAAGTGACTTGTTTAATTAATAAACATCTTTTAGGCGGAATAAGAAGTAAGTAGGACTATGCGGATTTCTTCACCGAGTTGAGTCATTGCCGTTTGCACGGCATTTGCGTTAATCAAAATAAATGCGATTAGCTAAGCTAAAACATTGGGTTACATATCTATATTGATTTAGTGAAAAGTGGTTTTTGTAGTTGCTGTAATGTCTCTGTAATCTGTTGTAACTCGGTGTAATAGATAAAATCACTACCCTTAAATATGCTTTTAAAGTAATAGCTTAAAGGAGCATATTAAAATGAATAAAGAACTAGATATTGCCATTGTGGGCGGCGGTGTATCAGGTGTCTATAGTGCATGGCGTCTGCAACAAGAGCTTGGTGATACACATCGCATAGGCTTATTTGAATATAGCGATCGTATCGGTGGTCGTTTGTACAGTCGCACGCTTCCGGGGTTGCCCAACGTTGTGGCTGAGCTTGGTGGAATGCGCTTTATTCCTGAGGATCATGTGATGGTGAGTACGCTGGTGGATGAGCTAAAACTCCAAACCAAAGACTTCCCAATGGGCTCAAAGCTGCCGTTATACCCTTCAAATGCAGAAAGCTCCCCTGAAGCAGGTAGTGAAAACAACCTCTTTTACCTGCGAGGGCAATATTTTAGATATCGTGATTTCGCCGAGTGTCCAGATAAAATCCCATACCAGCTTGAAGAAACAGAGCGAGGCTATGGACCGGAAGATCTTCAAGTTAAAGTCATGAACCTCATCTGCCCGGGATTTGCCGACATGTCTCTTGCAGAGCAGATGAAAGTCAAAGTGTTTGGCAAGGAAATTTGGCGCTTTGGCTTTTGGAACTTGCTTGAGCATGTGTTGAGTAACGAAGCATACCTTTTTATGAAAGAAGCGGGGGGCTACGATGCTAATGTGGCGAATGCCAGTGCGGTTACTCAGTTGCCTGCCACTGAATATAGCGATGATACGGTATTTAAGACCCTAAAAGATGGTTTTCAGGCGTTACCGCTGAAGTTATGTGAAGAGTTTGCAGCGGCACCGGGCTGCCTTGACCGCTGTAAGCGCGTTAATATGTTGCATCGACTTGCAAAAATTGAGCTGCATGATTGTGGCGAGTATCGTTATGAACTCACTTTTCAACCTACACAATTGAATAGCAGTGGGAAAGTGGTTGATAAAGATGCTCCAGCGTACAGCGTTAAAGTGAAGCGGCTTATTTTGGCTATGCCAAGGCGCTCGCTTGAGCTGATTGAATCGCCGTTCTTTGATGACCCTTGGTTGAAAGAAAACATTCCGTCTGTACTTATCCAAAAAGCGATTAAGATGTTTATGGCATACGAGCAACCTTGGTGGCGCAGTTTGGGCCTTGTTGCTGGTCGCTCTGTCACTGACTTACCAATCCGTCAAACTTATTACATGGGCACGGAATGCGATCAAAAAGAATGCCTTGAATACGAGACCAACGAAAAAGGCGAACAGGTATGTAAAGTAGAGCACTCCTATGGTGAGCCCAATACCAACTCGCTGCTAATGGCTTCTTACAATGATATTGGCACTATTCCTTACTGGAAAGGTTTAGAAAAGGGTGAGCATTACCAAGGCTATATGCCAGCCTATGGTGCACAAGGTTATACCGAAAATGAGATAGTACCTAAAAACCAGTATCAAATTACCACCGGGATGGTTGAAGCGGCACATCGCCAAATTCAAGCGTTACATAATCAAAAAGCGCTCCCAATGCCATATTCTGCAATCTACCAAGAGTGGGGGGATGACCCCTATGGCGGTGGCTGGCATGAGTGGAAAGCCAATTATCGTCTCGATGAGATCATGTGCAGAATGCGCCACCCTGTTGCGAGTGAAGAAATCTATATTGTTGGCGAAGCGTACTCCTATGAACAAGGCTGGGTTGAAGGAGCGTTAAATACGGCTGAATCAACATTGGCTGAGTTCTTTGCTTTACCAACACCGAAGTGGTTATCTAAAGACAAAGCCCAGTATGAACAGTGGCTTGAGTCACACCACAATTACTTACCAGTAGATTGCCGTAAAGGTGGCTGCTCGTGTCAGCATTCAGCGCAACAGCCAAATGCCAGTTCGGACACGCTGGACGAAGTCACTGAATTCGCTTATCGAGGTATTAATCATGAGTACCGCTAATTTTACGGTTGCCGACCATTTACTGTGGCGGTTAAAGCAGTTGGGCCTAGATAAGGTATTTCAAGTGCCTGGTGACTATGTGCAAGAGTTTATGACCGCACTGGACAACTTTCCAGGTATTGACGCTGTAGGCGATGTAACCGAACTAGGGGCAGGCTACGCGGCGGATGGATATGCAAGATACCGAGGTATTGGCGCGGTGTCTGTGCAATACGGCGTTGGCACGTTCAGCGTATTAAACGCCATCGCCGGCGCTTATGTCGAGCGTAATCCTGTTGTCGTTATATCGGCAAGCCCATCGGCTGAAAACCGTGTAGATATTGAAGAAACAGGCGTGTTATTTCATCACTCTACCGGCGACTATAGCGCTGATAAAAAGGTGTTTGAAAATGTCACTGTCGCCAGTGAAATTCTTTCGGATCCTGCTTCTGCTCCTGAGATTATTGATAATGCGTTACGCCTTGCCATGAGTGAAAAACGGCCTATTTATCTAGAAGCATGGCAAAACGTGTGGGGCGCAGCTTGTGATAAACCAGATGGCCATTTAGTGATCCCAAGACCTGCATCTAATCCTACGATGATGGCAAATTTACTCGATAAAGTAATCAACCGACTCAAAGAAGCTGAGAAGCCATTGGTATTATTAGGCATAGAGATCACGAGGCTCGGCATACAAAGGGAAGTCGAGAACTTGCTCTGTAACCTCAATATTCCGTATACCACGACCACGCTAGCCAAATCAGTATTAAGTGAGGCGCAAGGGCTCGGGAAGGAGCTGTTTGTTGGCACCTATGCGGGTGAAGCGTCATGGCCTGAAACGTTTGACTTTGTTAGCAAACGAGATTGCATTTTAGCGTTGGGGGCAATATTCACTGATGACTACCTGACCATGTTAAAAACGCAAGACAACGAATTGATCCGCGTGAATATGGGCGAAGCAAGAATTGGTAACTGCGAACGTTTTGGTGGTATCGATTTAGCACAGTTTATTGATGATTTAACGGTGTATGTTGAGCATTACCCGATGCAGCATCATGCGCTTTGCTCGTTGCCGGAAAACCCCTACTTGAAAAGTCCCGTACGAGATTGCGATACCATCAGCTACGAAAACTTCTTTTGCACATACCAAAAGCAGTTAGCCCAATGCCAAAAGGTGCGTGACTTCAACCTTATTTTAGGTGAAAGCTCTTCGCTTTATATGGCGGCTCGTTTAACTGGTATTGAAGAAAGTCGCTTTATTAGTGACGCGGCTTGGGGGTCGTTAGGTCATGAAACCGGTTGTTCACTCGGCACAGCCTTGGCTGACAATCGACGTAGTGTTGTGGTTGCCGGCGACGGTGGGTTTATGATGATGTGCCAAACACTGTCTACCATTAGCCATAACAAACTCAATACTGCAGTGTTTGTAATGAGTAACCAAGTGTATGCAATTGAGCAGTCGTTCGTTGATATCTGTGCGTTTACTCCTGCGGGCGCATTTGCACCATTTGATGATCTGCATCGTTGGGACTATAAATCATTAGCGAATGCGTATTCTGTTGAATATTTGCATGTAGAGACCGTCGCAGATCTAAATGGGGTTTTTGCTGCGCTTCATGAAAACTCATGTAAGCCGTACCTCATTAAAGTCAATATTGATAAAAAAGATCTCGCACCGGCGATACAAGATCTCGCCGAAGCCATTACGGGTAACAAAGTGGACGACTGTCCATGTGGAAATAGCACAGCGCAAGGAAACAACAATGCCTAAACAATCCAATAAACCAATCCCTGAATATCAGTTAGAAGAAGCACAAAAGCGTATCGACCGCTATTGGCGCGCGACACAAGGATTTATACTCGCGTTAGAAAGCAAGCATGGCTTTTCTGCAAAGCAGTTGCTTACTTTATTGCCAACGGGGGATACTTCGATGGAGCGCTTTAGAGAATATCAAGCTAAAGCGCTTATCTTTAACACACGATTTCAGTTTTCGCCCTCGGTAATTGTGATGTGTAATAACACTGATGATGTAATGCGCGCCTATCAAGAGGCGATAGCGTTTAACTTACCCATTCGGGTGCGCTCTGGCGGCCATGATCACGAAGGGGAGTGTAGTGGCACAGATGTGGTGCTACTGGATTTAAGCGGTTTAAAAGACTTCTCCATTGAGAAAGAAGGCGATGATTATATTGCCCATATTGGTTCGGGCTATCGCTTTTATCAATTAGTCCCAAAGCTTGCGGAATCTGGTTACAAGGATATTCCACCGTTAACCATTCCACATGGCACTTGCGCCACGGTTGGGTTAGCTGGGTATATTCAAGGCGGTGGTTGGGGCCCGTGGACGCGAGCAAAAGGGATGTGCTGTGAGTCACTCGTTGGTGCGACTGTTATTTTGCAAGATGGTTCGAGAGTTGAGGTATCTGAAACTGAAAATGAAGATCTCTTATGGGCACTACGCGGAGGCGGGGCGTTAAGTTATGGAATAGTGACAGAGTTTAGAGTCAAAGCTTTTGAGCTACCTGACGAAATCCACCGCTTTGAAATTAACTGGAATAATGAGGCGGTTGGCTCTACAGACTTAGCAACTTGGCAGCTGCTCAGCCAGTGGGAAGATGCGATTAACGATACGGGAAAGGATACCGAGAACTTAGTTGGTACTAACCTAAAAATCAACGCGATCCCAGATGTTAGCGAGTGTGAAAAGTCATCTGGCTACGAAAAAACGTTAAAGCACCCAAGCACCATGTATGGTTATTGGCAAGGCTCCGAAAAGGCGCTACTTCAGTTTGCTAAGCAGTATTTTCCCACAGCTAAAGTGCAGGTGACGGGCACGGACACAAAGCAGAATTATAGCGAAGCATTGATGTCTGACTGGTCGCGAAACTCTTTGGCTAATCTCAAAAAACTGGGGTTAAAAGGGACGCTTGCCGCAAGCCTTGATGGCGAACCATTTACACCAGACTTCGACGCCCCAGCGCCACACAAGATCACCTCGAAGCTAGTGCGTGAGTCTGGTCTTACCGAACAAGGCAAGTTGGCGCTATTGCGTTCACTCACATCGCCTTTACTGTTTGCACAAAATGCCCCACTTGGACTATTTAGTTATGTCACTCTAGGTGCCATTGCGGGTAAGTTTTATGCTAATGATACTTGTGATGATGCTAAGGAACGTGTTGCCTTTCCTTATACTACTGCGCAGTATACCATTCAATACCAAACTTGGTGGAATACCGAGTTAAAATATGACGGCAGTTATGACAGCAAACGCCTTGGTCAAGCAAATCCAGTATACCGTTATGTAAACCGTGCACTTGATTGGATTGAAGTTAGCCGCGACACCACCATAGAAGGGGCATACGGCGCGTTTATCAGCTTTAAAGACGCATCCATCCCGACGCAAACCTACTTCCAAGAGAATTATGAAAAACTCATTGAAATCAAAGAGGAGTATTCGGGTTTCACAGTTAAATTAGACTGTGGTAAAGAGGTTTACGTCAACTTTAATCGCCTAAGAACCCGTAAGACAATTATTTAACAGTGTTAAATGTGAAGAGCAAAAAGCCAGTATCGGCTTTTTGCTTGGTTTCACCTTGAGGTAGGAGATGTTTTACACAGCGACTTTGTTGTTTTTATATTGAATTTTTGGGTGGTGAGATGAGGAGGATTTTTCATCAAAAATTCGTTAGAAAACATAAACTGCTCGGCGAGTGAATCGCCTCCTACAAGCCTATTTACGCTACGCAGTAGGAGCTGTTTTACACAGCGATTTTGTCGCTTTTATCATGTGCTTTACGCTGCGGCCTTGAAAGCATTTTAAATATCTAACACCACCACTTCCATTTGGTCTTGCGTATCATAAGGCTGGATCTGCATTTTTATTTGGCTCTCAGAAAGCAACTCCAGCTGACCTTCTGCGGCTTTGTATTTGCTGTGAACGACCTTTACTGCATGAATACCAAATCCGATTTCTCGCTCTAAGCGTAAAACTAAACCATATGAGGTGGTGGCTCCGCGGTCGGTTCGGTAAAGCACATAGTTATCGTCATTGACATTCAGTCGATTAAGTTCGGCAAAGGAGTTGTCAACGCCGCTTTGTTTGATCTCGGAATAATCACCAGCGGCAAAGATGAATACGATGAAACTCGGCACTGCTGCTGCCAAAGCGACTAATAAGCCAGACATTTTGAGCAACTTGGTGCGTCGACATAACGACCACAACAACACTGAAGCGGGCAAGATGATGGCCAGTATCATAACGAAAAGGTAATTATGCTGAGGAGCTGCAAATCTTAACTCCCAAGGCAAATTACTCATATTAAGGATGACCAGTAATACAACAATGACCAACGCAATACTTGAAAATCGTTTCATAAATTAAACCTAAACTACAACCAAAGTAAGTGATACCAAAAATAAACCTCTGGTTATTTAAACAAGCTGAATTTCCCTGTAAATTCTTTAAGCTCCGCGCTATCGCCAAACATGCAAATGCCAAAGTACTCTAATTCTTGCTCTGGTGTTTCAGCGGTGGCGCTTACTTGCTGTTCGGATGTGCCAACAATCATGGTATTTGTAAAGTCGGTAAAGGGGATGTTACGAGCCACAAGCTCTGCTCGCACTTTTCTGATTTTATTACTGTTATCTGCTTTAAGCACAATAAAAGGGTAGTGCGAAATCGAAGGGTGAATGCCGCCATCTTTGTCTTGATACGGTAAAAAGCAGAGCTCATCAGTATTACCAATTTGGTCAATGAGCCCAGCGGTCATATGGCCAAGCGCATTAAAAAGTCGACCAAGTTCAACTTTTTTATTGAGCACAGCAACAAATCGCTTCGAGTTTTCGTCCGGTAAAACGGAAAAATCAGTCATAGACTTCCTTGAATAAGAAAAGAGACGCTTAACCATATCATAATAACACTATCACCGCGCCTAGATTTCGATAATTGATTGTAATTCCTTAAAAATTTCCTAAGGAGATACAGTAAATTTTGTTAGGCCAATCAGTTGTCCTGAACTGGTGACAACGTGCACCTCCCACTTACCTGTTGAGTCGGCGGGAAAGTTGCTCTTATGGCTCCAAGCTCGATAGCCTTCCTCGCGTCCACCGCTAATATTTAAGGGGATTCGGTCAACCACTTGCTTGTTGTGTACCCACACGTGAAAGATCTTTTCGTTTAGTCCCCGTGGTGCTTTTACCGCGCTCCAACTATACAAGCCTTGTTCGTGAAGCGAATGGGTATCGAGGTGTTGGATACTGTTCATTGGCTTTCGTTGCTGCCTATCAACTTCATAAGCCAGCGTAATGTCGGTGAGTCGTAAGGCCGCCGGGGGAACCCAGCTACGTAACTGCCACAAACCGGCGCTAAGTGCACTTAGCAGCAGAGCCAATAAGGGAAAACGCCACCATCTTGCATGTGGCATGACATTACCAAGACTCGGTAGGGTAAGAATAATGGCGGTGACTAGCGCTATTTGTATACTTTGGTCGGTTGTCAGGTGAAGCAAAATAGGTAGCGTAACTGAAATCACAACAAACAAAGCAAAATTGTGGAATACCATAAACAGCACATTGTGCCGGGCTAGCTTTTTGTAATATATCGGGTCCACAACGGAGATAAACGCGCAGAGTGCAATTAAGCAGGTAAACGCGGCCTGTGGATGATTCCATGTTGTGGCAGCCAAGAAAAAAGGCAGTGCGAAGAATAGACTTTCCTGTTGCACCATTTGTAGGGCAAAGCGCATAAAGTTGGGTGACAACACAATACCAAAACGTTGCTCCACTTGGTCGCGAAGCCAGTTATCAATAATAAGCCACAGCCAACTGGTGAGTAAAAGCAGAGCGATGATCTGTGAAAACGACTCTTTACGTTCAACTAAAATAAAGCTCGCTATACCACTGCAAAAAGCCAACAGCGCCATTAGGCCGGGCCACTTCTGCATCATCAAAATAAATTTTGTTATTAGGTTTTTGAAATAACGCATTGAAATAAAAATTGCTTGCTGGTCTTTAAGATTCAAGCACTTCAACCATGAATGCAGTATGAGTTTAGTAATTAACACACATAACTTGCTAACATTGTTTTGGATGACGTTAAATGTGTTCTGATTTTTTCGCGAATGTCACTCGACTGGTTTTGGCTTAACTTAAAAGCGCCATGCATCGTATTGATTTTAATCTTGAAAAAGTTAATGGCGTTAAACAGCGATTGGCGTTGATTAGCAGGCACGCTATCAAGCTGCCAATCACTATTTGAAAACTGCTCAAAATGCGTTATTTGCGCTTGCATTGACGCGTATTTTTCATCGTCAGTAGCAATAAGTGCGAGCTCACCTTCAACGATCACATTTGCGTACAACCACGTGGGGAGCTTAATGGCAGGGATAACCGTGGGTGAGAGGTAATGATCTTCACAGTGGAAAACTGCTTGAATAACACCACCTGTGTGAAAAATCGGGTTGTCTTTTGTAGCGTGTCCGAGCAAATAAGCATGGTCATCACTTAATGTTAGCGGTACAAAAACCGTCTTTATCTTGCCTTCCTGGATCACCGTCAGCGTGGCCAGCGGGTGTTTTGTGATCACAGAGCTGAGTATGTTTGGGTTGCTTTCAATGTAGTAGTTTCTTGGGTAGCTCATAACTTTTCCTCCAACCTCGCTTTCACTTCAGGCCACATCTCGTCAGTGATGGCAAATCGTGCTGTATTACGGTAACTTCCGTCGGGCAGGCGTCTATCTTTTAACGACAAGCCTTCAAAATGGGCACCGAGTCGAGCGATGGCATTACGAGACTTATGATTACATTCATGCGTTTGAAATTGCACACGCACCAGTCCAATCGCTTCAAAGGCATATTTGAGCAACAGGTATTTGGCGTGGGTATTAACATGCGTGCGTTGAAATTCAGTACCAATAAAAGTATGGCCGATTTCGGCACTTAGGTTGAGTTTATCAAGTCTAAACAAGCGGCTATTACCAGCCAGTTTACCTGAGTCTTTATCTATGATTGCAACAACAAGTTGTTCGCTTTCGTCAAACTGCGCAGAGCCGTAAAACCATTGCTCTATGGTTTTTTGATCGCGACAATAATTATTAAATACCCATTTCCAGATCTCAGTTTTTTTGCCTCGAGCCAATAACTCAGGTAAATGCGCGGCTTCAAGCGGAGTGAGCTTAACGCGATTGGATTCTAGCGTTTGTTTTGAAAGCATCAATTTTCCATTCATTCTGTGTTTTTAATGCTTGCATATTGCGCTGATTTTGGTTGATATAAAACAACCAGATTTAATAATTTAATTAGACCAGACTTGATTTCTATTAGCCCAAAAACACAGTCTCAAGATGCTAAACATAAACGCTTAGCAGATGTTTTACGCCGTACCATTACTGAAGGTAAGCTCACACCCGGTGACAAACTTCCTTCTGCCCGAAAGCTGGCTGAGTTACATGGTATGAATCGGCACACGGTGATGAATGCGCTACAAAACTTGGTAGCTGAAGGCTGGCTGGTGGTTAAAGAGCGCAGCGGCTATCGAGTCAATACTGAACTACCTATTTTCAGTAGCCAACAGATAGACACAAAAGTGCCTGCTACACCACAAATCGTACCGCAATTTGCTAAAATACTGACCCCAGTAAGCAGCACTAAGCGTACGGCCTACCGCTATAGTTTTGCAGGGGGCTTACCGGATCTTCATGCTTTTCCCTATGATGAGTTTAAGCGGTTTTTGGTAAAGGCGTGCCGCAAAACCAATGTCAGTCATTTTCACTATTCAGACATTGCGGGGTGCGAGTTACTGAAATCCCAAATTCAGGCGTATTTGCGCAGAGCGAGGGGACTGGTATGTGATGATTTACTGATTTGTAATGGCTCCCAAGAAGCGCTCTCATTGGTGGCAAATGCATTTATTAATCCAGGTGATGGTGTTGCCATCGAAATGCTTGGTTATCCACCTGCGCGACACGCCTTTACCAATGCAGGCGCTGAAGTTTTTGCATTAGCACAAGATGCAGAAGGCATTAAAGTGGAGGCTTTGGCGCGCTGCCTTGAACAAAACAAGGTGAAGCTGTTGTATTTAACTCCTCTACATCAATACCCCACGACAGTGACTTTATCTGTACCGAGGCGCATGGCGATTTATCAGCTGTGCCAGCAGTATGGCGTGTTTATTATTGAAGACGATTACGACCATGAGTTTCATTATCTCTGCCCGCCGTTACAGCCAATGGCGGCAAGTGACCCAAGTGGTATTGTGATTTATATTTCTACCTTCTCAAAAATCATGTTTGCCGGTGCTCGTGTGGGTTATATGAGTGCGCGGGCCGATGTGCTCGCGCAATTGGTGGCACGTAAGCAGCTACTTAATCACAAAAATGATGCCCTTACCCAGTTGGCTGTGGCTTACTGGATGGAAGAGGGCGGGTTTGAGCGCCATTTACGCCGCATGACCAAAGCCTATCAAGTACGCCATCACGTGATGGGGCAGCACCTAAGCGAGCTTAAAGCCAAGTTAGATATTGACTTTGAAGTGCCACAAGGCGGAATGGCGTATTGGGTAAACAGCAAACGCGACGTCTCGAGATTATCTGAAAAAGCACTTGAAAAAGGGATTTACGTACAATGTGAGCCTGAATTTACTCTCGATAAGGCTAGTAGTTTAAGTCATATTCGCTTAGGCTTTGCGGCGCAAGAAATCGAGCAACAGCAAGCTGGGCTGAGTGAGTTATTTGCTTTGATCGCAGAGCTGGAGAAAAATCATGAATAAGCAACAAGCACTGGTCGAATTCGTTACATTCGGTCCACACAAAGCGCAGGCGTTAAATATATTATTGAGCGATAACAGTGCAGTATCGCTCGCTATCAGCAAGGCGATGTTAAGCGTGGTATTAGCAAAATATCTCAGCGGTGAAATTGACGAAGATGACCTCGAAAATTGGGCTGGGTTTGTTGAACTGCGTGACGAGATTGATTGCACCTTGATAGAAGATTACCTCTATGCGTTGAATAATCCAGAGCTGATGGGTGGAATTAACCTCGATTCCATCGGTAATATGTTGAAACTCATTAAAGGTTAAATACAAAAGGAAATATCATGAGATTGATAGCGGCTGCATTGTTTTTATTACATAGCCAAATCACGTTGGCGGGAGGAGATGTGTGTGAAAATCCTATCTCAACGTTAGACATCAACGAGTGTGTAATGAGCGAGCTTAACGCGAGAACTGAAATACTTGAACGTTACTACCAAAAAAGCCTTGAGCATAATGCCTTTGATGAGCAACTGGTAGAAGCGATTAAAGCCTCGCAGTTGGCGTGGCAAAGCTATCTCGATGCCCACTGCGGCGCGGTATATACCCAATGGCGAGAAGGCACTATTCGTGGCGTGATGGCACTCGAATGTCGTAAGGAATTAGTAAAAACCAGAACTCATACACTTTGGGCTAACTTTTTAACTTATATGGATAGCACTCCACCAGTATTACCAGAACCAGAGTAAACGCGTGATTCTGGCAATAATTTTGCAATTGCCCCTTGGAGATATTATCCAGCTGTGGTTATGCGCCTATGCTGGTGTTTCATCTCTCAATAACATCACACCTAATACGATAAACCATAGGATTTGCCCCAACCCGAAGATAGCAGTGGTCACGTCAAAAAATGGGTTTGCTGAGAAAGAAGAAAGACCAGAAAACAATGTAAGGATTCCTGCAATACTGACCAACAACCCCCAATAATGCAACAGTGGACTAAAAACGTTATGTTTAATGCCAACATAGCTAACCGTTAGTACCCATATTGCACCGACCAACTCGATACCACCGCCAAGCGCATCTACCACTATCGAGATGGTGCGATTAACCGTTAGTGCAAGCGCTGGATCGATCTCATAAAATTTTGCAATTGCTGCAATGCTGGTTAAAAAAACCATGGTACTTGCAAGTACAATTGCGGCCCATATATAACCCACTATGCTAGCAAATTTCATCAGCTCAGGAGAGGCTTTACTCAAGCGCTGCTGCATGGCTTGTACCAACACGATAAGCGTGAAGCTGAAAATAATCCCAATGACAATATAGCCGAGGAAAAAGGTGTCGCGATTTTGGATGAAAAAATCTAGGTAAAGCGCTGGGGTATTATGTCCACTGGAGTCCAATACTCCAAAAAATAATACAAAGCCAAACAAATAAGTTGCCGCTTCTGTGAGTGCAGCGACTCCTCCCCATTTTTGTAATGACATGGCTACTCCAAAAACTTGATTATTATTGTTGTGCTCAGTTTAGCAACATATGGAGAGTCAGCGCCAAAACAGGGGGGATTATTTGTAACAATAGTTTATCGATGTGGGTGTTTTAGGAATAATATTGAATATGAACAATGCTATCCGCATTACTATTTCGCATCATAATCACAGTACAGGCTGCAGGTGGAGCCATTGAGATGCCAGACATGGGTTCTCATGCAATCTGGTGAAGGTAAACAGCATAGCGAAGCGTCGCTATGCTGTTGAAATGAGGTTTGCAGGTTATGCAGGTGTTCTGCGTCTAACAAAAGCCAACAGCGTGCTTAGCATCGCTAGTAAAAAGCCGAACGCACCACCGGAACTACCTTTATCTTCCTTATCGGTAGTCGTTGGATTAGAACTCGCTTTATACTGCGCTTTAACAACTAGTTCACTGGTGACGTTGTCAAAAGTCGTATCCCACCCAGTAAATGCGTAGCCATTTCGTTTTGGCTCTAGAGGCGGTGTTGCTGCTTGCCCATGAGAGATTTCCACGGCCTTGATGACTGTACCATTCCAATCTACGAACTTAACTTGATACATATTAATTTCAAATTGTGCAGTAATGATAAGGTCTTGCTCCACTTTGCTAAAATCTCCATTCCATCCAGAGAATGTGAAACCTTCTCTGGGCGGAACTTGAGGAGCATTCGCGGAAGTACTTTCTTCAATAGTTTGAGTAGCAAGCACGCCACCGTCCCAATTCTTAAACACGACATTAAACAGTTTTGGTTCGTAGCTTGTTACTTGAAACGCGGTTTTGTTGTCTGTGTAGTCTAATTCAGGGAATTCTGACGAGAAGCGGACGGTTGGCGTAAATACGCCTACTTCGCTGGGCGTTACATTAAACGAGACTTGAACTGATTTAATGTCAGCGCCATTGCTAAAACTACATATGTGACGGTTACTTAACGCTTCACAGCTAGTAGTATATTCGTTATCTACTGACTCGAAATCAAGCTTTAATGCGGCTTCAGAATCTAGGTAAAGATGAAATTGACTAGGTAAACTGGGTAGTGTGTTTTCAGTTATTTCTAACGTAACTGGGATGCTAGACCCCATTTTTACCTGCTTGGCTCCCGTTATATCCCGAACAGAAATTTTATTGATCTGTTCTTCATCAACAAAGATATAAGGCGTAGCGCCTAACGTTGTTAACTCTCGCGCTTTAGCACCTTGGCTATATATTCCCGCAGAGTCTATTTGAGTACTAGCGTCTAATTGCCAAACACCTTGACCTTGTTGCAAGTCATCGTTGCTGAAACTCAAACCTTTAGTACCAACAAACTCATTTTGACTATTGCCTTGTTGCCATTGCTCTATAGTGAAAAGCTTATCTTCCGCGTCAGAACCTTCTGGTGCTCTGAGAGCATAATAACCTTTGGCCATCCCCGATAGATCCGACGCTGTGACTGTTAACGTTATGTTTTGCTCACCATTCGCTGATGCCAGTTGATTAGATGAAAAAGCGATATGGTTGATTCTGGGTGGTACTAGATCTAGTTCCGTTTCATTTTTTACAGTGATGACAGAAGGTAAGCCTAGTGTATTAAAGTGTCCTCGGTTGTAAACTCCCATATTTCCGTTGCTGTCAGTGAGCATAGCTGTGGCAACAAACCACTCACCAGGTAGGTCTTTATCAGTAAAGGTGAAAGAATAATTCGAACGATAAATTCCTTCGACATCTGTTTCTTGCCAATCAGATGACTCAGCCTGTTTTATAGCAAGTGATTTATACTGGCTAGGTGGTGAAACCCTAATTACGCCTTTAGACATAGTCGACTGGTCGTAAGCTTCTACGGTTACGTTAACCGTCTTATCGCCTGTATTTACATCAACTTCAGTGCCTGAAATCACAATAGATTTGATCTCAGGATTAACTCCTTCAGAGACCTTATCATTTGAGACGACGATGTATGGGTTAAAGCCGGCGGCTTCAATTTCACTCTCGCGAAGCCAAAAACGAACCGCGTTATTTACGTCAGTTACGTGGCCTAAGGTTAAAAACCATTTACCATTGATGTCGGCATCAGTGAAAGTAAAACTGACTTTACTTTCATACACACCAATCTCATCGGTTTTCTGCCAATTAGAAGCTACTGCTGATTTGTTGCCACCCCAACTAAAGCCTGTTGGTGGTGATAAATAAACACGTACGGATTTTACACCGCTTTCATCGTAAAATCTCAAGGTAATATCTACGGTTTTGTCACCGTCGTTGACATTAACTGAGTTTGAGGTCAAGTGGATTGCTCTTAGCTCAGGTGGGGTTCGTTCAGTTTCATTTGTAGTTTGTTGGTGTTGCTGGCAATGGGTATTGAGCACTTCTAACATAGTCTCAGCGGGCAATAAATTGTCACTTACGCCACTGGCAGCATTTGCCATCAGTAATTCAATTTTTGTATCACAACCTATTTGTGGATCGGTGATGGTATCTAAACTGAGCGGTTGGCTTGCTTGTGCATTCATTGCAGCTAGCCCAGAGACTAGTGTTGCCAGTGTGGTTTTCGTGAAGAGATTAAAACTCATTGTTAGTCCTTTAAAGTTATAGTATGTGGCTCTATTTTTAGCGAAATACTCTGTTAGCACGGTTTAGTACTACAAAGTTGAGTAAATATCCTAAATTAGCATGTGGCTCTAAATCTTTAGAGAATTTTTTGTACTTGAATTGTGAACAAATGTGAAAGTCATTCTTCTCTACTCTGTTGCTTTAAGGTGCTTTTTAAGGTGATCAATAAAAAGTTGAGTTTTATAGGGGGTGTAGTTTGCCTTCGGATAATACGCCCACAATTGTTTTGTTTCTGATTTCACTTCAGGTAAAACAGGTGTGAGCAAACCTTGGTCAAGCTCTCTTTTCACATAGCTAGGAGAAATAAACACCAGCCCCAAACCTTGCACGGCCGCAGTCAGCATTGCGTCTAACTGATCAGAGACGAAGTTGTAATTGTCAAATTGGAAGGTGTCTCCATTTTCAAGAATAATCCCACCTAGCTTATGGTAGTAACTGCTTAACAACATTTTATGTTGGCGGAGATCATCCAGAGATTCGATAGGGTTATGCTGTTTGAGATAGTGAGGAGCACCAAAGATTTGCATTTGGTAGTCAATGAGCCGGCTGCCTTTGTGAGAGGCTGAGTCAAACGCTTCATAGTAGCGTGTGATCACTAAATCGTGATTAAGATCTGGGTGTGCGCCAGGGGCGATGACATTAAGATGAATTTTTAGCTTGGGATATTTAGCTAAAAATGAGGCGATATTTGGCATCAAGATGGTGCTGCCTACCGCGAGAGTTGATGCGATTTTCAAGCTACCTGATGGCGCTTGATTCAGCGTTTGTCCGTGATCAGTTAAACATTCAAACTGCGCAAGCCATATTGAAGCTTTCGGCAAAAAGTGCTCCCCAGCCTCAGTGAGATTGACTTGGCGAGTAGTGCGAATAAATAGCGTTAAGCCTAGTTGTTGTTCTAGCCAGTCAATTCGTTTGCTCACTGCAGACGCTGAAACACCTTCTTCATCTGCGGCCCGGGTAAAACTGCCAAACTCTACAACTTTGCTAAAGCTCCGTACTCCGGTTAACCAATCCATTAATTTTTTCCTGATGGGAATAAGTGTTTTTATTATTACCTTGTTTTTTGGATATTAAAAGCTCGGTAAAATTACCCTCTATTAAGTTAAGAGGAGCTGACGTGTTTCAAGTGGTGTTTTTAGCTGTTTTGCTGATGTCTTGCTCTCAGATCGCAAGCCAAATCTACATCCCTGTTTTACCTACTATCACGGATTCCTTACAGCTTACGCCTAGTCAAGGACAAGCAGCAGTAATTAGCTATTTCACTACACTAGGAGCTGCGCAACTGCTGGTTGGGCCGCTACGAGATAAGTTTGGCGATAGGCCTTTATTTTTTAGTGGGCTGGGTATTTTACTGTTAGGTACGGTTTTTTGCTCAATAGCATCTAGCGCCGAGGTATTTTTTATCGGTCGAGTGTTGCAAGGCATTGGTGCTGCATCGCCGGTGTTAATTGGCAGAACGCTTCTTGCTGCAAGATTATCAGGTGCAGAACTTAAAAGCGCGATGGCGACACTGGCAATGTCGGTGAGTGTGACTGCTATTTGTAGTCCATTCTTGGCTGGGGTGTTATCTGGCTGGGTAGGGTGGCAGGGGATGTCATGGTTTGCATTCGCATACTATGTTTTGATTTTGGTGTATGGCTATAGAATTATGCAGCAGAGCAGTAAAACTACTTTGTCGTTACGGCCAAACGCGCTCTTTTATGAATATCAAAGTCTATTGCTAAACCGATCATTTATTTCCCTCGCGTCGCTCAAATGGTTACCTACTTTTTTGTATCTTACCATTCAGTTGTATCTGCCGTTTTTACTGGCAAGGCAGTTTGGCTTGGAATCCAAAGCAATAGGTCAGGCGATGATGATCCCCATGTTTGGCTTACTCATAGGGTCAATATTAACTAAGGTATTGCAACGTAAGCGCTCCTATTTAGATATTGTAATTTGGACTTGGCCTGCATTAGTTGTCAGCGTGTTATTGCTGCTATTTGCAAGTGGTAGTGCGCTTGCTGTTCTGCTCGCTTATGCTGCGATTATGTTTGTATTTGGCGCGTATTTTCCAAGTTATATGCATCTCATTGGGGTTTTACATCCAGAAAAGGCAGGAACAGCGAATGCGCTGGTAGGGGCGGTTGAGCTGCTATTTTTTTCTTGCGTGGCATGGGTAGTCAATAAGTGGTTACTGAGTGGTGTAGAGTCTCTTGCGGTACTCGTTTTTGGCTGTGCATTGTTACTGTTTTTAACCTGGCGGCATTTATGCACTGTTTTTATGCCGGTTTGTAAAGAGTAATAAAATGCAGGGCTGCTTGCTATTACGGGGCGTTTATTTATGAGACTGGTGATTATGTGTGGTCTGCGAGTGAGGAAAAATACCAATGCAGTTTGAAACCGAACGTTTGTCCATGAGACGTATGACAATGGACGACCTTGATGCAGTTTATAGCCATCGGAAAAATCCAAATACGTCAAAATATATTGGTGCGCCTGCCACGTTCGAGTCGGCAAAAGAGCGGCTAGTTCAAGCATGCCAGCCTTGGAAGGGAGAACAAAACGAGCGCTTGATCTTGGCTATAGTGAGCAAACAAAAAAGAAAACTGATTGGCGAGCTAGTTTTTAAATATGTCGACGAAGAGAAAAAGGTTGGTGAAATTGGATTTCGATTAGCGGAGGATGAAATTGGTTGTGGCTACGGCTATGAGGCTGCTGCGGCGCTAATAAAGGCGGCTTTTCAACAGTGTTCTGTCGATACCATTCAGGCAATGTGCGCTGTTGGCAATCAACAGTCGCAGCGGTTGATGCTGAAGTTAGGGATGAAACGCAAATGTCGTTTAAAAGCCTTTTTGGATATAGGCGATGAAAAGCACGATATCTATATCTATCAATTAACGAGACCCCGCTATTTGACCTTGTAATAGGAACGAATTACGGTTAATTTAAGCGCTACGAGTAGACCTGCGTAGGTACTGTTTTTATTTGAGGGATTAAAATGGAATTTAAACTTTTAGCGCATCACAAAGCATTCATCCCAATCATTGCCAAGTGGTATTTTGATGAGTGGGGAAGCATTGTTGAAAAGGCCTCTGTAGAGCGGTTCGAGCAAAAGCTTTTAGACTACCTTAACGACTCTAGTATTCCTTGTGTAATCGTCGCGCTGGATGGCAACACAATCGCAGGAGTCGTGCAGCTTAAATTTCATGAAATGAGTATCTACACAGATAAAGAGCACTGGATTGGTGGCGTTTATGTGGATAAGCCCTATCGTGGAAATAAACTAGCGTCACGCTTAGTCAAAGAAGCAGAGCGATTAGCCTCAATATTTGGTGTTACCACGTTATATTTACAAACAGAGCATCCAGAAGGTGGACTCTATCGAAAACTCGGCTGGCAACCGCTCGAAAACGTCAATTACCGAGGTGTTGATGTCGTGGTGATGAGCAAAGCTTTGCTTTAGCTTTATACTGTAGCATAGATGCAAATTATGGTGGGTGTCGGTGTTAGCCGTACAGATTTCTATGATAATTTAAGAGAGTCAGATAAAGTAGCCTGACTTAAACAAACTAGTCTCCGATGAACTCGGGGCGATTCAATTTAGTAGTGATTCGCATACGTAGCATTTTTACTAAACGTTGGTTTTAGTGATAAAGATGGTGTGCAGATAGCAGACACCCACCATAACATAGATGCAAATTTATGGTGGGTGTCTGTGTTAGCCAGTTCTTTTTGCGACATAACAGAAATAAAATAAGGAATTATTATGAAAAAACACCTGCTACTTCTTTCCTTGATCAGCTCATACAGCTACGCCACACCTCAATATATCGACCTAAAGGAAGATACATTTCTCGATGGACAGCTTGACGCCGGATATACAATGTCTAGCTCTGAACTACTGAGAGTACAAGATGACTTTGTGCTCAAATCTGATAACAGTGTGACAAAGGGTCATTATCTTCACAATGACAATATGATCGAGTTCACCACAACAGACGGTAATATCAAGAAGCACTATCTTGGCAGGTTCATGTCTAATGGGTTATATCAGGGGACCTGGTATAACAATAACCTTGAATCTGGCGACTTCCAGCTAATGTTGCAATCGACAACTGGCGTTGCTGATCAGTCTTGTGACGAAGTAAAAATAAAAGATCCAGCGGCGCAATCAGGGATTTACACTGTTGAGCTTACTCAAAATGGTATCCCAACTTCTGTAGCCGTTTATTGCAATATGGAAGTTGCTCAAGGTGGATGGACTCTAGTTAACACCCGTGAGAAGAATGGTGGAGCATCACACACTCGCACCCAGGAACTGACAGATCCGATAACTCAAAAAAACCACTATATTGATGTGGCTGTGTGGCAAGCACTAAAATCGAATGCCACGCAGATCATGATTACGGATGGAAACAACGACAATTATGTAATGTTTGATTTTGCCCAGTTGGATACTGCAAATTGCCAGGTGCTGGTAGACGATCTGGCAAACACGCCTGTTTTTCACTCGGAACCAGGTTGCACTTATACAGGTTCTGACTATACCTACCTAAGCAATCCAAATAACGGAACTTATTTCACAACCGTTACTATTTACAATCTCGATTTTAAACCTACAGAACGCAGTGGTAAATATGGTACGGCAACGAGCGGTAACATGTTCTATTCACCGGAAAATATTCAAATTTACGTAAGATAAGCTATTCCCAGTTTTAAGTGTGGGCAGTGAAGATTGCCCGCACTTTCACCTTCAGATATTAGCATATGTTTAAGCCGTTCCCAAAAAATAAGTGACATGTATGGACGCTCTGTGTAGTGGTCAACTAGTTCCGGACAGTGAATTAAGTTTTTCTTCTGCTACTGCTGGAGCTTGCATATCGTTATGACTATGAGGCCTTCTCCAGTTGTAATAGTTCATCAAGTAAAAGCTAACGTCTTGTTCAGCTTCTTTAAATGAACTGTAGCCTGTACTTGGAAGCCATTCCGTTTTGAGACTTCTAAATAAACGCTCCATCGGGGCATTGTCCCAACAATTTCCTCTGCGGCTCATACTTTGTGTTATTTGATATCGCCATAGTCTTTGCCTAAATTTGATTGAGCTGTACTGACTGCCTTGGTCTGAATGGAACATAACTCCCCTAGGCTTGCCTCTTTGTTCATATGCTCTATCTAATGCTTTGATAGTTAATGCAGTATTTGGCTTTTCTGACATCGCCCAACCGACTAAAATAAAAAATAAGTGACATCCATCACTATTAACGTCAAAGCTGAGGAATAGGCAAATTAGTGGTGGGTGTCAGCGATTTGCAATAGCTTAAATTTCATGAAATGAGTATCTACACAGATAAAGAGCACTGGATTGGTGGCGTTTATGTGGATAAGCCCTATCGTGGAAATAAACTAGCGTCACGCTTAGTCAAAGAAGCAGAGCGATTAGCCTCAATATTTGGTGTTACCACGTTATATTTACAAACAGAGCATCCAGAAGGTGGACTCTATCGAAAACTCGGCTGGCAACCGCTCGAAAACGTCAATTACCGAGGCGTTGATGTCGTGGTGATGAGTAAAACATTAGTTTAGTTAAACAAGCTAGATTATAAGCTCAGGTATAAGGCTTTGAGGCATTAACGCAAGCACCAAGGCGATAGTTTCTTATAAAATAATGAAGCGATTAGCTTAAAGTGAATAATATTAACCAGAACTGTTAGATTTGAAAGCTGGGGCTTAATCAAACCTGATCGGTTCCAGTGTGAAAGTGTCATTCAGACAGAGTGACTCAAGCATTCTGAGCAAATTAGCACCATTTTAAACAGCCGATATTCGGTGGTGCCCGAGCAAACCTGCAACTGAATTTTCCCATTTTTTAACAGTTTTTTATGTATACAAGTGCCTTACTTGACCAAATAAAGTTAATAAAGTAATTACTACAAACAACAGTTGGTGGGCTAAATAAAAGCGCTTTATGGCATTTAAATCAACACTTGAAAAATACGCCTATTTATAAATTGCCCCGTAAATAAGCACCACTGCAAGCATAGCTAAAACAAGAACCAAAGCCACTAATTTTGTAACAAATGGATTTAGTAATTTAAAAAACTAGAGCCAGCTAACGCAATAAACATAGTGAGAATCGTAGTCTCAAAAAGGGCTTCAAATTTTACTTTTGACTTTTCCATTGGCACTAATTCTCAACGTATAACTGACACCTTGCGAAGGAAGGTATGAGCAGCGCAATACTGAAGCCGTCACATACCACTTTTAAATACCAATCACAACGCATAGTAAAAATGCCACACGTTGCGAATCACTCTTAAATAGTTTGTAGGTTTTAGCCGAAATGTTCCTCTCGATGACAATTTGGACACAGGGCCAGAACATTTTCGATTGTGTCGTCTCCACCTTGTGCTAGGGGTAGAACATGGTGAACCTCTAAATAAGGCGTGTTATCTGATTTTCTGATGAATGGTGCAGGCTTGTTGCAGTTTTCGCAGATTCCGTCAGCACGAATCAATGCTTCTGCGACAACATCTGGATTGCGAATATAGACAGTTGTTTTAACCTGAATTGCTTTTGGTGTAGCTTCCGCTTTTGATAAACGCTCAACTCTCTGAGCTCGAGTTAATGCTCTAGACCACGTTACTTGTTGTTCAAATTCTAATTGCTCGCTTACCTCGCTAAGGTATATTGCCCTACTAAGTTGATACTTTCGCCCTGCTTGCTTTCGGATCTTTTCTAGAGTTGATCCGTCTACAATCGTCGATTCTACTGAGAAAAGTCCTTGGTATACCCATTCATTTGCCTTTCTCTTTACGAATATCGGCACTGGCTCATCCTGTTGAGACAGCCAAAGCCCATGTTTAGCGATATCTATTCCAGTGCCACATAAAATTTCTCTTGGTGCATTTGGGTTCGAATTCAACTCAAGGTAAACACCAATAACTTTTTTGTTCCGAGTTCCCATGTAGCCTTGTATTTGGCCACCGATTAAAGAACTAATTTCTTTACGGCTATATTCTTGACCTTGTTTGAACATGCTTAGTCCTATTCGCAATGGATATTTACAAAGAAACATAACGCAGCATTAAGTGGTTAACCGCGCATGCCGCCGAGCCTAAGCCATTGTGCCGTAAATACTTCAGCTGAATCAATCCAAAAATGCGGAGCATTGGGAGCCAATCTTAAACGCCTTATTAGTTTTCCTTTCGTGCAAATTGCACAAAAGGAAAATAAAAAAATAAGTGACGCCCATCACTATTAACGTCTAAGCTGAGGAATGCGAAAATAAGTGACATCCATCACTATTAGCATCAAAGCCGAGGAAGTGAAGTAAAAAAGTATGGAAACACGTCCATCACTTTGGTCAAAAACGTTCATTCGATTTGCAGTTCTAATAAATATTGGTAATACCATTAACAGTTTTGCTAGTGATATTGCCAGTTTTGTCATACCCAAACTTGCGTGAGCCCCCCAAGCTGAGGAATAGGCAAATTAGTGGTGGGTGTCAGCGATTTGGTTAGCGATTTGCAGTTGCGGATTAGATCCATGCTTTCAGTATGTTTTTAACTGAAATTTTTCTATGATCATCGTAAATTCTTAAGGGAGTTGGGTCATGAATACAACGGTTAAAGATTGGTACATCGTTTCTGTTTTTGATGATGAGGAATTGATCGGCAAAATCCTTTGGGGCACTTGCGAAGAAGATGAGACTTACAGATTTTCACCGGGCAGCTATATCAGTACTTCAAAGGTTGAAAAGATTTTTCCTAACGAAAGATTAATCATTACAGCGAGTGGCAGTTTCTATCATGTGATCGGCAGTGGTGATGTTGCACAAGTACAGCTAAAAGACTTCGAACTCCTTCGCCACGGTTTCAGTCCTGAGCAGATCACCCAATTGAATTTGGCACCAAACGGATTTTTTCATTGAGCCACAAGAGCTAGAAAAAACAAAGCCCCGCTCCATGAGGGCGAGGCTTTGGATTCAAATCAAGAGATGTTTAGAAATTAATTGGGGCCTGTCCCCTATTTACTGCCTTGAATTAAGAAAAATATGAGTTCTCAAACTACTATTTTTTCAGCATAGTAGCTTTTTTATAACTATGACTATCAAAATCAAACTTAGAAAAATACAGTCTTAAATTTTCAAGCTCAACTGAATTATCGCAGACATTAGATTTTTTGTATTTGGGAGCAATGATAGAACCATCTTCAGCATAAGGGTTTAGCATATTCCCACATATTAGTAGGTCATCATTAGAGTCCACTAATGTACCAACATTAGATAATATGTACCTGCCGTTTTCTTTAACCAAAAATAAGTACAATAGCCCTTCGGTTACATAACTCGGAAAACCTCCGGCTCTTTCAAAGTCATAAAATGTGACTTCTTTAGCTTTAAAGCTGCCAAAAATAACTTCGTCAATTTCATACTTCAATTTCAATGCCGAACCAAAATCGACTGTAATTGCATTTGGCTTTATTAAGCCCGTATAGTCAATATCGGTAGTTTCAATTGACATCGGTGATGCAATAATAACTAATCGTTCAGAAGCCGAAGCTATAGTTATACATGTCATTAACCACGCAACTATAATTAACTTTGTATAGAAGATCATTTGTTATGCTTCCTTAATTGTTTCTTGAACGACTTTTTAAGTCGCTTAACTTCTTTTCTTCCTAATCGGCCTTTCACCATTCTTAATTGGAGTGTTCCATTTTCGATTTCGGTAACACCAATTCGATCACCTTGAACAACATAGTTTGGCAATTCTTGCGACAATGTGAACGTAGCATCTCCAACGCTATTTAACCCGTCTTGAGATTTTGTCTCAGGATGACCATGAATAACAGCCTGCGCATCCTTTAATGAGTCCTTTGTAAATTCAGCGCCAAACTCTTTTGGAGTTACACCATCTTGCGACAAACTTCCATCTTGATTAATTACCGATGCTTTTTCAACAGTACCAGTTAAAACTCTGTGACTTTCAGCATTATCAACTGCAATCTGATCACTTTCAGGTGTACCTTTTGCATCCCCACCACCCTTCACGGGGCCAATTTCAACACAATCTCGGCTACTGCTTTCTGCCGGACACATCCCAGTAGGATCTGTATATTTATACGGATTATTGGCAGCATAAGCATATCTATTAAAGCTATGAACATCGCGGAAACCGATAGGGTCATTAGAATAAAAACGACCTATGACTGGATCATAGTATCGTGCCTGCATATAGCTCAATCCAGTTTTTGTATCAAATCTTTTGCCGGTAAACCACTGATCATTCTGAGGATCTGTTGTATTTTTAACCTTCTCCCCAAACGGCGTATATTCTTCAGACGAAAAAGCTCTCCTAGCATCAGACGTACCAATTACTGATCCTAAGATATCAAAGTGCATATATCTGGCTACACTATTCTTTTCACTGGCTACCAATTTAGTGCCAAGGTACACTTTTTTTACAGGAAGGCCATCACCTTCAAGTAACCAAAGCAAGCTCTCGTTGTCGCCATTTATTTCGATACTTGTAACACCATTAGTTGTAACCTTTACTCTACGTCCCAAAGCATCATATTCATAACTACTAGAGTCATTACCATATGATGATGAAAGCATCTGCCCTGCGTCATTAAAGTCGAAACTATGTTTACCATTAGTAGTAACATTGCCGTATACATCGTAACTAAAGTTGTAATAGGTACCTGAAATACTGGAAAGTTGGTTGTTAGTATCGTAGTTATAAATATTAGTAATACCATTAACAGTTTTACTAGTGATATTGCCAGTTTTATCATACCCAAACTTGCGTGAGAGCCCCCCCAAGCTGAGGAATAGGCAAATTAGTGGTGGGTGTCAGCGATTTGGTTAGCGATTTGCAGTTGTGGATTAGATCCATGCTTTCAGTATGTTTTTAACTGAAATTTTTCTATGATCATCTTAAATTCTTATGAGGGTTAGGTCATGAGTACAACGGTTAAAGATTGGTACATCGTTTCTGTTTTTGACGATGAGGAATTGATCGGCAAAATCCTTTGGGGCACTTGCGAAGAAGATGAGACCTACCGATTTTCACCGGGCAGCTATATCAGTACTTCAAAGGTTGAAAAGATTTTTCCAAACAAAAGGTTAATCATTACAGCGAGTGGCAGTTGCTATAAATTGATTGGCGAAGGCCAAAAATCTCAAGTGCAATTAAAAGACTTCGAACTACTTCGGCACGGCTTCAGCCCTGAGCAGATCACCCAATTGAATTTGGCACCAAACGGTGTATTTCATTAAAATCAAGCAGGATATTATCATGACAACCCGAACAATTGATTTTCATAATGCCGAATGCTCAGCTTGTCACAAAAAACATGTCGATATCAGGACTGAGATAGTTGCTCCTTCGCCAGAACGTCCCAATGCAATTAGAAAGAAAATTATCTTTCGATGCGAAGATCACATTGACTGTGATGTTGATGAAATTGAAAAGCTCGCGCTGGTCAAAAAGCGATTTCAAGATCTAGATGAAGGTGACCTTGTTGATGGTGACGATTTTTTGAATCATATTGATCCAGACTGAGTAATTTTTTCCAGCCAGCTATCCCAATTTGGCATCGGCACCAAACGGATTTTTTCATTGAGCCGCTGCATCTTGAAAACAAAATCCAAGCAAGCTACCCCAGAAAAAACAAAGCCCCGCTAGTGCGAGGCTTTGGATTCAAATGTGTATCAAGGAAGCTCAAAATACTTTCTATGACGATGTATTTTACAAAGTTGCTCATCACAAAACTCAAGTTTAAGAGTGTTGAAATATGATGCACCTACATAAAAATTCCACACATTTTCACCTTCAAACATAGGGAAACCTACATCATGAAAAAGTGGCTTAACCATTACGTTAAAATCGCTTTTAGTTGCCAAAAAAGATTCCAATTGAGCATTAGATTTTATCTCGATAAAAACTGTTTCTCCTTTTCCAGCAACTTCCGTTAAAGACGTATTAAGCTTCTGATATGTTTCCTTTTTTGTATCACCAATAGTGAAACCATAAGCCGACCCTGACTTAACAGTGTTATTTATGTATGTCGCCCAAAGATAGGCGGGATAGGCTAAAAGCAAAGCAATTAGCGTAATCACTATTCCCTTCGTGGTCATTTAGCGGTTTTCCTCTTTGAACTCTACTTTATCGTGTTTGCTAGCTCCCGGTTGTCGAACTCCATTATTAACACTTGGAGAGCCACCGTCAGCCTTATGCGCTATAGCTCCTGCTGCTGAATTACTATTTACTCCACCTTGTAATTCTGGCACCGCACTATATTCTTGGCCTCCTTTCACGGAGTCCGCTATACCTGCAACTTTTGCATCACTAGCGTCTATTTTTCTATATGTCACAGTTGAACCTTCACTACTTAGACCTTGCCATGCAGCGGTATCAGACTGCAACGTTCCCTCTGAAAAGCCTTCTGTATTTGCTGTAACTTCTCCCATAGTATCATTTCCTACGTCACCGAAAGAGCGTACCGTTGCATTGGGATCTCCAATAGAAGTAGCGTTGTAAACAATAAAGTTGTGATTAGCTTTACTAGTAAAGCTTAAAGGGCGACTAACTAGATAGGCATCTAACCCATCAGGGTCAGTATATTTATACGGATTATTGTTCGCATATGCATAGCGGTTAAATCCATGGATATCACCTTTACTTAAATGTCCCATCGCATCCAATGGATCATTCGAATAGAAACGACCAATGACTGGATCATAGTATCGTGCCTGCATATAGCTCAATCCAGTTTTTGTATCAAATCTTTTGCCGGTAAACCACTGATCATTCTGAGGATCTGTTGTATTTTTAACCTTCTCCCCAAACGGCGTATATTCTTCAGACGAAAAAGCTCTCCTAGCATCAGACGTACCAATTACTGATCCTAAGATATCAAAGTGCATATATCTGGCTACACTATTCTTTTCACTGGCTACCAATTTAGTGCCAAGGTACACTTTTTTTACAGGAAGGCCATCACCTTCAAGTAACCAAAGCAAGCTCTCGTTGTCGCCATTTATTTCGATACTTGTAACACCATTAGTTGTAACCTTTACTCTACGTCCCAAAGCATCATATTCATAACTACTAGAGTCATTACCATATGATGATGAAAGCATCTGCCCTGCGTCATTAAAGTCGAAACTATGTTTACCATTAGTAGTAACATTGCCGTATACATCGTAACTAAAGTTGTAATAGGTACCTGAAATACTGGAAAGTTGGTTGTTAGTATCGTAGTTATAAATATTAGTAATACCATTAACAGTTTTACTAGTGATATTGCCAGTTTTATCATACCCAAACTTGCGTGAGCCCCCCCAAGCTGAGGAATAGGCACTCAGTATCCGCTCTGCATTATCATATAGGATGTTACTGATACTGTGGGAACTATTAATTCCATCTGTTATAGATGTAATATTGCTCTGTGCGTCATAGGAGTATGATTTCTTTATCAAGAAGTTTGAACCATTTTTGCCCCATATACTTGCCACTCGCATTTTACTGCTGTCTGTATTGAGCACATATTTCAGACCATTTCCATAGCTGAAGCTCTTTAGAGCTCCTGTAGGTTCATACAAAACATCCGTTACGTAATTTGAAGCCTTTGTTGGTTCTTTAAATGCGTTTGGTGCGTAATAAACGACTGAATTGTCTGGGTACGTTATGTTGCTTAAGCCACCATTTCCAGAGTATGCATAAGTAAAATCATAGTCGGTGCCATCCACTAACGTTGAGCGCGCGATGACTCGCCCAAGTTTGTCATAGCGATACGAGACATCTCCAACCCCATTTACAGCTCTGAGTAATTCACCCGTTGGTTTATAGGAATAGCTAATATCTTTTGTCGAGCCAGGGTAATTAGCTAATGTTCTACGATTAAGTGCATCATAGGTATAATACGTTGTGCCGCTGCCGTCTGTCCGTGAACTGGTGATATTACCTAAAGCATCTCTTCCGTAGTAATGACCGAATGCTGGATATACTTCTGAAGTGATGTAATCTTTATAAGTCGGATGGTAACCATATAAAATGCTATACCCTCCTTGTGTTACTGAAAGCAACTTACCAACACTATTTTTACTAAATGAAGTGATAATTGTCCCACTGGATGAAGGGGTATTAATCTGATAGACATATCCATCGTCAGCACTACCGTAACCTGCATAATGGTTAGTTGTGCTTGCCCCTCGACCGTCTGTAATTTTTGTTATATTGTTGCTTAAGTATTTATATATGCTGCTGGAGATTGGAGAGGTTAATGTCGTAAGCCGACCAATAGCATCGTATTCAAGTGATACACGACGTGGCTCAGTGCTCTGCAAGGACATAATAGATTCAAACTTTAGTTTGTTATCACTATTAAATGCTCTATTTTGATATCGTGTTATATTCAGGTGAGTATCTTGGTAAGATGTCAAATAGCTACGATTAAGTCCATCCAACTTATCTACTTGTTTGTAGTTGCCTTGTATTTTAGTAACACTATTCGTTCCATAGGTATAACTGATGTCATCGCCAGTAGGCAAATTAATAAAGGTTACGCGATTATTAGTGTCATAAGTATAACGAAAAGAGTCACCGTTTTGATTGGTAAAGCTAGAGAGCTTACCAAAGTAATTCACTGTGGCTTTCATAGAACCGATTGGGTAGGTTATAGCTCTAGGAATGCCTCTATAGTAATTGCTATAAGTTGTTGTATATCCTCTAGCATCTTTGACCGACGTCAATAACGCACCGGTATATCCAAAGGTTTTACTCACACCATTTTTGGTTTCACTTATTAGCTGGCCATTAGCATTATGAGTGCGGGTTATCGACAAATCATTACCAATGGTTCTATTCGCCAAAATATCCAATAACCACTTTGAACTATTGCTATAGTAACTTAGGGTTTGAGTTCTGCTGCCAACATTTCCTGTTTCAGTTACCGTTTTTGGAGAGCCGTACTTTGTAAAGTTACTATAGTTAGTTGTATACGTATCAGTTCCACCTACTCGATACTCACTATATACGGATTTGGTTTTCTGTGTTTTATGGGTATACCCCTCTAATAAATAAGTCATTCCATTTATCGATTTGCCTATTACACCACCTTTGGTCCAAGTATTTTCAGTTTTAGAAACTAAACCGCCATCATACACTTCTTCACTTAAAATCAGTCCTTCCCGCCATCCGAAACGTCGCGAATATGTTATTTTGGTTGCTACCCCTTCAGGGTTTGTAATTTTAATATATTTACTGTCAGAAACGTTTTCACCAACTCTTCCACCGCCGTTTTCTGAATAGTTGTAAGTCCAAATCATTGAAGGAAGACCTGGGCCCGATATCGATTTTCTAACAAGAGACATATGACTGCTATCTATATCTAAAAAATATCGTCCGGTACTCATATTCTTTTCTTTAGGAACATTTGAGCGGGCATGCAGAGTTTCTCTTACATTAAAGGTACCAATAGTACCGTTAGGATGTTGTATTGTTCCCGTTCCAGTTTCTATTACTTGATCATATTTCGAGGGAGGGCGTTCCGGTATGAGAGCTGCAAGAGCAAATTTCCAATATCGAGAGTCTGGTAAAGTGACTTTAGTTAAATCTCCATCGGTGTATGAGTATAACCAACTTCGTCCGTTTGAGGTGATTTTTGAAACCATTCCATCAGCGTTATACGTTAAGAGAATGCTTGCTCCATTGGTTTCATTACTTTGGATTTTGGTTAACTTTGCATCACTGTAGGTATAAGATATCGAGTTACCGTGCACGTCTTGCTCTTTGGAGAGAAGTAACGTCACCATTGAGCGTCCAGCAGGTTTAGTTGCACTAAGTCCCTGATATATGTTGTCAAATCGAGAGTAAGCAATTTGGCCAAAAGTATAAGTAGTACCATCCGGAGATTTAGCGCTATAAATACCGTTTGAACAACTGATTACCCAGTTTTCTTTATTCAAGAAGTATGCATTAGCTGGTAAGGAGTAAGTTACATTTTTTCCATAAAGCTGCATGGGTGTGTGTAACTCCCCCAAAAAATGAAACAGTTCATAAGTAGAATTTTCCATTAACTAAAATAGGAAAATTTACGATGAGAAAAAGCAAGTTCACCGAAACCCAAATTGTCAGCATGATCAAGGAAGCTGAA
>NZ_JAKKCW010000018.1:0-68814 GCF_021728455.1 Pseudoalteromonas sp. L23 | reverse complement strand
ATTTAAAAAATGAGAACATCCTACTTCGTAGCGAGCCAGGGCCAAATAAGAGGTTGATGAAAAGCGTTCATCCATGAACTTCATCGACATTCGAACATCCATGTACATCAAAACCCGTTGCAGCAATGCGACGGGTTTTTTGCTGTTTGGGGTATAGAGATTTGAGATTTAAAAATCTCGCGAGGTAAACTCGCTCCTACCATAGTATTATAAGCACAGTACAACATGGTAGGAGGCGGTTTACCCGCCGATGGCTTGCAATGAAGTTCCGGAAAAATCTCGCGAGGTTTTCTAAACCTAAGTAAATGCGCTCCTACCACAGTATAGGCACAGTGCAACATGGTAGGAGGTGGTTTATCCACCGAGCATTTGCAAGCGAGAAGCTGCTATATGGTTTTATGCAATAAGGGCTATAAGGAAGGGTCAATTAACGATATGATGGGCTAAAAACAGGGGGTCTTAGTGTGTCACTTCATTTAATTGCACTGTTGGTAATATTTGCATTGTTTGGTACTTCAGCCACTTACTTAATTCGCTTTATGTATAGCTATTGGATTAAGAAGCAGCTTGAAGTGAAGTACATTATTAATGCGAGTATTTGTGCGCTGTTAGTGATGGTGATCTCAGTGATCAATGAGCTTATCCTATAACCTGAGTGCTCATCAGTCTATAGAGGCACAGCCTGACAGGTATGGGCAATACATAGTGTTTGTATTGGCATCACAGGTTCACAACTAACCGCTGGCGCTTTTCCTTTGTTATTCAGCTTTTCTTGCTCTGTAATGGCGCTAACGACAGCTTCTACATCTTGCTCATCAGTATGCTTCGTTGAGTAGATCAGGTATTCTCTAGGTCCACCACAGGTTAATCGCTCACCTACTCCAATTACTTTACACTGATAGCTTGCATCACATCCTATATTTGCTTTTATATCGCTGAGTGTATGCGTAGCATTCGAGCGACTTGTTGCATCGCTTGGTGTTATTTCACAGCCAGATAACGCCGCAATTAGTGTGCCGATGCAAGCGAGAGAAATAGCTAACTTCATTATTGCCTCTAGTATGTAGGACGACTATTTTCTAGTTTAACACACTTATTTTCAACGCATTGTGTTGCGGGTTCAATTAAATGCTGACAGATACTCATCATCTGATTTTGCATATTATAGGCGCGCTCTAATGTAGTAATTTGCTCCGCTAACTGCTTAACTTGGGCCTCATCTGCTGATCTTGTTGAATACACTAGATAAGAAGAAGGGCCACCACAGGCACGATCGCCAACGGCAATGACTTTACACTGGGTATCGTTATCACAGCTTTTGTCGGCCACCACGCTTTCCAATGACTGTTTATGGGTTTTGATGTCAGAGGTGTCGAGCTTTTTACCATCTTGTTGAATAGGTAAGCTTGCTTCTTTTGATTCTTTAATTTCGGTGTGGTTTTCGCTTACAGGCTTAGTTTCTTGTGCTTTTTGTTCTACAGTTTCTTCTTTAGTTACTTCTTCTTGGCAACCAAACAGCAAAAAGGTTGCCAGTAAAGTGGGGATCATCTTGTTCATTATATGCTCTCCTAATGTTTGCTAATTAAACTACGCAAGTCCTTAAGGAATAGCAAGTTCTGCAGCCTGCATACACTATATGTGATCGCAGGCTGTGAGGGACAGCGCTATAGACCGCCTTTGGTGAGTTTTTGCGGATCGAGTAATGATTGGAGCTCGTGTTCACTCAGATCGGTTTGCTCAGCAGCGACCTCTATAATTGGGCGTCCTTCTTTGTAGGCAAGCTTGGCAATTTGTGCTGCTTTTTCATACCCGATCACAGGATTTAATGCGGTAACTAAAATCGGGTTTTTAGCCAGTGCCTTTTGAATATTCAGCTCATTCACCTTAAAGCTTGAAATAGCTTTGTCCGCAAGTAACCTCGCGGTATTTGAGAGGATCTCAATGCTTTGCAAAATATTTAATGCAATCACTGGCAGCATAACATTCAGCTCAAAATTGCCAGACTGGCCTGCAACACTAATCGTTGCGTCATTACCTATCACTTGAGCACTGGCCATTGCAGCCGCTTCTGGAATAACTGGGTTTACTTTACCTGGCATGATTGAAGAGCCTGGTTGTAGCGCCTCAAGCTCGATTTCACCTAGGCCAGCAAGCGGTCCTGAATTCATCCAGCGCAAGTCATTGGCTATCTTCATTTGTGCTACTGCAAAGGTTTTAAGTTGGCCTGAAAGTCCCACAATCGCGTCTTGTGAGCCGATATGATAGAAAAAGTTGTTGCCTTTACTGAAGCGGATCCCGATGTTAGTGCTCAGGTTTTGGCTAAATAATTTAGCGAACTGTGGATCGGCATTAATACCTGTGCCTACTGCTGTTCCACCTTGACCTAACTCGTAAACTTTTTCTAAGGAATGAACAATGCCCTGACAGGCATTATCTACTTGCGCTTGCCAGCCACTTAATGTTTGTGCAAAGGTCACCGGCATTGCATCCATCAAGTGCGTCCGGCCAGTTTTGACGTGATGACCAACTTGCTCTGCTTTTTGTTCAATACTACTAGATAAGTGTTTTAGTGCAGGCAGAAGGTCATACACTGCTGTGATTGCACTACTCACGTGAATCGCTGTTGGGATCACATCGTTTGAGCTTTGGCCCATGTTAACGTCATCATTAGGATGAATTGCGACACCGCTTAATTCAGTAGCTAGAGTAGCTATCACTTCGTTGGCATTCATGTTTGAACTGGTACCAGAACCAGTCTGAAAGACATCCACTGGAAATTGATCTAAGTGTTTGCCATCGATTAGCTGCTGACAGGCACTCACAATTGCTTTTGCTTTATCACTTGATAGATGGCCAAGGGATTGATTGGTTTCCGCTGCGGCTTGTTTGATGTAGGCCAATGCTTTGATAAAGCTACTTGGCATTGTGATCCCGCTAATAGGAAAGTTATTTACAGCACGCTGTGTTTGCGCTTTGTAGAGCGCATGCTCAGGAACATCTAATGTTCCCATACTATCGGATTCTTGACGAAATGTAGTCATCGTTGCTCCTAATAAAAAGGGTTAAACTGCTGGCAGGTTTGGCACGCATCTCGCTGGAGCTTCAAAAATTGCCGTGACGAAGTATGGTGATGTTTATAAAACCGTTTTAGTGCCAACAAAGGTTTAAATAATTGATCCATGCATTGTTTACGTATGGCTGTATCAACGAGTGGATCGGCAATCTGTTCTAACAGTTCGGACAATGTATTTTTAAGATAAAGCTCTTGCAGCAGCGGGTTATTATGGCGCTCGTACCATTTTGCCATGCCTATGCCTGCTGAAATATATTCCGCAACCAAGAGCGGCGCCTCAAGTTGTGGTCGCTGGCAGTGGCGATTAAGCTTCGCACGATAAGTTTGTAATAAAGTAGCTAGCTGCATAAATACAAAACCAAACGATGTAATGATAATGGTTATCATTACATCGTTTGGTTGGCAATTCAAGCTTTAGTATTCGCACTGCCAAACAATTTGTTTAGCATTCACCATAGCAGCTCACTATGAGTCTGAAATGAATTTAAGAAAGTGTGATTCAGCTTAATTATAGCCGAGGAGATATTGCTGCTCTGAATGCTCTTTCTCTTGTTCTTCGAGTTGCATCAGGTTGGCGACTTCTTGTCGGTAAGCGCGACTTTTCGTGAAGGTATTTTTACGCTTCTTCAGAACAAGTCCTTCGCTTTTAAGTTGGCTTGGCATTTGGGTGATCTCTGAAATTTTCATGCTCGCTTCTCCTCTTAGTACTCTTTAAACTTAGCAGAAGTTGTACCAAAATAAATTTCTTTTCTAATTTTAATTGCTTAGTGGAAGTTTTAGCTATTTGCCTTGCAATTGAGATAAATTCTTGCCTCAATGAGGCGCATAAATCGATCAAAATAGTGCAAACGAGATGACAAAACCTTACTCTCAAGCGTGTGAAAACAATAAACAGCCAATATTAGAAAAGCTCACTCCCTATCTAAATAAACCTTTGGAAGTGCTAGAGGTAGGTTCTGGTACGGGTCAGCATGCGGTGCACTTTGCTGCGGCGTTACCGCATTTAACGTGGCAGACGGCGGACAGGGAGGTTAATCACGCAGGTATTCAAGCGTGGCTTGATGACGCCGAGTTAGAAAATACTTTACCGCCATTGGCGCTAGACTTACACCATGGGTGGCCTGTTAATCAGCGTTATGATGTGATCTATACCGCTAATACCTTGCACATTGTGTCATCAACGCTCGTAGAGCGTTTAATTGCAGGCGTTGGACGACACCTTAAAGAAAGCGGCTACCTGATAGTTTATGGGCCGTTTAATTATCAAGGTGAATTTACTAGCGAGAGTAACCGAGAGTTTGATGCGTATTTAAAATCGCAAGACAAAGAGAGTGGCATTCGCGATCAAGAATGGGTATTGGCGCTTGCGGCAGAGCAAGAACTTACACTACAGCAAGACTATGCGATGCCGGCTAATAATCGCTTATTGGTGTTTAAACGGTAGTTTTGCTTGGCACTCGGTAAAGTAATGCCCGAGTGCGTCAGCTTCGCGCTTGGTAAAACCCTCAAGCGCTTGTTGAAAGTCAGGTTGAAATAAGCGGTGATACGATTGCCTCCACACCGGCTCAAAACCCCTCACTAACTTGTGCTCGCCTTGAGCACCCGCGTCAAAGACAGCAAGCTGATTAGCAATGGCGTACTCTATGCCTTGATAGTAACACAGCTCAAAATGCAAAAAGTCGTAACTATCCTCAATTGCGCCCCAATAGCGACCATACAAGGTATCACCATCCACAAGATATAAACTAGTGGCAATAATTTCGTGGTTTAAGTAGGCGCAGCAAAGACGAAACTTATCTGGCATCGAGGTGATAACTTGCTGAAAAAAGTCGCGAGAGAGATAGCCGTGGTGTCGCGATCGCTTAAGATAGGTGAGCTGGTAACTAAGAAAAAACGCATCAAGTTGTGCTGTGCTTATTTCTCTGCCAACAGTCCAACTTATGTTAATACCCTGGGCTGCCACAGCTTGGCGCTCTTTCATGACCATTTTACGCTTTCTTGATGTGAGTCGTGCGAGAAAATCATCGAACTCGGCGTAACCTCGATTATGCCAATGAAATTGCACATTGCGGCGCATCGTTAAATGACTTTGAGTGAGAAAATCGCTTTCACGACAAAAATTAATATGGACTCCACTAATGCCTAGTTGGGCGAGGCTCGTGAGCGTAGCGTCAATATATTCAAGCAAGCAAGAAGATAGACGTTTAGTTAATATTCTTGGCCCTTGAGTTGGCGTAAAGGGGACGCCACATAGCCATTTCGGATAGTAATCTAATCCATGGCGCTCGTAGGCTTCAGCAAAAGCCCAATCAAAAACGTACTCGCCATAAGAGTGCGATTTAATATAGCCTGGTAAAATTGCAATCAACTCGCCCTGGCGTTCAATCATTAGGTGATGTGGTATCCAGCCAGTCTCTTTGCTGGTGCAGCCGCTCGACTCTAATGCAAGCAGCCACGCGTAGCTCGTAAATACATGTGATGGTGAAACGCAGTCCCACTGTGCTTCTGTCACTTCAGTTAGAGAATGAATAAACCTGTGTTGGTACTCAGTCATTGTGGCTGTCAAAAAATGCGAGCAGTGCTTGCTCAAAGTTACTGTAATCAGGGTTAAACGTGATCCGCGCAAGAGCGGTGTATTGCGTCATGCTTTTCTCGTGACGCTCGCCAAAATGGACGGTTTTACCTGTGCGGCAGTTAATGAAGGCTTGGTCTTCTAAGTGGTAACTGGTGCAATTACGATAAGGCCCTTTGCGGCCGTAAAAAATATGTTCAGGTGGCTGCAAAATACCAATATGAGACATATCGACAATGTTGTCGGCTTTCACGCTCCGATAATTCACACCTTGCTTAGTCGATGGCGTTTCCGAGTAGATAAATTGGGTCAATGTTGATTTAGGTTGCCATTTTTCTAGCAGCTTTGCCGTTGCATGATTGTCTATGGTGGTATCGACATCGCTATAGCTGATAAACATCGGTACATCTGGCAAAGTGGTGAGTGATTTGAGTGGCGCCATAGCCTGATGGGCTAACGTTGCGCCATGCCATGGGAAAGATTCATATTTGGCGAAATCCAAATCGGCGTCTTCATCTATCCAATTGACAAATGGCACGTAATCAATCCATTTGGCTAGCCAACCGTTCTTATTATGTGGCTCTGTGGCGGGTGAAATAAGTGCAACAGAGCCTAAATTCTTGGGCTTGTGCTTCGCTATGCTACTCAGCACTATGGCGGCACCAGTGGAGTAACCAAGTACGGAAAAATGCTTAAAATCTTGGCTCGTCTGTGCGATGGCATAATCCGTATGGGTTTGCCAATCGTCAATATCAACTTCGGTTAAATCGCTTGGTGCAGTCGCGTGGCCTGGCAGTAACATGGTTCTGACATTGTATCCTGCTTCATAGAGCGCTGACGCAAGGTAGTGAAAAGTAAAAGGAGAATCGGTCAGACCATGGATAAGTAAAATGGCGTGATCTTTGTTGTCATGCTCAAGTGAAAATGGCGCGATTAAGTCACTTACCTTGGGGATTGTCAGGTTAAGTAATTTTGCTGTGGGCGTTATTAACGGGCATGGCAGTGTAGCGCGAGGATTGCGGCTTTCAATAATTTGCTTAGTCGAACGAATATAATCGTTATAGTTTTTTACATTCCCTACATCGACGGTGACGGGGCCTTTATCGATCGCTTCGCGGAATAATCCCGACTTTTTGCTCTTGGTGAATAGCGACATATCACTCACTTGGGTAACACAGTCTTGTGCGATGACCAAAGGTGAAGCAAACAGGCTAAAAGCAAATACTGTGGAGGTAAGGTAGTGGCGCATAGTCGGTCCTTATGAGCATAAAATCACATGCAGTATAGCGAGAACAGATGACGATAAAAATGGTTAGCGGATCGGTAATATGCGTTTTGCAAAAGTTTGCTTGAGGACAATCGTTGATTCAATCCCGCTAATCACCTTACAGGCGCCCAGTTGATGTTTGGCGAACTGTTCATAGCTGGGCAAATCCTTTGCTACGATTTCCAATAGGTAATCATGACTTCCTGAGATCACCGAACAACTAATCACCTGATCTTCAGATTCCACGTGTTGTTCAAATAAATGCGCTGCGGTTGCGGTATTTTCACTGAGTTTTATAAATGCATAAACCAGAATACTTAAGTCAACTTGTGCTCTATCAAGTGCCGCATGATAGCCTGAAATTACTCCTGTATCTTGTAAGCGTTTTACGCGTCGAAGACAGGGAGTATCGGAAAGGTTTGCCTTTTCGGCGAGTGAGGCATTACTCAAACGTGCGTTATGTTGCAAAGCGTTAAGGAGCAATTTGTCCTTGGTATCTAGATTTACCGACATAAACCAAATAAAAGAGTGATTCTTGCTAATCAGTATTAAACTTTTAGAGAAAATTGGCAAATTATGCTCATGGTGATTTGCTAGCCTTAACTGTGGAATAATCACGAGAAGTAATCATGAGTCCATTAGCCGTACAATTTGACGCTTGGATTAGAGGTCCGTTTGTCGACCTTAACGACAAGCTTGAGCATCTTTATTGGCAGCAACAGGATAAAGCAAACGTTGAAGGCGTTGGTGAAACGCTAAAAGCACAGTTATTAGAAGAAGGTAATCAGCTAGTCCAAGCCTTGCTAGAAGAAGGCAATACCGACGAGGGCTTTGAGCAAGCATTCGACTTACTCGGTAACGTTGGTCTATTTATGGCTGCATGCAGACGCCACGAAATTACCGAGCCAAGCCGTGAAAAGGTGTCTCCACTAACGCAAGCATCGGCACTGGCCATGCACATTGGTGCCTCTTTGGGAGTTACGCCGCGCTTCGCAACGGCTCATCTCACCACACACAACCGCGCAATCAACGGCGTGTATAAGCGCTTTACTTCTCATCCGGCAGAGCGCTTATTCATCGACTACAATACTCAGGCCATTCTTGCCTATAAACGCGCGTCCGAATCGTTAATGAAGGTGCATCATTTGGGAATTTCCCATCCCATGTCATTGGTGCTACTCAAACAAGTTAAGCAAGCGCTGCTTGAGGTGATAGAGTCTAATCGAGAGTTATTTAAGGAACTAGATCCCGAGGCATTCTTTTACGTTGTACGACCCTATTACAAACCATACCGAGTTGGTAAAGAGGTCTATCGTGGCGCAAACGCTGGAGATTTTGCGGGTATCAATGTTATCGATATGATGTTGGGGTTATGCCCGGCTAATGACATTAGTTACGGTCAAATGCTGGTGGAAAAATTCCTCTATATGATGCCAGAAGACCAAGCAACCCTGCGTGAATGCATGCGTACGCCTAATTTAATGGATGCGTTTCTGAGTGCATTGAAAGGACCGAAAAGTGATTGGTTTGGCCCTGCCTGTAGCTTGTTTATACAAGTGTGTAAGCTGCATGGAGATACGGCCATACAACATCACAATCAACTCGTCGAAAAGTATATCGCCAAACCTTCGCAGGCGATGCAGCAACAGCACTTAAGCAAAGTGACCGCCAGTGGTCCACCGATTGAAGTCTTACTCAAAGAACTCGCGGACTTAAGAGATAGGCGAGCTGCAGCCGAGCGCGATGATATCTTTACTCGGCATCATGATTTAAAACGATTACGCCAAGCAATAGGGGTTAAGCATGAAGCAATATAGGGATGATTTTCACTTGCCTACGGGTCGCTATTTATTGAGTCATTCCGTTGGTCGTATGTTGAAATCGGCAGCGGAAGATTTTCATCAGCAATTTATGGTGCCCTGGCAACAACAAAACCAAGAGCCTTGGCAGCAGTGGCTAAGCGGTATTGATCGCTTTACCTCAGCCCTAGCTTCCCTATTACACACTGATGCGCGCCTGTTTTGTCCGCAAACAAACCTTTCCAGTGGTTTAACGAAATGGGCGATGAGTTTGCCCGAAAGTGGCATTCGCAAAGTACGCGTATTGATGAGTGAGCAAGACTTCCCCAGCATGGGATTTGCGTTACAAAACGCGCTGGACAATATTGAGATTGTTTATATTCCCGAAGCGATGAATATGCACGACCTTAGCGTGTGGCAGCAATATATTGACGAGCAAATTGACTGGGTATTTGTCAGTCATGTTTATTCGAACAGCGGTCAGCAAGCGCCTGTCGCTGACATCATTAGCCTTGCTAACCAATATGGTTGTCGAAGTATTATCGATATTGCTCAGTCACTTAGTGTATTACCAATAAATTTAAGCGAGTGGGGCGCGGATTGCGTTATCGGCTCTTGTGTGAAATGGAGCTGCGGTGGCCCTGGCGCCGGTTTCATCTGGGTGAATGAGGATGTCTTGCCTTATTGCGAACCAAAAGACGTTGGCTGGTTTTCGCATCAAAATCCATTCGAGTTTGATATTCACCATTTTGCGCTGAGTGAAAGTGCGCTGCGTTTTTGGGGCGGTACACCAAGTGTGGCACCTTATATCTATGCGGGGCACAGCCTTGGCTATTTTGCCGAGCTTGGGGTTGAGCAAGTAAGAGCGTACAACTTTGCTTTGTTATCTGAGTTACAAGCGGCATTGCCTGAATTTTATCGCTCTCCTACAGCACAGAGTGCTTGCTCGGGGACCGCTATTTTGCATTTTGGCTCGCGGCATGAGTCAGTGATGGATCAGCTTAAGCGTGCGGACATTGCTGTGGATAATCGTCGCTACGGTATTCGTGTCTCACCACATATTTATAATAGTCAGGAGGACATCGCGCAGTTGGTGCGAGTTATCAACGAAAGCTAGTTTCCTAACCCTAGTGCTTTTTTGGTCTTCTTCTTCACCGAGCGCCAATGTGTCATTGGTTGCTTGGGCGCGCGGGCTATCAATGCGTTGAAATCAATTTCTTCTGCAAGTACCTCTCCTTGATGCGCCAAGATCACGGAGTGGGGTTGTAGTGCCTTTACTTTGGCAAGAGATTGACGATACAAGCGTGGATAGAATACCGGAAAAGGCGCAACAAATTGCCCTTTTACTTTTACCGTCAAGTCCGCTACATAGATGCGCTTACTGGGGAGATGATACAAGCTCAAATCTCTATCCGTATGACCGGGTGTGTGTATCGCTTGCCATTCGTTAAAGTAGGGCAAGCTATCACCGTCGGCTAGGAAAAAATCTGGTGATAATTGTCTTGGATACCAAAGGTTACGCTTGGCCTTGCGCTTTCTCCCAGCAACCCAAAGTGCCAGCGCCATATCGGAGAGGTGCATCATGACACCATCAATGCCACGATACCACTGACTGGGAGCATTTGCGGCCGCAATCTTTGCGCCGGTGAGTTTTTTGAGTTTATGCGCGCCACCGGCATGATCTGGGTGCATATGCGTGACCACAATCAGCTTGAGTGCGCTTAGTGGCTTGTGCAGTTGTAGGATGTAGTTGCAGACCAACTCAACATCGGCACGACAGCAACCATCGAGTAACAGCAGGCCAGTTTCGTGCTCAACCAGATAAATATGTTGAATATAGCCTTCTAAGACATGTATTTTCATTAGTCACACTCATTTCTCCAATCAGATCTCAACATAGCATAGGTTAAAGACATCTGACCAGTTGTGTGTGGAAGTGATAAATCGCAGACATAAAAAAACCGCAATTAAGCGGTTTTCTTATAAGTGATGGCGGAGAAGGAGGGATTCGAACCCTCGATAGGGCTACAAACCCTATACTCCCTTAGCAGGGGAGCGCCTTCAGCCACTCGGCCACCTCTCCGGCGCAATACTTTAAAAATGGCGGAGAGATAGGGATTTGAACCCTAGATACGCTATTAACGTATGCCGGTTTTCAAGACCGGTGCTTTCAACCACTCAGCCATCTCTCCATGGGCAAAGATAATACTTAGCGATTTAGGCGCTGTAAACCGTTTTTAAACTGTTTGCTTAAAAAATGTGCTAAAAGTGAGGTTTTTTTAAAATTGTGCTAGAAATTAGCGGTTTGACGAAGAGGTTTTGTACAAAAATGCTGGTTGAAGTGGTGCTTTTATGGTCTATTGAAACAAATGCTGACGAGAGCATGGCGGGTTGGGGCGCCATGCTCTGTGCAGACTTACTTATACATAATCACGTCTTTTAACGCTAAGTGTTGACCACATACTGCCAACCACTTCGTCCAATTGATACGACGTTGTTTAGTTGGTTGTGTTTGGTTAAACGTGTTTTGTGATGGGCTGCAAGGTGCAGCTGAATTAAGCATGTCTGGCTCCTAATAAGCTATGATTGAAAACAAGGCTATTTTGCACGCAATTTGTTTAAATTTAAAACGATAAAAATTGATGTTTTCGGATAAAAATAACTAATGAATTAATGGTTTGTTCATTTTTGTTTTAATGGGTTCTTTGCATGTTTATGCATGGTTGCGATTGTCTTGATTAGGCTGCAGACCAATTAATATGTGTGTTTGTGGTTTTTGTTTTTGATTTTTGGTTTTAGTTTTGGTTTTTTATTCATATAAGTTGAGTTTTTGTATTTAAGGGTTTTTATGCTGGTGGTGGTCAACCCTTTAGCGGGTGCTGAGGGGAAAGCGCAAATTGCATGGTTAAAGCAACAATTAACACAACAACAGTTGACGGCAACTTGGTTTAATACCACTGGAAACTTTGTCGCAGATAGGGACGCAATCGCTCAAGCTGCTACGGCGGGAGTTAGCGTGGTGGTGATTGGGGGAGATGGCACTTTGCACCTAGTCGCCAATGCCATTGCTGAACGGGATAACACGCTTGCGCTGCTGCCAGCGGGGACTGGCAACGATTTTGCTCGGCAGTTTCATTATTCCAAAGCACAGTGGCGAGCAGCTGTATTTGCAGATCAGGTCACAACTATTGATTTGGGTAAAGTGGACGGGCGCTGGTTTGTCAATGTTGCTGGGATTGGCTTTAACGCGCATGTCATGAATAACTTAGGACAAACCAAACGGCTAGGAAAGCTGAGCTATACCTATGCGGGATTAATGTCGCTATTTACTGCCAAACTCATTCGCTATCACGGCAATACGTGGCCTGAGCAGGGTATGATGTTGTTACTTGCGAATGGCAAACACTTTGGGGCAGGGTTAACTCCTGCTCCTATGGCTTGCCTTGATGACGGTCAGCTGGAGCTACTATGGTTCACGCCGCAAACGCATTGGCAGCGGATGGTATTGTTTGTCAATATGCTACTTAAACGCCATATGGGTACAAGAAATGTGCACCACGGCCGCATTGCAGAGCTTTATATCGCACAAGAGGGGTATGACATTGAGGCTGATGGCGAGATTGTTGGGCGCACGCCTGCGACGATAACTTGCTGTCGCCGAGCTCTGAACATAAAAAAAGCGCCATTATAAAATGGCGCTGAAAAGTAAGAAGCTAAAGCATTGGTAAGACTTCAACTTCTAACTGGGGACCGAATGGACAACCAAGCGTAGACGCGATCTAAAGGCGTGAGTACAATCGCATTACCTAGGATGACCAAAATAAATCCAATAAAGGTGTTTTGCTGCCACTCAAAGCCTTCAAATAAGGTACTCAAGGCCACGGCAACAAAAGGAAATAACACTATCAAATAACTCGCTTTCTCAGGCCCAATATTCTTGAGTAGTGAGAAATAACAACCAAAGGCAATGACGGTGCCAAACACGCTAAGGTAAATCAGAGACCACCAATATGATGCCGGCGCTTGGTTGATAAACTGATGTTCACTAAAGGCGACATAGGTTGCTAACATGACAGCGCTGTAAAGCATGCCCCACGCATTTCCCGCCATAACATCAATTTGCTGATTAGAATTGCGTACGCTCACCATATTACCGAGTGACGCGACCACCGTTCCTAATAGAGCTAATGATAATCCCAAGAAGGCCTCGCTTTGCAAATCAAATGCGACCAAGTCGTGCCAAAACAAGCTGACTATCCCAAGCGTGCCCAGTGATGCACCAAAGTAAATTCGCTTAGCAATAGGTTTGGCAAAAAACAACTTAGTGTTGACGATGTTAACGACCAATAATAATGAAAATGCAATTGATGCCATCGCTGACGTTAAATGTGCCTGAGCCCAATATAAGAAGAGATAGTTAGCACCAAAATTACACAGCGCTAAGAGGATGAAAAAGCCGTGATCTCGGCGAGAAAATCGCATTGGCACACGCTTATAGATGACAAACGCCCACATACAAACCGCGGCGAGGCCAAAGCGGTAAAACAGCGACACAAACTCGTTGATGCTGCCAAGTTGGTATTCAATGGCAAGCCATGTTGATCCCCAAATCAACACAGTGATGGCGTAAAGAAATAGATTTTTCATGATCGGCTCTAGATTCAAACAGCAGTGGAAGTCTGTAGTTTACGCTGTTATTCTGTATAAGCTATATACAGAATTTGCTAATTTATACCTATACAGATGATTGCTTATGAGTACCGTTATTCAACGCCAACATTCCGCCTTTCTCTATCAGCAGGTGATCCAAATGATCTTGTCGATGGCAGAACAAGAGTCTATTTTACCGGGCGAAAAGCTTCCCTCATTGCGTGTTATGGCGCAAAACTTAAATGTCAGTATCCCAACGGTAAAGCAGGCCTATCAAGCACTTGAAGATCAAGGAAAAGTCATTGCCAAAGAGAAGTCCGGCTACTTTTTATGCCACAGAGCTTCGCACAACGACTCACCGAAGCGTGCACGATTGCCCGCCAAACCTGTGGTGGTGAACAAGCAGGCGTTGATTGAACAAGTGTATAAGGGGATCCATCAGCCACATGCAATCCCCTTAGGTATCGCCAACCCCATCGCCATTGCTGGTACTGAGCAGGTTCTTGCCAAAATTATGCGCCGCGCAATGAAAGAAGCAGGGAACGAACTCATTAATTATGGCCCTATGGACGGTTTAGATAGCTTAAAAAAGCAAATCGTGCGGCGTTATTTGGATATGGGTTTAGCAATAGACATGGATGAAGTGGTGATCACCAATGGCGCGCAAGAAGCATTGGCGATTGCGTTACAAGCGGTAACCAAGCCCGGAGACGTGATAGCGATTGAATCTCCCTGTTATTTTGGCATTGTTGAACTGGCTGAAAACTTAGGGTTAAAGGCCATTGAAATACCTGTTTGCCCAGATGATGGCATTTGGCTGAGCGACCTTGAACGGGCACTTGAAAAGCATGATATTCGAGCGTGTGTGTTTTCTACCAGTATTAGTAACCCGCTTGGTAGTTTTATGCCTGATACGAGACGTGCGCAGCTGGTGGCGCTATTAGAGCAACGTGACGTGGTGTTGATAGAAGACGATGTGTATGGCGATTTATATTTTACCGAGCAGCGTGGCATTCCGGCACAAGCATTTAGCCAAAAGGGCTTAGTGATCACATGTGCGTCATTTTCAAAAACCGCAGCGCCTAGCTATCGGGTGGGTTGGATGGTCGCCAGTCAATTTAGTGCAAAAGCAAAGCGCATAAAACGTGCGTTGAGTTGCTCATCATCTTTAATGAATCAATGGGCACTAGCGGATTTTCTCAGCTCCGGAGGCTACGAGCGCCATTTAAAGTTGGTCCGTAAACGGTTAATTGAGAATCGAGACCGTATGATCCAAGCGGTGAATGTTGCATTTGGTAGTGAGGTAAGAGTCAGTCGCCCGCAAGGCGGTTGTGTGCTGTGGTTAGACTTAGGTAAGCACGTCGATGGTGCCTTGTTGTTCCAAAAAGCCCTGGAGTGTGGGATCAGTATTACGCCTGGTACGCTATTTAGTGCCAGCAAAAAGTATCAAAATTGTATACGTATCAGTTATGGCTTGCCGTGGGATGCGTCGGTAGAGCAAGCGATTAAAACGCTGGGGGAGCTGGCTGATGCACAAAGGAAAGGGTTGGCATAACGTACCCTTAATTAAATGTAAGTTATGCCAACGTCAGATTATTTAAATTTAAACAGTTGGTACTCTGACATGGCGGGGATAGACTTTGCGACAATGGCTTCGTTTTTCGCGATTTGTTCAAAGTCGCCACACAGTGCGTCGGCTTTTTTCTCAATAGATTCTGCCTGTTGTTCAACTTTGGTTTCGATTTGTGTTGCGAAGTTTTCCATACGTTGTTCAAAGCTGCTCATATCACCGTTTGCATCTGACATTTCGTTGCCAATCGCAACCAGTAAGCTACCTATCGATTGCATCATGGCACCTTGTACTGCGGTCTCGATTTTTTCTTCAAACTGATTATCAAAATTTTGGCCAAACTCATCAAAGGTTTGCTTGCCCATCACAAACGCACCTTGCTGATAAAACGTATTTTGCACTTCTGTTTCAAGATCATCGATCACAGCATGGATGCTATCTAAACTGGTTAAATTAAAGGTGTGTGCCACTTCATTAAGGGCGACGCCCGCTAGTTTTATGCCTTCAAAAGCAATATCAGCCACTTGTGGTAGGCGGCCTCTTAGTTCATCACCATATTGCGTGAGCATCGTTTTTTGCTGTGTATTAAGTGCGATGCGCTCGCCATTGAGTGTCAGTTCGCCAAGGTTGTTGATCTCAGCTGTTTTGTTTTTGGCCGTTGTGATCACCAAGTTATCAGGTGTGATCCTAACGTCATTCTGAAATTCTACTTCACAATTGTCACCGCTAAACGTGATGTTATTTTTTTCGTGTGCAGCGACGGTGGTTGTCATCATTGTTGCTGCTGTTAGTAGTAAAATTTTATTCATGGTCGATCCTTATTGGCTCAGTTTCATGATTGTTGTTACAAGAACAGTGCCAAATATAAACCCAAGTAAAATCAATATATTGTGTTATATTGTTGAAAGTTAATGTGCTCTAAAAGTGATGAAATTGACTAAAATATAGTTGTTTTTGTCAAAATGAATTAGGCGATAAAAAATTTTTATTGTAAGGATAAGAAACTCTCACTTTTCAGAATGACAATTTAGCGCTAAATAGTGATCTTGAGAGACGGCTCTCATTTTATTAATGACTATTTTATTTTGGAGTTAGTTGTGGGTAAGACATTCTCTTACGATGCGCTTGATGATGATTTTGCAGACGATGAATTTGAAAAGTTGGGTCGTAACCAACATGACAAGCAAAAGCGTAAAGTCAAAAGAAAGCTAGACGACTACTTAGAGCAAAAACGCCTACGTAGAAATCTAGGCGATGATGATTTCGACTATATTGATGACTGATCATTAAACGTCATCTACGAGTCTAGCACTGACAGTAATTCAATTTGGCTGTGTGATTAAGCAGGGCTGTGGGTTACTCAATGCGATGTCTGAGTTATTGTGTCGTTGGTGATAGCCAAGCAAGTGACGAGATATTCAGATAGTAAGCAGCCGCAAATATGCGGCTGTTTTGTTTTGATTAATCTTTAAAAGATTTATGGCAGTCTTTACAGCCTTTTGCCCAATCTTTAAATGCAGAAGCAATCAGCTTTTTGTCGCCAGAGTCAGCTGCAACAGCCAGTGCTTGAGCATACTCGGCAAATTGCTTGGCTTTACCATCGAACTCAGCTCTGTTTGACCAAACGGCTGGTAGGGCATCAGTATTGCCTTTGTCAGAACCGTCGATAAATGCTTCCCAAGGCATTTGCGATAATTGCGCAGCATTGTGAGCACGTTGTTTAAATACTTCGGCATCAAATGGTACTTTGCCTTTTAGCATGTCGCCCATATTGCCAATTTGGAAACGGATCAATTGGAAAGACGCTTTGCGGTATTCAATTGCATCATCAGCCGATTCAAACATAGTGTTAGCTTGCGCTGTTGCTGCAAGACAGCTAAATAGTGTGACGGTAAGTAGTTTCTTCATAGTAAACCCCTAATATTTTTCCCTATTTTCAATGTAAATTACAAATATAATCAAACAATTGCGATAAGTGCCCTGTGACGGAGGCAACTAGTTTTAAATAATCAACTCTCGATGTCTTTGAATATCATGCCCCTGCGCATACTGCGGGTGGCTAAAAAGATTTCTCCAAGCAAAGAGACAAACGCGCCAATAAGCAGCACCATAGCCGCGATAAAACAAGACGATAAAGTAATACCCAATGGCATACTGTACAAGTGGGACATGAACAGCAGCATAACCACTGCACACACAAGCAACGCACTGAGTACACTCATGCTAAATGCAACGTGAATAAAACGAGACCGTTTTAACAGTGCGCGCATTTCACGGCTAAAGTGCATTTTGAGTTCTTCATCTTGCGTGGTATTGATCTTGCGATCGAGTAAACGCGCCCTATCCGTGATCCGTGCTAAGCGGTTTGATAGTACCCCTAAGGTCGCAGCAATACCCGTAATTAAAAATACAGGGGCAACGGCGGTTTGGATAACTTTGGCCATCGTGAGAATGCTAACGACTTCTGGATTCATATAGTTACCTCGTTAATTCCAGTTTAGTTTTGATAAGGTGTTGGGTTGCTCACCGAGGAGGGTTTGCATCACTCGGTTGCGTTCATCAAGCAAGATGACTCTAGGAATGCCTTTGTTGGCATACGTGTTGTAGATATCTCGATTGGGATCGGCAACAAAATGGATGGGCAATTGCATGGTTTCGTTGAATTGCTCAAGTGTAGTGTTAGTTTCTTCTCGGCCAATAGCAACGATGGTTAACTCGGCCTGGGTGAGTAATTCAGATTGTTTTAGTTCACTCAATAAGCGTTGCGAATCGGAGCACCAAGTCGCGAATAAAATCACCAGCTTTTTGTGATTAGCATCGAACCTAATAGCTTGGTTTTTGATATCCGTAAATCGCAAATGTTTAAAGGAGTCGCCGGTGTGGATATAGGTCTGATAGCCATCGTCTGCCTGTGGTAGCGCTTCGTTTGAGGCCTTGCAGTCACTAAATCCGGTGGTGAGAACGGTACTAAGTAGTAACATTTTTATTGTTGTTTTCATGTCTATTCCTTGTTTCCGTGTCTGTGTTTTTGAACTCTTGCGCGCATTTCAGTATATTGCCCCACTTAGATGATTTCTTAAAGTCCAATTTCTTATAGCCGTTGATATGATTTACCTTTCTTTATTTGGGCTTGCTTTTATTGCCGCAACACTATTACCTGCGTCGTCGGAGCTGGCGCTGAGTGGGCTCGTTGTGAAACAACAAGGCGAACTGGTTTGGTTATGGCTGGCTGCGACAATGGGTAATTTACTGGGTAGCTGTGTGAACTATTATCTTGGTTGGTTTATCGCTAAGTGGCGGGATAAGCGCTGGTTTCCGGTTTCTCAACAGCAATATGATAAGGCTTGTGGACTATTTAATCGTTACGGCAAGTTTTCATTGCTATTTGCTTGGCTCCCCATAGTCGGAGATCCTTTGACTGTGGTAGCGGGGTCTCTACGAACCTCTTTTGGGTGGTTTTTTGTGTTAGTCGCGCTCGGTAAAGGCGCTCGTTATGCACTGGTGATTTACCTTGCCTTACAGATGATTTCTTAACACCAGAAGGCAAGGAAGTGAATATCAGAGTCTTATCGCTTAGTTTAGCTTCTGTACCAATCAAGCGTGAGTGACACTGAGTCAGCAAACCGTAAAGCGTGCGGTTTATCTACAGTGACTTTCGCATACGTCACGTCTCGATGCTGGTGACATTCTGCAAGTATGTCAGCCACTAATTTCTCAAGTAACAAAAAATGCCCTTCTTCTACTAGCGTGATGATTGCCTTGGTCACGGTTTTGTAGTTAAGCGCGTGAGCCACGTTATCATGATCTAAACATGCCGTATCCGCTGGGTAGTGAATCTCAATATTGATCACGACATCTTGCTTTTTCTCCCGCTCCTCGGGATTAAAACCAATAAAGGTACGTAGCCTTAAATTCGTCACCTTAATAATGGCATTCGACATAGCGTGCTTATCCTTTCACTAGCTGTAAAAATTCGTTGCGGGTTTTGGGGTCGCTTCTGAAGTTACCAAGCATGACAGACGTTCGCATACTAGAGTTTTGTTTTTCAACGCCACGCATCATCATACACATATGTTTGGCTTCAACGATCACGCCAACGCCTTTTGCACCGGTGACTTCCTCAACGGCCTTGGCGATTTGATGAGTTAGCTGCTCTTGGATTTGAAAACGTCGGGCAAACATATCAACAATGCGGGCAAATTTAGACAAGCCGAGCACTTTACCGTTAGGTATATAAGCGATGTGACAACGGCCAACGAAAGGCAGAAGGTGATGCTCACACATAGAGTACAACTCTATATCTTGGATCAGCACCATGTCATCGGCATCCGAGCTGAATACCGCGTTATTGGTGATTTCATCCAGTGTTTGACGGTAGCCCTGAGTCAGATATTCCATCGCTTTCGCTGCGCGCTTGGGTGTGTCTAATAATCCTTCGCGGTCTGCATCTTCACCCACGGCTTCAATAATCGTTTTATAACTCTGTTGTAATTTATCTTGCATAATGCGTTACCTCAAATGGCGGCCACCGTCGATTTGTACCGTGCGTCCTGTCATATAGTTGCTAGAGAGTATCATGTCGACACTATTGATAACTTCTTTGCTACCAGGCTCAATTCCCATAATAGACTTTTTCAAGGTTTTTGCCTTGTACTCGTCACTATCGTCTTGATTAAAGATGATAAGAGAAGGTGCAATGCTATTCACTTTGATGTTAGGTGCAAACTTAGCGGCAAATGACCGAGTTAAGTTATCTAATGCAGCTTTACTCGCGGCATAGGCAATGTGTTTTGGACTGCCTTTTTCTACTACATAGTCAGTAATATGGATCACATCGCTGGCGTTATTGCTAGCTGTCAATAAGTCGCTCAAGGCATGATTGATCAAATAAGGGACTTTAGCGTGGATCCGCATCATATTGTCGAATAATGCTGAAAAATCAGGGTTATTGGCTTCACAATCCCAGCTCGATGCATTGTGGATGATGGCACTGAGTGCGTCGGTATGGGCACGAATTTGGTTGTTGAGTTGTGTGATTGCTTCTGGCTCGTCAAAATCGGCCTTGATACAAATGGCACCTAGCGATGCTAGTTCATCGATAACTTGATGTTTGGTGCGATACGTCAATATGATGGCTTGCTGTTTAGCGAGAAAGTGTTTCACCAAAGCAAGTCCAATGCGCTGTGCGCCACCAGTAATTAAAATAGGTGCAGCTGCGGGGCTCATACGTTAATCACCTTGTGAATTGAGAAATTAGGGTTGGCAGGATGAATAACTGGTTATCTCCTGCCAACAAGACTATTGTTCGTCGTATACCGTAGGAATTGGTTGACGCTTGTGTTGGGTGCGCTGATAAATGGCAATAAGTTTGTCGTTTACTTCACTGCTAACGGGCTTACCTTCAAGGAAATCATCAATATTGTCATAGCTTAGTCCTAGCGCTTCTTCATCGGAAAGGCCTGGACGGTCACATTCGAGATCGGCTGTCGGTACTTTATGTACTAGTCCCGCAGGTGCCCCGAGAAAAGCCGCTAGTGCGCGAACTTGGCGTTTTGACAGGCCAAACAAGGGCGCTAAGTCGCAGGCGCCGTCACCAAACTTGGTATAAAAGCCCGTGATGTTTTCAGCGCTGTGATCGGTACCGACTACTAAACCGCGAGTCAGGCCTGCTATTTCGTACTGCGCTACCATGCGCTGGCGTGCTTTTACGTTTCCTTTAATAAAATCCACGTTGGCTTGGGAAGGCAGTGGCACGCTTCCACCCGCCATGGCAGCAAGTGCTTGCTCGTGCATAGCATCGGCCGCAGGCCTGATGTTGACTGTTAAGCGCTGGCTAGGTTGGATAAATTCGAGTGCAAGCTGCGCTTCATCTTCATCAGCTTGAACGCCATACGGCAAGCGCATGGCAATAAATTTATAAGCCCCAGTACCATGTTCAGCATTGAGTTCATCGATAGCTAGCTGGCATAGGCGCCCACAAGTTGACGAATCAACGCCTCCGCTGATGCCAAGCACAAGAGTGAAGCAGCCAGAGGCTTGTAATCGTGCTTTTAAAAATGAGACACGTCGTTTGACTTCAAATTCCGGGTCAATAATTGGCTGAACTTTCATTTCGGCCATGATTGCTTCACGCATACTGGTTCCTCAATACTATCGGGGCGATAAACTTCTATTATGTTGGTGCTGACGCGCTTTTTAAAGCCCTAAATGTGCTTTGATGGTGGCGAGCTCTTGCTTTAATTGCTCAATCTCGGCGATCAAGCTCTCGATTTCGCTGTCATTTTGTGTGTAGGTTATGGGTTCTGCCGATGTTGTTGTTGGTTCAACGACTTGGTCACCAAACAAGTGTTGATAACGACTTTCTCGTTTTCCTGGTTCTCGGGCAAGCTTAACCACATAATCATGTTCTTGCATCGCACTTAATGTCGACTCAACGTCCTGTACGGAACTGAATTCTGCGAGGCGGCTGCTGCGGGTACGCAGTTCACCTAGGGTTTGTGGTCCACGCAGTAACAACAAACAGATAATCGCTTTTTGTTTCGCGTTGACTTTAAGGTGACCAAAATCACTGTTACAAAAGCGCTGGCTGTACTTGTCGACGCGACCAGACAGTGCTTCGTCGCAGGTAATTAAGCGTTTTTCTTGTAGGCGAGTCAATGTATCTAGCACATCATTTTGAGAGAGTTCCATCACCGGCTCGCGATTTGACTTTTGATTACACGCATTGGTGAGGCCGTTGAGTGACATTGGATATTGTTCTGGGGTGGTGACTTGCTTTTCGATTAAGCTACCCAGTACACGTTGCTCTTGAGTATCTAATTGCATCACTTTCCTTATTTTTGTTGTTGCTGATGAGATTTATAACATCATCTTGATAATAGCAATATAATACCAATATTTACTGTAGCAAAGTGTGCGAGCTAACTTTGTTGGGCCGTAGACGAAGGTGCCTGCATTGTTTGCTGTGGTTTTACTTGCAGAAGTTTGGCTTTTAGCTCATCAAAGTCAATGGGTTTGGTGAGGTAGTCATCCATACCTGCATTGAGGCATTTTTCTCTATCACCTTGCATCGCGTTGGCGGTTAGTGCAACGATCACGCTATTCTGATGGTTTTTTCCGGCAACACCTTGGCGGATCTGCTGTGTTGCCTGATAACCATCCATCACCGGCATCTGACAATCCATTAGAATAACATCGTAAGGTTTGTTAATCGATTGCAAGTGTGCAAGTGCTAACTCTCCATTTTCTTGGCAGACTACTTTTGCACCTAAACGTTCTAACATGGTTATCGCAACGGTTTGGTTTATCCGATTATCTTCCACTAATAAGATTGAGCGTGCTAACAAGGGTTCAGCACTGACCGGTGAATCGGCTTTGACGGATTTCGGCTTGTCTGGATCTTGATAATCAGAGTTGAACACCTGAAGTGCTGCATATGGCGTAATGGGGTAGTACACCCGCTCACAAGAGGAAAATAGCGAGAGCGTTTCACTACTTTGTTCTTCAACGGCAACCACATGAGCGATCTGTTGTTGTGTTAGCTGCGTTTTGAGTGCTTGTTGCTTTTTCCGTGGTATGGCATTGAGTAACTTGGCATCCAAAATAACAGCAAGATGTGAGGATGGTTGTTGTAGCTGAGTCATGAGCATATCAAGTTGCTGCACGTGTAAGCACGTGATATGCCAAGGCTTCAGTAGTTTACTATAGTCTTCATTGATTTCGCTTAATATATATAACGTTGAATTATCAGACTTTTCATGCTCGGTAATGGGTTTGGCAGCAGTTAGTAGCACATTACAGGAGAACGTGCTGCCAACGTGTTCTTTACTAAATGCTTGTAGGTCGCCACCGAGCAATTGAGATAATTGCTTTGCAATGGTGAGACCAAGCCCTGTACCGCCATATTGCCGAGTGGTTGATATATCTGCTTGGGTAAATGAATCAAAAACTTTATTGAGCTTTTCCTTTGATATACCGATACCTGTATCTTCTACACTGCACCAAAGCCGAGTTTGCTCGCCCGTTTGTTCTGTATGGCAGCTTAATGTCACTGAACCATCATGGGTGAACTTAATTGCATTGCTTAGCAAATTATTGAGAATTTGTTTGAGGCGATTCGGATCAGTTTGCGCGGTATGGACTTTCATACCTGATAAATCGATATGCAGCCGGTTATTGTTGGCATCAGCGGCGCGCACAAACCCAGACAGCATATTACTGAGCATCTCGATAAGATCGCACTCAACAAATTCTATCGTTAGCTTACCAGCCTCGATTTTGGAAAAGTCGAGAATATCATTAATTATAGTGAGCAAAGATTTCGCTGAACTATGTGCCAAGGAGAGCTGGTGGTGTTGAGTCGAAGTGAGTTGTGAGTGCATGACAAGCTCAACCATACCCATTACACCATTAAGTGGGGTGCGTATCTCATGACTCATGCTGGCTAAAAACTCAGCCTTCATTTTTGCGGATTGCTCTGCTAAATCTTTATCAATGATGGCTTGATTTTTTGCCTTTTGGTGGGCTTTATTGATAAAAAGGCTTCCTAACATGGCGGCGATAGACTTCATTAAACGGAGATCGCTTTGACCCCAAGCTGGACTTATTATGTCGTACTCTGCACAAAGAACGCCTAAGGTTTGGTTTTTATGACTGATAGGGCAGCAAAGCATCGCCTTAATTTCAAAAGGCTCAAGGTACGTTGTGGTGAGGGCCATTGTTGTTGGGTGGTTTTCAGCTTGTTCCGCGGCAATTATTTGGCCACTCTCAATTTCATTGAATAACGCAGGCGCTATTGCTTTTCGCCAAGGAGGAAAGTGCTCTAAGTTATCCATCGCTGCATTTGAAAAACACACTGGGATCAGCTGGTTTTTATCCTCATTAAATTGCCAAATGCTAACTTTATTAACCTCCACTCCTTTGCTACAGGTATCTGCACAGAGTGTGAGTGCTTTGCTGAGATGGTTATTTAAGATGGCTTCGTGAGAGCTCAAATGGGCAAGGAGCTCATTATTTTTGGCGAATTTATCATGTTCCATCTCCATGATTTTGCGTTTATGAATATTTTGAATGGAACCAAAAATGTGGTTAGTGCGTTTGCCACTGCGAATAGCGCGTGCTTTCACCAGCACCCATAAGTCATCCATCTTTTGGGTTTGGATGATAAATTCTTCTTCGAACTCATGGCCGGTTTTTATAAGTTCATCAATACAGTCTTGCAAGCGCTTTCTGTGCAAACCTGCTTTGAAAAACTCTGTCGTATTCATCCAAGTAGGCTGAAATTGCCTTGACACGCAGAAAATACTACGGGTGACGTCCGACCAAATAATATCACGGGTTTTGACGTTAATTTCCCACGCGCCAACTTCTGCGAGTATGCCCATATTGGTCAGTGATAAGGCATTGCGTTGAAGTTGCGATAGCAGTCGAGTGATAAAGATAAATGCGGCAATAAAGATGACAATCAGCGCGATGATTGCTAAGCGAAAAGGCCATACCGCAGTTACTGCTGGTTGCCAGCCAATGCGGGGCACGGCGTAGAGTTCCCACTCACCGGAGGGCACATTAACACTAAATGCGATGGGGGCAAGCGAATGTATATTACTGTTGCCATAAAAATAATCACCTTCTCGGCCTTTGCCATCCACGCCTTGAATCGCAATCAGGTATTGACTTTCTAATGCGGTAAAGTTTGCTTGTTGATAAAGGTTATCCATATCGAGCACGACAGAGAGTAACCCCCAGAAGTGGGTTTTATCAGTGTAAACTGGAACTCTTGCGATTAAACCAGTCCCGCCCTGAAGTAATTCTAGTGGCCCTGCCATCACGATTTCGCGACTTTCTTTGGCGAGTAATGCGCCGTATTTTTGCGTCGGATGGGTTTGATAGTTTAGGCCTATGGCTTTTTCATTGCCTTTTAAAGGATAAATATAGTCGAGCCGCATATTTGGGGCTGCTCCGATATTGCGAAGGGTTCGGCTACTATCGAATAAGGGTTTTGCGAGCTGTTCGAAGCGAGCTTGAGATAGCTCGGATTGACCTGAAAGGGCAATGCCTAGCCCTCTGACAAGTTGTACATTTTTTGCCAGAATACCCTCTATTTTAGTGCGGTAGACATTCACTTCCTCGGTCGAGCGACTCTTTTCTATTGCGATTAAGCGGCGATAGTTTACTTGATCGACATACCATGCCACCGCAATGATCACGACCAGCAGAAGCCAGAAGCTATATTTCACAAAGCGAAATTTAAGTGGTGATGTCGATAGTTCAGAAATCATGGTGCTTTTGTGTTGAAGACGATGATTTAACTATAGTTCAGTCCTCACAAAGCGAAATCTAATTGAGCAAAATAAAACGTTTTAACTTGATTGTCTTATAACTGTGACACAGTCGAGAATATTGGTTTATTGGCCGATGACATGATATACCTTCCAGCTGTATATTTAGCACATTGTAAAGGATAGCCATGCTTACTTGGATTAAACGAATTGTTGTCGTACTGCTGTTGCTCGTATTACTAGGGACAGCGACCATCTATGGTCTGTTGGCATTGAGCTTGCCAGCTCTCGATGGAAAAGGTAGTGCTACGACAATTGAAAATACCGTGACGGTAGCGCGAGATGCGATGGGACAAGCAGTGGTATCGGCGGACTCGCGAGCAGATGCGTCCTATGGTTTGGGCTTTGCGCACGGCCAAGACCGATTTTTTCAAATGGATTTATTACGTCGTAATGCTGCGGGTGAGTTGAGCGAGTTATTTGGTTCCGCTGCAATAGGTTTAGATGAAAGGATGCGATTTCATCAGTTTAGAAAGCGAGCTGAGTTAATTGTACGGTCCTTACCGAGTGCTTATCGATTAACTCTTGAGCGTTATACTCGTGGAGTGAATGATGGTCGAGCGCAATCTGGGTTCACCAGTTTTGAATATTTGCTATTGGGATCAAAACCTAAACCTTGGCAGCCAGAGGACAGCTTGCTAGTTATTTTCAGCATGTATCTAGATTTACAAACAGCCAACTATGAGCGTGATGAAGCCTTGATAGCCCTTAAGCAGCAATATGGTCAAGGTATGCTCGATTTCATTTTGCAGCCCAGCCACCATCAAGCCGCATTAGATGGTAGCGTAATAACGGCACCAACTGCCGCTATTCCAATCTTAGAGCCGCATCTGGCGCAAATTCAGCCCCAGCATATTGAAGATGTACCGTTATATGGCAGTAACAACTGGGCGGTAACCGGTGCGCTGACGAAAACAGGAGCGGCTATGCTATCGGACGATATGCATTTGGGTTTAAGCGTACCATCAATTTGGTATCGCGCGCAGCTAAACTATCAGGAACAGGGTAAAGAGGTACAAGTCACAGGCGTGTCGTTACCTGGCGCGCCTGCCATCGTTGTTGGTAGCAATAATCACATCGCATGGGGATTTACGAATGGCTATCTAGATGCTGCTGATTGGATAGAGCTTAATAGCGACACCAAAACACAGCAGATCGCTGAAGAGATTATGTTACCTAGCGGTGAGGTGCATACCTATCAGTTGGAAATGAGTGCGTTTGGCCCAGTAAAGCAGTTGGGTGATAAAAAGCTTGCGCTGAGTTGGGTTGCTCACCAGCCCTATGCAGTCAATCTAGAGCTCATTCAGCTTGAGCTGTTCTCTGAAGTTGGAGAAGCGACTGCACATGCCAAAAATGTGGGCATTCCAATTCAGAATTTGGTCGTGGTGGATAGTCAAGGTAGTGCAGCGTGGACGCCGATTGGCGCTATTCCTGCTCGCAAGTTTGCTCATGATACTGCGGTGAAGCAGGAAGAGTATGAATCCTCTTGGCAAAATAACGAGAGTATTCGCCCGGTGGTACAAGACCCTGAAAGCGGTAAGTTATGGACTGCAAACGCTCGAGTCGTGTCTGTCGCGGATAATCAACGCTTTGGTGATGGCGGTTATGCGCCAGGTGCACGCGCAGCACAAATTCGTGATGGCCTGATTAGTAAGCAAGTTTTCACCGAAGCAGATTTCTATCAGCTGCAACTAGATAACCAAGCGAAGTTTTTAACGCCTTGGCATGAGCGTTTAGTCACGCTATTGCAAACGCAAGACCCAAGCTCCTTTGATAAAGACTTAAAGTTACTTAAAGACTGGCAGGGCTGCGCGTGTGCTGATTCAGTTGGCTACACTTTGGTGAAAGCTTATCGCAATGCCTTGATAGACACATTATATGCGCCGTTAGAGCAGTATTTACAAACGCAGAGCCTGTCGCTGAAGTCTGTTAAAGGTTATTTCGAACCCGGTCTTTGGCAGCTTTTAACTGAGCAGCCAAATAGCTGGCTTGGCAGCTATAGCAATTGGAATGAACTTGAGCTGGCGGCATATCAACTAGCCAAACAAAAACTCAGTGAACGCTATGGCAGTAATATGGCCGCTTGGCGTTGGGGAGATGTGAATGCACTTAAGGTGCAGCACCCATTCTCCAAACAAATGCCTATGCTAAGTGGATTGTTAGATATGCCAACCACACAAGCCTTTGGTGATACCTTTATGCCAGCAGTGCAAGGTAAGTCATTCGGTGCATCACAGCGCTTTATTGCACAACCTGGCCATTTAGAAAATGCGATTTTAACGGTTGCTGGTGGCCAAAGTGGACATCCGCTATCACCATTTTATCGTACGGGGTTTAATGACTATGCTGGAGGAGGTAACACCCCTTTGTTACCGGGCAAAATAACTCATCAGATCGTCATTTCACCTAAGTAAGGCTTTGCACTGAACGTATCGGAGGGGTTAACTTACGCCCTCCGATACACGCAAAATCGGTGCTGCGGTAACACGGTTTCGACCTGAATGTTTGCTGTCGTAAAGCGCAGCATCTGCATGTTGAATGACGACCTCAAAAGTTTGACTAGGGTCCCAATTTGCAACGCCAAAACTCATGGTGACTTTAAGTATTTCGTTTTCAAAACTGGTGGCTTCGACGGCTCGTCGTAATTTTTCCATGCGCTGCATTGCCTCTCCACTAGAGCAAGGCGCCAGCACAATTAAAAACTCTTCACCACCCCAACGAACGGCAATGTCTGCAGGCTGAATATGTGCTTTGATTGTTTCGGCCACGCTTTTTAAGATTTGATCTCCTTTGTCATGGCCAAAGGTGTCATTGATTTTTTTAAAGTGGTCGATATCCGCCATCACCAAACATAAAGGAGAGTGAGTAGAGATACAGTTTTCTTTAGCATGGGTGATTAATTCGCGCGCATAGCGACGGTTGAACATTTGAGTGAGCGGATCGTGTGCAGCGAGTTCTTCTAATTTGTCTCTTTGTTGCACCGTCATTTTACGTATGTGGCTGATTGTGTAGATCATTGGAATACCACATATGAGCACATTGGCAAAATGGACATAGGGAATTAACTGTTGATAGCGATATTGATAGGCAACATCACCAAACAATAATTCTAAGACTGCGAATAGCGTGATCAACACAACGGAATAAATCACGGCATTGCGTAACCTGAGTTGGTAGTCTAACAACATGAGGCAAGACACTGTCCAGAGATAGTACTGAAACCCGAGTGACATGCCGAGATAGGCACACACCAGCGTCGCATGGACGGCGACTTCAAGGCAGAAAACCCGCAGTGCAATAGAGGGCTTACTCGCATCAATGAGTTTAATGCCAACGTACCACATCAGCACACTACCCACGTTGACCCAAGCAAGTATGTTCACCTCTAAATGCCAAAATACACCAATGAGGCCAGCGTGTAGCCACATGCAATACGCGGCCACACGTCGTAATAATGCAAATTTTAATGCTTCTACTTGGTCTGGTTTGCTATAAGGGTGGTATTTAGTCAAACGTAAGCTCTTGTGGTATTCACAATAAAATAAAGTATAGAAGCTCTATTGTGATTTGCCGTCTATTTGACCTAAGCTCTGGTTATCCGCTCAGCATCCAGCAAGGTTGGCTGTAGTAGAGTGAGAGATAGGTAGATAACCTGAGCTGTGGATAACTAATGCCTTTCTAGCAGCCAGTTTTAGTGCTAACTGCGTTGAATTCACTTCCAATAGCCAGCTATTGGCGCGTAAATTCGCCTTGCCTACAGGATGTAGGTACCTTAGCGAGAGCAGGACGCGGAAGCGGTGTTTTCCCTAAAACTCTCTGGCTAGACAAGGAAAAAACTAAGTTGTGCTTTAGCAACAATGAGTTGGAACATTCCTTATCCAAACCTCAGGTTAGATAATAAAAGCTTTGGAGTTGATATGTCTGTAGAAAAAGCGCGGATCACGCTATGTAACCTAGAAAAGCCTGACTACGATCAGGTTAAGTCATTAATGGATGAAGCCTACCCAGATCTCGGTGGAGCGTGGCCTAGTCATACGATATTTAGGTTGATTGACCAGTTTCCTGAGGGACAGATCGGTGTCAAAGACGGTGAGCGTCTCGTCGGTATCGCGCTGAGTGTTCAAGTTGACTATCAAACCTTTTCTAACCCGCATACCTATGAAGACATTGTTGACGCGCATAGCCGAATTTTTAGTGATAGTAATGCTGATGCGCTGTACGGGCTGGATGTAGTGATAGCCAAAAGCCATCGTGGTCTACGCCTTGGTCGGCGACTGTATGATGCCCGTAAAGAGCTTTGTCGTCAGTACAACTTGCGTGCGATTTTAGCAGGTGGCCGTATTCCGCTTTATAAGCAATTCCGTGGCAGTATGTCGCCGATGGAGTATATAAACAAAGTCGATCATAAAGAATTACACGACCCCATTCTAAGCTTCCAACTTGCCAACGACTTCCAAGTAAAGCGACTGCTTAAACAATATCTACCGGAAGATCAGGACTCCGAAGGCTATGCGACCCTACTTGAGTGGAATAACATTCTCTTCGAGCCCACCGATACCGTGATCGAAAGTAAGAAAACCATCGTCAGAGTGGGGGCTGTACAGTGGCAAATGCGCCGGGTGGAATCGGTAGAGGAGCTAATGAAACAAGTTGAGTATTTTGTGGACACGGTTTCGGATTACCAAAGTGACTTTATCCTGTTCCCTGAATTCTTTAACGCGCCACTAATGGGTCTCGGAAGCTATAGAAATCAGACCGAAGCTATTCGTGCGTTGGCGACGTATACCGAGCAGTTTAGAGCCGCTATGTCGCAAATGGCGATTGAGTACAATGCCAATATTATCACGGGCTCTATGCCGCTACTTGAGGGCGACAAGCTCTATAACGTCAGTTACTTGTGTCACCGCTCTGGCAAAGTGGATGAACAACGTAAAATTCATATCACCCCTCACGAAGACTACGATTGGGTTATCAAAGGCGGTGATAAAATTGAAGTGTTCGATACGGATGCGGGCCGAGTAGGGATCCAAGTATGCTACGACGTGGAGTTTCCAGAGTTATCACGGATCATGGCTGAAAAAGGGCTGGATATTTTGTTTGTACCATTTTGGACTGACACGAAAAACAGTTATTTAAGGGTGAGGCACTGTGCGCAAGCTCGTGCGGTTGAAAACGAATGCTACGTTGTTATCGCAGGAAGCGTTGGCAACTTGCCACAGGTAGAAAGCCTAGATGTGCAGTACGCGCAGTCAGCGGTGTTGACGCCATCGGACTTTGCTTTTCCTCATGATGCTGCACTCAACGAAGCAACACCAAATACGGAAATGCTGTTATTTAGTGACTTAGACTTAGATAAACTAAAAATATTGCATAGTGAAGGAACGGTGCGTAATTTACGAGACCGAAGAAAAGACCTGTATTCTGTGGAGTTGAAACAAAAATAGTATGGCGTGGGTTTATTTAATTATGGCTGGCTTGTTTGAAATAGGTTGGCCCGTTGGTCTGAAAATGGCTCAACAAGCCGATACTCGTTGGTTAGGCATAGTGATAGCCGTTGGTTTTATGGCCTTGAGCGGCTGGATGTTATGGCTGGCGCAAAAGCAAATTCCACTGGGTACCTCGTATGCGGTGTGGACGGGTATTGGCGCGGCAGGCACATTCTTAGTGGGTATCTTTTTCTACGGTGACCCAAGTAGTTTTATGCGCTACTTGGGCGTGTTACTTATCATCAGTGGGGTTGTGGTACTTAAGTTAGCATAACCAAAATAGCCGCAATGGCGATGAGTAAGAGTCCCATTGAGTCGCGCTTCTTTACCGGCGCTTTGAGCCATAAAAATGAGATAAGCAAAGTGAAAAACACTTCGATTTGGCCGAGTGTTTTCACGTAGGCTACATGCTCAAGGCTCATTGCGCTAAACCAACCTATAGAACCGATGCAACTGCTAACACTAATTGCCAGCGTCAGTTTACGGCGTTGCCACAGCACGCGCCAAGAGTGTGGTTCGCGTATCGTCAAATACATACTCAACATCACAGTTTGGCAAACCAGCACTAACAGCAACACCCAGGCTGCACTGTGGGGGAAAGGTAGGCCCGATGCGATACTGGCTTCACGCACCCAAAGAGAAGTAAGCGCGAAGCTTGTTCCACAGGCAAGTCCTACTAGAGCAGTTTGACCATTGAAAGCACGCAGGCTAAACCCACTCAATAACAACACCGCGATGGCGCCGATAAAGACACCAAACCAACCGAGTAAAGTTAAGCTCGAGCCAAAAAAGAGTACGCCCAAAATCGCCGCCACGAGTGCCTCACTCTTCGCAAGTCCAGCACCTATGGCGTAATTATTTTGCTTAAACAGCACCACCATTAACCCCGTCGCGATGATCTGCATGACACTGGCCCCCAGCACAAAGGCTAAAAAGTCATCGTTAATGACGAGCGATTCTGCAGGAGCGATCTGATAAAGGCTCCAAAGATATAAGCCCGCAAGTGGGCTGGCTAAAATAAATCTTGCTAAGGTGACGCTGGCTGTGGAGGCGCTTTCACTCAATTTGCTTTGAAAAGCATTTCGCCAAGCCTGAGAAAAAGCAGCTAGTAAGGTGAACAAAATCCACATGAGAGGTGACTCTACAATGCTCGAATGTGTATCAGCATACCGGATAGGAGCGAGTCTGAATAAATGAATTATCGTGATAGTGAAAATAATTCAATGTTTATTCAAGGTGCTAGGGAAGCAACTCTTGTGGTTGGCGTACTGCGACAATTTGCCACATGTTCAATTTTCAGTATCACGATATGATTAGGTCGATGCTACAAGATTGGGCCATAGGTTAGGGTATTACGTATTCACTTATGGCTTTTCTTTTTAACGCTATTCTGCTCTACTGAGTTGAATAATCAAAAGGTTGAAGGAGTATCTTGTGGGTATACTAATCATCTGTGCAATTCTTGCTATCTTACTACCTTATTTTGCCAAAATTCCTGTGGCAGTGGCGATGAACAAAGAAGGGGGCTATGACAACAAGCTCCCGCGTGAACAGCAAAAGAAGCTGACAGGGCTGGGGGCAAGAGCATTAGCCGCACATCAAAACTGTTTTGAGTCATTAGCTGTTTTTGCTGTCGCCTTAGCCGTTGCGTTTGGCACCCAAACCTACACTTCTCTAGTCGAATGGCTAGCCATAGGCCATATTGTCGCTCGAGCATTATATTGTGTGCTGTATTGGGCGAATATTGACGTGCTGCGCTCCATCGTATGGGCGCTAGGACTCGGCTGTGCTATCGCCATTATTGTGGTGTGTGGTTTATAGTTGTCCTTTGCGTGACTCTACACTCAGGTCAATTTAATTAACTCTGCTGAAATCTCTTTCACTTCAGCGGAGTTAACCTCTAGCTGTGTCAATGCTAAGTTTGCGATACGCACTCGGTATAAGTCGATAACCCGATAACCACAGTGATGTGCCATTCTTCTGATCTGGCGATTAAGTCCTTGGCGTAACACTATTCTAAAGCGGTCATGTGCGATTTGTTCAACGGTACAGGGTAGGGTTATTTGGCCCTTCACTGGCACGCCGGCTGCCATTTTAAGGCAAAAACCTGGATCTAGAGGCTTGTCGACTTGCACCTCATATTCTTTCTCTTGATGATGGTCTGGGTGGATTAACTGCTGACACAGTGCCCCATCGTTGGTGAGTAGTAGTAACCCCCGGCTGTCTTTGTCTAACCGACCTATTGGATAAACACGACACGATTTAGGTAGTACATGATAGATACTAGCCGGGTCATCTGGATTCACTTTGCAGTCTATACCAACAGGTTTATGGTAAACAAAGAGCCTTCTCGCTTGCGGGGGCGCGACCAGTTCACCATCGACCATAATGGAATCGGTCAAATTGATGTGATCTATGTGATTGGCCAAGCGACCATTTACGGTCACTCTTGCGCTGTCAATTAAGCGAGACGCTTGTCGCCTAGAGCAAACACCGCAGTGGCTGAGATATTTAGCCAAACGCATCGGATAGGACATAGACATTCACATGATCAAAATGAGATAACAGCGCGTATTGTAGGGCAACAGACTGTTTGGATCCATGTATGGGGAATATCAATGGCCATTGCGTTTTCAAAGTTAAAACAACATCAGCCGCTGCAAAAGGTAATAGTGCATTCCATTGATTTAGCGCTTTATCAAGTCAGTGTGCTTATTAATAACGTGGAATATTATGTCACGGAAGAAAATGGTGAGTTTTTAAAAGCACATAACCCGCTGCAAATTCAAAAACGCCTGCTTGATATTAGCTACATGGAAATGGTGATTAGACATCAAAGTGCTTATGACGAGATGATAGGGCACCCAGTGTCAGCCAATGACAATACATTAGAAGTGCCCTTTGGTCGTAATAACCTCTTCTAAGCGTTATTTGTGGTTCGTGAGTACTTCACTCACCGCGGTTGCAAAATCGCGTTGGTGGGCGATCCCCATGTTAATCAATCTAGTGTCTTTTAGAGCACAATTTTTTGGTCTTGTTGCATCGTCACTCGGTTGGCTCAGCGGCATGAGATCTTGCGTCGGTAGCTGCAAAGCCTGCGCCATGACCTGCGCCATTTCATATTTAGTGAATGCTTGATTGCCACTGATATGAATAATTCCACCAAGGCTAGGCTGTGCGATAACATCCTTGAGGGTTAGGGCAATATCATTGACATGGGTTGGGTAGCGAATGGCCCAATGATCGTGACTTGAAGCAGGGTTGGTCAACAGCTGCTTGGCAATAACGGTTACCGCAGATTCTTCCAGCGTTTTTACCTCGCCATATAATACAGGCACTCGCACTATGGTGTGTAGTGCGCTGTCTGCCAGTATTGCACGCTCCGCAGCTTGCTTGGTTTGGCCGTAGAAGTTCACAGGATTAGTGATATCTGTTTCAACATAAGGTGCTGAGGTGCCATCAAACACATAGTCGGTACTAATAAAGAAAAATCGAATATCTCTTTCGCGGCAGGCTTGGGCTAAGAACTCGGTTGCTGCAACATTAAGTGCAAGCGTTGCCGCTTGGTCTCGCTCACAATGCTCAGGCCTGCGCTCTGCGGCTGCGTGAATAAGTACTTCTGGGCTGTGACTATCTAAGAAGTCTAAAACCGAATTGTGGTCAGCCAAATCAAGTTTGTGAAGTGGCGCGGCAGCTCGGCTGAAGCCACATCCTAAAATTTCATGGGTACTACTTAGCTCTTGGCAAAGCGCGCGGCCAAGTAGACCAGTTGCGCCGGTGATCATAACTTTAGACATAGATAACAGCATCCTTTTTAAATGTGCTCGTACAGTAACAAAGGCAAATGAAAAACTACAGGTTTGTGTCGATTTCCGCTAGGTTAAATGAGGAGCAATTAAACAGAGAGTAACGATGAATAATAAAGTTCTGTTGGTCAGTATGTGGATGCTGTCTACATCAGCAAGCGCAACGCAAGTATTTATGAAAGGAAGTAACTGCCTGCTTACTGAAAAAACACAACAGATAGAATTAGTTGCGCAAAGTTCAGGCTCGATTTATGCGGTTGCTGGAAGAGAAGCAAGTAGTGAACAAGTCCGAAAAGTAGCGGGTAAACTGAGCGATGATGTAAAGATGAAGCTATTCGAAGCGCTGTCAACTAAAGCACAAGCTTATTCGTACGGCGTCATTGTTGATAGAGTGGTACTCAAAGAGCGTATCAAAGACACCTCAAAAGAAGTAAGTGTCTCTGGTCGGATTGTAGCTTACCCAGTCACTGCCTGTGAGACTTCGGAAGCCATCACGGCTAAAAACTATAACATGATAACCGCAACATCGTTTTCTGGTAAAACTCAGCGGATTGCCTTTAACGTGGAGATAGACCCAAACCCTAATGTACATGTGCCTAAACAGACGCAAGTTGATGATATGGTAATTTCACAAAAGCAAATCTTTGGTATTAGGTTAGGCTATACCTATACTGAAGCAGAGAAAAAAGTGGGGCGCTTTACCCTTGTCTGGCCACTTAATGAACGGCAAAAGCTAGCAATCATTGGTAGAAATCATGCGTTACTATTCGAAAACAATCTGTTTGTTGGTTATCAATATGCTTTCAATTTGTTGCCTGTAAGTCTTGCTAATCTTATTAATATTTACGACATTAACCTAGCCATTCATATTCAAGATGAAACCGTTGAAATCACGAAGGTTACATTGAGTGGGAAGGTGATGATGGCTATCAAAAACACTTTTCCTAGCGTGACGTTTTATCAAGAAGGAAAATACACCAAAGAGCCAAAAACTAAGCTTTCTGGCTTACAGATTGGTGAGTTTAATGTCACCAAACCAGCCGCACTTAGTTGCTATAAAGGTCAGATCGAGATAGACGAGTTTGTACAACATCACCAGCAAAGCCTAGTTCAATGGCAAAGCGTGGATGCGAAAACGGTGTTTTACACTGGTTGTAACCAGTTAATCGAATTAAATAAGCTTGGAAAGGTGACTTCGCTCAAGTTACTTGAGCCTTGGTCGCTAAGCAATGCAAATCTAATTGGGCTTGCTGATATGACAAGTGTGCTCTCACCCTGGGAGTTTTATGGAGTGCATTATTTAGACCCTGAAAATAAAGCTTCTTTGATAGGAGAGATTGAGGACTTTTACGGCACAATTGAGGTCACAGCCGAGCTGTGGGCTGGCCACTTCAAATCTTATGATGGTCAGCTTGTTTCTGCTGAATTTGAGAAGATGTAGAAGTCATCACTCCTACATCTCCAATTCGTTTAAGCCGTTTGTTCTGTCAGTGGCTTTTCAGATTGTTTTTCCCAATGCTTGGTTTTAAGACCAAGCACACCGACAAATACACCAATACCGATCGTAAATAATGCAATTTGCAGATAAAGGTTGGGCAAGTCTTCGATATTATTAGGATCAAAGCTACCAGCGAGTAGACCCGAGAAGATATTACCAATGGAGTAAGTCAGTACGAAAACCCCCATCATTTGCCCTGCAAAACGTTTGGGAGATAACTTACTTACTGCGCTTAATGCCACAGGACTTAAGCAAAGCTCACCCACGGTGTGCAAAAAGTAAGTGGTGATCAACCACATCGGTGCTACTTGTAGGCCTTGAGCTGCATATTGGGAAGCGAAAAACATCACAATAAATCCGCTCGCCATGATGATCAGACCAATCGCACATTTCACGCTATAGGTTGGCGTGATCATGCGCTTAGCCAAGTTAATCCATAGCGCAGCAAAGAAAGGAGATAACACGATAATGAAGAAAGCGTTGGCTGATTGGAACCAAGCGGTTGGAATACTAAAGCTGCCTATTAAGCGGTCCGTATAATCGCGGGCAAATAGATTAAGCGATGAGCCCGCTTGTTCAAAACCAGACCAAAAACAAGTGGAAGCAACGCAAACCAAAAAGAGTGCCCACATCCGACGCTTTTCATCGGCATCAAGATTACCGCCAAAGTAGATATAACCGTAATACAAAAAGAATGTGACAGTAAAAGCAATCGCGACATATTTGGCGAGTTCTACTGGGTTAATCACAAAAACACCTGCAAACGCCGCTGCCGTTATTGCTGCAATAGCCGTAATGACTAAAACAATCGCACTCCAAGCTTTAGCACTTTGACTCCCCGTCATTGGGTTAGTTGGCGCATAGCCAACGGTAGCGATGTGTTTGTCTGTTAGGCGATAATTGACTAAGCCGATTGCCATGCCTACCGCGGCTGCACCAAAGGCCCAGTGCCAACCAACATTTTCCATAAAGTAGCCACATACCGCGTAGCCGATCACTGACCCTAGGTTAATCCCCATATAGTAAATCGCGTAGCCGCTGTCACGGCGGTTATCTTCATCGGTATAAAGCTGGCCAACCATAGCGCTAATATTGGGTTTTAATAAACCGGTGCCACTGGCAACAAAGATAAGACCAACAAAAAAGGAAAATTGACTTGGGATGGCAAGAATGATGTGGCCGCACATGATGATGATACCACCGTACCAAACCGCGCGTTGACCACCTAATAAACGGTCTGCTATCCAACCTCCCGGTAGACCTAAGAAATAAACCGAACCAGTGTAGAGGCCATATATTGCGGCGGCGGAGGCAACGGTGAAGCCAAGGCCTTCTTGCTGTAAGGTGGCTGTCATGAAAAGTACTAACATGGCGCGCATGCCATAATAACTCATTCGTTCCCACATCTCGGTGAGAAACAGAGTTTGCAGGCCTTTTGGATGACCAAAAAAGCCTGTATCACTTGTTGTGTCCTGTGATGACATATTTCACTTCCATTATTATCGTTTTTTGGAAGTCAATATTAGTACGTTATTCAAGCACCGAATGCAACCGCATGAAAGGAAACATTACATCATCTTTTTTAACATTTGTATGTCATCGATTTCCACATTGGCTAATCCTTTGTACTGGTATGGTGTAAAGTGGTTGCGAAGCCAAACACTAGGGCAGCCAGCACGGTGCGCTCCTTGTACATCGGTATCCAAGCTATCGCCGACATGTAAAAGTTGATGTGGTTTAAGGTTAAAATGTTGACAGGCAAGCTGATAAAGCTCAGGGTGAGGCTTGGCGCGGCCATCAATTCCGGCGCGAAGCACTAAGTCAAAACTATCGCGAAGATTAAATTTATCTATCTCGACATTACCATTAGTGATAGCAATAATGTGATATTGACTGCGTAACTGAGCAAGCAGGCTGATGACGGCGTCGCTGACCGTGATATTACTGCGGGCATCGGCAAAGGCTTGGTAGGCACGTAGTGCGTGCTGTCTACTTGTTGCGGTATCAAAGCCCAGTGCCGTGAAGCCCCATTCAAGTGCCACTTGACGCCACTTTGTCACATCTTCTGCAAGCGCACTGTTTTGTTTGAGCGTTTCGTTTCGACATTGAGACCAGAATGATCGCCCTTTCGCTTGCCACTCGGGAATAGCATCCAGGTGCGCTGTCATGGCGTTAACGGCCGCAATGATAACAGGCCTGTTGTCGTATAGCGTATCGTCTAAATCAAAACTGATGGCGGCAATGTCTGAAATGGGCTTATTGAATCTCATTGTTACTCGTCTTTTTGCTTTTTCGCTCTTGGGTGAGCGCTATCATACACTTTTGCTAAATGTTGAAAATCTAAATGGGTGTAGACCTGTGTGGCTGATAAGCTGGCATGTCCAAGCATCTCTTGTACCGCGCGCAAGTCACCGCTGGATTCTAGCATGTGGCTGGCGAACGAGTGCCTCAGTTTATGGGGGTGAATAGGTGTACTAACCCCTTGTTTCAAACCCCATTCTTTCATTCTTGCGCGGACATGGCGAGGGCTGATCCGGCGCTTCAATTTGCTCACAAAAAGCGCAGGTTCTTCCAATGTTGCAAATTGCGGCCTTATTTTGAGCCAATCAGCTAGTGCGTTTAGCGCTTTACCACCGACAGGCACAACACGCTCCTTGCCGCCTTTACCAAGCACGCGTATTTCACCGTCTTTGACATCCAATAGGTTTGCACCAACCAACTCGCTTAATCGCAAACCACTAGAGTACATTAATTCCATCATGGCTTTGTCACGAATGGCAAGCGCATCATCTGCCTGTATTTCAAGAAGTTGTCCCATTTGGTCAACATCAAGGTTCTTTGGGAGTGGTTTTTGAAACTTAGGCCCTCGGATCCCCTGCGCGGGATTGACAACAGCCTGTTGCGATTGTGACTTGAGCTTGAGAAATTTATATAAGCTCCGAATACAACTGAGCTTAAGGTTGATGGTTCTTGGGCTGTAATTTTGACCGCGAAGCTTCATGCTGTAGCGGCGAATTTGCTCGCCACTGACTTCTAGCCAAGAAGAGGCGTGGTCACAAAAATACTGCGCTGCTTGAATAAGCTGAGTGTTGTATTGGGTTAGTGTATGTTCTGAGTAGTGCTTTTCGTGGCGCAAGTGTGCCATAAAGGCGGTTACTGGTTGCGTCCAATCTTCCGATAGTGGTGTTAGGCTCATGCCAGCGCTTCGAGCTTAAGCGATAATGTTTGAATAAAAGCCGTGATCAACATATTGTCATGCTGTGGCGAAAAGTGTTCTGGTGAGCGGCTGGCAAAAGCCAGAATAAAGCGACCTTTGTCTGACGCATCAACGCGGTAAAGTGCTACCGATCCTACTTCAATATCGGCAAACAAGAGTTCAGCTTGTGACTGACTGAGTCGTCCTAAGTAGCAGTTGTTACTGCTCAGTTTAGCTGACACTAGTTCCAAAAGCGTATCATCGATGTTGATGAGTTTACATGCTTGGATGTCCGGATGGTCCTCAAAGCGCTGTGCTAACGTATGATTGATAGCACTCAACTCAGTACAACGCATGATAGCCAATTGGCATTCACTCAGCTGTTTGAAAACCAGTTCGTTGGCTTTTGCGTAATGGACCATGTCTTTGATCTGTTGCTGTAGTGAGTTGACTTCGTCGCGGAGCATCCGCTGTTGGTGCAAAGCAAGGTTTGGAAGCCCTTGCTGCTGGTGGTGTAGCTGCAAATCCAATAGCACATAAGGGTGCCTGAGCAAAAAGTCAGGATGCTTGCGCAGGTACTCAACGACTAATTGTTCAGTTGAATTTGCTTCTTTTATGGTCATATTGCGATTTGCCCATCAAAAACATGCTCCGCCGGTCCGGTCATTTTCACTACTTGACCTTGACCGCCCCAACGCACTTGAAGACTGCCACCTGGTAGGTCGACCCTAACGGTTTCTTCTAACTTGCCTTGCATTATGCCTGCAACTACGGCGGCACATGCTCCTGTGCCACAGGCAAGCGTTTCGCCAGCGCCGCGCTCCCAAACACGTAGCTTAACGTATTCACGAGAAACTACTTCCATAAAGCCAATATTGGCCTTTTGTGGGAAACGTTCATGGTGTTCAAGGAGTGGTCCAAGTGTAGCTACCTCAGCGGTTTCTACACTATCGACAATAATCACGCCATGAGGATTGCCCATAGAAACCGCGCTACAAAACACCGTATGTTCGTCGGCTCTTAAAATATAGGTGTTTTCTTGTTTGTTTGCACGAAACGGAATGGCTTGTGGGTTAAAATTTGGTTTGCCCATATTCACGGTAACTTGGCCGTCTTTTTCGGTATAAAGGGTGATATTGCCGCCCTTTGTAGAGACACAAACCTTGTGTTTGTTCGTTAAGCCCTTCATGCGGACAAAACGAGCAAAACAGCGAGCACCGTTACCACACTGCTCAACTTCGTTACCATCGGCATTGAAAATACGATAATGAAAATCTAAGTCCGGGGAATAAGGCGCTTCAACCATCAACAGCTGATCAAAGCCAATTCCAAAGTGGCGATCTGCTAACTTCTTAATTTGGTCTCGAGACAAAAACACATTTTGGGTGACATTATCTATCACCACAAAGTCGTTGCCTAAACCATGCATTTTTGAAAAGTTTATAAACATAGAGTGGTTATCTTTTGGTATAAAACCATGGCCTCACTTTACTAATACTTTGCCATGGATACCTCGACTAGGGAAGCTGCTTGGCATTAAGCCTTGTTTTGCACCCCTAGGATGTATCCAAGTCGATTATTGTGGCAGTAGTTGCTCAAATTGCCACAGAGATTCTAACGGCTCTCTTTGGCGGATTAGATGGTGTTGATTGTTATCAACCATGACCTCTGCACAGCGGGGGCGTGAGTTATAATTTGAACTCATGGTAAAGCCATACGCGCCTGCACTGCGCTGTACTAATAAGTCACCAGCCTTAATTTTAAGTACTCGGTCTTTACCTAGAAAGTCACCCGTTTCACATACTGGACCAACCACGTCGTAATTTATCGCGTCAACGTCGTCTCGCGGTGTGACTGGTACGATATTTTGCCAAGCCTGATAAAGCGATGGTCGTAACATGTCGTTCATGCCAGCATCAACAATGGCAAAATGCTTATGCTCGGTTGGCTTAATAAATTCGACTTTAGTCACCAGCACACCGGCATTGGCAGCAATCGCTCGACCAGGCTCAAAAATGAGTTCTAGATCATTGAACTGCGCCAATCGCGCTTTAATCTCTGCAGCGTAAGCACTCGGATGCGGCGGCTTTTCACCGTCATAAGGCACGCCAAGACCGCCACCGATATCGAGGTGATGCAAGTAAATTCCCGCTTTTTCAAGTTGAGAGATTAGAGCCAGCACTTTATCTAACGCCGCTAAAAATGGATTAACCTCAACCAACTGAGAGCCGATATGAAAGTCGATCCCAACCACTTTTAAACCCGGTAGGGCATAAGCGAGCTGGTAAACATCAAATGCGGCTTTGATATCAATACCAAATTTGTTCTCTTTTAACCCGGTTGAAATATAGGGGTGAGTTTTTGCATCGATATCTGGGTTTACACGCAATGAAATTGGCGCAATTTTATCCAGTCTGGTTGCCACTTCACTGATCCGATGAAGCTCTGCAATCGACTCAACATTAAAGCATTTAATCCCAGTCTCAAGCGCAAACGCAATTTCATCTTCCGTTTTCGCAACACCAGAAAAAACGACTTTTTGAGGATCTCCCCCTGCTTTTAGCACTCGCGCAAGTTCACCTTTCGACACGATATCAAAACCAGAACCAAGCTGAGCCAAGACGTTCAGCACGGCGATATTTGAATTCGCCTTTACTGCGTAGCACACTAAGTGGGGATGACCGGCTGCGGCATCCGTAAAAGCGTGATAATGCCGCGCTAAAGTCTTCTTCGAGTAGATATAGCAAGGAGTGCCATATTGCTCGGCGATTGTGGTTATGGCGACATCTTCAGCGAATAGTTCGCCATCTTGATAATTGAAATAATCCATTTTAACGCTCCTGTTGCTCTGCTTCAGGCTGGTTTGCTTGTGCTGCTTTCGGTTGGTTTGATTTTTTAGCCTGTTGTTCAGGCAAATAAAGCGGACCGCTTTGACCGCAACCCGATAATCCGATTAAAGTAGTAAAAACAAGTGCCGTTACGCTAAATTTATAAGGTGTCGCTTTCATTAGATAATTCGTGTCAGTGCCTTTATAATCGCAGAGTAACAGAATTGATAAAAAAAGCAGCTTTTCGCTATTGAAATTTCGTCTTCATCAAATTGCTCAAATAGCGAGTTAAGCTTAGGCACCATGCCGCAGTGCGTCAGTAAGAGGAAATCACGATGACAGAAAGTGAATATCATGAGTTAGCCGATGCGCTAATGTTGACTATTGAAGAGCAGATCGATGATTGTGACGCTGATTTAGATTACGAATCAGCATCGGGAATTCTAGAAATTATATTCCCTGACAAGAGCAAAATTGTTATCAACAAACAAGCACCATTGCACCAAGTCTGGGTGGCGACTAAGTTTAATGGTCATCACTTTGAGTTGCGTGGCGATCAGTGGATTGATAATCGTTCTGGTGCTGAGTTTTGGCAATTTATGAGCGACGCGGCGACTAAACAGGCAAATATCGCAATAGAGTGGCAGCACGATTAATGTTGGAGTTTGTAGATTATCCTGCCAAAGGACAACATAAAGCGAGTATTATTTGGCTTCATGGTTTAGGCGATTCAGGTAACGGCTTTTTACCCATTGCCTCTGAGTTAAACTTGCCTGACGAATTAGGTGCACACTTTATTTTTCCACATGCACCAGAGCAGCCGGTCACCATAAATGGTGGTATGGTGATGCGTGCATGGTATGACATTAAATCATTTGATCTGGATAAAAGAGCGGATGAACAAGGTGTGCGAGACTCATCAGCTCAGGTTGAAGCGTTGATTCAGGCAGAGTTAGATAAAGGTATTCCAGCTAACCGCATTATCTTAGCTGGATTTTCTCAAGGGGGCGTGATCGCGCTCCATCTTGCACCGCGTTTAACTGTTAAATTGGCTGGTGTCATGGCACTATCAACTTATATGTGTGTGCCTGAAAAGCTCAGTGCAGAAGCACAGCAAAGCGAGCTCACTATTTTTATGGCGCATGGCAGTGCTGATCCTGTCGTGCCGATGTTTGCAGGTGAGCACGCATTTAACACGTTACAACAGCAAGGCTATGAAGTGAGCTGGCAAGACTACCCAATGGAGCATCAGGTCTGTCTTGAAGAGTTAAAAGCCATTCGCGCTTGGTTAATTACGAGACTGAGCGATTAATATTAAGTGGTATAAGATACTGGTGACAGATACAGGAGCAAAGCAATGTCACAAAAGATTGTCATAAAAACGTCGGTGAGTAAGCAACCCTCAGAGCCCTCAGCGGTGACCTATCAATGGCACTGGAAACGCATTTTTATGGCAACGGCAGCGTTTGCTGGCATTGCAACCGCGGGGGTTTATGGTGTCGTGGATAACGTCAATGCAGATGAAGGTGATACCCAAGTGGCAATATCAATGCATGCCACCATTGCGCAAACCGATACATCGCTGAATGACTCTCCTGCATCAGTAGACTCTAATGAAGAGCGTGAGGGCGAGCAGCCAAGTGCGGATACCTCACCCGATAGCGTTTTAACGACGCCCGAACTCACCCCTGCTGGTGCCGCGACGACCTCAATAGAGGTTGCTCAAGTCATTGCGTTAGACCAAGTGCAACAACAAACTTCTGAAGAAACAGAAACAGAAACAGAAACAGAAACAGAAACAGAAACAGAAACAGAAACAGAAACAGAAACAAGGGCTGAAGCTAAAAATCAATTTGATGCTGAAGCGCGCATCGCCAGTGTCGCGCTAGGGGCAAAAATCGACACGCAATTTATCAGCCGCGCTGTACTCACTACTATGATTGACGACCGCGAACCAACGAACGTGTTGAAAGACGTAATTGCGACCACTCAGTTTAGTGACAAGCTGTACTTTTTCACTGAAGTGCACGCGCTTAAAGATCAAGTGGTGTCGCACCTGTGGTTTCATCAAGACGAGTTGATGGCAGAAGTGGAGCTGCCGATCCAAGCCGCGCGCTACCGTACTTATTCAAGTAAGAACGTCATGCCGAGTCAAACCGGAGATTGGCGTGTTGAGGTGGTGACGCAGTCTGGACAACTGCTTGCCCAAAAGACGTTCCGCATTGTGGATAATAGTCAGCAATAATCTTACTCGCAGTATTGTGTATGGCAGCATGTGACTGACTGCCATCACCACATAGTTAACTATTTGCAGCGGCAATAACGCTGCAATAAATGAAAGGCAAATCATGACAGAACAAGTTTCCATATTACGTATTGCAACGCGCAAAAGTGCTTTGGCGCTATGGCAAGCCGAATTTGTTAAGGCAGAGCTTGAAAAACACCATGCGAATCTAAAAGTAGAGCTCGTGCCGATGTCGACGAAAGGCGACAAGATCTTAGATACGCCACTGGCAAAAATTGGCGGTAAAGGGTTGTTCGTCAAAGAGCTTGAGCAGGCCATGTTAGAAGGGCGCGCAGATATTGCAGTGCATTCAATGAAAGATGTACCTGTTGATTTCCCAGAAGGGCTCGAGCTGCATACTATTTGCGAACGCGAAGACCCAAGAGACGCGTTTGTGTCTAATACTTATACCTCACTGGCAGAGTTGCCTGAAGGTGCTGTGGTTGGCACATCAAGCTTGCGTCGCCAATGTCAAATTCGAGCGGCTCGTCCGGACTTAGTCATTAAGGATTTACGTGGTAATGTGAATACTCGCCTAGCCAAGCTAGATGCGGGTGAGTTTGATGCCATTATTTTGGCCGCGGCGGGACTTATCCGGTTAGAAATGGTGGATAGAATCGCAAGTTATATTGAACCTGAAGATTCATTACCGGCCAATGGCCAAGGCGCTGTCGGCATTGAATGTCGTAGCGATGATGCTCAAACTAAAGCATTCCTTGCACCACTGGAGCACACTGATACACGTATTCGTGTACTTGCCGAGCGGGCAATGAACCGCCGTTTGGAAGGAGGATGTCAGGTTCCAATCGGTGCTTACGCCGAAGTCTCGGGCGATCAGGTGCACTTGCGCGGTTTAGTAGGTGCTGTCGATGGCAGCGAAATTTTGCGCGGCGAATGCTCAGGTATGGTTGCAGAGGCTGAGCAACTTGGAATTCAATTGGCAGAATCCTTACTTGCGCAAGGTGCAGATAAAATTCTTGCTGAGGTTTATAGGGACGCTTAAATGAAAGTTGTGCTAACTCGACCCGTTGGCAAATCAGAACCTTTATCGGAGTTACTGACACAGCAGCAAATTCGCTCAGTGATTTGCCCAGTATTGCAGCTTAACGAAGTGGCGGTGAGTGACACCGCCAAAGCAATGATAAGCGAAGCCGAGTTAGCTATTTTTGTCTCGCCAGATGCGGTGCGATACTTTCACCAATTAGAAGTACCATTAGCCGGACATTGCGCAGCTTTTGCTGTTGGCGAAGGCACGGCCGATGCTATCCAGCAGACCCTAAATATCAAGGCTAAATACCCTAAACAACCTGATTCCGAAGGCTTGCTTGCACTCCCGCAGCTGTCCTCTGTTGAGGGCAAGCGTGTATTGTTGGTCAAAGGGAAAGGCGGGCGTCCCGTCATTGCGCAAACTTTAAAAGCGCGGGGGGCCATCCTTGACAGTCTAGTGGTTTATGAACGCGTTGCCGTAAAAGACAATGCAGATGGCTGGTTAGACCACTGGCGAAGCCAGCAGATTGAAGGTATAGTCATTACCAGTAATAGTGCAGCGGATGCGATTTTTAATACGCAGTCGTCAGCAAGTAAAGATTGGTTGGCTCAGCGCACTTTCTTTGTTGTGAGCCAACGTATTGCTGAGCATGTACAGCAATCCTATAACATCGAACAGTCTCAAATTGTGGTATGTCATGGCCCTGATAATCGTGCCATCGCAGGGAGTATCATCGACTATACCAAGCAGCAAGGGCGCAAAATGACTCAGTCTGAATCGCAAACAAAGAATACAAATACCCAGCAAGCTGCAAAAGCAGCAGAGCAAACCGTAACGCCACATCACGCGAAGGCTGGTGTGAGTAAGGTTGCGCTCCTTGCATTATTAGTGGCGCTGGGTAGTGGCGCTGGTGCTGGCTATGTTTATTTGCAACAGCAACAACAGTTGCAACAAGCGTTGCTAGCTAACCAAGCGATTAACGCTGAAAATCAGCTATTAAACACGCAGCTGAGCGGCGCTAAGTCGCAACTTCAACGAGTAGAGAATGTGCTTGATTCGCTGCAAGACAATGTCGCAAAGCGATTGGCTGAGCAGCAGCAACATGTGGAAACCCAGCTAACGCAGACGCTTGCCAAGGCGCAGCAGCAAGTAAGCGGTGCAGTGGCCTCTGAAGCATTGTATTTACAGCGCCTTGCTGCATTTAAGGTTGCGGCAGAGCAAGATTATCTTGGCGCAATCGCTATCCTGCAGCGCTTGCAAGAGAGCTTAGAGTCTGAGTCAAACACGGCTGCTGTTAAGCAGGCGATTGCTAAAGATATTGCGGCTTTGAAGGCCTTGCCTAAGCCACAAACGGAGTCACTTTACTTTGAGCTTCATGGTTTATTGTCTCAAGTCGATACGCTAACGATCAAAACCAAGCAAATTCCGCAAAAGGCAGCGAGTGAAGATGCTGCGCTATCGCAACAGGTTGATGATTGGCAAGCGAACTTAAAGCGCTCTTGGCAGGGATTGGTTGATGACTTTATTACCATACGTCACCATGATGAAGTGGTGATAGACCCACTGCTAGATAAAAATGAGCAGCTGCTTATACGCACGCAGCTGCGTGCGTATTTAACCCAAGCACAAACCGCATTAATAGATCAACAAGCGAGCATTTACTTCAGTGCGCTTGATAGTGCAGCCGACACGCTGGCGCGTTATTTTGATACGCAACACGCGCCTGTGAGCGCGATGCAGCAGGCTTTAAACAAGCTGAGCCGCAGTGAAGTTCAGCGCCAAGAGCCGATTGAACTTGCCACCCCAGCAGCAGTAAAAGGGTGGCTAAAATGATGGCAAAAATCATCACCTTCGCGCTTATTTTTATCGCGCTAGCCGCCAGTCATTTGCTCATTGATGAGAGAGGCTATGTGTTGATCTCTTTCAATCAAACCACGATTGAAGGCAGCATAGTGTCTTTCACTATCTTGCTGTTGCTTGCCATCACCGCTTTAGTGTTGTTGGGTAAGGTAGTGCGTTGGTCGTGGCATCGCCTAGTCAATACGAAAGGTCATTTTTCCAGAAAGCGTAAACTAAAAGCGCAACAAACATGGAACGAAAGTTTGTGGCTATTTATTAACGGCGAAGTGGAACAAGCCGCAACCTTGTTGACGAAAACGCCGCAGCCGGATGAACGCCAAGACTATGTACGTGCCATCGCAGCCAAAGCGGCGTTAAAGCAAGGAGATATTGTCAAAGCGAATACGGAGCTAGAAGCAATATCGGATGTCAACCAAGGACAGCTTGCGGCACTATGGTTAGAGGCAAATAATAGTGAACAGGCGTTGGCTTTACTTGATGATAAAATGTCTGCGGCTAAACCAACTTCAGCGGTGCTTAGCGGTTACATTTTTGCTTGCCTACAGGCTAAGCAACCCGAGCTGGCTGCTGCACAAATCGCGAAGTGGCATAAAAAGCTTAACTGGAGTGATACACAGTGGCAGAGTGTGTTCGAGCGCATGTTTGTGATAGCCCCAGAGCAAGCAGACACTTTGTTCAATATGCTACCTAAGGCAGTAAAAGCGCATGCAATGCCAGCCCTTAATAAGGTAAAGCTGCAACAGGGGCGCATAGCGGAAGTGTTGGATGAGCTCAAGAAGCTGCTCAAACAAGGTCAATATCACCAGCTGGCCGACTATCTGCAACACAGCACGCAAAGTAGTAATGAACTCAAGTTAGCACTGCAGCAGCAATTGAAAAAACATCCCGATGACAAGGAGTTGCTGTTCTCATTGGCTTGCCTTTGCAATGCTGAGGGGGATTACGAACTTGCTGCGAAGATCTTTGATTCTTTAAGCGCAAACCCTTGGGAAGCGCGCTGGAGTAAGCAAGCTCAGCTCGCCTACGAAAAAATGCATACCTACGAGAAAGCGTATTTAATCGCAAAATCGTAACGAAAAGCCTGCGCAGCAATGTGCAGGCTTTTTTGTATTAAAGTTAGCTATACTCAATTCTGACATATGTCCTTGCTATCTCAGTTTAGGTGCGTATGATCCCAAAAATTTTAACTGCAAATCGAGTCTCTTATGATCAATAACACACTCCCACTATTAGATTTACATCGCCACTTAGATGGTAACGTTCGTGCTACAACGATTTTAGAACTTGGCCAGCAGTTTAATATGGATTTACCAGCAACGGATCTCGAAGGTCTACGCCCGCATGTTCAAGTGTTGGACAATGCACCTAATCTAATGGCGTTTCTTGAAAAACTAGATTGGGGCGTAAAGGTACTAGGTGACTACGATGCTTGTCGCCGTATTGCGATTGAAAATGTTGCCGACGCAGTTGCACAAGGTATTGATTACACTGAGCTAAGGTTTAGCCCTTACTACATGGCAAAAACCCATAATCTACACCCGCAGGGCGTTGTTGAAGCCGTAGTCGACGGTGTACAAAGTGCAGTTAAAGGCCAAGACATTAAGGTTAACCTGATCGGGATTATGTCACGCACATTTGGTGTTGAGAAATGCCAATATGAGCTAGACGCGCTACTTGCCTTTAAAGAGCAGTTGGTTGCGATTGACCTCGCGGGTGACGAGCTGGGCTTCCCAGGCGAGCTGTTTATTGAACATTATAAGCAGGTTCGCGATGCTTACCTTGGGGTGACGGTACATGCTGGTGAAGCTGAGGGCGCGGTAAGTATCTGGCAAGCCATTAAAGAACTAGGTGCAACACGTATCGGTCACGGAGTTAAAGCAATCCATGACCCAGCTCTGATGGACTATTTACGTGATAATCGTATTGGGATCGAGTCTTGCCTAACCAGTAACATTCAAACAAGCACTGTCGAAAGTTTAACCACGCATCCATTGAAAGCATTTTTAGATCATGATGTGTTGGCAACCATCAATACCGATGACCCTGCGGTTCAAGGTATCGAGTTGGATAACGAGTATAGCCATGCGGCTGCGGCGGCAGGTTTAGATTTGAGTGATATCCATAAAGCGCAGCGCAATGCGGTTGAGATTGCCTTTTTAAGCGAAGCTGATAAAAAAGCGTTGCTTACAAAGAAAGCGTAGACTGAAATTGCTGTGTGGGATCACCCCGCACAGCTAAGATAACTCTCTTTTAACGCCGCAACGACTTGGCTGCGTGTCACAATTCCAATCACTTTGCCTTCATTGAGTACGGGATAAACCTTAGGACTATTTTGCTGCATACGTTGTGCAAGGTCGACAACGGTTGTTGCAGCTTCAATGCTGAGGGCAGGCGTAGCCAGTAAGTCTCTCAGCTGTACTTTACCATCACAAAAGTAGCTGGAATTAAGCAAAGGCTTGAGTAGCTGCTGCTCTGAAATAAATCCAACAAGATGACGCTGTGCATCTATCACTGGCGCACCAATTAAATGATGCTTTTGTAGCAAACTAATCGCGTCGGTTAGTTCGGTCTCGGCGGTTAACTGTGGGAAATCGGGTGACATGATGTCACGAACATAGAGTTTACTCATCATATTTCTCGCGGTGTTTGTGTGTAATATGAGAGTAGCGGGTGAGAGTGTTTTGGTAAAATGGATTGTTTTGATTGGTTCGTTCTGTTTTTCCAATGTGTGACTAAACACCTGCCACACATTGGGTAAATTGCTATTAAATAACTTGGCTTAAGTTACTTAATAAACGCAAAAGCGTCGGCGTACATAAAGTCGCGCTCAGCACCATGATTGATAAAGTCATCACGCACGATACCTATCATGTCAAAGCGGCCAGCCATATAAATACTGTACGGTTCTAAAGAAACGATATCTTTCATCACAGCCTGATGAACGAAGCCGCGATGGCCTTGCCATGCTTCACTGGCATTTTCTACCACAGGAATAAACTGAAAGTGTTTATTTGAGGCGGCCCAAGCTTCCATCTCCGCTTTTGCATATAGCGCAGATTCTTCTTTTACACCCCAATAAAATAAAACAGGTTGGTCGTAACCTGTTTCAGCCAAGTGATCGGCCATAGATTTGACATAAGAAAACCCAGTGCCGCCGGCAAGTAGAACCAGTGGACGCGCTTGATCAACACGGATCTGAGATACGCCAAGGCCAACTTCTAATGTAACGGTTTGCTTTGTATCAAAAGCGTTACGTAGGTGATCTAGTGATTGCATGGCATAAGAGTCTGCGCCAGAAGCACCGATATGTAACTCTAACTGCTCTGTTTTTGAAGGGCTGCTGGCAATCGAGAAAGCACGTTTGTCTTTTTCACCAAGTACCAATTGCAGATACTGGCCGGCTTCGAATTGCACCGCTTCTTCAGGTTTTAATATAACTTTGTGAACAAATTCCGTAAGAGGTGTAATTGAGACAACCTCTGCTGCTAATACTTGCATGTGTTACCTTTATTAAGCACGTGGCTAAAGTCTGTGCACTCTAGCATAGCTGAGTGCACAATGTTAGATGATATATGTCATTTGATGGTGATCCCTAGGGTATCCCAAATTTCGTCAACGCGTTGTTTAACCTTGGGATCCATAACGATAGGCTCGCCCCATTCACGGTCGGTCTCACCCGGCCACTTGTTGGTTGCGTCCATACCCATTTTAGAACCAAGTCCGGACACAGGGGAAGCAAAATCGAGATAATCAATAGGCGTGCTTTCAACTAAGGTGGTGTCTCTTGCGGGATCCATACGTGTTGTTATCGCCCAAATCACATCATTCCAGTCGCGAGCATTTACATCATCATCACAAACAATGACAAACTTGGTGTACATAAATTGTCTAAGGAAAGACCATACGCCCATCATCACGCGTTTAGCATGACCCGGATACTGCTTTTTCATGGTGACGACCGCCATGCGGTATGAGCAGCCTTCTGGTGGAAGGTAAAAATCGACGATTTCCGGAAATTGCTTTTGTAAAATCGGCACGAATACTTCGTTGAGCGCAACACCAAGAATAGCTGGCTCATCAGGCGGGCGGCCCGTATAAGTGCTGTGATAAATAGGATCTTTGCGATGTGTCATATGAGTGACAGTCATTACAGGGAAGTCGTCAACTTCATTGTAGTAGCCGGTGTGATCGCCATATGGGCCTTCTGGCGCGAGCTCGCCCGGTTGAATATATCCTTCTAAGACGATTTCGGCACTCGCTGGTACTTGCAGTTCGTTTGAAATTGATTTAACAACCTGCGTCTTACTACCACGCAGTAGACCTGCAAATGCGTATTCGCTTAGCGTATCTGGAACTGGGGTTACCGCACCTAAAATCGTCGCGGGATCAGCGCCAAGTGCAACAGATACCGGATACGGTTCGCCGGGGTGCTCTTTGCACCACTCCTGAAAATCAAGCGCACCGCCACGATGTGATAGCCAGCGCATAATAATTTTGTTTTTACCCAATAGCTGTTGACGATAAATCCCTAGGTTCTGACGCTTTTTATAAGGACCTTTGGTTACCGTTAACCCCCATGTAATTAAAGGTGCGGCATCACCAGGCCAGCAATGTTGAATAGGTAGTTTAGTGAGATCAACCTCATTATCGCTCAGTACAACTTCCTGACATGGGGCTTTTTTCACTTCTTTGGCTGGCATATTCAACACTTGTTTGAATACCGGTAGCTGGCCAATGGCTTCTTTAATTCCCTTCGGTGGATCGGGTTCTTTTAAAAAAGCGAGTAACTTGCCGACTTCTCTTAGTTCACTGACATCGCTTTGTCCCATCCCCATTGCGACGCGCTTTGGTGTGCCAAAGAGGTTAGCCAGTACCGGAATGTCATAACCAACAGGGTTTTCAAATAGGATAGCGGGTCCACCTGCTCGCAGCGTTCGGTCTGCAATTTCAGTCATTTCTAGTTTGGTGGAAATGGGCTGCTTGACGCGAACAAGTTCTCCTTGTTTTTCAAGCTGGGCTATAAAATCTCGTAAGTCTTGGTATTTCATCGGCGCACTGTGAGTTGAGTTTGGCCTAGTATATCAACTAGGCATATTTTTCCTAGCTGTACGGATGGGATGGTGAAAAGGTTTAGTGACTCACTTTTGCGTCTACACTATTGCGAAATAGACTACACTTTCAGAGCGTATTGGCTTGTCAGTACGCCGGAGCAAGTGTATAAATTGTTATAAAAAGATGTGTGTGTTGAGTTGTTTTGATATGAAACAAGCAAAAATCGACTTTCGATGTAGCTCACATACCCTTTGCGCTATAGTCGCCGCGGTTGCATAAAACGATATCCTGAGGGGTCTGAGTTTGAAGTTGATGTCAAAATTGCTCGGGGGGCTGCTGTTGCTGTTTTGTATTTCAGCACCAGCTAACGAGTTACCATATTATACTTTTTCTAATCATAGCGCGGTGATGTTGATCATCGAGCCCACGTCTGGAAAAATTTTGGATGCCAATAAGACTGCTGCCGCATTCTATGGTTATAGCGAGGCGGTACTAGAATCAAAAGTCATTCAAGATATCAACTTATTTACCGCCGAGCAGGTTGCCAATGAGCGTCAAGCGGCATTAAATGAAGGCCGCAATTATTTTATCTTCCAACATCAAACTGCAGACGGTAGTACTAAAACAGTGAGTGTTCACTCAACGCCGTTTGAAGATAGCGATGGTAAACCAAGGTTACTTTCTATCATTCAAGATATGAGTGAGCAGCGTAAGCTACAGCAAGATCTTTGGCATTACCAAGCCAATCTTGAACAACAGGTCATGCTGCAGACTGAAAAAATCAAGCAAGCCAATATGGTACAGGTCATTTTGTTAACTGCGGTAATTGCTGTGCTTATTCTATCGATGGCGGTATTGATGACCGTTTTGGTCAGGCTAAGGCGCTCCAATCAGCGAGCACAAGACCAAGGTGCGAAGCTCAGTGCCATTTTTGATGGTATTAAAGCATATCTGGTGTTTACGGATGAAACTCATCACATTGAAGCCGCTAATGGCTCAGTGTTAAAGGATTTTGATAGTTTAGAAGCGTTAAAATCAAAATCTATTTATACCTTATTTGATGTGCTTGATAGTGAAAAGCTGCTAACGGAAGGAACGCTTGAGTGCCAACTTGATGCGCGTTTTGGTTATCGCAATGTGCGGGTTTCTTGTGCCCCGGTGGTAAGTGAAACACAAGCAAAACTGGGTTTTATCTATGTTATTCAAGATATTACGGAAGAGCTTGAGAACGAAAGAGAACAGCGCTTGGCAAGTACGGTATTTTCGACAACCTCTGAAGGTGTGTTGGTCTCCGACAAACATAATCAAATCCAAATGGTGAATCGTGCATTTAGCGAAATTACAGGCTTTGGCATGGATGAAGTGATAGGGGAGACTCCATCAATCCTGAACTCTGGACGTCACGATGAGCGCTTTTTCAACGCGTTATATGATGACTTGGTTAACAAAGGCCATTGGGAGGGAGAGATTTGGAACAAGCGCAAAAATGGTGAAATTTATCCGAGTTGGCTGCAAGTATCTGCAGTATTTAACGATGCTCGGGAAATTGATATGTATGTTGCGTTATTCAGTGATATTACCTCGAGAAAACGTAACGAACAGTTGATGTGGCAGCAAGCCAACTTTGATAGTTTGACAGGTCTTGCAAACCGCCATCATTATCACGTTAAATTTGATTTAGCGTTAAAACGAGCAGCTCAGCTAGAAGAGCGCTTTGCAATTTGTTTTATCGATCTTGACCGCTTTAAAGCAGTGAATGACACGCTTGGACATCATATTGGTGATCTACTACTCAAAGAAGCTGCAAACCGTATTAATGAGTGCGTGCGCAGTTCTGATACCGTTGCAAGATTAGGTGGGGATGAGTTCGCGTTATTGCTACAAGATATAAGTTCTATCAGTGATTTAGAGCAGGTTGCGACTAAGATTTTACGTGCTCTAGCCAACCCTTTTCATTTGGAAGGGCACGAAGCTTATGTATCCGGTAGTATGGGGATCACGCTTTACCCAGATGACGGCACCGATCGAAAAATCTTGCTACGTAATGCCGATAGTGCAATGTATAAAGCGAAGGAGCATGGTCGCGACTGTTTTCAATTCTATACTTCAGCGATGCATCAACATGCCAAAGCGCGTAGCGTGTTAGAAAGTGCCTTGCACAAAGCGCTGTCTAATCGAGAATTATCACTGGTGTACCAACCTATTTTTTCACAGCTTGGTAGAGGCGACCTCGTTGGCTGCGAGGTGTTGTTAAGATGGAAAAGTGAGTTGCTAGGCCATGTTTCTCCAGAGCAATTTATTCCCGTTTGCGAAGAACTAGGGCTTATCTTACCCATTGGAGAATGGGTGCTGTATCACGCTTGTTCTCAAGTTAAAGCTTGGCAAGACAACTACGGTAGACCCTTATTTATTGCAGTTAACGTTTCTAGTATCCAGTTTAAACGCCAAGATATGGTTGCATTAGTAAGAAAAGTACTTAAAGACACCAGACTAGAAGCTAAATATCTGACATTGGAAATCACAGAGTCAGTACTAGTTGAAAACTCAGACAAAATATTGTCACAATTAAAAGCATTAAGAGAAATCGGTGTAGAACTGGCGATTGACGACTTCGGTACTGGATATTCGTCGTTGAGTTATCTCAAGCGCTTCCCGCTTTCTAAATTGAAAATTGATAGAACCTTTATTCGTGATTTACCTGAAGATGAAGAAGATAAAGCGCTCGTCAGTGCGATTATATTGATGGCGCATAAATTGAACTTAAGGGTCATTGCAGAAGGGGTTGAAACCCCCGCACAATGCATGTTTTTAAAGAATTTACTGTGTGATATGACACAAGGCTATTTTCATTCTAAACCGGTGGCACAACAAGAGTTTGAAGCAAACGTTTTGACTGTGCAGTATCACAAGCAAAGTCACAGTTAACAGGGGTGGTCTTGGCATAACTTAGCCAGAGCTGTCTGTGCTTTATGATTACCTTGCTCTGCGGCAAGTTTAAGCCAGTGGATCGCTTTTTTAATGTCTTTTGCACCGCCTTCACCGTCGCGAAGCATTGTCCCATAGTTATATTGTGCCCAAGGGTTGCCGGTTTTAGCTGCTGCTGCAAATCCCGTTTTTGCTTCTTCAAAGTTTCCTTGGCTGTAAGCGTGAATTGCTTCTTGGTTCTGTGCAGAGATCTTAGGTCCATTATATAGTGGCTTCGGCTTTTTAAATCTTTGTCTAACAACGCCGCCGAGTACATGGATCCCTACAGGCCTGTATACGGAGACTATGGTTTCATCGTCAAGTAAGTCTAATAGATTGTCTTTTTCTAGCGTCAGCCTTTGTGGCTTAAAATAATGATCGGTCATTAGCATGCTGACACGGATATCTCGGGTGATGTTACGCATTGTTCGATAAGTGTAGGCACTTTCCTTCACTTCAATGTTGTCATCTGTCAGCTCAGTAATTTGTAATATCTGAAAAGCAGGATCATAAACTTGCCCAGTGTTTTTGCCAGCGTCAAAAATAATCAGGTCATCGATTTGTGGGGATGCTAAGTATGTTTGATAACTAGCGATTTGTTGTTGATGCTGGTTATAAAAGTAAAATGCAATAGTGACCACAATTAGTGCCGACACGGCAACTTTATATTTACTGATGAAGTTGAATATTGTGTCGTAAAAGGAAAAAAATACGCTTTTGATTTCCATATTCTATTAGTTAGTTAGGTGTGGGTATGTCTAAGGTAGGCAACTTGAGTGTAGGGGACAAGTGTACTTGTCCCCATAAGTGTAAGATTTTATTTCCCTGCCATTTTCGTTTTGGCATCGGCTGCCATTAAGGCAAATACGGCGTATGCCGCGGTATTTTGCTTTAGTTTTTCTGGATCGACTTTATCAAGCGTGTCATCAGCTGTGTGGTGATAATCAAAATAATCGGTTCCATCTTGGTGTAAAGCGAAGATTGGCGCTGATGTAGCATTTTTCAGCGGAATTAAGTCAGGACCACCATGTGCGCTATTCTTGCCAATATAAGTAACGCCAAGTGGCGCCAATTGTTTTGCAATCTCACGCACAACCGGTAAGGAAGCGGCATTTACGTTTGATTCAAACGCATACACTACATCTGCACCAAAATCGGACTCGGATGCGGCTACGATGCGGTCTAATTCTGCCTGATGCTTTTTAAAATAAGCTTTTGCTCCCCAAAGACCGAGTTCTTCTGCTGCAAATAGGACTACGCGGACACTACGTTTAGGGCGTTTTACATCGGCAATATGCTTAGCTGCCGCCATCGTTAATGCAACACCAGCACCATCATCGAGTGCACCAGTACCCAGATCCCAAGAGTCTAAGTGACCACCAATCAAGACATATTGCTCTGGAAACTCAGTACCCGAGAATTCACCGATGACGTTATAACTGGTTCCTTCACCTAAGTCCTCAGTTTGAATATTTAGCGCGACTTTAACTGCATGACCAGAGTTGATAAGGCGTGCTAGCTGATCCGCATCTGGGTTCGCAACTGCAGTGGACGGGATCTTTGTCACTCCCGCTTTATAGTGACTGCCGCCAGTGTGCGCGAAGCGGTGGTGGCTGGTGCTGACTGAGCGCATCATATAGGCGATAGCGCCTTTTTTAGCCGCTTCTACGGCGCCGCTATTACGAGCTCTTACTGCCGGTCCATAGCCATTACCATCAATATCGCGGTTCATGCGGTAATTAATAAAAGCTATTTTACCTTTTAAGCTGTTGTCTGGCGCAGCAATCAGCTCATCGAGAGTTTCAAACAACACTACTTCGCCACTTAAGCCATCTTTTGGTGTACTGACACTGTTACCGAGCGCTGTAAGGTGTAGCGGTTGTTCGCTCGGTATCAGGATTTTTGCAGACTCATGGTAGCGGCGCCATTCAGGAAAGGTTGCTTCCTCAAGCCAGACTTTGTCAAAGCCCAATTGCTCAAGTTGTTTCTTTGCCCAAGCTACCGCTTTTTTATCATTTTCGGTACCCGGTAAGCGTGGGCCTACTTCTGTGGTGAGGGATTCTAGTAATTGCCAACTTAGGTTGCTGTGGCTTGCGGCTTCTCTAACTTGTTTAACTTGTTCTAATTGTTGTGTAGTAAATTCTTCGGCTTGCAGTGCTGTACTCAAACCTGCGCTTAATAAACCAAATGCCAATAGTGATTTAAACTTCATGATAATCCTTGGTAAAAATGGAGTTACCGAGAGATTAAAGCATAAATTGTGATGTAAGTCCGTGTATTGCGATGAGGATAATTCATCCACAATCTAGGGGGCGCTTTATCTTGGAATAATAGAGTAAAGCGGTTAGCGAATTTACACATTTGGTATAAAATACGCGATTAAGATAGCGAATAGGAAAGCACTGTGTCGATCACTTCATTTTCTCAATTACCTCTAAACCAAGCGCTTGCTCAGCGCCTTGTAGATCTTAACTACATGGTGCCAACAGCAGTACAGTCTGTGAGTTTAACGCCGGCGCTGACTGGACGAGATTTAGTCGTGAAAGGGAAAACCGGATCTGGTAAAACACTGGTGTTTTCACTTGCGCTGCTGAATAAGTTGCAGCCCGAGTGCAATGAGGTTCAGGCTTTGGTGTTATGTCCAACGAGAGAGTTGGCTGATCAAGTCGCACAAGAGATCAGAAAAATTGCGGCTTTAATTGGTAACGTCAAAGTGCAAACACTCTGCGGAGGAACGCCAATTGAACCTCAAACACGGGCGTTGCAACACGGTGCGCATATTGTTGTTGGTACACCTGGTCGAGTTGAAGAGCATGTTTTTAATGGCTCACTCATGCTAACTGAAACGCAGACTGTGGTATTCGACGAAGCTGATCAGATGCTGGATATGGGCTTTACTGAAACGCTAGAAAGCATTTTAGTGTATGTCCCTGAAGTTCGACAAACACTAATGTTTAGTGCGACTTACCCAGATAAGATCATGAAACTGGCGAAGCAATATATGCGTGAGCCAGAGTTTGTTGAAGCAAAAGAAGAACAAGCACACCACAGCATTAAGCAAACCTTTTATAAGTTAGACAACAATAAAATGCGCTTTAACGCGCTGAGAGTGCTGTTAATGCAGCACCAGCCGCAAAGCTGTATCGTTTTTTGTAATACCAAAGCTGAGACTAAGCGACTATTCGAAGAATTACGCCAAACCGGACTTGCTTGTGTCGAGTTACATGGCGATTTAGATCAAGGTGAGCGTGAGTGGTCATTGCTCACCTTTGCTAATAAGAGTGCCAATATTTTGGTTGCCACTGACGTGGCCGCTCGAGGGCTCGACGTTGAGGAAGTTGAGCTTGTGGTTAACTATCATTTGGCGCTTGAGCCACAGACGCATATTCACCGTGTTGGTCGTACGGGCCGGGGTGAGCACAAAGGTATCGCAGTATCTCTTTATGGAGAAAAAGAAGCCTTCAAAATAAAACAGTTGGCGGAAATATATGGTCAAGAGCTAAAACATGGCACGTTGCCGGGCCATTCACTGCTCGAAAAACCAGCCTATAAGTCGAATATGGTGACCCTCATGATTGAAGGTGGAAAGCAACAAAAGCTTCGCAAAGGAGATATCGTCGGCAGCTTGACAGGTGAAGAGGGCATTAACTTTAAACAAATTGGTAAAATCAATATATATGATGTACAAACCTTCGTAGCTGTAAAACGCGAGGCAGTTAAGCCTGCACTACGAAAGCTTAACAATAGCAAAATTAAAAATAAGCGCTATAAAGCCCTACGTGCTTAAGGTCTGCTTAAGTATCTCATACTCGTTCATTAAGCGTTTGAAAGTCTCCTCATCACCTGATTTATCTGGGTGATGAGTCAGGGCCAGTTTTCTCCAACATTGACTTAACATCCTGCGATCATATCCGTTAGGCAGTCGCCAGCGTGTTTTAATCGCGTTTAATTCGTCAGCCTTGATATTAATTCGCTGGCGAGCGCCATTGAATGCAAAGCGCTGCCAAAAGTTATCCAACAGAGCACTCACTTCTTCACTGCTGGTTTCATAGTGTTGCCAATCTAAATAGTAGCTTCTGAGCGGATCATCTAATGCTAATTGATGTTCACCTAGTCGTGGAGCTAGATAAACATTGAGCGCTTCAACATGCAGGTATTGACCCTCAGCGAATACTTCTTGCTGAAGTTGGTACAGGGCATTCATGATCAGAAAGTTGCGCTTGAAGAGATTTTTATTTTCATCTTCATCAAGGCGAGGTAGTTGCTGTTGTTCCATCAGAGCGGCGGCAATAGTGTGTACTTTTAAAGATTGATTTTGACAAATTAATTTAAAAATAACATCTGTAAGCGGATTGAACATTGTCGCCTCTTTAGTCTTGGTGTATCTTCACACTACCACGCAGACTAAATGATAAGCAATGGAGAGCAACAATGAATTTATCGAGGCTACTAAAGCCCAGATCTGTGTTTGCGTGTTGTTTTTATCTCTCTACTACTTTTCATGCGGAATATGCAGTGAGTAATACTTCACTCACTGAACGCATTACGGAAATGAAGCTGATTACGAATTGGCAACAAAAACAAATTCTAGGCAAGGAACTTCTCGCTGAGAAAAAGCTCGGAAAAGAGAAAAAAGTGGACATTTTGTTTAGCCTTGGTAAGTCTGCTTATAGTCACAATCAGTTTAAAGATGCACTAGCTTTTCTTAGCCAGCTAGAATTAATCACCCAGTCAGAGCCCTTAACTGACAACCACTTTACTGCTGTTAAGCTACAAGGGATCTGTAATTTCTATCTCGGTCAATACCAACAGGCAATAGAGTTTTACTCTCGTGCTTTAGCGCTGGCTGAACAGCGTAATATCCCTATTGAAATGGCTAACTTACACAGCAACCTAGGGTTGGCCTACTTTAAAAACTTTACTTTAGATCTTGCACTACAAAACTATTTAAAAGCGGACGAGCTCTATCAGGAGTTTGGCAATGCTCAAGATCACGCTGACATTCTACTCAATATTTCAGGGGTTTATATTCGTCAAGCTGCCTACGATAAAGCGGAGGAGATGCTACATACCGCGCTTAAAGCTTTTAATGAATTGGGTGATGAATATGGTGTCGCGCTTGCTCATGCAGATCTTGGAGTCCTGTATACGGAAACGAAAAAGCCTGAATTGGCTAAAGCTTCTTATCAGGCCGCCATTACGTATTATGAAGCTCAAAATGATGTTCGCCATTTATCGTACGAATACGTTAACCTCGCACTTCTTAGCTATTCCTTAGATCAGCTTGACGTTGCTGAAAAAGAGGCGAATTTTGCACTTTATTACGCTGAAAAGGCTCAAAACCCCGCTAATGTTATGGAGGCGCAATATACATTAGCACAAATATTTTTTGCACAAGGCAGACTTGTAGAAGCCTTAGCGAATGCTGAGCAAAGTTTAGCTGCCAGCCGATTGATGCACGAGCAGAAGAAGGAGCGAATGTCGCTACGTTTACTAGCGCTAATTGAGGCTGCTCAAGGTAATATACAACAAGCTAGAGAATATGACTCGCAAAATCGGGAAGCGCAAAAGCGCTTAATGAATGATGACGTGCTTAAGCGAATCAATGATTATCGTGCTAAGTATGAAGCGAGTGAGCTTTCTCGAGAAGTTGAAGTGCTCAAGCAAGAACAAAAATTACAGCTACTGAAAGAAGAGCAGCGCAGCCAGTTACAATTGTTGGGTGTTATCATTGCACTATTAACCTTACTGACAACTTTCGCACTTTACCGACGTAAGATTGAGCAAAGAGCAAAACTGGAGCTAAGTCAAAAAGTCGCACTCAGAACATCTGAGCTTCAGCAAAAAGCGGATGAGTTAAAAGCGGCAAATCAAGTGAAAAGTCAATTTCTAGCAAACATGAGCCATGAAATCAGAACGCCACTTACTACGGTGCTGGGACATGCAGAAGACTTGTTGGTCGAACAAGATTTAAATGCTCAGGCACAAGCTTCAGTCAGAACTATCTATAATCAAGGGTTACACTTACGAGATCTCGTCAATGATATTCTTGACCTAAGTCGAATCGAAGCTGAGCGCTTAGAGCTTGAATCAACAGAGTTTTCGGTAAGCAGCTTACTTGCGGACTTATGCGATATGTTTCAACAAAATATCCAGAGTAAGCAATTAGAGTTTATCGTTTGTGACCAGGTCAGGGCTAACGCTTACGTGCGTTTAGATTACATTCGAGTAAAACAAATACTAATAAACTTGCTAAGTAATGCCCTAAAGTTTACCGAAAAAGGCCGTATTGAATTAGAAGTATCTGAAACGCACCATGGCTTACAGTTTGTGGTGAAGGACACAGGTATTGGCATGACTGAGCAGCAGATAGGCCGAATTTTTGATAATTTCCAACAAGCTGACAACAGCATAACAAGGCGCTTTGGTGGCTCTGGGCTCGGATTAAGTTTGTCGAGCCAGCTTGCGCATATGATGAATGGTGAAATAAAAGTTCAAAGCATTATTGATAAAGGCAGTATCTTCTCTTTTCATGTACCTTGTACTGTGTATCTCAATGTCGCGGCCACTGAAGCGCAAGAACCTCAGCTAAAGCAACCTTTGTTATCAGGTACTGTGTTGGTTGTAGAGGATCACCCTGAAAACCGCCAATTATTCTCTCGTATGATCGAGCGGACGGGGGCGACGGTCATTGTAGCCGAAAATGGTGCTCGAGCGGTTGAACAGTGTCTTAGTGACTTTCCTGATTTGGTGCTTATGGACATTCAAATGCCAAGAATGGATGGTGTCGAAGCATTAAGGATTATTCGTTCTGCTGGCTATTCTGGGCCGATATACGCGCTAACCGCTAATGTACTGATGGAAGAAGTCAAATCATATATTGATTCTGGATTCAATGGACATATTGGCAAGCCGATTAATAAAAATGAATTGCTGGGAGTTCTGAATACGCATTTGAACTTTGAGCATGGCAAAGCATATGAGCTTAATATCGATTTATCGGACTTAAGAGATAGCTTCGCAAGTACTTTTGAACAAGAGCGTTATTTACTAATTGATGCTTGGCAAAATAAAGAGCTGCTCACACTTCAGGCTATTTGCCATAAGTTGGCGGGGGCGGCATCTATGTTTGAATTTCCCGAACTGGCAAGTATAGCCATAGAATTTGAAAAAGTGTTAAAGCAAGGAAATGAAGATCAGTTTCAGTCTTTGTTCTTAGCGATGTGCGATCAGCTAAAATCTAAAGAGTCTTTAGCGTCCTAAAATAGTTCTATATCATCAGCATTCCCCACATTTGAGTTTTCAGGTTGCTCAATATTACTGATTGATACCCGTGAACTGTCTTTTCTGGTGTCTAGTTCCGGGGTGTAATCTGAAATCTTAAACATGGATAACTTGGAATGAATACTTTGCGATAGTGCTATGAGGTCACGATTGGAGACAGCCTGTATTCTTGTACTTGAAAGTGCATCTGAATTCAGGTGCACCATTGACTCTATGCTCTCTTGAGCTTCGTCAGAGGCTTGCTTCTGTTCTCCAACTTGTCGATGAATATCGTGAGACATTTGGTTGATAGAGAGCATCGCGTTTTCTATTTCATCAACCTCTTTTGTAGAGGCTTCGCTTAATTTTACCGTGTTATCTGTTTCCTCTAGTGCTGCTTGCATGAGTGCGTAAACAGAATCTGTACCGGATTGAATTTTTCTGATAACCAGACTTACTTCTTTTGTAGATTGGCTTGTTCTTGCCGCTAAATTACGAACTTCATCAGCAACGACGGCAAAGCCTCTGCCTAGCTCGCCAGCTCGTGCTGCTTCAATCGCAGCGTTTAGCGCAAGTAAATTGGTCTGCTCTGCAATAGCATTAATAACTTCAAGCACTGAGCTAATTTCGTTGCTGTCTGTTTTGAGCAACTCTATTTGTTCATTGGTCTTTTTGATGTTATCTGCAAGAGTTAGCAGGCTTTCTTGGCTTTTGTCAGTATCTAATCTGGTCTGCTTCACTGCCGTTGTAGCGTTTTCTACAGATGCGTAGATCTGCTCTAAGCTAGTATCTAAACGCGCGGAAATCTCTAACATAGACTGTATCGAGGTGGCTAAGTATTCTCCGTGAGTATGTTGTAGCGTCGCTTTTTGCGTCATGGATGCGTAGGTATCTCTTAAACTATCTGCCATTGGGTGAAGTCGAGAAGAAGATGCGTATACTTCACTAATTATATGTTCTATAACGGCGAAGCAATCATTCATTAGTAGGCAGGACTTAGAAATATTTTTATCTTGTTCGTTAAAGCGATACGTTAGGTCGACACCATTGTCGTTGATAAAGTTGCGAACGAGATGTTCCATATGCTTTTCAGCGGAAGAGGTTTTCTTAAAGCATAAAAGCTGGAAGAGCGCCCCCAGTGCTAGAGCTCCGAGAGCAACAGCTATTTTGGCTGTATCAGAAGATAGCAAGGTGATTGCGAGTGTTACCGAAGCCAGATTAAACAGTGTGACAGCGGCAATAATACGACTCGGCTTCATTCTATATCCCTAGGTTCATTATTCAAACTTGGTTTAAATTCACTAGGTAAGGTATAGAACAAAAACAGGTAGTTGGCGAACCTGAAACGCAAAAAGCCAGCATAAGCTGGCTTTTCAATAATTAGACTCAGAGTCTACTTACTTACGACGCATTGAGTCGAAAAACTCATCGTTTGTTTTGCTCATGGAAAGCTTATCAATAAGGAATTCCATGGCATCGATCTCACTCATTTCATGCACAATCTTACGCAAGATCCACATCTTTTGAAGCTCATCAGTCTTCGTCAATAGTTCTTCACGACGAGTACCAGAGCGGTTGAAGTCGATAGCTGGGAATACACGTTTTTCCGCAATCTTACGGTTTAGGTGTAGTTCCATGTTACCCGTACCTTTAAACTCTTCGTAGATAACTTCATCCATCTTAGAGCCGGTATCGATAAGTGCCGTTGCGATGATGGTTAAGCTTCCGCCTTCCTCAACATTACGTGCAGCACCAAAGAAGCGCTTAGGTTTGTGAAGTGCATTGGCATCAACACCACCAGTTAATACTTTACCTGAGGAAGGAATAACCGTGTTGTATGCTCGAGCAAGACGTGTGATTGAGTCAAGTAGAATAATAACATCCTTCTTATGCTCAACTAAGCGTTTTGCTTTTTCGATTACCATTTCTGCTACTTGAACGTGGCGGTTGGCAGGTTCGTCAAACGTAGAAGCAATTACTTCACCTTGAACAAGACGCTGCATCTCAGTTACTTCTTCCGGACGTTCATCGATTAGTAGTACCATCAATGTTGCATCTGGGTTGTTGTATGTGATGGACTGAGCAATGTTTTGAAGCAACATTGTCTTACCCGCTTTTGGTGGTGCAACGATAAGTGCACGCTGACCTTTACCAATTGGAGAAGCAAGGTCTAATACTCGAGCGGTAATATCTTCTGTACTACCGTTACCTCGCTCCATTACCATACGCTCATTAGCATGAATAGGCGTTAGGTTTTCGAATAGGATTTTGGTACGAGAGTTTTCAGGCTTATCGAAGTTAACTTCATTAACTTTCAATAATGCAAAGTATCTTTCGCCATCTTTTGGTGGTCTGATTAAACCACTGATGGTATCACCGGTACGCAGGCTGAAACGTCTAATCTGGCTCGGAGAAACATAAATATCATCAGGGCCAGCTAGGTAAGATGCTTCTGAAGAACGTAAAAAGCCGAAGCCATCTTGTAAAATTTCTAAAACACCGCCGCCGTATATATTCTCGCCGCTTTTCGCGTGCGCTTTCAAAATAGCAAAGATAATATCTTGTTTTCTTAAACGAGCTACGTTTTCAAGTCCCATGGACTCAGCAAGTTTTACAAGTTCATTGATTGACTTGTCTTTTAATTCGCGTAAATGCATATTGGTGGGTTCTTTATTACAGTTGTCATTCTCGTTAGTTTCACGAGAGAGGTTGATTTGATAAAGCTTAAAGGTTTGTGGCTTTATAAGTTAGCAGCTAGGCGTCAGGTCGTCCAGTGTTTATACAAATTTTATTCTATTAAAAATGATATAGATCAGGTCTACAACTGCGGCAGTGATGCCGCAGAGTATGTAACAGCCTGAATTACAGGTTGTTTTCTAGGAACTCAACAAGTTGAGTCTTAGATAGAGCACCAACTTTGGTTGCTGCTACTGCACCATCTTTAAACAGTAATAGTGTTGGAATACCACGGATACCGTACTTAGGTGGAGTTCCTGCGTTTTGGTCAATATTCAGTTTGCCGATCGCAACGCGGTCACCGTGTGATTCTGCAACTTCATCAAGGATAGGCGCAATCATCTTACAAGGGCCACACCATTCTGCCCAGAAATCTACTAGTACAGGCTTGTCAGATTTGATTACGTCAGCTTCAAAGCTGTCATCAGTTAGTTGGATAATTTTGTCGCTCATTACGCTCTCCGTTAGAATTAGGCGAAATATTTAATGCGTATTTAAACACTCTTGTTTCTTATTGCAAGTTTAAACGTTATGCTTTATTGCTATGACTAAGACACATTTGACCAATAAAACATTCAACGACTTTGCTTTAGCGCCGGAAGTGGTCGCCGGTTTACAGGAAAATGGCTTCGAATTTTGTACGCCAATCCAAGCAAAGTGTATACCTTACATCTGTGAAGGCCGCGATATCGCGGGTCAGGCACAAACTGGTACGGGCAAAACCCTTGCGTTTTTGACCGCGACCTGTCATCGCCTATTGCAGACTAAAAAGGATAAAAAAACGCAACCTCGTGCAATTATTATGGCACCGACTCGAGAGTTGGCTATCCAAATACATAAGGACGCGCAAGTCATTGCGCCACGTTGTGATCTTAAGCTTGCCCTTGTATATGGTGGCGAAGATTACGAAAAACAACGGGCTCAACTGGAAAAAGGTGCGGATATACTAATCGGAACGACTGGGCGTTTAATCGATTTTTATAAGCAGGGTGCTTATAACCTCAATGATATCGAAGTGGTTGTGCTAGATGAAGCAGACCGAATGTTTGATTTAGGTTTTATCAAAGACATTCGTTATTTGTTCAATCGCATGCCAGGTCGTGAAGAGCGATTAAATCTATTATTCTCTGCAACACTGTCATACAGAGTGCAAGAGTTAGCATTCGAACACATGACCAATCCTATTCATGTGCAAATTGAGCCAGATGTTAAAACGGGCAAGCGTATTCAAGAAGAGCTATTTCACCCGTCAACAGAGGACAAAATACCTTTACTGCTGACTTTGATTGAGGAAGAGTGGCCAGAGAAGGCAATCATTTTTGCTAATACTAAGCACAGCTGCGAAAACGTATATGCATGGCTGAAAGCGGATGGTCACCGTGCTGGTTTGCTTACTGGCGATGTGAACCAAAAGAAACGCCAATCAATATTAGCGCAGTTTACGCGTGGTGATGTTGACTTGCTGGTTGCGACTGATGTTGCAGCACGTGGTTTACATATTCCTGAAGTAAGTCATGTGTTCAACTTTGACTTGCCGGATGACAGAGAAGACTACGTTCACCGCATTGGTCGTACGGGTCGAGCTGGTGCATCTGGACATGCGATTAGTTTCGCGTGCGAGCAATATGCCTACAATTTACATGAGATAGAAGAATACATAGAACATGCAATTCCTGTTTCTCATTATGATAAAACAGCACTATTAACTGACTTGCGTGCGCCTCAAGTAAATAAACGTCGTCATTCAGGCCATGGTAATAGTGGTAACAAGCAACGTGGTGGCGGTCGCCGAACTGGTGGCTATAGAAAACCACAATCCAAATAAACTTGGATAGTAAAGTAGTAAGCGCTTAATGCGATTTGTTGAGGTTTGAAAAGTGGCAAAGACTGCTTCGAAGGAAGATATTTACGCTGTAATAGACTTAGGTTCTAACAGCTTTCATATGTTGATAGCGAAACATATGGCAGGCGGTATTCACACAATCGGCCGTGTGAAAAGGAAGGTGCGGCTGGCATCTGGGCTTAATGACCAAAATGAATTGTCGCTTGAGGCGATGCAAAGAGGATGGGAATGCCTTGCTTTGTTTGCTGAGCGCTTACAAGATATCCCCAAGCAAAATGTCAGTATTGTAGCGACTGCGACATTGCGTTTGGCTATTAACGCTCACACATTTATCGAAAAAGCGGAGCAGATCCTTAATCATCAGGTAAATGTGATCAGTGGAGAAGTGGAAGCTAAAACGATTTATAAAGGTGTCGCTCACACATCCGCCTGTCAAGGTAAGCAACTCGTTATTGATATTGGCGGCGCGAGTACCGAAGTTGTGATCGGAAAAGGCTTTGATGCCTTACTGTATAAAAGTTTAAATATGGGTTGTGTGACTTATCTTGATAGATATTTCAGCGATGGCCTATTAAGTCTGAAAAACTTTGACGCTGCAGAGCTGGCTGCAAAACAGGTTATTCAGCCTATTCAAGCCAAATATAAAAAGCTTGGCTGGGAGTTAGCCATTGGTGCGTCAGGTACTGTTCAAGCCATTCAGGAAATTTTCGCTGCGATGGGCGAGAATGAACAACTGACTCTGAGCAAGTTGGAAGAAGTAAAGCTTAAAGCAATTGAATGTGAAACGGTGGCTGCGCTAACTTTACCTGGGCTAATTGAAGAACGCCGCTTAGTCTTTGTATCGGGCCTTGCAATTTTGATTGCACTATTCAAGTCATTGGATATTCAATCTATGGGTCTTGCCGGTGGCGCACTTCGTGAGGGTGTACTTTATAGTATGATCCCTGATTTTCAGGCTGTCGATATCTGTCAGCGCACATTGGATGGTTTCACTCAGCGTTATCATGTTGATACCGAGCAGGCGCTGCGAGTATACGAAGTGGTGTCTGATATTATCGCCCAAGTGTCATCAAGCTGGGGTCTCGATGAACAAGCGAGTCTTCACTTGGCAAAGGCAATCGCATCTCTTCATGAAGTAGGCTTGCTGATTGACTATAAACAGTACCATAGACACAGCGGCTATATATTGGCGAATACTTCAATGCCTGGATATAGCAAAGCGCAAAAAGATATTATCGTTGCTATCGTTAAAAATCATAGAGCTGACCTTGTTGCCAAAGATTTTGATCGATTAGGTTGTCACTTTGGATACGCTAAGTTGTTATGCGTCGTAGTTCGACTTGGTGTTTTGTTATCTATGCGTAGAAAAGACGATGTTCTACCTAAAGTAACAGTGCAAGCCAACAATAAAGAGAATAAGTCCCTGACTATGCAAATGCCCAATCCTTGGCTATCCCTTCATCCGTTGATGTTAGCGGAGCTCATTCAAGAAGCAGCTTACCTATCAAAATTCGGTTGGGAATTAAAAATAGAGCGCATTTAGCGCTCTTTTTGTTTGTAAAACATGCAAAAACAACTGTCTTAGAGTGATTTCTATCCAAACGATCTGTTTTTCGCAATTTTCTTTAAAAAAAGGGTTGCACTAAAATCGGATCGCCCTATAATGCGACCCCACTGACACGGGGCGCTACGCTGAAAAGCAAAGCAGCAACGAGTTAGCGTCAAGTAAAACTTAAGTTCGA
>NZ_JAKKCW010000017.1:0-82856 GCF_021728455.1 Pseudoalteromonas sp. L23 | reverse complement strand
TGTTTGATCAACTCAAGAACATAACTCACATAGACCACACAAGGCACCGTAGCTGTGTTTCATTTATGGTGAACTTGATGGCAGGCCTCATCGCTTATACTTTTCAAGCAAAGAAACCGAGCATAAAAGTTACTCGGCTTTAGTTCTTATACAGATCTCAGGTTAGTTAAATGTTGAGAGTATTTTTTTTGAAAAACCGTTTTCCCTCAATTATGAGTAAATCAAAAATCAGGTCGAAAATTTCTCCGTGAACTAATTTTTTCTCCATGAAGTGTCGTGAACACAAATTGCTTTTTTACTCAATTATCGAATTAGGTTGAGCTGAATTTTTTAAAAATGAGAAATTTGCGATTCCAAATCTCCAAAGCATGAAAAGACTTTTTCATCAATTATTTAACTTAAAACGGAACAATTAATTTATGAAAAATGATTTTTGTTGTAATCTGGCTCAAGTGAATTTGCAGAATGAGATTTCGAGGGACGAAGCTGAAATCGTCCCCAAAAAATAAAAGTGATGATTCATAGAATAATCATTACTAATTTTTAATAACTCAATTTTTACCAATTTTGTGATGTTGTGAGGGAGAGGGGTGGCTTTTATATTCTGACGAAAGTTTGAAATTGAAAATTAAATTTAGCCCGTAAAGTGCAATTAATGAATGAAGTTAAAGTTTGTAAGGAATTAGAGGATCAATGCAACCTACAATACTATCGCAGAGTGAGAGGTAATTTCATTAAATATGGCTTTCAAAAACAAATGACTCTCTGCAAGGTATTGCAGGTTATAAGATATTTCGAATTAGCCAGCCTATCGCAGAATGATCGGTTTCCTGCGAGGAATAATATGCAGGTTAAATCAAACATTATTAGTTGGAACTTTCTCCTAAATAGTAATGAAGAAGATGAATACATTTTAAGTACTGAACTTACTTTAAGAGCTAGCCGAATTGTTCTATATGCTAGTTGGGCATGATTAAGACAAAGTACTACTAAGTCGATTGAAAAATTTTTGGCTTCTTGATTGGTAATTTAATAAATTCGTGCCTGTGTTGAATAAGGGTTTTGAAGCCTCACCTTCGGTCAAGTATTTGCAAAGACAATTTAATGAGTGAAGCTTTTTTGCTACCAGCAATAGAACTTTAAATCTTTCAATCAATCCATTTTTTAAAAATAAAACTCTGTAATGAAAGACAAAAATTTAGTCACAGCTCTAATTTTGAAAAACGTGCCTTATTTAATTAAGTAAAACTTTTCACCACCAGAAAAATTCAAAAAAATCACATCCTAAAGATTAAATTAACGGTTTCTGTTTTGCGGTTTTGTTAAAAGCTTTTTTCTTAAGAAGAACTTTTTATATCGAGTCTGAAAGTTAAAGACTTAGGGGAGGGAGATGAGTTTAGGAAAAACCAAAAGGGATGCATGACCAAAATATTTTGCATTTTCTTGCTCTGTTAATTTTATCTATGAATACCAAGGGTTCACTCAAAATTTATTATTTTACTGATAGTAACAAGATTCAAATATCTATCATTCCAAGTCAATTTTTCAGAATCGACTAAATAGGCATTTATCCCAATGAAAAAATGGCATTACATTTTGATTAAAAGTTGAAAGAGGAGCCATTTTGTTGGCGCTTTTCAGTTTATTGACCGTATCTAGGGCGTTGTTCATTATTGTCTTAGTGGAATGCTGATTACATTGTATCTTTTACTTAGTTCACCATTCTTTAATCTTTTAGGGCCTTCAAGATGTAAGGAATTATCGTAGTATCTTGCAAACTTTAATTTTATTTCTTGAGCTATATTTAAATTGTCTGAACGCACAAATATGTGATCTTCTTGTTCTATGCCAAGAATCGATTTGCAAAGAAGCTTACACTTATTTTCTATCTTAAGTTCCAATTGCTCAACATCTAATTGGAGCTTGGTAATCTCATCCAAAGCTTCATTAAGTAGTTTGTCGGTTTTATAACTGTCATTTCGAATTGATGCTGGCTGAACCTTATTAATGGTCTCTGCCAAATTACTCAAACTATCCAAACGCTCCAATTCAATGTTGAGCTCTTGTTCAAGATTCTCAATATCTTTAATTATTATTTTCGCTCTATCGGAATTTAACAAAGAAGTATTTAATAAAGTTTCGGGTATGTTACTTTGGTCTTTTAGCAGCGCAATTTCTAAAGGCTGTGATACGAAGTTTGCTTTTTCGAAGTGCTTAAAGTATCCACTGAAATAGAGGTAATTATTGGTTATGTGTAAATTAGAAACGATTGGTTGGTAATATTTTTCATTTAAAGAGTCGAACCAATTTGTGTATTGCCAATAAAAAACCACTTCTTTTAAATGGTGAGTATTAATTAAGTGCTTTGCCTTTTCAATTGAGTTTAATAACTCATAAGTTACAAAAACACCACACAAAGATGGAATAGTAGGGGCTAGATAATGACCTTTAAAAACTATGTCATTTCGTTTTTGCACACTTAAACATAGAAGCTTTTTGAGCATATGGATTATCTAATCTATTACATCGATATGTACTTTAGTTTAGTCAACTTTGAGAGAGCTTTAGAAATCGCGGTAAGATTTTTTAGATGTATTTAATTCATCGAGTAATAGTGCATTTAGCACATGTGATATTTACGTGATATTCCAGGCCACTACTTAAGCATTATTATTTCACTAGCAATGCACCTAAAAAACAAAAACCCTATTAAAATCAAGTGTTTTAATAGGGTTTTGATATTGCTATTTGGTGGAGCTGGGGGGATTTGAAAGTACGCGAGAACTGACGTAGTTACATGATTTCACTAATAATTACGAGTGTTGCTCTTTTTGGGGGCATTTGCCGTGACAAATTCAGCACTTTTTTATAAAGTACGTCCGTTCAGTTTTCCATGTTTTAAAGGGATATTATGGCTAAGCCTCAAGTTTTTGTTAGTTCCACCTATTATGATTTAAAGCACATTCGAGCTTCACTAGAGGGGTTTATAGAAAACCTTGGATATACGGCCATCTTATCAGATAAAGGAAGAATTGCGTATGATCCAGATATTCCATTGGATGAGTCTTGTTATCGCTCTGCGTCGGAATCAGAAATTTTTGTTTTGATTGTTGGTGGGCGCTACGGCTCGCCGGCTAGTGATGAAAAAGTAGTCGCAACACAAGAGTTTCATGAGCGATATGAAAGTGTAACCAAAAAAGAGTTTCAAGCTGCACGCTCAAACGATATTCCAACCTATATTCTGGTTGAAAAGTCCGTGTATGGCGAATACGAGACCTTTAGGAAGAATAGAAAAAATACTTCAGTAGAGTACGCCCATGTAGATTCGGTTAATGTATTTTTATTTTTAGATGAAATAATGTCGAAGCGCCGAAACAATCCGTTGCACCAATTTGAAAAGCATACTGATATAGAGTTTTGGTTAAAAGAGCAATGGGCCGGATTATTTCGAGAGCTCCTTGATAAAAGAAATACAAACAAGAAATTAGTGTCGCTATCAGATAAGGTAGAGCTTCTTTCAGAGATTAATAGTTCCTTACAAACATACTTAGAGGAAGTGATCAGGGCTGTGAAACCTGATGACGGTAATGCGATTATTCAAGCTGAACATACAAAGTTAAGTGAGAGTCAACTCAAAAAGAAGTTTTTAGATATAAGGTTCTTCTCCAGATTAATTGATGACCTAAATGTAGAGTATGACGAAGTAGTTGAATTAATTGAAACAGCAAAGAATGTCAAGGACTTTGCTGATAAGTTAGAAGAAAAATCTGATTTGGTAGTTAGCGACTTATATGAATACTGGCGCAAACAGAATGTGACTTCAATTATAACTGAGTTAAATAGCGCAAGAAGCTTATTAGGAAAACCTGCATTTCCAGAAAGTTTCCTATAATAGGCCGCTAATTAGCGGCTTTTTCGTGTCAATTTCAAATCATGCTCTTTAATGTAATTACCATAATGCCTAAAGAGCATTTCGGGTCCATCGTGTCCCATTTGGTCGGCAACCCACCATAGGTTGCTTCCCTTACTGATTAGCATGGTGGCGAAAGTGTGTCTTGCTTGGTAAGGGTGGCGGTAACGAACGCCGCTTTTCTTAAGTACGGGGATCCAAATATTTTTGCGCAATTGTGCTGCACCGGTTAACTGTTTTTTGCTGCGTGGTTCAATAAACACATACTTGCCGTGGCCTGTAACTGCTTTTTGTGACTTGAGTGCTTCGAGCGCCAAAGGGGGCAGTTCAATAACGCGATTACCTGATGATGTCTTAGTGCCTTTGGTAATGGCCTTTTTATTGGTGGAGTCCCAAATCACAGCTTCACACACTTTGATTTCTTCGTTGATCAAGTCAACATCAATCCATTGCAGTGCTGCTGCCTCCGACGGCCTAATACCCGTGTAAAACAGCACAGTGAGTAAATGGCGTTCGGGCTGGTTTCTGCAAGCATTTAAAATTGCTTCAATCTCTTTTGGCTTAAATGGGTCAACGTCCTCATGCTGGCCGCGAGTAGACACCTTTTCGACTTTATCCATATACTGATGTGGCTTTACTGAGGTGCATGGGTTTAGCGGTAATACACCGTCAACTACAGCTTCGTTCATTGCTGAATTTAATACGCTTAAACGGTTACGCATGGTTTTTAACGATACAGTCGAGTCTTTTACCAGTTGCTTAACATTGGCAGGGGTGAGGTTGGCGGCTTTGATGTGGTGTAAAGGCGATAATGCTCTGATCGCCTTTTCATAGCCCTCGATGGTAGAAACGCTTAAACCGCGCTTTCTACCATATTTAACGTAGTCGTTGAGGTAATCTAAAACCGTGGCCGTGGACTTTGCAGCAAACTTTTTGGCCTTGGGTGAGTTTGGGAAGTAATCACCATAATTAAACTTCCCAAGCGTGATCATGCGCTCAATTTCCTTTTTAAGCCCAAAGGCAAAATCCCAATCACCTTTTAATTCAGGATTTAATCCTGGTAAAGCTTCTCGGCAGCGTTCGTCCTGATAAAAGAACGTAATATACAGGCATTCACCTGACTTTAGTTGGCGTGTAAATACGCCGACGTGCTTGTTTGTCCCGCTGCCCACTTGTTTACCTCTTCAATGTTAATCCAACGACCTTTTGAACCACGCGGAACGTTATAGTGTGTTCCCTTTATCCAGTGTTTACGCCTGATCCGTTCGTCTAATGTGCCTTTCTCCTCTCCGTATAACCTTAAGTACATTTCCTGCGGTATCCATGAACCGATACAACCCATTTGATTTAACATATCTGTTCTCACTATTTAACATTGTTAGTCTCTGATATGATTACAGTACGATCATTCAGCTTGTAAAATATTATGTAATTATATCAAGCGTGGTCAAGTTTTTTGTAATATTATTTTGATTGTTTCTAATTTTTCTTATAAATTAGATTCATGCTATGAGGAGATATAGCTATGCAAAGTTGTAAAAAAATACAGAATTTAACAAAGACTGAATTGCTGAAAGTAGTTGGTGGAACTGGTGGAAGTGGACTAGATCCGGTGGATGAAAAGCCTAAAGCTAAGTCCTATATTGCTGCGCGCAATTCAGGTGACTCAATTAAAGGGGATTAATTTGTACAGTCCGTTTGAACAGTTATTAATATCTATAGGCGAGCATGTTGTACTCGCTTATGTTGTATTATGGCTGGTTTATCTGTGCGCTTTTAGAAGGCTCGATAGCTACAGTGTTAGCTTAAGTTGTTTAGTAGTCTTCTCTTTGCTCATGAATGTGTTGACTCCTTATTTGTATACCATTGCAACGGAGTACAGGGGAGGAGTCTCAAAAGCAATATGGCATTTCTCATTCGTTTCGATTTACATTTTATCAATGCATATGACTAGAAATTTGCATGACAAGTTTAAATTGAAGCTTACAAGGATAGCCATGGCAGCTATATGCCTATATGCAGTTCAAGCTGTTATGCATTTGATGCGCTTGGCTGAGAAACTGTTCCTTGAAACAAACTACTTGTCACACTTGTATACGTTTGTTGTTGTTAGTGTTAACATTATGTTTGTTTTTATTGCTGTTGCGTGTATTATCCGCACGATGCAAAAGCAAAATTTGTTGAAAGAAAGCGTATAGACGGTGTTATAAATGGATTTCGTTACTAATTTAGTTTTGTTTGTAGTTGCGCTGGCTTCAAGTTATTTGATATTCAAAGAGCTTGTTGCTGCAGGGCTTTTATTCAGGGCTTCTTGTAAGAGCATTGAATATTCAAATGTTGTCTGCTTGGATACTTATGTAAAGGGCAGAGCTATAGGGTTGAACGCAGAGGCCGTGAGTTCTGGTAGTTTGGCCGCTCAAATAATAATGCTAAAAAAGAGAGACGAAGTTCTTGCTCAAATTGAGAAAACGAAAGGAAGTAAAAATGGTTAAGCTGTTGAACATAGAAGAACTAACGAAAGTTTCTGGCGGTAATCCTATCAGACTGCCAATTGGGACAAGCCCATTTGATCCAAAGTAGTACAAATAAAAAGGCTCATTATTGAGCCTTTTTTAGTTTGAATAGTTTGTTTTCTAACTCTTCTTTCCGTTGTCTGTTTAGGGCAGATATCACGTCGTAAGCTTCTGCAATTCTGTTTTCACCCATTTTCTCGTAAACTCTAAAAAAAGAAACTATCTCTTCATCACTCAGATCATCAAGCCTTGCGAGTGTTTTGAATGCTTCGGTGAGAGCTTGTGCATCTATGCTATGCTTGTTGTCACTAACTGGTTCACTAATTAACAGTGAAACGTCTACGCCGAATAGTTTTGCTAAAGATTCAAGTTGAGCGTCAGATGCTACCTTTCTCCCACTGAAGTAATGGCTAACGCCTCCTTGAGTCTTAACGCCAAATATACCCATTAAGTCTTTTTGCTTTATACCTTGTTCTTTCATCAGGTATTTAACTTTACTTAACCAGTTTGGTGCTTCCATCAAAAACTTACCGAGAATGTAATTTATAAAAAGATATTACAGTTCAATTGGTTTCCAATCAAATCCCATATCTGATCAAAAAAACGTATTGCTAATATATCTCTAATATATTACATTCATTCTTGAGTTTGCTTACAGGTAAAATTACAGGAGGGATTGTGAAACTTATTGACTGGATAAAAGAGCAGAGCGATTCAAGAGCAAAGAAGCAAGAGTTGATAGCTTTTCTCGGTAAGTCTGAGGCTGCTGTAACCGCCTATATATATGGATATAGGAGAGTCCCAGATGATATTTCCAATAAAATATCCCAATTCACAGGCGGCGAAGTTTCTGCTGAGGCGTTAAAGGAACAGTATCAAATCTTCAACGACAGAGATGGGTCTTTTGCTCTGTCACCGCTAAAAGGGCGCAGAGTTGGAAAGCCGATTTTATCTGTCTGCATAAACGCGAGTCATGATGAGAAAGTGAACTTTTTAACGGCTGTTGCGAATGAGATTGCACTTGAGGGCGGGCAGCTATGAGCCAGTACATTGTCGAAGTGGATCAGCTAATTGACCCAAATGAAAACCCCGAACACTGGCAGCGTCAGGCTAGAAAAATTCGTGAAATCTTCAACGAAGCAAAAAGCCGTTTTCCAAACCCAATGCCGAAAGTGCAGCCAAAGCAAGAAGTAAACATTCCGCGTATTCACGGCAATAGCCCGTTACAAGGTTTGGCGTATGCTCGAATTCTCGCAAAAAAGGGTTGTATATGACTCGCACCGAATTTGTAAACGATACCGCGCAGCTTCATGCGTATTCCAACAACCGCAGCCAACCAAACGAGGCAGACTTTGCCTTTGCAGAGATTGTTACCCAACAACACGAAGAAGCGCGCGCCGCCAGCGGCCGCACTAATGGTATTTGGTTAGCCGCACCAGTTAACACCTGTTACGTAGAGGAAATTGAAGAATGATAGATTTTGAAAGTAATACACGACTGATCCCCATAATTTATTTTGGTGGAACAGTTGCATTGTTGATTGGTGGCATGGGTATCAATATCGCCACGAAAGAATGGCGCTATGAAACAGCTGGTAAAGCTGCACTTGTACAAGCCCAAAGTGAAAAGCGCATAAAAATAGAAGAGGCAAAAGCGGAGCTTGAATCTGCCAGATTCAAGGCTGAAGCGGATATTGAAAGAGCCAAAGGCATTGCTGAGGCTAACCGTATCATCAATGAGTCTTTAACAGATCAGTATGTTCGCTGGCTTTTTGTCGAAAATATTAAAGAGACAGAAAATCAGATCATTTACCTACCAACTGAAGCGGGCTTACCGATTTTAGAAAGTAGCCGTTTGAATAAATGAAAAACCAAGTAACAGATTCTATTCTCCATGAAGCAATCCAAAGCGCCCAGCAAGGCGCTTTTTTTCGTGATTCAATTCCAGACGTCTCTGAAACGGAGGTCGAAAATTCGATAACGTGGCAGGAGTACGTTGAATCATTTGCTCGATCTAATCGCGAAGCGCAAGCCCCGCAGGGGATTGAAAAAGTTAGGCTTGTCATAAGGTGCAAAAGTCCGACATCCGATTTAAGAAAGCCTAAAATGTCCAAAAGAGAGGCCGCACAGCACCACAAAGCGCAGCAATTAGAGCGTTTATACACTGACGCGGCTTTAAAACTCAGCCCTGAGAAGCGTGCAGAGTGGCTAGGTATCAAAGGTGATGAATGTCTGGACATAGAAACTGGTGAAGTTCGCCCGAAATTTGTTGCCGAAGTTGAAAAAAATCACTTCGAATCGCCAGTTGTGGGCAAAATTGAGCGTGAGGCTAATCCAAAATTAAACAAAAAGCCGAAAATCCTCAAACCACACTATCAAAATAATCGTGCGCACTTCCAAACTCGCAACTGGTGTGATGGTTATCGCATCGTTTGCACGCAAATGACGACAACCAGTGACGCACCGGACGCAAACACGGGTGATAGGTTAACCACAGAATTAACCAGTCGAGCGCGTGGAAAAATTATCGACAGTGGCCTCTACATGGCGGCTGTTAAAGGCGGCTTTACTGCATTTACCACGGTCACATTAGACGAAAAAGCACGCTGGCGCATGGATAACGACCATTATCGCAAGGTTGCTAAGCGCAAGGCTGGCACCACGCTCGCTGCGATTTATTCGCCTGAAGGCAATTTACTGCATGAGGAAATTACAACAAGCGGCGCTTATACAGCGGTGGAGTTTGAGCGCTCGACCATAGGGCAAGAGCTGAGCCCATTTTTAGACCTCGTCGGCAAAATGCACAAACGGGGTTGGACTGCATCGGGCAGAATATCAAAAACACCATCCGCCAAAAAATACTCCTGGGGCAAAGTTGAGTGTATTGGCCGTTCTGACCGTCTTTATCCGTGGGGTAAAGTGTCGTCGGTTGGAGCGAAAGGCCGTGTACATACCGATCTAATGCACAACAATGAACGTGTTTACCCGTGGGGCATTGTGGAGTGCATTGAGCAATGTGAAGCGCGTGCTATCACGAATGATGATATGGAAATTTGCAAAATCGAATGCGAGCAAGATCCAAGCAAGCGCCCTGTTTTTGATTACATTTGGGTAGCGGAAGCACCACCCCGAATACATGAAACGCGTGATTATCCGTGGGGCGAAGTTTCGTCAGTCGGACATCAAAACTATCATGCTCATTTGTTGATGAGATGGAACGTTGAGCCTGTTTATTTTCATGAGTGGGCGGCATTAATTGAAGAAAAATGGGGGCAGGGGTTTGTCACTATTGAGCGCATTAAAAATGCGGCTGCGGCTGCTAAATACCTACTAAAAGCGCTTGGTTATATGACTAAAGGCGGTGACGGTTCGCAAGGTGAGATACGTGGAAACCGCTACAATATTTCAAAGTATGCCCGTGCTGAAGCATGGGAGAATTGCGCAACGCATGAGTCCCAGCATATGTACGGGCTAATTCAGGAATATATGCAGGGGCTCGAAAAGCAGAGGCTAAGAAAGGCCAAAGCTGAAAAACGCCTGAAATCAACAATTGGCTTTGCTGAAAAGATGAAAGCCGTCAACAAGAAAGACCCAACCGAAAAGCGTGATCAGCTACTCAAAAAGCTGGAATCCCAAATTGCTGCAATGACTGAAAAAGTGCAGTCAATGGCAACTGACCTAAACGGCAACTTTGCCCGTGGTGGTGTTGCCAAGTTCTCCAACGACTCAAAATTTTTAGACTTCATTAACTGGGCGATTGGCGTTCGTGGTTGGCGCTTGCGCACTGTGTTTGGGTTAGATGACGACCAGCAACACCGCAAAGAGCAAAGGCAAGAAGAAAATACAGTGACTAACTTGCTTGTTAAAGCGCAGCAAGTGGTTGATGAGTCCATTGAATCGGTTGTGAATTTCTACAGTAGATACGAGAGGGTTATTGAATATGCGTGATGGGTACAAGTTAGCTGGAGCTACAGTGTTCCTTATTTTTGCGGGCTATGGAGCGTTAAAAGACCATATTTTTGATGGGATGTTGGAAGAGTGTATCAACGGCGGTTTAGAGCAGTCGGGCATCAAAATTACATGCAAAGTTGAGCGTGTGGAGTGGGTGAAAGAGTATCGACTCGACTTAGAAGATTAAGAATGAAAAAGGCGATTTAATGATAAGTATTTTCGGAGGTACACAATGAAGCAAGTGATAGAGAAATTTAAGCAGTGTGTCGAGTTAAAACAAAAAGCGGATTCTTTGTCTGTATGGCAAATGGATAAAAAAGTCGAGCTTGCTGATCAGGCGGTAAACCTGTCATTTGGGGTAATAGGCGGTTTGATTGACAAAGTCGCCCAACTTGAAAAACAAGTAGAGGAGTTGAAACCATGAAGACCGTACCACTAAACGGCGGCACTGTACCGCTCAGAGGTAGCAAAAACCCTGTCTTAGGCGTATTCCGTCACCATTGCGGTAGCATTGCAACCGTTCACCAACCAAAAGGCCGAAAGGCGCACTTACGCTATTTATTGTGTGACGAGTGCGGTACAGACCAAGGTGCTCGTGAGCCATATCAAGAGAAAATCCGTGCAAATATGCAACCAAATATTGAAGCACTGTTGGCCGCTGAGGGGGAAAGCCCTGTAGCGCCGCCAGAGGTAACACCAACCGAAGAACCGATAGAAACCACGCCAGATGTGGTTTTAGAGGTGGTAACGCCTACCGTTGAGCAAGTAACCGAACAACCGACACAAACCACGAATGACGTGGTTTCGGAGGTGGTTGAACAGTTGCAACCTGAGCCAAAGCCCCAACCAGTTCACACGCCAAACAAACCAGCAGCGAACGATCCGATACAACCCAAGAAACTGGCGGTTTGTATCGGTCTCGGTGGGTTAATCGGTGGCCTATTCGCATTAGCAAGATAATTAAGGAAAAAATCATGACAGACAGCAACGATAACATTGAGCAACAAACCGCAGAACAAGAGGTTGTAGAGAAACCTGAGAACAGCTTTATGGACGGTCGAGAGGGGGAGGCGGCAGCACTTGCGGCCAGTCTCGGCCAAATTGACCAAGAGCACGATTTTGTGCCGAAGCCAGAGCAAGCCCCGCAAACAAGTGGTGAGCAAGACACCCATCAAGTCAATGCCGCAACAATGTCGCCAGATATGGCGCAAGGTTTGGCGTTCGCTGCTATTGAGTCGTATGAGTCGATTATCAAAACGATGGTAGGTCAAGACTTTGCCTTGACCGAAAACATGAAGAAAGAAGCGGTTATGAAGTATGGGCCGCTTATCGTGAAGTATGGCCCAACCGCTATTGGTACGTTCGGGCAATACAAAGATGAAATCATGGCTGGCCTGTTTACTGTGGCACTAGTTAAAGAGTCATTTACTCAGGTTCGCGCTATCAAAGCAATCGCCGCTAACCAACCAGTTAAACCGACAGAAACCAAGCAGGACGAGGTTCAGGAGGATGCTGCATGACTCCTATTAGGCCAAACGATGCCCTAGATGCGCAGCACTGTTTATACGCTGGTACAACGGGGGCGGGTAAATCGACGGCTGTACGCCAAATGGGAAGAATTAAAGAGACCGACCAAGTTCTCATGTGGGATCCATACGGACAATACAAAAACCAGCGATTTTTAAACCGTGAAGTACGTACTTACAGCAATTTGCGTGAATTTTTCAATGCAGCTAAAGCGGGGCGCCAGACTAATCGGGGTTTTAAGATTGCGTTTACTCCCAAAAACCTGCCTAGTAGCACTGCTCAGCGTCGCAAGGTGTTCCTCTCATTTTTAAAAGCGTGCTGGGCGCTGGGTGATGGTCATCATAAAAAGTTACTGCACTTGTATCTTGAAGAAATCAACCGTGTAACCGTGACATCGGGCGATGAAGATTCTCTATACGGTGAATTGCTTGAAGGTGGGCGAAAGTTTGGTTTCGTTGTACATAGCGTGAGCCAGCGTTTGCAGCCAATTCCTAACACAGTAATTTCAATGTCCCCGTACAAATGGATAGGTATCCAAGAGGCTATTGGCGATGTGTCCCGTGTTGCCAGAGAAATCGGGGTCACTGAAAAGCAAATAACAGACCTTGAGCCGCTAGAATACTACTTCAAAAATGGCCGAGGGTTTAACAATGTGACCAAAGGCAAGTTGAAGTTTCCAAAGAAAAAAGCCGCATAATGTACTTCGTCACTTTTCTGCTATAGTTTTTGTGGTTTTTAAATAAGGAAAAATTATGGAAATTAATGAAATTCTGAAACTAGTACCAACAAAATCGACTTCAATGTCTAATGAGCTAACTACGGACTTCGATAAATATACAGATAGTCAAAAGCACAAAGTTGCAGTTCTGGCTGCTCTTGAGTTGATCAAGGTTGATATTGGTACGGAGGGTTCATCTTCCGGCTTAGAAAATCACTTGTACAACCTAAATCAGTACGCGGAATACATTTTAGGCGCGATCGAAAAGTCAGAGTAAAGAGTACTTACTATAGATATACAAGCTGCTTCTAGCAGCTTTTTAACCCTAATTTAACCTAATAGGTTACCCCTGCCAACTCCCCATTGACGCTAACCGAAACGCTTCTCTACGTTAAAAAGCACATTCACCACAACGAGAGAACACTTAACCATGAATCAAATATATCTAGCAGTAAGTACGGGCTCTGCGGTTGTGGCGTTTGTACTTGTAAAACTTCTATCAGGAAAGCAACAACCAAAGGGACATGAACCAAATGAATAAAGCGATGAAAGGACACTTGATTACTGCTGGTATTGCGGCGGTTATCGCGGCGGCAGTGGTATGGGCATCAAACAACGTTGATGCAGTCGAAGACGTAATTGGGTAATTCATCATGAGTGTAATTAAGCATTTTAGACCGTCGGTATTGCAGTTGCCATCGCCAACGGGCAGCAACTACAGTGAAGAGTGGACAATCAAGCTTCAGGCGGGTTTAACCTATCATTCGATTGAGTTGGAAACCAACCTAAAGCACGTTGAGACCATTAAAAAAATCACGCTGGATATTGGCGGTACGCCTATCGTGCAAGTGACTAACAAAATGTTGGATTTGCTAGACACGATGTATGAAAAGTTCAAACAAACAGGACGTTTTGTATTGGACTTTAGCCAACATGAGTACCGTACACATGGCGGTATCTTTATGACTGAGTTGGTTACGTTGCTAACTGATGACGTCACCCTAAAAATTGAAGTCGGCACTAAAGGCGCTAGTGACCCAACGTCACCCGTGATTATGGGTAAGGCGTTTGTGACGGACACTAACCAGCTAGGCCGTATCTTTAAACCAACACGATACGAATTAACGCAACATGCTGCAGCTGCGGGTGAGCACTCTTGGACAATGCCAAACACGGGTCCTAATCGTTGGGTGCAAAAAATGGTGTTTGATGAGTCAGAAGTCAAAATCACCAAAGTGCGCGTCAAGCGTGGTGGCCGAACCGTTGAAACGCTAACCCGTGAAGACATCGACTATCAATTGCAGCGCTACAAAGGCGTGAAGCCTCAAGCAGGTTATCTGCTGTTGGATTTCACACTATTTCGTTTTGGCTCTGCCAACGCAATGCCAACACTCGGCCTGAACTTTGAATTTGAAGTGGACAGCAACGGCGCGATTAAAACCTATGTTCAAGGTTTTGACCAAGTGAAGCCGTTTCCCGTTCCTAAGGGGGCGTAATGTCTAATTTTTTGCCTGAGTTCCTATCAGACGGATTTGAGAGCGTATCAGGCTGGTATAACGAGTATGTTGATCCACACCTAGGCAAAATTGACGAGTTACTTGGGATTGGTCGCACAGCATACGAGCAAGAAGCCGCGAAAGACCCAGAGGTGTTGAAGCGAGCTGAGCCAGTCAAAGGTCGAAATAAGGATGGTTCGACTGTGGTCGCGCAACCGAGCGTACAAATGCCGTTTAGCCAAAACACCATGATTTTTGGTGGTATTGGTGCGGCAATTATATTGGTCTTACTACTAAGGAAATAGTTTATGCCTGTATTTGTTTGGCCGCTTGTAACAGGGATTGGTGGTTTAATCGTGGGTAGCTCAATGGGCAGTTTGATGCGCTCCGTGGTTAAAATCGCCACCGTTGCAGGGCTGGCCTATGGTGCGTTTTTGTTATGGGGGCAAGGCTAATGCTTCCCCTGCCACAAAACTTTACCAATACGGGGCAAATGCCGATTAATGGCGGTCATGCTACGTCGGGGAACGGTGACTCTGTTTATAACAATCACACCCGATTTGGTGGCATGACCTACAACAAAGGCATCCCACAGTGGGCAATTTTTGCGGCCGTTGGTGTGGCGCTTGTACTGGTATTTGGCCGTGCAAAGCGTTGAGCTAACTGATTCGGTTTTACGTGTTCTGCGCCCCGCGCTTTTTAATGCGAAAGGGACAATTAAACGCGAGATACGACAAGGAATATCACAACTTCACCAAATAGGGCAATTGTACGTGGTGACGCGCAAGGAAGCGCAAGAGTTGGTGATAGTCGCGGTCGCGGGGCGCAACCTTTTAGATGCAGTACCATCGCTTATTCGCTATGCGCAACAGCAGCAATGCGGCTCAATGCGGTGGCATACACGTAACCCTGAATACATTCGGCACGGATTTGCCAATTTACCAGCACAGCTGGTTGAAAAACGAAGAGGGATTTTTCATGACGAATACGTTTATAGGTTGGTGTTAAATGGGCGGTAAATCCAAAAGCAGTCAAAGCACTTCAACCAATCAAACCTCTACCAGTGTCGTCAACGATGGTCAGTTTGCAGGGGCGAGCAATGTTGATGCAAGTCGTACAGACATACGTAATGACTACGACATAGACAACTCAGTGCGCCATGACTATGCATATGATTTCGAAATTGATAACTCACTAGAGCAAGAGTGGAGTGACTCGTTTAATACGGATAACTCAATTAACAATGATGGAGATTTTGCTGGTAACCGCGGCATTATCAACATGTTGGATGGTGGGGCAATTGAAGCAGCGAAAGAGATTAGCTTAGGTGCTTTTGATACGGTCGAAACGGCATTAGAAACGGTTGATAGGTCACTAGATGCAAATTCGGCAGTTGCTAGAAATGCAATTAGCAGCATGGCGGGACTAAATGCCGATTTAGCTGATGTGTATAGTGACGCGCTCAGTGACTCGACTGAAAACACACTGGAAATGATGCGCGAAATGGCAGGGGATAGTCTGTCAGTCGCAACGGGGTTCAGTGATGGGATTGCCAAAACATTAGGTAACTCGTTTACAGGTGGGCTAGAAAGCATTGAGGGCATTGCAACATCACTAAATGATGGTTATTCGCAAAGTCTGGATGCGGTGACGTCAGGATTAAATGCTGTCACTGAGCTGACAGATAAAGTACTAGCTGGAAACAACGACTTGGTGTTGGGGCTGGCGGATTCTCACACGGAAAATCTAGGCGCGATAAACGGTCTTGCTGAAAGTGTGCTGGGCAGTAACAGCAGCTTGATTGAAAACATGTCTAAGGATTTGAGTGAGGCGCATCAATCTAATTTGGCGCACTTGAGTGGTACGCAGTCAGATGTGACTCAGTTCTTGGCTACCAGTGCCAGCGAGAATATGAAAGCAAACACATTAGCGCTGGATAAGGTCGCTGCACTGGCAAAAAGCACATCGTTGCAGGGGCAGGATTTAGTCGCGCAATCGGCTAGCAGCATGATTAAGTATATCTCAGTCGCGCTGGGCTTAACGGTTGCAGTTGTTGCAGTGGCACTGATAGCAGGGAAGAAGTAACGATGGCCAAAATAACCGTAGCAGCTAACTCGGCTCGTTCGGTAAGTACCGCGGCGCGTTGGTTATCCATTATCAATGCGTCAGACACCTTTGCAATTGAGTGTAATGAATTTACGGACGTAGTGGGCGCGGTTGGTCGTCAATACGACCTAGAAAAAATTTCTACGGTCACATTCATCAATGAAAGTGATGAGTTGCTGCACATAGAATATGAAGTGGCTAACCTGCGCATTACCTCTACTGCTTCGAACAACGTCAAAATCACGAATGCACTGACCATTGCCCGAGTGCTGGACACATTAAACGTGCGTGCGGTTAATGTGTCGGCCACTCGGTTTAATTCATTGGATGACATCATTATTGAACCCCATAGCCGCAAGCGGTTGGTCGTCGACAATGAATTACGCCATGAGCTGATAATCAAAAATATCAGCGTACACAATGAAACCGTTCGTGTTGGCGGTAGTGATTGCGGGGCAACCAACGGCTTGCCAGTTGTTAAAGGCGGCACACTTGCACTTACTAATGGTGCTGAGATTTACGCCTATAACACAGGTGATAGTCAGGCAAAACTTAGCATAGTTGAGGTGTTGCAATGAGCTACTTAGTTGAGCCAATGAATACCGATGTGCTTGCACAAATACTTATGCAAATTGACCCCGCGCAAACTGATGCGGTGACACTCATGCACGGTATTGCCAATTCGCAAACGGCACTTGCAACGGCGGTAACTGGACTGCTCACCCGCGAGCTGAAAACGTGGCGTGATAACAATGTACTGACCAATATTGTGAGCCAAAACGCAGCACAAAACCTAACACTAGGCGCTGATCTGAATGCAGCAACGGAAACGCTAGTCGAACTCTCAACCGTTCGACTAGAACAGATTAACGAACAAATTAAGGATGATGTATGAGTGATTTGCAAAACATGGCTGATTTAGTCAGCACCGGCAATCAACTACTAGACGACATTCGCGGCGGCGCAATCTCGCGCATGGCGCACGAACACCAAACGCAACAAGCTGAGTTCAAGAGCGAGCATGATGCAAAAAGCGCTCAGTTCCAAGCCGAACACAATGCGCAGATGCAGCAGCATGATGCAGCTGTTGCCAGTCGACGTGCGGCAGTGGATGCGGTATTAGATGATTTGGCGGGGCATACCGTTATGAATATTCATTACTATGATAGAGCAATACACTCAAAAGAGTCTTTGAATATTAAACCTGATCCAAATGACGAAACTCGCTCCGAGTGGGTTAGAGTGCCATATTCAGGAAATGCTCCATATTGTTATGACAATGAGCAGGGGCTAACCGTTGTGCATACTGCAGTGTGTAGTGCAAGCCCTCCTGGTTATCCGGATTTTGCGTCAGATAAATCAGTTTCTAGAATCCAGTTTGTAATAGCGAATAGTCGTGCCACTTCTGAGCAAATAAATAAATTGTTTGATTCCAGTGATTTTTATGGTGCGTGGAATATCTGTGCGCAGACGTTAAGAATACCTACCATCAACATTGCAGGCTTACACCATTATCAATGTTTATTTGTTCGGTTTGTTAATCAAGCATTCAATGCTGGAGATACTGCCCAGAACATAATTGAATTTGGCGGTAACTCAAAATTTGCAGTGGACAAAGTAATTAACTATCCGCGTATTGCCAAGTAAGGGAAATTAAATGTTTATAAATACAAATAATGGCGATGTTGCGCTAGATGAAAACTGTCTGGATGCCCTCAAGGAAAAAGGTTATTCGACTGACGATGCAACGGCACTTATTAAAGCTGCAATGGCAAAGCATGAATTAAACACCGTGTTACAGCAACGTCAACAAGCCTATAGAGCCGAAGCGGATGCGCTATTTTTAGCATGGCAATATGACCAAACGCCAGAAGCGGAACAAGCATGGCGTGACAAGGTTGCCGAAATCAAACAGCGTTACCCAAAACCCGCTTAGGCATAGACCATGCCTAAGCATCTAATCGCAATAGGATTTGCAGTAGTAGCAATAGGGATATTCTTAATGGAACGACCAAACTTAAACGTTCGGAACAATAACCCGCTCAATATCCGTGAAAATGGCACGGATTGGGAGGGGAAAGCAGGGCATAGCGGTGGATTTGTAAAATTCACCTCTCCTGAGTACGGCTTTCGGGCTGCTTATCGCACGCTGATGACATACCGAAACCACCACGGTTTAGACACCATTGAGGGCATTGTCAGCAGATGGGCGCCAGATAACGAAAACCACACAGAAGGTTATATCAACTACATTCGCGAAAAGATGGACTTACAACCAACAATCACGAATTTCTGGAGCGATACCGTACCACTCGAGCGCTATGCAGAACTCATGTTACACATGGCCAACATGGAAGGTGCAAAAGGCGCGTTTACCATTGAACAGGCAAAACAAGGGATTGCATTGGCATGAGAATATCACGGCGAGATAAAAAGCGGATAAGACTGCTTTTAGGTGTCAGTGGTTCAGTTGTTTTCACGATAATGTTAGCCACAGCGCTTAGAAAAGGTAAAATGCCAAATGCATTCTATGTTGGTGCCGCAGTGACAGGACTATCATTGTCGGCTAACAGCATCAAGGATGGGCTATGACCACAAAATGGCTAATCACAACAATCACGGGCGCGGTACTTGGCGCGTTCGTGGTTTACCAGATTAAAAAGCGAACCAAAGGGATTTTGGACGATGAGTAAATTTAGCTGGCTTGGGGTTGTTTTCAGCCCTATTACGCAGTGGCTCAAAAATCGCGGCGAAAAGCAGCAAGCCGCACATCAACGAGACTTGGCTATTATCAATAACCAAGCCCGACTTGCACAAAGCACGAAAGACTACAACCATGAGTGGGAAATGGCATCATTGCAAGATAAAGACAAAACTCTGCGCTTTATCAGCTATTTCATGTTCACCTCACCAATACTGATAACGGTGATCAGCCCAACTCACGGAAACCAGATTTTTACTAACTTAGAATCTGTTCCCAGCTGGCTAGTGCAAACATGGGTTGCCATTAACGGCGGGGTGTGGGGTATCGCATCACTTAAAAATGTAGTGCCTGAATTTATTCATAACTTTAAAAGGAAAGGGGCTGACAATGGAAATGTCACTAAACCTACGTGACTTTGCTTTTCTGCTTGCACAGGCCGTTATGGTCACAACGGTTATAGTGACAAACAAGCAAAGTATTACTCACCTAAAAACACAGCAAGAGAGCCTAAAAGAATGGCTCGAAGCCCTACAGAATGAACTCAAAGAGTTGCGCATCAAACTCGGAAAGTGAATACGATTTCGGGGGCACACTGGGGACATTCCAAGCCCAGATCTACCCCATATTGAACCAATTCCCAAACCATAAATAAACAAAAACCCCATCAAAAACAGTGTTTTGATGGGGTTTTAGTGTCGCTATTTGGTGGAGCTGGGGGGATTTGAACCCCCGTCCGGAAAGCGTCGACCTTCGGTCCTACATGTTTAGTATCGTCTTTTGGTTAACCTTTAAATCTCGGACGAACACGATAAGTAAAGGCGAGGCCGCTTAGTTTTAGCCCTTCAACCCCGGCCAGGGTTTCCGTAGCGATCTTGTGTAGGGTGACACTCCAGAACCAGATCCACAAGAATATCATGGAGGAGTGCTAGCGGGCTATTATGCCGCTAGAGCGTAGTTATCGTCGTTTGCGATTACTTTAAATACGGCTTTTTTACGAGGCCAGCCGCACCTCGACATGCACCTTAGGCTTCTTGAATCCCGTCGAATCCTAATCAGCCCCTGAATAAATTCAGTACTGTTAGTGTCTATACATCTAACTATGTCTCGCATTATACATAGGATTAATGTCATTACAATGGCTTATCATGCCATTTGCTGATGATTTAACGAAGCAGAGGCGTGTTTGATTAATTACTCACCGATTGTTGAACAAGACCGTAAGTGTTGAATATATGCGACTAAGCACTTGCAAAGAATCGTCCTTTGCCACCATATTGATAGTTCTCTAAAGTATTGAGCAGCTTTTCAGAAAATTGAATTTCTGTTTCTGAACGGCCACTCCGGCGGGCCTCTCTTAAGCTGGCTTTTTGCATGGCGATAACGTCGATTTTTTCATTCTCGGCTCGTGAAATATCGGCAGGAGAGGGGAGTCCACTCCTCTGACTTAGACCTTGCTCAACAGCAAAATAATGTAAAGAAAGCGAAGCATGCTGCCCTAAATCCAATATTCCTTCGTCATACAGCGCTTTGGATGCTTGAGAAAGCTCTTTTTTGGTGATGTGGGTAAAGTCGAATTGCGCTTCTTTGGTATGGCTATCTGTTGCCTCTGACGCTGGCAAAACGCTTCCCTTCGCTTCATTTTCGATTGATTGCGCGCGTCGCACCTGAGCCTGATTATATAGCATTGCCTGGTGTTGAACTTTCATTTAGCAAATCCTTCTGAAATATGTATAACAACTTCAGCAAGGTTTATGCCCAAAAGTGGCTCAATAAGCTTAAACCTTCTAGCCAAGGAGTGCGTTTTCACTTATCCCGATATGAACCATAAAGGTCGAAACGCAATTTCGCTGTTAAGGTGTTGGAGGCATTGATACCAGACAGAACTCAGCTCTAAAGTCATGTTATAGGGTTGTGCTAAAAGGAAAGTGGATTATTGTACGGCGACAGAAAGCGGCGCACTCGCTACCGCTTTTGTGTGTTTGTAGGGTTGATAAACGCAGCGCCAACAAACGCTGGATATGTTGCCTTTTGTGTTTACGCTCCGCGCAACCAGTTGCGTAGTCTATCTTTAAGTTGGCTAAGGTCGTCTTCGCAGATCAGGCCAATTTCTAGTGCTTTGGCGCGCAGTCTTTCCGAGGTTCTAATGCCTTGATAGCTCACCAGTAGGCCTCTTGCTTGTACGCCGCCAAACAGCTCGCTGAGGGAATCAAGTTTGTATATCACTTGGTTGCCTTCCCCTTTACTAAACTTTTTGGTTTTGCATTCAATAAGGTGAAGCTTATTGTTAGCGAGCGCCACAATATCTAGCTCGTTATTGACATAGCCTTGCCCCACGCGACGTTTAATCGCAACGCCTTGAGCGACATCTTGTAAAATGGTGAGTTCTTTTTTTAGGCTGAGGAGCGTGGCGTAAACATATTCTTCTAGCCAGCCACCGTTGGCAAAAAAACGAGCGCCTTCATTAGCAAACTTTAATTTGTCGTCTTGCCTTGTGGCGACGTTAGCATCTTCTAAATCGTCAATGAGTGTTTGCAAACTTGGGCTATTCATTTGGCTGCGACTCAAAGGCTCACTAATAAGTGCATTATCTTCGCTGCTGGCAGCGAGGTAGTTGAGCTGGGCGAGAGCATGGCTAAAATCTGTTTGACTGGTTGCCCATTTGGCACCGAGCTGGCGATAGCGAATATCAACGATACCCTCATTTGCAATTTCGGTGATATCGCCGTCGATGAGGTTAAAAAAATCGCGTATCTTTAATTTATCGGCAAGGATGGTGTTGACTCGCTCTGTTGGTACAAGCCAGTGAAGTTCGTCGCGCTCGGGTTCAATGATAAAACATTCTATTGGATAGGCGCGGATCACCTCATACATCGAAAGTAAGTGTTGGCGGTCGCCGCAACTGGCATTAAACACAAATTGGGTATCTGGTTGTTCGCTAATTAGGGTATCAATGAGCTGGTGGAAGCTGTCGATTAAGGTGTCACTATCTCGGCTGGTAGGAATAAGGGCGTGATGTACTTTTACCCCTCTTGGCCCCAACACTCTTTTAATATCTTCAAGGTTTTGTTGTTGTTGAGATTCTATTAAATAGAGTATTTCATCCGAGTCGATATTGTGGTCGAGTACAGGTGTAAGCGTGTTAATAAAGTTAGTGTCGATAAAACTAAGGTGTACGTGCTTTGTCATGACTGTCCGTAAAAGTTATGTCCTTCATGAAAGATGAAATTACCCTATAAAACGGCAAGTGTAAAACAGAGTAATACTTAGTTATGAATTTGCCGCCATTTGGCGTGAAATCCCAAAGTTTGTCTAAAGTTCTGCACTGTAAAGTCGATAAATCTAAGGAAAATAATAAGTTGTACTTTTAATGCACGGAATGATTTACATTCATTTATAATTTGTAGCAGTTCAGGTAATGTTAAGCTTAACAATTTGGCGAAGTTATGCTCAAATGAGTTCGCTGCATTAAAAATAACAACATAACAATAAGATCGTGCATACTTTTCAGGGTTGATGAATGTCATTATTTCGTTTTGATGAGGATGAGGGCTATGTCTACTTGCTCTCTCATCCAGTGGAATCCGGATTTCCGGCGAGCTCGTCTCAATTGATAGAGATGATTGAGGAGTCGCCATATGCGGATTTTGAAATCATTCATGCCAATATAGGTCAATTATTTGCTGCTAGTGAGACGCCCGAGCAGGACTCGCTGATTGTGGCTCGCGCTATCGATGCGTCTATTTCTGTGCGTATTGAAGAAGGCAATATGCTTGCCGAAGCGAGAGTAACCACAGCCCGAGGCGGTAAGTTGGTTTGTATGAACAAAGCCAAACAAGCATTAAAGCAAGCTGGTATTAAAAAAGGTGTCAGTGGCAAAGCCCTCGATAATCTTCTCGGTCAGCAGTTAGAACTCCCTCCTGGACACACTTACAATGGTATTGTTGCGCATGGTCAACGAGCCAAAGATGGCAATGACGCACGGTTTGTGCGCCTGTGTATGACAGCGCAGGACAGAGTGCTCAGCCCGCAAGAATCGAGCGGCGGTAAGGTCGATATGCGCAACTTAGGTGCTATCATCACCGTAAAGCCGGGCAGCCCATTAATGAAAAAAGTCCCGCCAACTGAAGGCGAGCCGGGCTATACCGTGTTTGGTGACGTGATTGACCCTAAACCAGGAAAAGACGCGCCACTTGAGGTGTCAGAAGGCACCAAGCTCGATCCCAACGATAAGAACCTGCTTATTGCCGATTCAAAAGGCGTGCCTGTAGCCGTTCCTCGTGGCATGCGTGTTGACGATGTGCTGTGTTATGAAAACATTGATGTGACGACTGGGCATGTTGAGTTTGATGGCAGCGTGATTGTGAGCGGTGATATTAAAGATGGAATGCGTGTTAAGGCTTCGGGCGATATTACTGTTATTGGCTTTGTGGAATCGGCCATTCTTGAAAGTGGTAGCGCGGTCACGATAATGCTTGGCACCATTGGTCGTAAGCGCACCGAAGGCGAACCTTTTTCGTGTTCGATTAAAGCAAAGCGCAGTGTTTCGTTAGGCTATGCGCAGTACTGCCGAATTGAAAGCGAACAAGATATTCTCATTGAACGTCAAGCCTTGCATTGTGACTTGGCTTCCAAGCGTTTAATCAAAATCGGTAAAGGTGAAACCCCCAGAGGCAAGCTGATTGGCGGAAATGTATTGGATGCCATGCGTATTGAAACGGGTGAACTTGGAGCACCATCAGGCACAAGAACGCGTATTTCATTAGCCCAAGATTGGGATAGTTTGCACGATAAGCACCGCGAATTAGTGGAGTTGGAAAAGGTGCTGGCGTCCAAAGTCATCGATATTAAACAAGCCATGAATAAAGCACAGGCGTCGCCGCAATCGCAAAAACGAGATGCATATCTTGCCAAGTTGCAGCACAGCGAAATGCAAATCAACAAACATTACGGCCGTAATCAGCGTAACATCGGGTTAATACAGCAAAAAATACATCGATTAGCACGCTTGAGTCGAGTCACTGTTAATGAGCTCATGCACCCCGGAACTGAAGTGAAAATAGCGAGAGACACTAAACTGTTTTCACGAATTTACCCGCCTAATTTCGTTAAATTGCATGAAGGTAAGATCATGCAGCAGTTTACGACTGCCAAAACCGCAGAAATAGCTTAAAAACGAGCACTTATAAAAATGCCAGCTGGATTTGCTGGCATTTTTATTATTCGGTGTCGGTTGTTGAATCAGGTTCTGACTCGGCTTCAGGCTCTGGTAATGGCCAGCCACCTAATGCTTGCCACTTGTTGACTATGTAGCAAAAGAGCTCTGCGGTGCGCTCTGTGTCGTAAAGTGCACTGTGTGCTTGACTGTTATCGAACTCGATACCTGCTGCACGACATGCCTTTGCAAGCACCGTTTGCCCTAGAGCAAGCCCGGCAAGTGAAGTGGTGTCAAAGCTGACAAATGGGTGAAAAGGTGTGCGCTTTATCTTGTTACGCTCAATCGCTGCATTTAAAAAACCGTGATCAAAAGCGGCATTATGGGCAACGACAACGGAGCGTTGACAGCCCGCGGCTTTTTGGGCTTTACGCACGGCTTTGCAAATTTCTTTCAGCACTTCATCTTCCGCAACTGCGCCTCTGAGTGGTGAAAATGGATCAATGCCATTAAAGTCAATCGCAGCTTGCTCAATATTTGCGCCTTCAAAAGGCGCAACATGAAAGTGTACTGTCTGATCTAAGCTTAATACCCCGTCATCGTCCATTTTTAACATACTGACGGCAATTTCTAGTAGGGCGTCAGTATCTTTATTAAAGCCAGCGGTTTCCACGTCGATAACTACAGGAAAGAAGCCGCGAAAGCGTTTTGAAAATAGGGTTTGCTCGGTATCAGACATAATCTTCTTGGTTTGTGAAATTTAGCGGCCTATTATACTGATACCTCGACAAGAAGCGAGCAGCTTGAGAGCGCTTAGTATGGTACATTTATTGCTTAACTCTAAATAGCGCGAATTGGTAGAGATAAGCTCTAGTTTTTGGCGTGTTGAGCGCATGTAGATTAATGGTTGATGTTGTGAGGTGTGGGGTGATCAAGTTATATAAATCAGTAGGTTGGGTTGGTATATCGTTATGCGCCATTACCTTTAATAGCGAGGCTGCAATGCGGCAATACGCTGCCGAAGCTGATTCATCACATTGGAATGTTGACCAAAACAATCGCTTGAGTTGTGCGCTTAATCATGAAGTTCCGTATTACGGTGAAGCTATATTTTCAAGTAATGCCAGTAAAAATAAAGACTTAACCTTTAACCTTGATATGATGGTACGTCCTGAAAGTTACGATTTTGCAGGACTTGAATCGGTGCCACCGCTTTGGCGAGCCGGCAAACCGGCAAGAAGCATCGGGCAAATGAAATTACTGAAAAAATTTGACGGTGAACTTGAAAATGACGTCGCGTGGCTGTTGCTGACTGAGCTTGAAAAGGGCTACTTTCCCACTTTTTATTATAAAGATTGGCACAACGACGTAGATAAAATCTCAGTTTCTTTGTCGTCAGTGAACTTTAAACAGGCATATTGGGCGTTCTTACAATGTCGCGATAACTTGTTGCCATACAGCTTTGAAGACATCGCTTTTACGGTGATGAATTACAAGAAAAATTCCAGCGAACTGACAAAGTCGTCACGCAAACGCTTGGATATGATCGGCGAATATCTTAAAAATGACTCGAAAATTGAGCAAATTTATATTTCGGCCTATAGCGATAGTTATGGCGGCCGTGATACCAACCTGAGGTTGTCAAAGAAACGTGCCGAGGCGATTAAATCATATATGGCGAGCTTAGGGGTTGAAGAGAATAAGATTATGACTGACGGCTTTGGCGAAAAACGCCATATTGATACCAACGACAATGCTATTGGTCGCGGTAAGAACCGTCGAGTCGTGATCCAAATTTCAAGACCTTGATGTTGGGGTTTTGGTTTTGTAGTGGGTTGTTGGTTAGTTGGGTTGTCGGCTTAAAAGCCGACCTACAAGCCGAGACACGGTGCTGATATCGGTTTTATTCTAATACCGTACTACATGACGCTTTTAATGCATTGGCATGGCTTAGCTGATTGTGATAGGTGATGGTAATGGGCTGTGCGGTGTTTATCTCATAAGCCAGTGCTAAATCTAATTCTACGCTTTTACTTTGCCCAGCATTTAGGGTCATAAATTCATTGGCTGTCGGCGCGAGTCGTTTCGCCATGGGTCCTTGATAATTAAGCGACTTACCATTTTGTGTTACCTCTAAAAATTGGCTCCACCAGCCTTCAAAAGGGGTATGCCAAATTAGAAACTTTTCATCATTATGGCCTGCGTTGGTAAAAGTGAAATTAATGGGGTAGGTCATACCTGAGTCGGAACCCTTACTCACACTGCATTGAATGTTACTTTGTGCATTCATCGTTGCCTCTGATTTTGTAGTTGGGGCGGTGTCGTTGCAAGCTTGGAGCAGCATAGCAGCGGTGATCATCATTAGGGGTTTCAACATACTGTTTTTGAGCCTGTTGCCACGCTCATTCCTTTTTTATTTTCAACGTAAATACTTTGCACTATGCTGAGTATTACAGTCGAATAACGAATCGCATACTCTCATGACCAAAAATAATAACAAAGAGTTCAATTCTTTTGCATCGTTTTACCCTTATTATCTCGCGGAGCACAAAAACAAAACCTGTCGTCGCTTGCATTTTATTGGCTCAACCTTAGTGCTCTTGGTTTTGCTCTTTGCTCTTTGCGCTGGTTTTTGCATATTGGTCTTTACTATGGTTGTTGCCAATCGCGGGTTATGGTTTTGCTTGGGTGGGGCATTTCTTTTTTGAAAAAAATAAGCCTGCGACATTTCAATATCCACTGTATAGCTTGATGGGTGACTGGGTCATGTACAAGGACATTATCCGTGGTAAAGTACCTTGGTAAAGGAGACTCAGTAGATAATAAAAATGAATGTAAAACAAAGTGTTATTGCTATGAGCTGTGCCGTTTTACTGGCTGGTTGCCAAAGTGTGTCAGCCACTGGCACACGCACGCTAGCAACTTTTAGTGTAGATAATACTCAGTGCTACGACCGCAAGGCGCAATCTAGTTATTTTGCCGTTGATTCTCATCACCATTTTCAGCCATTTCGGGGAGATGCGGTCCCGTTTGATAAGCTCGTTACTTGGGCAGAGCGTGTGGGGGTGGTGTTTATCAATGTTTATGGCATTGGTCAAACCTACGAGCGAAAGTCCGATTGCTTTGGTGAGCGTGGGTGCTACAGCCAGTTGATTTCACCCAGCATTCAAAATGACTTTAAAAATGCGAGCAATTATCTTAAATATGGCGCAGATAACGTGCATATAACCTTGTCTATGACCTTTGCTGACTTACACAAACCAGAGACTATTTTGCCAAAAATGGCACTACTTGAAGGCGAGTTTGGTGACTTATTTCGTTGGATGGGAGAAGTGAATTTAGTTAAAGCAGCGCATTTTGGTAATGGGCATCAAGCGGTAGAAAAAGAGACTATCGCCAAGTGGCAGCCATTTATGGCTGTGCTAAAAGAAAAGCGTATTCCGCTTGCTCTGCACGCTGACTTAGGCGATAACAACACGCCACTTAAATACTTACCTTTGCTTGAGGAAGTGCTAAAGCGCTACCCAGAAAACGATATTATTTGGATGCACATGGGAGTATCAAAAGAGCTAAGCCAAATTGATCCGGAGCTACACATAAACACCATGGAGCGGTTATTCTCCCAATATAAAAACCTAAAGGCCGATCTGTCATGGCGGATTTTGTACGACTATTATTTTGGTGACCCGAAAATTCAGGGGCAGTATGTTGAATTTATTAATGCCCATGCTGAGCGTTTTTTGCCAGGCAGTGACTTCGTCGCTAGTAAAAATAAACGCTTTTTCGATTATTTAGAAGAAGTCGATATCAATAGCCGAATTCTCGCCGAACTTGATGACAATGCTTTTCGCCAGATCGCCTTAGGTCAAAACTACTTTTCGCTATTAGATTTACCTTATCGCGCGCCAGAGATTTGTATTATACCAATTGTATTAAGTAAATGAGCTATTTTGAAGCGGGGAAATAGCTTTAGTAGCAAGGCAAAAATTTTGCTATTTAGTTGTTCTAAATGAGAAATTTTTAACGAAGCTAATATGATATTTCACTCTTCAAATTGATTGGAGAATTAATTCAATTGGTATTACAGCGTCTCCTTGAGCATGGATAGCACATCGTTTACGTCTAGCTTCATCACTTTGTCGGTGTTTGCGAGCAATTGATCCGCGAGGTCTTTTTTATGGTGATGGAGCTCGACAATTTGCTCTTCAATCGTGCCTTTGGCAATTAAGCGATAAATAGTAACGGGGCGTGTTTGTCCCATTCTATGTGCGCGGTCTGACGCTTGCTCTTCAACCGCAGGATTCCACCAAGGATCCATGTGAATAACATAATCTGCAGCGGTAAGGTTCAAACCAGAGCCTCCGGCTTTGAGGCTAATTAAAAATACCTCGCCTTCACCTTTTTGAAAGGCATTCACGGCCTTCTGACGTGCTTTGCTTGGGGTGCTGCCATCTAAATATTGAAACCTGATCCCGCGTTTTTCCAAGCGAGCTTTGATAAGTTGCAAATGGCCTACAAACTGACTGAATATAAGTGCCTTGTGATTGTTCTCTTGCAGCTCGGTCAGAAGCTCATCCAATGCCGCTAATTTCGAGCTGGTTATCTGACTTTCTGCCATTAACAGTTTTGGATGACAACAGGCTTGGCGCAAGCGGGTTAGCGCTGCCAGCATTTTAAAGCGTTGTTCATTGGCACTGTCTTGCTGTGTTGACTGTGAAATTTCGTCAATGGCATTTTGGCGCAGCGCTTCGTAAAAGGTTTGTTCTTCTTGGCTCAATTGAATTGGTACATTGATCTCAGTGCGTGGTGGCAATTCAGTTAATACCTGATGCTTCATACGGCGCAGAATAAAAGGCTGGATCAGGTGTTTTAGGCCTTTACGGGCACGGTGTGCTGCGAGCTTATCTTCATTGGCGTTTTCAATGGGAGCGGAAAACTTTTCGCTAAAGCGTTTGAGGTTACCGAGCAACCCTGGGTTTACAAAACGAAAGAGTGACCAAAGCTCGGTGAGGTTATTTTCTATTGGGGTCCCTGTGGTGATCAGCTTAAATTTGCCTTTGAGCGCGCACGCGGCTTGAGTACGTTTTGCTAAAGGATTTTTTAGCGCTTGGGCTTCATCGGCGACAATGGTTTCAAAAGCGATAGGCTTTAAGATATCAACTTCGCGCTGTAGTAGACCATAACTTAATATCACACAATCCAGTGGTTGCAAGTTGCTCAGCATCTCAGCTCTAGCATCAGAATGTGGATAGTCAGAAAAGAGTTTCACCGACAAGGTTGGAGCGAACTTTTGGATTTCTTGTTGCCAGTTGAAGCAGACCGATGTTGGCGCGATGACAAGCGTCGGGCCGACATTGGCACGGGCCAATATCATCGCCAGCGCTTGGATGGTTTTACCCAATCCCATATCATCGGCAAGGCATGCACCTGCACCCCAATGGGCAAGTCGCATTGCCCAGTCAAATCCCGCCTGCTGGTAGTCGCGCAGCTCGGCTTGTAATGTTGAAGGAAGCGTTGGAGTCAATGCGACGGCTTGCTGCATTTTTTCGTTTTGTTCTTCCCAAGCCGGCAAGGTTTTCATCCGCATTCCTGTGGTGGCTTCAGCAATTAAAGGCGCGGCTAACGGGTGAAACTTTCCGCCCTCGGTCGCGTTATTGAGCTGGTCAAGTTGCGCTTTTAAGTCACTTGAAAGCGCGAGTACTTGCTCACCGTCCAGCGCAATAAAGCGGCCATTGCTGGTGGCAACCATTTTTAGAAGCTGTTTAAGTTCGATAACTTGGTCATTACTTACTTGTAGCTCGCCGGTCATGTCGAACCATTCATTTTTCTTGCTCATGGCAAGTTGCAAATGTTGGCTTTCGAGCTTGCTACTGAGCTTAACCTTTTTGCCTTTAGGCCATCTGAGCTTGAGTGCCATAGGGCAAGGCTCTTGATTAATCACCAGCTCAAGTTCTTGCAGCACCTCTAGCGCTTCATCCATTTCGGCTAAACTTAAGCGATTATCCGTCATCTCCAAAAATAGCGGACAGTGCGTATCTAACTCATCCAATCTTTGCTGCTCAAGTAACAAGTTTCGGGTGGTGGATAAGCGCTTACCATCAATTTCGGCGCTGACAGTAGCAATACCGTATCCTGGATGAAAAATCGGCCCTTTTTCGCCAAAGGGCATGACCACACAGTGAAAATCGAGGCCTTGATGATAAGGTTGAATGTTAATAACAAGCGCCGATTGCGCCTCGATACTATCCAGCCCAGTATCTATATCAGCTAAATCAGACTGTACATTAAGATAAGGTGCGATGGCTTTAATACTCGATAGCACCTTTTGTTTTGCACTGGTAGGCACGGTTAATCCAGACTCGCCAATAATCTCAGCGACCTGTATATGTGACTGGTTAAACACAATAAACTCGTAGTGATGCTCAGCTTGCTGAGTAAATGAGTAGGTTTGCGGTTGACCAAAATAGCTGGGTAAATTAGGAATAGAGAGTAGCAGATCGTCGCCATGTTGACGGATGTGTAACTCGGGAGATTTCTCGGCAATGGTAATGGCTTGTTTTAAGTCTTCTTCATGGTATAGGTTGGTGGCGCCGACTGCGGCTTTTAACGCTGGAATTCCAGCAAGGGTGTAGTCCGCACGACCATTGTAGCCATAACCTGACTGTGGTGCGATGGCGTCGATCAGCTTTTTATCAGATTGGCTGATATAACTAAATTGCTCAGGGTGTTGTTTCAGTTGTTTGCAGGAAATTGGCTTACCTTTTCCCCAGCCTGTTTTACCCCGCTTTTGCTCGCGTGCTAAAAACTCAATATCAAAGCGACCTTGCCTAATTTGCCAAATCAGGCGAAATTGTTCGTCAACTTCTTGGCTGGTATTTGCGTTCGGGTTGAGCGCAATAAGCTTGTCCAGTGCCAGATCCCACGCCGTCTTTTTGGCAACAAGGTGACTAACATTAAGCTCGGGATTAAACGCAAGCGGATATTGCTCACCGTGCATTGCCAGCATCAACTGCTTTGCAAGCCCAGCAAAAAGAGGTAAAGAGAGGCGCTCAAAAATTGCGATGCAGTCGTCGAGACTGGCAAGCGCTTTGGCATCTAAGCTCTGATTACACCAGAAGTGTGCAAAGCAGTCGAGCAAGCGACCTAAGGAATAGTCAAAAACATGAGATTTCTTCAGACTTGAATAATTTAAATGGGCGCTGCTGTAGGTACTGTTTTGCGACAAGCTCTCTGCGCAGTATAACAGCACGTTATTGGCAAAGAAGTTATTATAAGGCGCTTTGCTGTCTTGGCTTTCAAACTCAAGCTGTTGAGAGAGGGTGTCAAATAATGCGGCATCATGGCTATTGGCTTGCTGCAATAACGCCAACTTATGAAACAAACCCAGTGTTCTACCTAGGTACTGCTTTTTACGTTTGGTGATTTTGTCTTTGGCTTTTAATGCTTGTTCAAAACAAACGATAATATCGTCGTGTTGTTGTAAAAAAGCAATGCTTGCCATAATTTGTGCACTATAAGCGGTTTGGATATTGGCTACCAACGCCTGAGCCTTATCCAATTGCAGGGTATAGATTTGATACTCTGCTAATAAACAGGTCAGTAGCGGGTTTTGTGTCTTTGCTTGAACCTGTGTGAGTATTTCAAGTGCATAACTGATGCTGTGACCACCTTGTAGTAAGGTATAGAGCAAAGTTGCAAAAGCTTGATATTGCAAGTCATCAGCAAGCGCCGAAAATCCTTCAACTGAAAAAGGATAAAAATACAGTGGTAATAGCACTTGATTGGTCTTATGACACACCGCCTGTGGGTCTTTCGCCAGTTCTAAATGATTGCGGGCTTTTGGTAGTTGGTTGATAAATAAAAAGTCTCGAATGAGTCGCTGTTCATCGGCAAATTGGCGTTCCCATTCATAAGCATTCAATACAGGGATAAACTCTTCAGCAGCGTTAAGGATTGCTAAAAACTGGCCGTCAGCCATGACTCGATGGCTTAAACTGGTCGCGAGTTTTAGATTTATTTGCACTCCATCTTCGTTAAAAGTCACTAACCCGTCTGAGCGCCACTTCATAATTTGGCTATGACTTACACCTTGTTCAAAGTCATTTTCGGGGATGATATCTTTTGCCACGAGTGCTTGAACTAGGCGTTTGAGTTTGATTGCTGAAACTGGTTTATAGACGACCGCCAGCACACTCAACAGCGTTTGCTCGTGCACAGGTAGGTTATGCACTTGATTGATTAGCGCTGTGATTTCTTTGTTAATTGCTGGTGGAAAGTCAAAATTCATCGTTTGGTTATAGTATTCAATTTAAGACACTGAAAACTACCATAATATAGGTTGAACTGCCATGAGGATAAGCTCAGTCAAAGTTCATTTTTCGGTTATGGTGATTCATTCAATACACTGAAAACTAGTACTATATTTAGTCTGAACTGCCATGAGGATAAGCAACAAGAAAGAAAGGGAGGTGAGGGAGGCGATGCCTCCCTTTTGGTTAGCCTAGCATGTTATACAGTAATGCAGAAACCGCCAGCAAGCCGACGAATAGTACAAAGTAAGTGCCAATGTGGCTTTTGTATTTTTGTAGTGCCGGTACTTTAAACACGGCAATGGTTGGCATGATAAACAAGATCATCGCAATAATCGGGCCTGAGATAGCCCCCATCATATCCAAAATACTTGGGTTTAATACGGCGCACACCCAAATAGCAACAAACATAAATACCACGCCTAGCTTGTCAGCAAGCTTGTAGCTCATACTCGTTTGCTTGGTTGCAAGGCCGTTAAAGCTTTCGCGTGCACCAAGGAAGTGGCCTAGGAAAGACGAAGTAATCGCGATAAATGCCACAAGAGGGCCAAGCATTTCAATAAATGGATTGTTATACACGTTAGCTAAATAGGATAAAACAGAGACGTTCGCCGATTTTGCTTCTTCCATTTGCTCTGGTGTTAGAGAGAATACGCAGGAGAACACGAATAGCAAAACAAACACTATCAACATAATGGAGGTCGTACGAAGGATCGCTTCTGATTTTTGAACTGCCTCACTTTTGTAGTGACGACGCTGCACGTTAGCAAAGCTAGATATAGCGGCTGCATGGCTAAATGAAAATACTACGATAGGAACGGATAGCCAAAGCAACTCGGTTAAGCTCGCAACGTCAGGCGTGCTTATCACTGGCATTTGCCAGTTAGGCACTAAATAGAGTGACAAAAACAGTAATACCCCAACCAGCGGGTAAACCAAAATAGCAAAAGCACGCAGTAGCAGCTTTTCGCCGCCTAGCATAATGGCAATCATCCCGGCAACGAGCAAACCGGAGAGTAAAATACGAGATGGCGATTCAAAGCCAAGTTGATTGACAATAAAGCTGTCGACGGTATTGGTTAGGCCAACACCATAGATAAGCAAAATAGGAAAAATAGAGAAAAAGTAAAGTAAGGAAATTAAACGGCCAGCACCTGCGCCAAAGTGCTCTTCTACTACATCCGTAAAATCGGCATTTTTTTGCTTTGATGAAAGGACGAACCGGGCCAATCCTCGGTGTGCTAAATAGGTCATAGGGAAGGCAAGCACTGTCATGATAACGAGTGGCCAAAAACCACCAATACCTATGTTAATTGGCAAGAATAAGATACCTGCGCCGACCGCAGTGCCAAATAAACTTAATACCCAATGTGTGTCGTGTTGGGTCCAGCGCCCGTCGCTGATGGTATTCATCTCCATCATCGCTTCAGAGGAATTACTCATATACTTGTTGTCCTGGATTTAGAATTATAATCGGGCGCATCATATAAAAAATGACGAAGTGTTGCATGTATAAACCGTCTACTCCGAGGAGTTATGCGGTGAAATACGTTTGTTTGACTAAAACTTGCTCAAGGTATGGTGGGTTCTTAACCGGTTATTGTAAATCTAAGTCTGCAAATGTTCTTAATTGTTACCACTGGCAATGAATTGCTAGCCGACTTATAAATAAATTTTTATTCTAGTTTGCAAAGAGAATTAAAATAACCAAGTGGAAAAGTATGTTCAAGCTAAACTCTCTATTGCTCGCTTCAACTTTGTTGGGAAGCTTCGCTGCTAATGCAACGATTGTCGAATTTCAAACTTCTCATGGTAGCTTTCAGGTCAATTTATTTGATGAAAGTACGCCTAAAACCGTGGAAAACTTTTTGAAATACGTAGATAACGGGCGTTATTCTGATACGGTAATTCACCGCGTTATTCCAGATTTTGTTGTGCAAGGTGGTGGCTTCAAATATGAAGGAGACGTGCCTCTTGATGCCATCGCTACTTACGATGCTGTAAAAAATGAACCTAAATGGTCTAACGTAAAAGGCACTATTGCAATGGCAAAGGTAGCAAATAGACCTGATAGTGCGACAAGCCAATGGTTCTTTAACTTGGTAGACAACAGTAAAAATTTGGACGTTGACAATGGTGGCTTCACGGTCTTTGGTCAGGTGACTGACAGTGGCATGGATATAATAGAAGCGATAGCTAAAATTCCTCGTTGTGGTAATGTGCCATTAGTTAACTTCACTGATGAACAGTGTAAAGATAGCAATAGTGAGCCGGGTGCAGCTAACTTTGTAACCATAAACGCAATTACTGTACTAGATGATGATCCCAAATCAGCTCAAGGCTTAAGCCCAAAAGCAAATACCTTGATTGATCAAGTGCCTGATAAGCCTTCAACTGACTCTGATTCATCTGGCGGTTCAATGTTTGCCGGCCTTATGTTGCTAGCAGGTATTGTCGGATTTAGACGTAGATTTCATAGGTAACCAAGTTACTTTGGTTGCAGATGCTAACGATAGCATCACAGTCCCTAGTTAACCTGATCTCAGGTTAATAACTTGGAAGCGCACTTCGGTGCGCTTATTTCTTTATTATTAAGTTATTCGTCTTCGCCAAACAGTGCAATCGCTTTTGTCGTCAAACTATACTGGTCACGGCCATCCACTTGGATAAGCCCTTCATTGAGGTGAGTAGTCACAACGTCTTCGAGTAGTTGTTGATCTACGTATGGGAGTGAAAAAGTGTGGTGATTGATATCGCACGATTCTGGAAAGCTTGCTTTCAGCTTAGACAGCAACATTATCGAATACATATTCTGTAAACGTTCCATAGCCGACCCTTTTATTATTCCAATTTTTGCGAGAACAATCCTAACAGTAAAATTGCGGGTTTGTCTATTTTTTGTGCTGGTTTATGAGGGGCAAAGATCCGCTGTGCTTGAGAAAATAAAAAGGGCCAATTTGGCCCTTCACAGTCTAATCTTATACGGCTTCAGCCGCTTTCTTCGCGAGGTATTCGTCGTACGTACCATGGAAGTCGGTGATCTTACCGTCTTTAATTTCCCAAATACGCGTTGCGAGTGATGAGACAAATTGGCGGTCGTGCGATACGAAGAATAACGTACCTTCGTATTGTTCAAGTGCCAAGTTGAGAGACTCGATTGATTCCATATCCATGTGGTTCGTTGGTTCGTCCATTAGTAGGATATTTGGCTTATGCATCATGATTTTACCAAATAGCATACGGCCTTGTTCACCACCTGAGATCACCTTAACTGACTTTTTGATGTCGTTTTGAGAGAACAGCATACGGCCAAGGAAGCCGCGTACGACTTGCTCGTCATCGCCTGGCTGTTGCCACTGTTCCATCCATTGGAAAAGATCCAGATCTTTTTCAAATTCGTCAGCATGGTCTTGCGCATAGTAACCAATATTGGCGTTTTCTGACCATTTATACTCACCTGCTTGCGGCGCTTTACGGCCTGCTAAGGTGTTGAGTAGTGTCGTTTTACCGGCACCATTTTCACCGATGATGGCAACTTTCTCGCCGACTTCAACAAGGCCATTTAGGTCAGAGAATAGGGTGTCGTCATAACCTTGTGATAGTGAGATAAGCTCAAGTGCGTTACGGAATAGCGGCTTTTCCTGCTCAAAGCGAATAAATGGATTTTGACGACTTGATGCTTTAACTTCTTCCAGTTGGATCTTGTCAATTTGCTTAGCACGAGATGTCGCTTGCTTCGCTTTTGAGGCGTTTGCAGAGAAGCGCGAAACGAACTGCTGTAGCTCAGCGATTTGCGCCTTTTTCTTAGCATTGTCTGACAACAGGCGCTCGCGAGCTTGCGTCGCAGCAAACATGTATTCATCATAATTACCTGAGTAAATACGCAGATCGCCATAGTCGATATCCGCCATGTGTGTACACACTGAGTTTAAGAAGTGGCGGTCGTGCGAGATGATGATCATAGTACAATCACGCTGATTCAATACGTCTTCCAACCACTTGATAGTATAGATATCCAAGTTGTTGGTTGGTTCGTCTAAGAGCATGATATCTGGCTCTGCAAATAATACCTGTGCAAGTAGTACACGCAATTTCCAGCCAGGAGCAACTTCTGACATCAAGCCATAATGTTGCTCGGTTGGAATACCCACACCGAGGAGTAATTCACCCGCTTTTGCTTCTGCGGAATAGCCATCCATTTCAGCAAATTGCGTTTCAAGGTCGGCAACACGCATGCCGTCTTCTTCGCTCATTTCTGGTAATGAGTAAATGCGATCGCGCTCTTGCTTGATTTCCCACAGCTCTTTATGACCCATGATCACTGTGTCTACAACCGTATATTGCTCGTAGGCAAATTGATCCTGATTTAGCTTAGCGATGCGCTCGTTTGGATCGTAGTTTACGTTACCTGCACTTGGCTCTAGCTCTTTGCTTAGGATTTTCATAAAGGTGGATTTACCGCAGCCGTTAGCGCCTATTAGGCCATAGCGGTTGCCGTCACCAAACTTAACGGAAATATTCTCAAACAGTGGTTTTGCACCAAACTGCATAGTGATGTTGTTACACGAAAGCATAAATTTGACTCATTACTGACAATTGCGGCGATCCTATCATTTATGGGTGACAAATGATGTAAAAAGTTTGGCTAACTCACACATTACTTTTGCAGCTGATATAGCAAAGACCTAGGCGTTGAAAACTTATCGCCATAAGATGTTTTGTTTACGATTTTATTAAATTTTATTTACCAATTGGGTGGTTGAATGTTAGCCTGTTTTAATGCGAAAGGATGGTATAAAAAACTAACTCTGGTGAACAAGGATGAAAATAGTTGAAGAAAAACATAATTGGTTGATTGACCAACAAATCGATGAGCTGGAAGTCTTACCACCCCATACCACAACCGCTCATTTACCGTCAGAAATTAGAACGCAACTAAAGCCTCATGCCAGTGATTGGATAGTATTGCAACAAAGACATAATTGGCGCCATGTTAAGCGTGACGAATTTACTCGTGTTTTTATAAAGATCAAAAAGGGCTTACAAAGTGTAAGGTCTGGCAGTGCTGCCGGTTCTAGAGAGCAGCTAATCATCGTTAAACGCAAGTCTTATTTCAAAGCAGAGATTAGAAACAATGCCTTTACAAGCAGTGGTGGGGTTGATCCTAATCAGCCCATTGGCGCAAGCCAATTAGACCCGTTAACACCGGTTGAACAGGTATTGGCCTCGATTAACGTCGATAAATCACCTGAGGTGGCTGAAAAGCGCATATTGGTGTCGCTGGAAGGGGAGTTGGCGGTGAGTTTTGTGATCCTAGGTGCTAATACTCCCACATTGTCCAGAGCTTCTGAAGGGACAACACAAACGCCTTTGATATTCGGCAAGTTGAGTGAAGATGGTCGCTATAGTCTAAAAGCAAAAATCTTGGGTGTGCCGGAGCAGGTGCTTTTTAACAATGTGCCCTATGCAGACCTACTTGATATAGAAAAAGTAAAAGCACTTAAGATTGGCGCTGAGGGTGGAGTGCAGCTGATTAAACACAGAGTGTCAGGTGAGGGTAATGTACACCTATATTTTATTAGCGAGCCACCGAGTATCGGGATCTTCTTTGATGGTACAGGCAACAACAAGTACAACGATATTTTGGACCCATTTGATGATAAAGAGCCGACGAATATCGCTAAGCTCCATGAGTTGTATGAAATGGATGATAAATTTCATTTTAAACATTATGTCGAAGGCGTAGGCACTAAGGCAGGAGAAGATAATAGTACAATTGATTTAGCCGTTGCCTACTCATTTGATGAAAGGTTGATAGAAGTCATAGATGTAATCGAGACGTTCATTAAGAGTAAAAGCTCAATTAGTCTTTGTAGCACGGTATTACTTGATTGCTTTGGCTTTAGTCGAGGCGCTGCGGCAGCAAGAGCACTTACTAATTTAGTCAATAAAATGAGGGAGAACCAGGATGCTAGACTAGCCGATAAAGAAGTGGTATTTCGCTTTGTTGGGATTTTCGATACCGTCGCGTCTATTGGAGGGGATGGAGATAATGATCATGGTGAGCTGTATGCGAAAGATGAGTTAGACGATGCGGTTAGACTCGATCTTAATCAAGCCAGTGCAGGGGCTGTATATCACTTAACGGCTTGGGATGAGCGGCGTGATAAATTCCCACTAAGCTCATTAAAAAATAAGGATGGTAGTTTGTTTGCTAACCATAAGGAAGTCTACTTGCCAGGTGTTCATTCTGATATTGGAGGCGGGTATGCCCCTATCAGTATTGATATTGAGTATCCTTTAAAGCGCATTCGTGGTATTCCCGGAAATCCAGAGCATGAAGCAAAAGTGCAACAAGCGAAATTAGCAATTGAACATAAATATCAGTGGCCTGGCATTAATGTGGATATGGTCTACCGCTTTAAAAGGCTAAGGTATGGTGCTAGTCGCTCGGGAAGAGATAAGGATTTTTACACCACATACCGGCCTGTTTGGAGACGTAAAATAGATAATACCCTTGCCCATTATGGACTGCACCAAATGTATAACGAGGCGATTCAACATGGCGTTCCGCTAAAAGAAATGGCGCGTCTTCAAAGTATCTACCCTTATGAACTTAGCAACAAGGTCGCAACTTTGGTACCTAAAGCTCTTAAAGCTGGGCCAGCAAGCCAAGCTTGGCAGAAACTATACGAGCATTATATCCATATTAGTTCTAGGTATTCGGGATTTACAGATAAATTGGCTCACGGTGAGGAAACAAAAGCAAAGTACGTGACTGAAAATGGACAAAGGGAAATGTTTTACAATAATGCAAAAGCGCTACCGCAGGTACAAATTTGGAAAGCATTTAAAAATGGAAATAAATCAATTTGGAGAAAAGGATGAACAATAAGTTCTATACCGTTTTATTGGCAGCAATACTGCTTTGCAGTTGCTCTTCAAGTACAGAATTGGATAAGTTGCGGATTGGTGTATCTTCTTACGAAAATAGTGACCTTATGGTTAGATTAGTGTTTGATGATAAGTTTTCTCCACCAGCAGGCTCAATAGGTTGTTGTTGGGGTAATGCTAATGCAAATAGTACGTTTTGGGGAGCTGAAATCCCGCATAAAGTGAAAGCGCAGTGGTGGGATTATAAACAAGGAAGGCATTACAACGCTGAGTTCAGTGTACAACGTGATAAAGCATACAAAATCGCAAAAAACCTGCCTAGTATTACCTTCCGCACGGGAGAGGTAAAGGAAGATCTTGTCCCTCAGATTATCTTTGGTTTTGGTGAAAAGGGTGAAGTAAAAATGTGGATTTCTAATGCACCGTTTGATGGCGTCGAAGGACGAATTTTAGAAGAAATTGGTTCGGCACAAGCGACTTGGGAACCCTTTGAATTAACCGATGAAATGTTTAATTAGATAAGTGCCCACAATCCAAAGTTAATATCTAAAACAAATGAGACTAGGGATGTTCGAATTGGAGAAAAGGATGTTCAATAAGCTCTCTACTGTTTTACTGGCATTAATACTGCTTTGCAGTTGCTCTTCACATACCGAGCTAGCACAGTTGGATATAGGTATTTCAGCTTATGAAAATAGTGACTTGATGGTCAAAATAGTGTTTGATGATAAATTTTCTCCACCTGCAGGAGCGATAGGCTGTTGTTGGGGAAATGCTCAGAAAAAAGGATCGTTTTGGGGTGCTGAAATCCCACATAAAGTGGATGTTGAATGGCGAGACTACAAGCAAGCAAAACTCTACAGAGCTTCATTCAAAGTTCAGCGGAAGAAAGCCTACCATATAATTGACGAATTGACTCCTGTTACATTTGCATCAGGACGTGTTGATGATGATGTGAATCCATTCATCATTTTTGGGTTTGGTGAAAAGGGTGAAGTAAAAATGTGGATTTCTAATGCACCGTTTGATGGCGTGGAAGGACGCATTTTAGAAGAAATTGGTTCGGCACAAGCGACTTGGGAACCCTTTGAATTAACCGATGAAATGTTTCGCTAAAAAAGTGAAAACTAGGCGTTTTATCTTGGTACTTTCTGCATGGTTGTTTACATCGGTTTATCGAATTCCACCGAAATAAATTGCTATTTGGCGCTATCTTGGGTCACATTACTGACCGCAATTAAAATAATATAACATTTAGGATTGGAATATGCGTGTTAAAGCTATCTCCGCGGCCATGGTGTTGGCCTTTTCTCAGTACGTTGCTGCCGATGAAGGCATGTGGCAACCACATCAACTACCTGAACTTGAATCTATTTTAAAGTCTAAAGGACTAGAGATTGATGCTAAGTCAATTTCAAAACTCACTGAGTTCCCGATGAATGCGGTGATTAGCTTAGGTGGCTGTACGGCGTCATTTGTCTCTCCTAAAGGTCTGGTTGTGACAAACCATCACTGTGCATACGGCTCTATTCAATACAATTCAACAACAGATAACAATATTCTTGAGAATGGCTTTTTAGCAAAACAGCCAAGTGAAGACTTGCCGGCGGCACCGGGCTCACGCGTTTATGTGACAAAAGAAGTGTCGAACGTAACGGATAAAGTTAATGCTGGGACGGACTCACTGACCGGTAAAGCACGTTTTGATGCCATTGACAGTAAGCGCAAACAGCTTGTTGCCGAGTGTGAGCAAGATGAAAGCTATCGCTGTAATGTTTATACCTTTCATGGTGGATTGGAATATTACCTCATTAAATCGCTAGAGATAAAAGACGTCCGTCTGGCATACACGCCAGCGATGGGCGTGGGCAAATATGGCGGCGATATAGATAACTGGATGTGGCCTCGTCACACTGGCGACTTTGCTTTTTACCGTGCATATGTGGGTAAAGATGGTAAACCCGCTGAGTTTTCTAAAGATAACGTACCCTACAACCCAGAGTCATTCTTGAGTGTGAGTGCAAAAGGCGTGCAAGAGGGCGACTTTGTAATGGTGACGGGTTATCCGGGTCGTACCAACCGTTATCGCATTGCTTCTGAAGTAGATTATGTGTTTAACACGGTTTACCCCATGGTACGTAAACATAACTCAAAGTATGTGGCACTAATTGAAGAAAATGCACCAGAAGGGTCGCAAGCTCGTATCGCCTATGAAAGCACCATTGCAGGTTACAACAACTACATCAAAAACTTTGGCTCTATGATTGAAAGCTTCAAAAAAGGCAGTATGTATAGCCGCAAGCAGCAATTTGAGCGCGATCTTAGCACTTGGATCAATGCCGATGCAGACCGTAAAGCAAAGTATGGCGCCGTGCTAAACGAATTGAGCGAGTTGGTTGCTCAATCTCAAGCTCATTATGAGCGTGATATGATGGTTGGCTATATCCACCGTTCGCAAATGATGTCTACTGCGCGTAAGCTTTATCGCTTGGCGGTTGAAAAACAAAAGCCTGATGCTGAGCGTGAGAGTGGTTATCAAGAACGTGATATGCCAAAAATCAAAGCGGGGCTTCAGCGTATGACGCGCCGCTATGATGAAACAGTTGATAAAGCGATTATGCTTTACTTCATGGAGCTTTATGCAGCCTTGCCAAAAGAAGCGCGTTTAACTGAAGTCGATAAGCAGCTTCAACTCGAAAGCGGCTTCAATAAAGCAAAACACCAAGCGCTGCTAGATGAGATGTATGCTAACTCTAAGCTTGCTGATGAAAAAGCCCGTCTTTGGATGTTAGATTTAGAGCTTGAGCAGTTAAATCAAAGCTCTGATCCATTCATTAAATATGCAAAAGCGATTTTTGCAGTGATGAAGCAAATCGAAGATGAAGAAAAAGAATTGACTGGTAAGCAGCAATCTGCACGTCCAGCTTTGATGGAAGCCATTATTGCTTACAACAAGTCGCAAAATAAGCCAGTTTACGCAGATGCTAATAGCACACTCCGTGTCACATACGGTACGGTAGGTGGCTACTCACCGCAAGATGGCTTAGTGGCAACGCCATTTACTTCGCTTGAAGGGTTACTGGCTAAAAATACCGATGTTGAACCATTTAACGCGCCGAAAAAGCAACAGCAGTTGATCCGCGAAAAAGTATATGGTCAATATACAGGTGGCATGAATACCGTACCGGTGAATTTCCTTTCTAACGTGGATACCACAGGTGGTAACTCAGGTTCGCCTACCTTAAACGGGAAAGCGGAGTTAGTAGGTTTACTGTTTGACGGTGTATATGAAAGCATTATTGGTGACTGGGATTACGATAAAAACCTAAACCGCTCAATTCATGTTGATTCGCGTTACATGTTATGGGTAATGGACAAGGTTGATAATGCACAAAACCTGTTAGATGAAATGAAGATAGTAAAGTAGGTCGACCTTTAGGTCGACAATCCCCCCAACGTTTAAAGGGCAGTCTTTGGGTTTAAAGGGTACCCTTTAGGTTTAAACGTTAGTCGGCCTAAAGGCCGACTAACGGGTGATATCAATTTTTCGAAAATTAATGCCGGCCATGAGGCCGACATTATTATGTTACTTTGCCATTAACTGGCGGATATACTTCACCGGAGCACTACCAAAGCTTAAGAACTCTTCGTGGAATGTCTTTAAGTCAAATTCCTTTCCAAGCTTTTGTTTTTGCGTTTCACGGAAGTCGTAAATTTCGCGATAACCAGAGTAATAGCTGGTTAATTGTACTTGGCTCAAGGTTGCACGGCGCCATTTACCTTCGGCTTCTGCACGCTCTTGGAAAGCCCCATTCATCAGCAGATCTAAGCCTTCTTCTTTGCTTATTCCTTTTACTTGGATACCGTAATCTAGGATAGTGTTACAGATCACACGTAGATTCCACTTGTAGTACATTAACCACATTTCAGGCTCAAAGTTACCATAGCCTTCTTCTAGCATCATGCGCTCAGTGTATACTGCCCATCCTTCAATCATCGCGCCATTGCTTAAGATACTCTTCACCAAAGACGGAGATTCGTTAGAGTAAACCAACTGAGTGTAATGGCCTGGCACGGCTTCATGAATATTTAGGATCTGCAGGATCCAATGGTTGTATTCACGTAGATACGATTCAGCTTGCTCGTCGCTCATTGAGTCCAGCGGAGACACGTTATAATAGGTGTTCTCCTTTTTGTCGTATGGGCCCGGAGCACTGATTGAAGCGCCAGCAAAGCCGCGCATATATTCAGGCGTTTCGCGAACAACTAGCGGCTTTTCAGGGTCTAGCGTGATGAGATCCTTTTCCATCACAAACTTTTCAAGCTCTGGAATTTGCGCCTTGATTTCGCTCACAAAGTTTTCACGCTTTACGTGTTTGACTGAAAGGTGCTTGATAAGCGTGGCAATCGCATCAATGTCAGATTTTGGGCGTGGCTTGTCAGCAAAATACGTTGGCCAGAGTTGATCAACAATCTTAACCATTTCATTAGTAACACGGGCTTTGTCGGCCATTGCCTTTTCATACATTTGCTTGGCGGTGTAGCCAGACTGAATATCAAAGGCAAATTTTTCTTCGTACAGCTTCTCACCAATTCTAAATGAGCGCGCATTACCGTTTTCGCTTAACTCTTTTTCAAGGTTGCTAAGGTAAGATACATATCCATTGATGGCAGATTTCGCGGCAGCGAAGCGCTGCTTGAATAGGGCTTTTTCCTCGGCTGTTAATAATGAAGTCGCGAGTTTATCAAGCAACTCGTCGTTTAATACACTAAATGCGCCTTGGTTTTGTGCAATCGCAAGCTGAGTATATTCGAGCGTTGGATTGTTAATATTGTTTTGTGCTGCTTCATAATACGCTGGCACATATTGAAGACGTGCTAAAACGAGCTTGAGCTTTTCGTCATCCGTTTTAAAGCGGCTATTGAGTATCGTCGCAAAGCCATAAGAAACATTGTAGTTTGACGGATTCCACTGCCAGCTTTTGAAGGTTTCAATATGCCAGATATCGCGTTTTAGGCGATTTTCAATCAAGTGATAATCGATTTTTTGACTATTGCTTAAGTTAGCAAGGTCGAACTGTTGTAACTTAGCCAGTTGCGCCTGAGAGAAGGCAACACTTGCATCACGAGTCGCTTGGGTTGGTACAGTGATAATATCGTCGTACTTGCCAAAGCCTGCCCAGAGCGACGCTTCTGGGTACTGTTTCCATAAGTCATTGATAAACTGCTGAGAAAAGTCAGCGAATTGTGCATTTGTTGCTACTGTTTGCTGTGAAGCTGAAGGCGTCGTCTCGACAGACGAAGGAGAAAGTGAGCAGCCAGTCAGGCCCATTGCCATGGCTAGCGCCATGCACAAGGCAGTCTTTTTCATTATTGTGTCCTATTTAATGGTTTTCGCTATCATAACAAGATTTTGCTTTATTTGCTTTGTCTGGCTCATCCAACCACACCGCACCGTTAGCCTCTTTGGCAACGATGTCATCGGGGTTGTAGATAGGGCATGATTTCATCGACAAACAGCCACAGCCAATGCAACCATCGACATAGTCTCTTAAACGTTGCATGTAAGCGATTTTTTCGTCCAGCTTTGCTTGCCAGGCTGTAGAAAGTTTGGCCCAGTCCGCTTTAGTTGGTGTTCTTGAGTCGGGCAGAGTATCAAGGGTTTCTTTTATCTCCCCTAGGGTTATCCCCATTTTTTGGCCAGCTTTAATAATGGCAATTCGACGCAACACATCCTTTTTATAACGGCGTTGATTACCGTTATTACGCCAACTACGAATAAGCCCTTTGTTCTCATAGAAATGCAGAGCAGACACCGCAACGTCAGCTCTTTGGGCAACCTTACCGACACTGAGGTTGGGCTCGTCTCTTAATAATTTTTCAGTTTTCATAAATTAGTACTTTACCTTAACTTAAGGTGAGGTTTTAAGGTAGCACCCAATTTATTATTAGTGCAACTGGAATTGAAGATTATGAAAACAGTCGTTATTTACTCAAGCTCAAACCCCAATGGAAATACCTACCAATCTGCAAAGGCACTAGCAGAAGAAAAAAGAGCTGAGCTCATCTATTTAGACCGTTATAAAATTGGTGAGTATTGCTACAAACACTCTCACAGTGATGATGACTTTGTTAACCTTTTTAGATGGGTACTTGGTTTTGAGCACATCATTTTTGCATCCCCCGTTTATTGGTATGCAGTGACACCCAGAATGAAGGCATTTATCGACAGAATAACCGACTTTATGGACATAGAAGCGTTAAAGCCGGAGCTTAGAACGCTACGTGAAAAGCAGTTTTCGATTTTATCAACCTCATGCCAAGAGAAAGCACCGGCACCATTTACTGAGATGCTGGTGGGAACCTTTGAATATTTGGGTATGAAATTACAAGAGCAGCGTCATGTTCATTACCCTTATGCTGATTAATCGCTGTGGATTTTGTTGGGTGGGGTTGTGTGGCGATGGCTTTTAAAGATCGCTGCGTAAAGCAGCTCCTACTCCGAAGTAAAACCAGTCTGGTAGGAGACGGTTTACCCGCCGAGCAGTTTGTGACTGGCGCGCTAACCCCCCCTTGCTGCCCGACATTTCTCAGCGGAAGTACGCACTTCCGCCTATGCGAATAGGTGCAAGGTCACACCTTGAATTCATTGACCATTTGCGAGAGTCGTTGTGACATTTCGCTTAATTGCTGGCTCGACGCTTTGGTGTGTTCAGCGCCAAGGGCGGTTTGGTTTGCCACTGTTGCGATACCACTGATGTTGTCAGTCATGTCATTAAGATCTTCGGATTGCTTTTCACTCCAAGTGGCGATATTAACGTTAATATCATGCACGGTTGCGATGGAGAGGTTGATTTGCTCTAGTGCGTGCTTACATTCTTGGCTCACTTTGAGGCTTTGTTCGGATGCTGCACGGCAGCTCTCCATTTCTTCAACGGTTGTGGCGACGCCATTGTGCAGTTTATCAATGATCGCTTGAATGTCATCGGTAGATTGTTGCGTACGCTGGGCCAGTGTTCTTACCTCATCGGCCACCACGGCAAAACCACGACCTTGTTCTCCTGCTCTCGCAGCCTCTATGGCCGCATTCAATGCTAATAAGTTAGTTTGATCTGCCACTTTTTTAATAACATCAAGTACTGCACCAATCTCGGTTGATGAGCGTTGTAGTTCGAGCACAGCTTGTTGCGCTGAGTCGACGCTACGAGAGGCATGCGCTATGACAGCCACATTTTCGTCTACATGCGTCAGCCCTTGGGTCGTCAGTGTGGTTGTCTCTGTCACTTTATCAAGCGCACGCTTTGACTCATTATTGACAGCTTGTGCCACTTGATTAAGCGATTGCATGCGGTTTTGCAGCGATTCTGTTTCACTGTTTTGTTGTCCAATACCAGCTTGGATCTGCTCGGTAATACAGGATAATTCCTCTGCTTGGGAAGCCAAAGAATGGGTGTTTTCGTTGATATCATGCAGTACATCACGAAAATGCGAGTTCATTTTATTAAATGCGATAGCCATTTGGGCAAGCTCGTCTTTTCCGTGGCTTTTCAGTGCAATGGTGAGGTCTTTTTGCGCTGAAATAAGTCCCATAGTGCGGGTGAGCTTATCCAGTGGCTTGGTAATATTTTTGCTGATCAAGCTAGAGAGAAAAATAAGTAATATCGTATAGCCGAGCGTTTCAGCAGTCATCAACATGAGGCGGTCATAAAATTGCTCTTCAACGTCTTGAAGGTAAATGCCTGTTCCAATTGCCCAGTTATAGTGCCCTAAGTTAGCAATATAAGAGAGCTTGCCCTCAAGCTCCTTTGTCCCCGGTTTTGGCCATTGATATTGGGCAAAGCCTTGTTGATTTTGATTCGCAATGACGACGAACTGGCTGAATGCTTCGCGAATAAAGCGTTCATGATGGTGAGTCATTGAGGTGCCATTGAGCAGTGGCTTAATGGGGTGTGTTACCATATTCCCATCTAGGTCAAATAAGAAGAAGTAACCTGCATCACCATAGCGTGCGGCATCAATGAGCTTTTTTATTTTTTCTTGTCTTTGTTGTGGGGTGAGCGAGGCCTCGGTGGCAACCATATTAAGTTGTGCAATTGTGGTTTCCATTAAGTTTTTTGCATTAATACGTCTTTCTTGCGTTAAGCTGTCTCGTAAAACGAGTGCTGATGAGAGTTGCACAAGGGTAATGATCACGACAGACAAAAGCAGACTGAGTCTGAGTTTATTGGGCACTTTCATCAAACCTAAGAGTTTATTCAGCTGCTTCATGAGTTCCTCTAGTAACAAAGAATTAGTTAAAATGACAGCGATGTCAGTTGGCGAGGATCATACTTAGAACGAACCAAAAATAAATAGTATGAATGAAAGATGAATGAGGCGTTAAGCCGTGCAGACGGCTATCTAATTGATAGTTAATTAAAATGTTAATATTCACGTTTTGTAAATGATTGTGAATGAGAACTATTTCTAATAAGTGTGTTTAAGTATTTTGTCTTAGGGAAGGGAGAAAGTTAGAGGTAGATTAAGAAAATTTGATATAGATCATTGCAGATATCGCTTGAATCGAATAGCGACTTTGTTATACTCGCTGCGAATTTTCAGTTTAGACTGAAAGTTCTGAACTAATCAATTCTATCAAGATAAAAACATCAGGATAATCTGTGCCACTGTTAAGCTATGCTCGACAAACTGCTACTACTAACGACACAACCTATCAAGGTTGTGCGATGACGCGTGCGCAGTTATTCGGTCGTATTTTCAGTGTGCTAAGCGCATTGATGATGTTTAACGCGGCATTATTATTCACTGGCATGCTAGGTGATGTAGCTGAATTAGAAGCACTTTTTGCAGATAATTCACTACCTGACTCTGTTTTGGTGATGCTCGGAGAGTTTTGGGCTCAGCCTATCTTGTCATTACAATTATTGATAGGTCTTTATTGGTTAGTTTTCCATACTATTTTGCCTACACGCGCTGGCGTTGTCCTGCGTAAAACGGCATTCGCCTCTACTGAGGCTATTCAACCTCAACCGGTGCCTAGCGCACATGGTTGTCGTGCTCCTCCTTTTTGATACCGCTGTCTGTTTGCGTAATCGCAATATTTGAGTCCAGGGCGTTTGATTTACGCGATTTGGATCAGCAGTCAGCAATTCAGTTTCAATTACATTAATCGGCTACTTACAGTCCTTTTAGGGAGAATTGTAAGCTTAGCAAATGTGATTGTCCGTTTACTGTATCGATTATTTGGTAAATGGTTAGTGACTGGTATCAAAGGAGCATTTCCCTTCACTAATGCATTTTCCCTGATGGATACAGTGCAATTCGAGCTTGTGCAGCATAGCTTGCACAAATAGATACTCAGCGTGCTTGAAGTTCGAGCCGCAGCTTATCGTTGAAGGGTAATCAATTGAATAAACGTAGTGTTGTGAATTATGCGTTCGCTTCATTGGGGCTTATGCTCACCGGCTGTAGTGGTGGCATTTTAGATCCCAAGGGGCAAATTGGCATGGATGAGAAGGCCTTGATCATCATTGCCACTGTACTGATGTTACTCGTTGTAGTACCAGTTATTATTCTTACCTTATATTTTGCGTGGAAGTACCGAGACGGTCGTGACCACGAGATCTATGCACCTAAATGGGCTCACTCTAACAAAATAGAAGCCGTGGTTTGGACCATTCCGATTGTGATTATTATTGTACTTGGGGTTATCACTTGGCGCTCTACACAATCACTTGATCCGTACAAGCCGTTGGAAGGTAAGGGTGAACACCTCACTGTTCAGGTGGTATCGCTAAACTGGAAGTGGTTATTTATCTATCCTGAGCAAGGCATTGCTACAGTGAATGAGTTGGTGTTTCCAGCGAATGTACCAGTGGAGTACAAAATCACTTCCGAAAGCACCATGAACTCTTTTTTCATTCCACAGCTTGGTAGCCAAATCTACTCGATGGCTGGGATGGAAACACAGCTTCACCTGATTGCCAACGAGCCGGGGACGTTCAAAGGCTTTTCTGCTAATTACAGTGGAGCGGGCTTTACGGGTATGAAGTTCGATGCCATTGCGACCAAAGATCAAGCAAGTTTTGATAACTGGGTTGCCGATGTCAAAGCAAACGGCGACGCTTTAACCGCAGGTCGTTATGCGAAGCTGGCTGAGCCTTCGGAATATCACCCCGTTGAATATTTTGGTTCGGTAGAGCAGGGCTTATTCCACACCATAGTTATGAAATACATGCAGGGCCATGGCGAAATGAGTTATTACGCCAAGCCAGAGCATGCTGCGCATCCACATCACGGCAAGGCTGAGGAGTAATTATGTCGTTGTTTGGTAAATTATCCATAGAGGCAATCCCTTATCACGAACCCATCATTATGGTGACGTTAGCTGTGGTGGCGGTTGTTGGTCTAATTGTGGCGGCAATGGTCACAAAACACAAAAAATGGGGCGTGCTGTGGCACGATTGGATTACTTCAATCGATCATAAACGCCTAGGCGTGATGTACATTATCTTGGCATTAATTATGTTAATGCGTGGTTTTGCCGACGCCATCATGATGCGTACACAGTTGGCGATGGCCACAAGCGGCGCTGCCGGTTACTTACCTCCTGAGCACTATGACCAGATCTTCACTGCACACGGGGTGATCATGATCATCTTTATGGCGATGCCATTTATGATTGGTTTGATGAATATCATCTTGCCACTGCAAATTGGTGCTAGAGATGTTGCTTTTCCGTTTTTGAATAACCTCAGTTTTTGGTTGACGGCGGGCGGGGCAATTCTGATCAACTTGTCCTTGGCATTTGGTGAGTTTGCAAAAACCGGTTGGGTGGCGTATCCGCCATTGTCGGAGTTGTCGTTTAGTCCCGGCGTCGGGGTGGATTACTATATTTGGGCACTGCAAATATCCGGGCTTGGGACATTGCTCACTGCCGTGAATTTCTTGGTAACCGTATTTAAGATGCGTGCACCTGGCATGACGCTAATGAAAATGCCTATTTTTACTTGGACTTGTACTTGGGCAAATATCCTAGTTGCTGCGTCTTTCCCAATTCTTACTGCGGTGCTGGCGATGCTAACGCTTGACCGTTATATGGATTTCCACTTCTTCACCAATGAAGCCGGTGGTAATGCCATGATGTATATCAATCTGTTCTGGGCATGGGGTCACCCTGAAGTTTATATTTTGATTTTGCCTGCGTTTGGGATTTTCTCAGAAATTATTTCAACCTTTACAGGCAAACGCCTGTTTGGCTATAAGTCGATGGTGTATGCCAGCGGTGCGATTTCTATTTTGGGCTTCATTGTTTGGCTACATCACTTCTTTACTATGGGTTCAAGCGCCAATGTTAATGCTTTCTTTGGGGTCATGACGATGGTCATTGCGGTCCCGACGGGGGTAAAACTCTTTAACTGGTTATTTACCATGTATCGCGGTCGTTTGCGGATCACGGTGCCGGTCCTTTGGACGTTAGGGTTTATGGTGACCTTTACCGTAGGTGGGATGACTGGCGTACTGCTTGCAATTCCTGGCGCGGATTATGTGCTGCACAACAGTCTTTTCCTAATTGCACATTTCCATAACACCATTATCGGTGGGGCAGTGTTTGGTTATCTAGCGGGTTTTGCTTACTGGTTCCCTAAAGTTATGGGTTACAAGCTTGATGAGCGTTGGGGGAAAGCCTCATTCTGGTGCTGGCTGGTTGGCTTTTTTGTGGCCTTTATGCCGCTTTATGTGCTCGGCTTCTTGGGCATGACACGTCGTCTTAATCATACCAACACGCCAGCGTGGAACATTTGGCTATACATCGCCTGTATTGGTGCCTTTATCATTATGTTTGGGATAATTTTCCAAGTGGTACAGCTAGTGGTGAGCTACAAAAACCGCGAGCAATTGCAAGACACCACAGGCGATCCGTGGAATGGGCATACTCTGGAATGGTCAACGGACTCTCCTCCGCAGTACTACAATTTCGCGAAAACCCCTGTAGTTGACGATATTGACGCTTGGACAGAAATGAAAGAGCAGGGACAGGCATATCAAAAGCCTGCACATTATCAGCCTATTCACATGCCAAAAAATACCCCGGCTGGAGTGCTTATCAGCGCGTCATTGACCATGTTTTGCTTTGCCATGATTTGGCATATTTGGTGGTTAGCGGCGGTGGGTTTTGTCAGTGCTATCGCGGTATTTATTAAGCGTTGTTACACCAGCGACGTTGATTATTATGTTCAGGTTGACGAGATTGAGCAGATTGAGTCTGCCCACCTTTCTCGCGCATTACAGGAGGGTTAATTCATGAGTGCAATTACTCCCGCTACGCTGCATGCGTTAGAAGATGCTCACGAGCATGCAGATCATGACACAGGTTCAAATACCGTATTCGGTTTTTGGCTATATCTGATGACGGACTGTTTGTTGTTTGCTTCGTTCTTTGCAACTTATGCCGTGTTGTACATGAACACGGCAGGCGGGGTGTCTGGCAAAGACATATTCGAGCTGGGTTTTGTTGCGGTTGAAACCGCGGCCCTACTGTTAAGTAGTATTACCTTTGGGTTTGCCATGATAGCGGCAAACAAACAGAAAAAGTCGCAAACCTTATCTTGGCTTGCGGTGACATTTGCCTTTGGTGCGGTGTTTATTGGTATGGAAGTGTATGAATTCCATCACTTAATAGTACATGGTCATGGACCGCAGCATAGTGCTTTTCTGACTTCTTTCTTCTCATTGGTGGGTCTGCACGGCATGCACGTGACGGCAGGCTTGATTTGGATGACTGTGATGATGATTGAAGTGACACGTCGTGGTCTTAAGCCACAAACGGTAACGCGTTTGAGCTGCTTAAGCTTGTTCTGGCACTTTTTAGATATCGTGTGGATCTGTGTATTTACCGTTGTTTATTTAATGGGGGCAATGTAATGAGCCATAGTGAATCTAAAGCGTTAGCACAGATGGATGTTCATGAGCATGAACACGACAGCCACGGTAGTGTGAAGTCGTATCTAATTGGTTTTGTACTATCCGTTATTTTGACAGCCATTCCTTTTGCTGCCGTGATGAGTGGAAGCTTGTCATCTAGCACGACATTTTGGACGTTAGTGACAACGGCGTTAGTGCAAATTTGGGTGCACCTGAAGTACTTTTTACACCTGAACTTTGTTACGGAAGAAGGCAAGGCAAGCACGCTTTCCTTTATCTTTAGTGCGTTGATTATTGTGATGGTAGTGGGGCTGTCGGTCTGGATCATCTACGAATCGAACGCCATGATGATGTATTAACAGGAGAGTACTCATGCTGCGTCGTTATTTTCAGGTGACAAAACCTGGGATCATTATGGGAAACTTGATTTCAGTCGCAGGAGGCTTTTTATTGGCCTCTCGAGGTGAAGTTGATTGGCTGCTATTTGCCTTGACTCTACTGGGGCTATCTTTAGTCGTTGCGTCAGGTTGTGTAGTTAACAATGTCATCGACAGGGATATCGATGCGGCAATGGCCCGTACTAAAACTCGCGTGACAGTAACTGGGGAAATTTCCTCAGTCGCTGCACTGTCACATAGTCTGGTACTCGGATTATCTGGCTTTGGGCTCTTAGCCTATTTCACCAATTGGATTGCGCTGGGTTTTGCCGCATTTGGGTTTTTTATTTATGTCGGTGTTTACAGCTTATACATGAAACGAAACTCAGTGTATGGCACGGTGGTTGGTAGCCTGTCAGGGGCAGTGCCTCCTGTGGTTGGTTACTGCGCAGTAAGCGGGGTGTTTGACTCTGGCGCTGCCATTTTATTATTGATGTTTTGTCTTTGGCAAATGCCGCACTCTTATGCCATTGCGATTTTCCGTTTTGAAGATTACCGGGCCGCGAATATTCCGGTGTTGCCAGTCGCGCAAGGTATTGAAAAGGCCAAGCATCACATTGTTTTGTATATCGCTATTTATGCACTGGTGGTGATGTTACTGCCGCTTAGCGGTTATACCGGCATAGCATTTATGGCGGTGGCCTGTACAACCAGTTTTTGGTGGTTATTGATGGCGCTAAAAGGATACCAAAGAGACTTAGATTTACATGGTTGGGCGAGGCAAGTATTTGCATTCTCAATAGCCAATATCACAGTCCTAAGTATCGCGATGGCGATTGATAATCACAGCACAGTTTCTGCGATGCTGTACTGATCGCAGATTATCCCAAAGTAACTAAAATCCAAAGGCCCACGGGGCCTTTTTTCGTTCTTATCTTATTTGTTTTACGTCGCTTGCTTTTTACCCATTTTATCTCCATATCCAGCTTATTGAGTAGATGAGAAGATAATAATGGATATAGGGATCACAGAAGTATTGTTGTTATTTACGGCGATCTTTATCGCGTCCTTTTTACTTTTTAAGGTCGTGCTATGGGCCAAAAAAATGCCAAAAGGCGCTTATCTATTTTTGGCTTTAATGCCGCTCATCTCTATTTTTCCTATTCCACCACCCGTTTTTAAAAATGTCGCTAAAGCCAAACAAGAACAACGTAAAAAAGCACCCAAATCAGAACCATAATCTCACAGGAAAATAGTTTAATGTCAGCTTCAATATTTATTGTTAACCTTACTTATGTTACCGAAATTGAACTGGTAGAGCCGCTGCTCGCCCCTCACATTGCGTTTTTAGATCGCTTCTATGCCAATGGTACTTTTATCGCCTCTGGCAGAAAAATCCCACGAACTGGTGGGGTGATTTTGGCAAAGGCGAGTAGTAAAACTGAGCTACTTGATATTGTTCGTCAAGATCCCTTTTATGTCGCCGAAGTGGCTCGGTATGACATTATCGAGTTTGTGCCAAGCAAGTTTGCATCTTGCTTTACAGAAGTGGAGAAATACCTTAATTCTTGAGTGCCCGCTTGGCCACGTCCGTATCGTGGCAGGTATAGGCCGTTGAAATAATCCCTTCGCTCAATAGAAACAGGCGCTCGACAGCGGCATCATCAGCGTCGTTGAACGATTGTTTGAGTAACGCTTTTACCGCAAGTTTGTGCCGCTGGCATAGTTGATTTATTGGATTGGTAAGCTCACCAAATTCTGCCGCCGTGTTGATAAAGTAACAACCACGGAAATCGCCCAGCACTGCCACTTTGTTATTAATCCACTGATCTAGCGCTGAAAATAGCTGCTCTGTGAGCTGTTCATTCGTTCGAGCATTTTCGAGGCAACGAGATAACCAAGATATAAATAGGTGATGCCGCTGCTCAAGTGTTGCAAGCACCAGTGCCTCTTTACTCTCAAAATGGTTGTACAGGGTTTTTTTAGCAATGCCAGATGACTTTAATACTTCGTTAATGCCAATGGCATGAATGCCATGTTGATAGAACAGGTCCATTGCGCAATCGATCAGTTGTTGTCTTTTTGTACTCATCAGTCAGCCATGTTTATTACCGTGATTATAGGTTGACAGAAGTAGACCAACTTGTCTACCATTTGCGGAGTAGACAAGTTGGTCTACTTTTTGGAAAGGGAAAGAATACAATGAGAGAAATACAACTTGCTTTAATTGCTGGAGCGGGGGCGTTTATCGCAATTGCAATATTGGCGTTTAGTCAAACGATAAGTGCTGAGCATATTTTTTTAATGGCACCTTTGGGCGCAACGGCAGTGCTGGTATTTGGTGTGCCCGAAAGTCCACTAGCGCAGCCTAAAAACGTCATCTTTGGACATATCATTACCGCAACAATCGGGATTATTTTTGCGCAGTATATCGGTGTTAACGAATTCACTTTGGCATTAGCAACGGGGCTTGGCGTATTTAGTATGTTAGTAACAAAAACCACCCACCCACCGGCTGGCGCAAATCCAATACTGATCATGTTGGCACTGGAGGGATGGAGCTTTTTATTTACGCCTGTGATTATTGGTGCAGTGGTACTCGTACTGGTTGGTAAAGCAACGTTAGCGGCTAAAACAAAGCTAACTACAATAACAGCTGCTTGATATGTTGATGTGCAGGCCTTATTCGCCTGCCTTCTCAAATATTGAGTCGCACAATCTGTTAGCTAGGTATTAGATTAGTTCATTGAAATTAATAAAAAATAAATAGCGATGACAAAATTTCATTAAGCGCGTTTTTGGGTTTCGTGCTAGCATGGCTGCAACGGAATTACTTTGTCTGATTGACCAATTGATAGCATTACATCTCTTTAGTCGGCTGTTTTATGGGGTACGTGGTGCCAAATGTACGAAAGAAGGCCTCCACCTTAAGTCGAAATCTGCTGACAGTTTCATCCCCTTTAGCGCTATGACAGTTCCACCAGCACCTCAGCGTGGTTGGCTTGCTCAAAAAGTCCTGATCAAACAGGGTCACGAGACCTATGTGTTAAGTGTTAAAAATCAAGGTGCAGATGAGTTAGTGCAACAATTGCAACGACTGTGGATTTTACACCATGGCAAGCACTTGCAAGTCAAAGTTCGTAAAATTGAGCAGTTATTAACGCGTCGATATCTTAGTCATCATAATCAAAGTTTAGTGCGTCATGTTTGCGGTGCCTTATGGTCCAGCTGGCAGCACCTAGATGACAATATCGTACCAAGTTCGTTAAAGCCTCAAGTAGCAACGGTACGAGAAATTGCAGTTTGGAATGAGCGTGATATTGCTGAGTTTCAGTCTGCTTTTGTCGAACACTACTTGGCAAAAGACGCTAACTTTTTTGACAGCATTGAATCAAATCCCCTTACGCTAGCTCAGCGTAAGGCTTGTGTGATCCAGGATGACAGGCAATTACTGCTTGCTGGCGCAGGCACGGGTAAGACAAGCGTTATCAAGGCCAAAGTTGGGTATCTCTTGCATCGTAAATTAGCTCAGGCGAATGAGCTGTTGTTGCTTGCGTATGGTAATGATGCCGCGACGGAGATGCGTCAGCGCTGTCGGCCTCTCTGTAATACCTTAAATTGCTCTACCTTTCATTCGCTTGGCATGCAGATCATCGAAGCGGTTACCGGGGAAAAGCCGACAATTTCAAATCTAGCAACGGATAAAAAACTATTTAAACAATTTATTGCAGACACCGTGCAGTCGTTGCGACAAGAAAGCCACTTTGAGCGAGATTTTGCACTATTTCTGAAAAGTTCGAGCACACAGCAAGCGTCACAGGCAATAGACCTGATAAGTCAGGTATTACCATTGATGAAGCATGCTCAAATAATGGGGGAGGTTGAGCAACTGCTGACGCAATTTAGCAATCAAATGAGTGTGATCATGCCAGTTCTTGCGGAATATCAGCTGTATTTAAGCAATGAATCTAGCATCGATTTCGATGACATGCTGGAGCGGGCTATTTATTACGTAGAGTCTGGTCAGTTTATTTCACCGTGGAAGTTCATTTTGGTCGACGAATTTCAAGACATCTCCCGTGTGCGGGCAAAGCTCATTCAGGTGCTGCTAGATAAAAAAGCCGGCTCGCAATTGTTCGCCGTTGGTGATGATTGGCAGGCTATTTATCGCTTTAGTGGTGGCGATATGCGCCTAACTACCGAGTTTACTCGGTATTTTGGTAAGTCAACGACCACATATTTGGATAAAACATTCCGTTATCCTCAAACCATTTTAGACACGGCGAGTGAGTTTATTTGCCGCAATCCAGAACAAATAACCAAGCATATCACTTCTCATACCGCAGGCGTGGCAGGGCAGGGGGTGGTGAAAGTTATGGTGGATGACGAATTGTCGCAGGCGCAACAACTGCTCAATCATATTGAGCAGCGCAACGAAGGGAAAACTTCCGTTGCCTTACTGGCAAGAAATCACAGAGCATTACCTGATAAATCAAAGATTGCGCAGTGGCGGCAGCTCTATCCAGAGCTTATTATTTCACATAACACCTTTCACGGTGCCAAAGGGTCTGAAGCAGACTTTACGATAGTATTTGGTCTCAAGCATAGAAACTTTCCGTCACAGGTAAAAACGCCAGCATTTGTCGATGCGCTTTTACCAGCACAAGGGGTATTTCCTGACGCAGAAGAGCGACGCTTATTCTATGTGGCGTTAACTAGAGCGAAGAAACAATGCTTTTTATTAGCACCAAATGATACACCTTCCTACTTTTTAGAGGAAATCGCATAATTATTAATCCCTGTTGATGGACTTGATCTTTTTGCGCCAGGCACTCATACAATTACTTGTTGAATTAAAAAATAAGCGAGGAAAGGATGAGTACGGATCTACTAAAAGACGCGTTGAAAAGATTAAACCATATAGTCGAAAAAACAGGAGTTAACGAGTCTACCTATCAAGCGTTAGCCCAGCCTCAAAGAACGCTGTCGAGCAACATTTCAATTCGTCGTGACAACGGTAAGCTTGATTATTTTAAGGCGTATCGTTGTCAATACAATGATTTGCTAGGCCCAACAAAAGGCGGAATACGCTTCCATCAAGAATCTGATATGAGTGAGGTGCAAGCTTTAGCCCTTTGGATGACACTAAAGTGTGCAGCGGTTGGCGTGCCATTTGGTGGAGGTAAAGGTGCCGTAACCGTTGATCCTAAATCACTAAGTCCCATGGAGCTTGAGCGCCTTGCTCGAGCATACATCAGAGCTAATGCTGATTTTATTGGACCCGATCAAGATATTCCTGCTCCGGATGTGTACACCAATGCTAGGATTATGGGCTGGATGATGGACGAATACGAGAAAATCGTCCGTAAAAAAAGTCCAGCCGTGATCACTGGTAAACCGCTTATTTTTGGAGGGAGTGAAGGGCGAGAGTCCGCCACGGGTCGCGGTGCATTTTTAATGATAGAGCGGCTTAGTGAAAAAAATAATTGGAATAAAGCGGAACAAACGGTAGCTATTCAAGGCTTTGGTAACGGTGGCTATCACTGTGCAAGGCTATTGCAGCAAGCGGGTTATAAAGTCGTTGCAGTAAGCGATTCAAAAGGCGGGATTTACTGTAAAGATGGCTTAGATATAGAAAGCATTTATCAAGAAAAGCAACGCAATAAGGCGCTTAAAGCCGTGTACTGTGATGATTCAGTATGTGAAAGCGTTGAACATAAAGTGCTGAGTAATGAAGAGCTGCTTGCGCTGGATGTGGACATTTTGGTGCCCGCAGCACTATCCGGCGCAATCACCCGAGATAACGCCAAAGCAGTATCAGCAAAATATATTGTCGAAATTGCCAATGGACCCATTGAGGCGGACGCCGACGAAATCTTGCATGAACAGGGCGTGATAGTTATCCCTGATATTTTAGCTAATGCCGGCGGCGTCATCGTAAGCTATTTTGAGTGGTGTCAGAATCGCCAAGGAGAGGCTTGGGACGAGCAAACTGTGCAAGATAAATTGGCGCAATATTTATCGAATGCATTTGAAGCAGCGTGGCAGCTGCGAAGTGATGAAGGGCTTGAAATGCGAGATGCCGTATACAAACTGGCATTAAAACGTATTGAGAGCGCCTTGGAAGCCCACGGGACACAATCTTACTTTGAAAATCGTGAGTAGTTTTTTAGATTGTGTCGATAAATTTATTTTGCTGTACTGTTTTCTGGTGAGTCCACATAATCGCGCTTTTGTTTGGGGGCCGGTGATACACGAACCTGCTTAGGTGTTTTCACTTAACGATTCGTGTCGACAGCGACCCTCTTATTCCGCTACTCAAGGGGCAATTCGTATGCGCGGTTGGATCATTTACAAAGACTCTGCCAGTTTGTTAAAACCTGAAATTTATGAAATAGATAGATTGATGGCGGTGGCAAAGGAAGAAGGTATTGATCTTCAAGTTTACTCACCTGATCAATTCGATCTATTGGTAACTAGAGAAGATGAAGAAAGTATTCTAATCGATGGTCAGCCGGTTGCGTTACCTGACTTTGTACTGCCGCGTATGGGTGCAGGCACGACTTACTTTACGCTTGCGATTATTCGTCACCTTGAACGTTTAGGCGTACATTGTTTTAACTCTTCGCAGTCTATCGAAACCGTAAAAGATAAGCTGTACGCGCAGCAGATCCTTGCAGAGCAAAACTTACCAACACCAAAAACCATGTTGGTTAAGTTCCCTGTAAATATTGAACTGGTAGAGAAGCAAATTGGTTTCCCAGTCGTGATTAAAACGCTGTCAGGCTCGCAGGGCAGCGGCGTATTTTTGTCTAAATCACGCGGTGAATTTGATGATTTGATGCAACTTATTGAAGCAACAAATCCAAAAGCAAATATCATTTTGCAGCGTTTTGTGAAGTCGAGTCATGGTCGAGACTTACGTGTATTGACCATTGGCGGCCGTGCTGTAGCGTGTATGGAGCGCAATTCTGGCGGTAAGAACTTTAAGGCCAACGTGAGTTTAGGTGCAAAAGGTAGCCCACACCCGATCACCCCTGAAATCGAATGGCTAGCAACACAAACTGCTAATATCCTGAATCTGGATGTCGCTGGCATCGACTTATTATTCGATGAAGAGCATTTTAAAATTTGTGAAGCAAACTCAAGTCCAGGTTTTGAGGGGCTTGAACAGGCTGTAGACATTGATGTGGCGAGAGAGATTTTACACTTTATACGCATTCGCTTAGGGATCTTTAACCGCACTGGTCAACCAAAGAAGAGCAGTAACGGTACTAAAGCGAGCAAAGAAAAAGCAGCGGAATAATAGCGCTGAGTAATAACGAAAAAGGAGCTAGGTCAAGCTCCTTTTTTGTGCGTGAAGGGCTCAAGCGCGCCTCGTAGTGCGTCGAGCTGAATAGGCTTGGACAGGAAGTTATTCATGCCAGCTTCATAACAGGCTTCCTTATCCGACTCTGAAGTATTGGCGGTCAACGCAATAATGTGCGGCCCTTGGCGTTTCTCTTTTGACAGCCTACGAATACTGCGAGTGGCTTCGAAGCCATCCATAATCGGCATGACGCAATCCATAAACACAATATCAAAGGTTTTGTCTTGGCATGATTTTACGGCTTGCTCTCCGTTATAGACTTTGTCGATGTGAGTTGCACCAAACTGATTCAGTAACTTTTCCATCACCAGTACGTTGATTTGATTATCATCTACAAGCAGGATATTACATTCTGATAAGGAAATATGCTGCTCTTCAGTCTTTTGTTCTTGTACGTCGTCGGCCTCGTCTGCAAACTCTATTGGGAAGGTAACGACAAAGGTACTTCCTTTACCCAACTCACTTTCTACCTGTACTTCGCCTTGCAACAAATTACAGAGCTCAAATACGATTGAAAGGCCAAGGCCAGTACCACCAAAATGCCGACTTACACTGGCATTGCCTTGGCTAAATGGCTGAAAAAGATGTACTTGATTGGTCTTAGCAATCCCTATGCCTGTGTCTGAGACACTTAATTGTAGAACCGGTGAAGTTTCACTTCCCAGCACGTCGGCATAAATATCGATACTACCCGTTGGTGTAAATTTGATGGCGTTACTCACGAGGTTTGCAATAATTTGTTTAACTCGCGTCGGATCTGAATAGAGCCAATTTGTACCTTTTTTATGAATATGGAAGTTAATTGAAAGCCCTTTTTCGCGACAGGCTGGACTGTACAGGCCTACAACTTGTTCGACTAACTGATGAAGATCAAACGGAGTATTGTCTAGCTTCAGGTTATTACTATTTAGCTTACTGAAGTCTAATACGTCGTTTATTAATGTGATCAACATATCTGCACTGTTGACTGCAACGCTCAGGTTGCTCTTGATTTCTTTTATGTCGGTTTCTTTTCTGCACGCTTGAAGCATACCGACTAAACCGTTCAGCGGGGTTCTTAATTCATGGCTGATTTTGGCGATAAATTCACTCCGAGTTTTAAGAAGTTGCTCCGCTTCTTCGCGCTTTTGCTCCAATGCAATACGCATTTTGACTTGTTCATCTATATCTTGAATGGCACCAAAAACCCGAACGCATTCGCTATTTTCATATTCACCTTGACCGTGAGAGGCGACCCACTTTTCGTTGCCGTTGGCATCAATAATAATGGATTCTATGTCCCATTTGGTTTTGGAGGTGATGGCGTCGTCTATGGCTTGTTTAATGTTTCCTTGATGTACGCCGGGTTTATAGAAGCTGATGGCATTGTCGAGTGTTGGTGTAAAGTTATCATCAACGCCATGAATGAGTCGCGTTTGTTGGCTCCAATACACTTTGTTCTTTTTAAAATCGACTTCCCATGAGCCAATATCAGCAAGACGGCTCATCGCTGCTAATGCTTGTGATCGGTGTTGTATCTTTTTTAACGCCTTTTGCCGAGAAATTTCAACACCAATCCATTGACCTAATAAACTTACGTAATCTAAGTGTTCCTGACTGAACGCCTGGGCTTTGGCACTAGATGCGGAAAAGTTGACGGTACCATAGCGTTTACCATCAACAATAATCGGCGCACCAATGTAGCTCTCTAGGCCAAAGTTTGCGTAGCAAGGGTGAGTGGCAATTTCGCTGATACCAGCGTGATGAAAAGACAGTGCGCTGTCAGCTTGTAAAGTGTGCCAGCAATAGGTGTTCGCCAGTTCAAAATCCGTACCTGCTAACAAAGAATTATCTGGAGTGATCACATGCCTTACTGTGTATATATCAGCTTGAATTTCACTGACGATTGCAATATCAAGCTCAAATACATCAAGGCCAAGTGTCAGCAGCGCCGTCACCTTTTCTTCAAATGTGGTGTCTTGGTTTGTGGTGATGAGGTGTAATCGTTTTAAAATACTCACAAATTTCACATTGGCAGTACAAGGCAGTTAATCACTTAACTTTAACCGCTCTTTGCTAACTTGCCAACATTAAATCGTTTGAATCTGTCGAGATAATTTCCGTTTTTCAAAGGATTATGAATAAAATAGGCGACGCGGGATTTATCACAATTTTTTAAGGCAAGTCTATGAGATACGTAGGTCTACTTTTTTTATTAATGACAACGGTCGTAAATGCACAAACACTTCGTGTTGCTACCTTTAATGTCAGTATGGAAGCAACGAACTATCAACAAAAAGGGAAAGCACTGGACTCTCAAAAGCTCAGTAAACTGCTACAGAATGGTCAACATCAACAAATCAAGAATATTGCAGAAATCATTCAGCGTGTTCGTCCAGATGTGATTCTACTCAATGAATTTGATTACATCGATGAACCAAATAAAGGTGTACAGGCATTTGTAAATAACTATCTAGCACAACCTCAAGCGGATCAGCAGCCGATATCGTACCCTTATTTTTATATTGCGCCAGTCAATACTGGATTACCAACACCGTTTGATTTAGATAATGACGGCAAGCAATCTAACTATGGCGGTGATGCCCAAGGGTTTGGTTTATATGAGGGGCAATATGGGATGGTTGTGCTGTCAAAGTACCCGATTAAAAAAGAGCAGGCCCGAACTCTGCAGACCTTTCTTTGGAAAGATATGCCAGACCATAAGGTCACAACAGACCCTGTGACGAAACAGCCTTGGTATAGTGAGCAAGAGTGGCAAAATTTGAGACTAAGCTCAAAATCTCACTGGGATCTGCCAATTGAAGTGAACGGTAAATTATTTCACCTGCTGGCGATGCATCCAACGCCTCCAGTTTTTGATGGTGAAGAGGATAGAAATGGCAACAGAAATCACGATGAGATCCGCTTAATGGCCGATTATATCGACCCTAAACGTAGCCAGTACATTTATGATGATAGTGGCGTTAAAGGTGGCCTTAAAAATGATACACGGTTTGTCATTGTCGGTGATTTAAATGCTGCCGATACAGGGGATAAACATAGACCTGGTGTGATAGAACAATTATTAGATAATCCTAGAGTATTCTCGGACTTAGCGCCAACGAGTAGAGGCGGAAGTGAACATAGCAAGGAAAGTGCGAGTCGCAGTTATACCGCACATTGGGGGGCACGCGTAGATTACGTATTACCATCCAAGTTCGGCTTTCGAGTACTTAGCAGCGGGGTTTTCTGGCCAAGCAAAGAAGATGAATTATTCCGTTTAGTGGAAAGTCGTCATGCCAGCTCCGATCACCGCCTAGTTTGGGTGGACGTGGAAGTTAAGTGAGCTCAGTGATTGGTCAACCGTGTCGCTTACTACAAATTTAAACAATGACTAACGGAACTAAACCGAAATAACCTCTAAGCTTGCGCTTAATGAATAGGAGAGTGTGATGAAAAGAATTCTATTAAGTATTGGTTTAGCGGTTTGGTTATCCGGGTGTGCTCATCATGATGATGTGCGTCCATCGTCTGATGGTGTGCATAATATTATGTTATTTTCCGACAGCCGGGATGCGGGTAGTAAAGAAGCATTAAAGCAGGCTAGGCACTATTGCAAACAAGCTGATATGGTCGCGTATGTTGTGAATCTAGATATCATTTATAACAGCGATACGCCTGAGAGTACTTATATCACGCAAAAAGGCGTAGCTAATGCCGTTGAGGCTGCCGGTATGGCGATGTGGATTTTTGGTCGAAATAGTGTCGATGATGCAGGGGCTGCAATGACCATAGGTGGAGGAATAGCCGATGGTGCGCTCGGTAAGCCTTATGATGTGCGATTAAATTTCAAATGTGGATGAATGATTAGTCAGCACGTCTAACGTCGCAACATGCTTCAATCTTCATCCTTTTTTGGATTGTTTTGAGGCGTGTTGTTTTTGGACGTTACCTTATCTTTGTCAAAAGGTGCCGTTTGCTCGTCTATTTTCTTTTTCATTTCAAATTTGGCGGAATATTTTAACAACGCAATATTGCTCCAAATCACCCCTAACACGCCAGCAATGATCAAGACCACTTGCCATGTTTCTAATTGATTGCCCATTCTAGCTCCTCAAAAAAGTCCTATTTTTTAAATTTGTCCTGAAATAGGTGAGCATTTTAGCGCGACTGTTGATATTATTCACCACCTAGTCATTTCGCGATAATTATGCTGCATATATTTACATTCTGAGGATAATAGCGCATTCATGGAACAAGTGTTAATTTGGCCTGCTCAGTATCCCATGCTGTTAAAGGGGTTAATCGAACAAAACGGTGCTTACATTCTAGATGCCATAGAGGCATGGCCGAATTGCCAACAAATGAAAGATGAGCAGGGCGTAACGACCACTGTTCTACCTCCTTTATTTTACCTCGCTTGGTTACGACCGCTAGAGCCGTTCGAAGCCTGTTATTTTCAGCATATTGATGACTATGACGATAAACAGCGTCAATACGTTAATAGCGTAATTCAACACATTGAGGAAAATGATACTGATCAGGATGAGCTAATAAAAACACTCATTCAGCGTCTTGGCCAGTACTCTAATATTCAAGCTCAGGTGCAAGAGCAAAGCTTATCGTTTGTAGAGTTGCTCTGTGACAAACATTATGAAAAAACGCTGATATGGCTACTGGAGAAAGGGCTTAAGTTTAGCGCGAAAGAAATTGTTTCTCTGTGGTGCAACAGCTCGGAGGCAACACATGCGGCACTATTGACTCATATTGATACTTGTCTGCTTGACCGAGCAGCCACGGCTAAACTAGCAACAGATAGTTTGCTGGATGGACAGCAGACTTTTGAGCTGCTTTGCACTATGTGTGACAAAGATGAAGTAACGGGTCTTTTGGAACAAGCGCTATTGTTCCAGCTAACCCAACAACAGGTGAAGCAATCAGCGATTATCACCTTAGTCACGCAGGGCGCGACAGGAACTGCGAGAGATAGCAGTGGGCGCTCAGCTATTATGTTAGCGGTTGAAAATGGCTTTGTGAGCGCGGTTGAAACCATGTTGCCGCACCATAAAGTAAATGAATTGGACGAATCGGGCAGGAACTTAATGCACTATGCGGCGGCATCGAACTCTGCAGCTATGATCGAAATGATTTTTGAACATGGTGATGACCCGACGCTTGCGGATATTCATGGCGACACCCCTTACCGTGTGGCTATGAAAAATCAGGCGCTTACTTCTAAGCAAACATTTGAGCAGCACGGTATTATCGAGCTTTCTAATGAGGCAAAGTATCAAAAAATAAAAACTGTCCATATTCTTTATGCCTTTGCTGCTATTTTGCTACCACTGCAGTTATTTTTATTCTTTACTGATGAGGTGGATGAAAAAACCATCGCAACACTTGTCACTACGGCAGCTTCTATCGCAATTTTTGTTTTTGCGAGGCGTAAACGCAGCAACCCTCTATACCCAAACAGCTCAACGCCTTGGTCACTGATCGGGGTAAATGCGTTAGCATGGCTTAGTATTGGTGTGCAGATATTGTTTTCAGTATTGGTGTTGATAGCCGTACTATCGTTGCAGTAGCTTACAGTGACGAACTAAGCTGACGGATTGATGCTAAAAAGCGCAGTTACTTCATTGAAGACTGCGCTTTTTTAATGGAGTTATGCGAGCGAGATTATGGCTCTTTATGCTCGTGCGCTGCCTTTTCGTCAGCAAGGTCTTCTTTTAACTTGCGGATCTTCAACCCTAACTCTTGGCCTCTGTGTCTTGCATAGTAAGTGCAACCAATAAACATGGACGTTGCAAAGCCAATCTCAAGCAGGACTAACAATAGCTCGTCTGGAGATGTCCACAAAAGGGTAAAGCCGTGGATAAAATAAAACATTACGACAAAGTTTGCCCACGCATAAGTGTATGGCTTATCTTGTAAAATACCTTTAAGCGGGAGTAATAAAGGTAAAACGTACACCACAAAGACAAAGCCCAAGCTGTAACCTTCTCTTGGTGCAAGCACAAAGAGCCACAGTGGCATCAGGATCAAAAGACCAAAATACCCGACTAGCGCAAAGCGTTGAAAGCGTCTAGTGATGGGCTTTTTTGCAATTTCATTCATGTTAACTTTTCCGCGACGCGTAGCAGTCGACTCGCTGCTGCACGACAAATTTTGATTTCTGTTTGAGTGAGTGAAACATTGTTTTGGCTGCCCGCAACATGTGTTGCACCGTAAGGCGTTCCGCCCATTTCGGTCGCCAAAAGCTCTGGAACATCATAGGGGATACCTAACAACATCATGCCGTGGTGTAATAACGGTAAGGAGAGGTTGAGTAGGGTAGCCTCGTTGCCACCGTGCATACTGCTTGAAGACGAAAATACGCAGGCTGGTTTATCGATGAGCGTGCCTTTAAGCCACAAATCGCTGGTGGTTTCCCAAAACGCTTTCGCTTGGGCTGCCATCATGCCAAAGCGTGTTGGAGTACCGAACGCTAACCCGTCGCATGCTACTAAGTCTTGCTTTGTTACGATCACATCATGGTCTTGGCGCTTCTCAAATACGCGCACTATGGCTTCACCACCTTGTGACACTATGGTGTCTGCAAATTCGTGCGCCATATTCGCCACAGAGCCATGACTGGAGTGGTATAAAATAAGAATTTTACTCATTACAGGATATTAAGCACCGACTCTGGAGGCCTGCCAATCGCCGCCTTATCACCTTTAACAACGATAGGACGCTCAATCAGTTTAGGGTTTTCAAGCATGGCAGTGCGCAGTGTCGCTTCATCCGACTCTTTCGATAGTCCAAGCTCTTTGTAGAGCGTTTCTTTGCTACGTACAAGCTGATGAGCAGAACTAAATCCAAGTTTAGAAAGTAAATTAGCCAAAGTGTCACTATCGATTGGCGTCTTTAGGTATTCAATAACGGTAGGATTAACGCCATTGGACTCTAGTAAAGCTAGGGTTTCACGTGATTTTGAACAACGCGGGTTGTGATAGATTTCTACTGACATGATTTCGCTCTAATTCGTAATGTAAACGGATCATAGCTTAATGTAGAGATGACGAAAAGCGATGTGCAAGAAAATTGGCTTAAATACGTTTCTACTATCGCTGTAAGCAATCGCCAAGCATCACAGCTTAGCGATTTCTTTTTGCATATTACGGTATTGGCTAAGTAGCGCTTTTAATCTGGTACGCTTGATATCTTCGTTATCTTCGACATGATTGAGTGCACGCTGGACTTCGTCTGCTGCTTTATTAAATGCACCATACTGGGCATAGACACTCGCTTTTGACTCATGGTAAGCCGCCTTGTTTTCTTGGGCTTCATAGGCTTGTGTGAGTAAATCACGGGCGAGAATATGATCCGGTTTCTCAAGCAAAAAGATCTTAAGCAATTGCTCGGCAACTTCATACTGTTTTGCTTTTATTGCGGCATTGGCATAGTTTAGCGTGATAACTTGGTTATTGGGTCTGAGTTGATGTTGAGCTTGAAGCATCTCAACCGCTTTGCCAGAATGCTCTGTCGCAATTAAATAATCGGTATACACATCAAGATAAAACAGGTTATTCGGATCTTTTTCTAACAACTCATCCAATAGTTTGCCAGCTTCCTCGTATTTTTTTTGATCGAGTAACGTAATTGCTAATCCGTATTGTAGGGCGCGCTTGTCGAGCTCTGCTGAGCGCTTTAAAGAGTTTCTGAAAAAGGCTTCTCCTGCATCTTCTGAATAATAGTATCGTGCAAGCACACGGCTTTTAGCTAACGCGTAGGAAAGGCTTGAGGGATAATGCTTTTTCTCGAATTGTTGTGCCCTAAGCCTAACGTCCGATACTCGACTGTCAGGTAACGGGTGCGTAAGCAAAAATGCAGGGGGCTTATTTTTAAAACGAATTTGATCCGAGAGCTTAGTTAAAAACTCACTGGCCGCATAGGGGTCAAAGCCGGCTTTATGTAGTGTATTCATACCAAATCGGTCGGCTTCTTGCTCGGCTTTTCGGCTATGCGTTAGTTGGTTCAATGAAGACTGGGTCTGGCTTGCGGATAAAATGGCGATACCCGCATCTGGGGCAACAACGGTTGCCAAAATACCAGTAATAAGCCCCGCTATGGTCAAGGCGCTGTTGTCTTTTGCGTTTTGTACGCGGCGTGCTAAATGACGTTGGGTAACGTGCGCAATTTCGTGGCCAATAACGGATGCTAATTGACTCTCATTATCGGATTGCGCAATGAGTCCGGTATGTACACCAACATGGCCTCCATAAAAAGCGAAGGCATTAATATCTTTGTTATTTATCCAAAAAAAGGTAAATGGAAAGCGTACGTCATTAGCATTAGCGACGAGGCGATTGCCTAGGCTGGTTAAGTACTCTTCAAGTACCGGATCGCCAACCACAGGGGAGCGAGAGCGCAGCTGCATCATCATGACTTCGCCGATCGCTTGTTCTTTTTCAATAGGTAGTACTTGGAGAGCTGAAGTGCCTAAATCTGGTAGTTTCAGTTCTGTTTGTGCAATAGCGCTGCTTGATGCAGCGAGCGCAAATGTTAAAACGATTGAGTTTAATAGGGGTTTTAACCGCATTTTAATCCCTTTTAAGGTCTTCTCCGAGCATGATCCTAGCTAAGTCGACTTCATCATTGCATGCTCGAGCATCTTTTTCACAAAGTTGGTAAAAATCTTTTATTGAGACCCCAGCAACACTCGTGATGTTCAATTCTTTTTGCAAAAACGTCACTGTCATATGCAGCACTTTGTGCGCATGAAGTATTAAAGCTTTGTCAGCTATATCACCGCGTTCAAAGTAAAACGCAATGAATTTATGGAGCTGGTTGATGCGCAGTAAGTTTTTCATCGTATGCGGATCCCATACTCGAAACTCCAAAAAACGATTGTCTTTAACATAGGCATCAATCTTGGTGCCTTTGGCTATTGGGTAAGCCCAAAGCTCAAAACCTCTGTCAGTAAATGCTTGATGTAACGCGATTTGAGGTTTATTGTCACAGTGAATTATGCCACTGTCATCTTCATAACCACCTAATAGTTCTATATTCCAATTTCGCTTATCTAGCAAACGCTTTACCGCATTGTCAAAGCCGTGATGGAGCAGACCTTCACATTCACTTACCGCTGAGGCGACAAGGTGATAAAAAGGCGGAAGTTCTCCCCAATTAATTTGCTTTTTGTACCAATTTATTTCTTTTAGTGTTGGATTGGCTGGCAATCGGGCCTTATTATTAACGCCTGGCATTAAGATTCCCAAGAAGTAGAGTATGCTATTAAGAATAAACCATCAACGCCTTGAGGGCTACCGCATTGAGTGATTTGTGTGGAGACAAGACGACAAAATTTGTACATGATCTACGAGAATTTACCTGTCCTGCATTATTTGTTCAGTTTAAGTGGCGGTTAAAGCGCCATGACTATACTCTAGGCAAACTAAAATTGCTGATGAGTCAGGATCAGAGCTTGTTAGATATCAAAAAGTATTTGGATGGTAACTCGGTGAGTTACCAAATTATTGAAATTGAAAGCGGTGAAGTGTGTTTGGAGATCATGGATGTTTGAGTTAGTAAAAGCGTGGTACATCAAAAAGTTTTCAGATCCACATTCCGTCACGCTATTGTTGATGCTAGTTGCCACAGTTGCTTTGCTGTACTTTTTTGGCAGTTATGTCATGCCGGTACTGGTCGCAATTGTGATCGCCTATTTACTTGAATGGCCAGTGAATAAGCTCACCCGAGTGACTGGCAGTAGGATGTTATCAGCAGTAGTCGTAATGGCGGTATTTGTGGGCGTCGCTTTGGGGCTGGTATTTGGTATCGTTCCTGTTCTGTGGCAACAGTTAAGTAACTTGCTCCAAGAAAGTCCAACCATGGTAGAAGAGGGTAAGGACTTCCTTTTACATTTACCTGAATACTACCCGACGCTGATCTCTACAACTCAGGTACAGGCAATTGTGAGCTCTGTGGAAAGTAAATTGCTAGAGCTTGGCGAAGTTATTGTCTCAGCCTCATTAACCTCATTAAAAGACGTTGTCGCATGGATGATTTATTTGGTCTTAGTGCCACTGCTTGCTTTTTTCATGTTGAAAGACAAGTCAGAACTTACATCTGGAGTGTCAAAAATTATACCTAAGGACAGAAAGCTTATTTCACAAGTGTGGCATGAGATGGACCAACAAATCATGAATTATATTCGTGGTAAAGTTTTTGAGATTGTCATCGTTGGTGTAGTGAGCTTTGTGACCTTTTCTATTTTGGATTTACGCTATGCCGCATTACTGGGGACATTGGTTGGACTTTCTGTACTTATCCCATTTATTGGTGCTGCACTCGTTACCTTACCCGTTGCCGCAGTAGCTTTGTTTCAATTTGGTCTAGCGCCAGAATTTTGGACCATTCTCATCGCGTACGGCATTATTCAAGCATTAGATGGTAATGTTTTAGTGCCGTTATTGTTTTCAGAAGCTGTGGATCTCAACCCTGTTTATATCATTGTTGCAGTGTTATTTTTTGGTGGTTTATGGGGATTTTGGGGGGTATTCTTTGCTATTCCACTTGCATCTCTGGTCAAGGCGCTGATCAATGCATGGTCGAGTAAGAGTGAAGAACTATTGGTGAAATAGTGAAGTTTTTTTGATGTTAGTCGGCTCATGAGCCGACTATAAATAAGTAGTTATTGTGTGACTCTACCCGTGCTTTCACGAACCACCATGCTCGGTGTGAACACATGTGAGACTTCTTTATCATTTTTTCGATGTCCCCGTGTTTTAGAAAACAATAGACGCGCAGCATGTTCAGAAATAATGTTGTTAGCCTGATGTGCAGTCGTAAGCTTTGGCCAAGTTTGACGGGAGAATGGAGAGTCCTCAAAGCCACTGATAGACAATTGACCCGGGATCTCTATATTCATCAGCCGCGCAGCAAATAAAGCCCCAGCTGCAACCTCATCGTTACCACCTAAAATCGCAGTGATTTGGTTTGGATTGCCATCGGCCAGCAGTGCTTTAGCGCCTTTTACTCCAGATTCAAATGAGTACGTGCCGTGATAGAGCAGTGTATCATCTTGTTTTATATCGTGTGCTTTTAGGGCATCTCGATATCCAGCTAGTCGCTCTGCAGTTGATTTATGCTCTTCATCACCAAGTACAAAAGCAATTTTTTTATGCCCAAGTTGGATCAGATGCTCGGTAATTTCATAGGCAGCAGCGTAGTCGTCAACAAAGATACAGTTATTTGCGCTACTTTCCGCTTCTTGCGCTCGGCCTGAAAGTAGACGCACGTAATGAATGCCCAGCTCATCTAGCATATCAATAATGGCTTGTTGCTCGGATAGAGGAGGAGTCAAGACTAAACCTGCAAGACGTGAGCGTTTGATCATAGTGACGAATTCTTCGGCCATATTTTCCGAATTGGATTCACAGGGGTGGATGACGAGCTCATACCCTTCATCTCTACAGCGAGATAACACCCCGTTTTGCATATCAATGACATAATACGCATTGGGATTGTCGTAGACCAAGCCAATTGCAAATGAAGAAGTACCAGCTAAGTTTCTTGCAGCAATATTAGGCTGATAATTAAGCTCTTTGACAGCCTGCATTACTTGATCGTAGGTTTTTTTTCTAACCGAAGGTTCTTTATTGATTACCCGCGATACGGTTTTCATAGATACGCCAGCTAGCTTGGCAACATCATTAATAGTGACTTTCATGTAGTTGTTCTTCTATTTACAGGTCTGTATCGATCATTATTAAGCACAGAGGAATAGTAGCGCTTTATGTATGCAGAAGCTAGCGCCCAATTTCTGTGATATTTAGCCGCTAAGGCGACCATCGGCTTAATAAAAGGATCATCTGTTTTTCTTAGTCTATCTAATAAGTACAGAATTTAGCACTACAATTCGCAGAAATAAATGAATGATACCGGTGTCAAAAATTTTATTTTAGGTTATTATTCGCAATGTAAAATTGAAAAGAAGCAATTTGACAGCGTTGTCATTTTGACATAATGTGCTTGTTTAATAATGTTTCTTTGTTGTTACTACCTGAAAAGTAAGGTAACTAACAATCACTTACGTCTTAGGGGAATATGTAATGGGTGGTCGTGTAGATTTGGATAGTTGGCAAAAGCTCAGTAGTTCTGCGCAGCGAGTAGAGCAGCAGCATTTAAAAACGATGTTTGCAAACGATGCACAAAGATTTGAAAAGTTCTCTCGTCAAATCCCTGGTGTGTTGTTCGACTTTTCCAAGCAACGCATTGACGACCAAACATTCTCTGAGATGATGCAGCTCGCAAAAGAGAGTGATATTGCGCTTTGGCGAGAAAAGATGTTCTCAGGTGAAAAAATAAATATCACTGAGGACCGAGCGGTTTTACATACAGCACTGCGTAACCGAGCTAATACACCTATTTATGTGAATGGTGTAAACGTTACTGAACAAGTCAATGCAGAATTAGAAAAACTACAAGCATTTAGTAACCGAGTTCGTTCAGGTGAGTGGCAAGGGTATACAGGCAAAGCTGTAAAAGATGTGGTTGCGATTGGCGTTGGTGGGTCTAACTTAGGTCCGCAAATGGTAACTGATGCGCTTGCTACGTATGCAGATGACACGCTAAACGTGCATTATGTCTCGAATGTTGACGGTGTACAGATTGCTTCAGTACTAAAAGGTTTAGACGCAGAAACAACCCTATTTGTCGTGTCATCAAAAACCTTCACAACCTCTGAAACCATGACCAATGCAAAGACTGCCGTTGAGTGGTTTTTGAATGCTGCAAATGATAGAGCGGCAATCGCCAAGCATTTTGTTGCGGTGAGCACCAACCTTGAGAAGACCAGAGCGTTTGGTATTAGCGATGACAACGTGTTTACGATGTGGGACTGGGTTGGCGGTCGTTTCTCGCTTTGGAGCGCGATAGGATTACCAATCGCACTTTATTTAGGCTTCGATAAGTTTGTCGAAGTACTTGAAGGTGCGTTTGAAATTGATGAGCACTTTAAAACGGCAAACAACGAAGACAATATTCCACTGTTGATGGCGTTACTCAGTGTTTGGAATACCAGCTTCTTGGGGTATCAAGCACAAGCGATTTTGCCTTATGATCAGGCGCTTCATATGCTGCCTGCGTATTTACAACAAGGTGAAATGGAAAGTAACGGTAAGCATATTACTTTTGCAGGAGAGCAGGTAAACTATACGACTGTGCCAATTATTTGGGGCATGACAGGGATAAATGGCCAGCATGCTTTTTATCAGTGTTTACACCAAGGTAATGTGATTGTACCGGCTGATTTTATCGCTTCAATTGAACCGCAAAACAAAGTAGGCCAGCATCACGATATTTTATTGTCTAACTTCTTCGCGCAAACGGAAGCAATGATGGCGGGTGTAGATGCACAGCAGGTTCGTGAAGATTTAACGGCTAAAGGTAAGTCGGATGCGGAAATCGACAAGTTGATCCCGCATAAAATACACCAAGGTAACCGTCCAACCTCTTCATTTATCTTAGATAAGGTAGATGCAAAAGCTGTGGGCCGACTAATTGCCTTGTATGAACACAAAATTTTCTGCCAAGGCATTATTTTGGATGTGTGTTCATTTGACCAGTGGGGTGTTGAGCTTGGTAAAGGGCTTGCTTCAAATATTGAAGCCGAGCTAACGCAAGAAGGCGTTACTAACCCGCATGATAGCTCAACGGCGGGTCTAATCGCTTATTACAAGCAAAAGAGAACAAATTAATACTTCGAGTGGAACTGGAAGTAAACAGAATACCTTTGAACGGGTAGCGCTGGAGTACTTAGAACCTGTATTTTTGTGAGAGGAAATACAGGTTTCTAAGACTCATTTATACCAACTTACTTAATCCCTCAAATTGAGCAGGTCTTAAGTCGAATTGATATTACTAGCGCATTGCAATCGAAATCATCACCCGTTACACAATGAGTTTGGTAGGCTTTGGAGTGGCTCCAAATCGAATAAACACTGCGTGCTTGTAGTGCACGCCTAACCTAATGAGAGTGAATTATGCTTAATCCTTTTGACATCGTAATTTTTGGTGGGGGAGGCGATTTAGCACTTCGCAAACTCCTACCAGCCTTGTATCGTGCATATCAAGAAGGTAACTTACCTGAAGGCACTCGCATCTTACCGACCGTTCGTGAACAAAACAAACAACAAGAATTTATCGAAACGGCACATATCGCATTACAAACTCACCTTGGCAAAGGCGAATACAACAAGAAAGATTGGTCCGCATTTGAACAGTTTTTAGTGCCTGTGGTAGTCAACGTTACAGAAGAAGATGAACACTGGGATACGCTAAAGAATATTTTGGCTGATGGGGAAGATAAGTCTCGTGTCTTCTACTTGTCACTTCCTCCAGCGGTTTATGGTCGTTGTTGTGAGTTATTATCAATCAAAGGGCTAATCACAGAGCAATCACGTGTAGTTGTTGAAAAGCCTATTGGTTACTGCGGTAAATCTGCAGAAGAAATTAATGCCAAAATCGGTGAGTTCTTCTCGGAAGAGCAAGTATTCCGTATCGATCATTACTTAGGTAAAGAAACGGTTCAAAACCTGATGGCGCTTAGGTTCTCAAACGCACTGTTCGAGAATTTATGGGATGCTAAAGCCATAGATAATATTCAGATCAGTATCTCTGAAACGGTAGGTCTTGAAAGCCGAGCTGGCTTCTACGACAAAGCGGGCGCGCTTCGTGATATGGTGCAAAATCACTTATTGCAACTACTTTGCTTGGTTGCGATGGAGTCACCACATAAACTTAATGCCAACAGTATTCGCACTGAAAAGCTTAAAGTATTAGAAGCGCTTAGACCGCTAATTGACTCAGATGTAGATAATAATGTTGTGCGTGGTCAATATGTACCAGGCGACCTTGAAGGTAAGCTGGTACCTGGTTACCTAGAAGAGCTGGGCGAAGGGTCGAGTAAAACAGAAACATTTGTTGCTATTCGTGCTCACATTGATAACTGGCGTTGGTCTGGTGTGCCTTTCTATTTAAGAACAGGCAAGCGTATGAAAAAGCGTTGTGCTGAAATTGTGGTTGAGTACAAGCCTGTTTCTCACAACGTCTATGGTGATGCGGCGGGTCCAATTCAGCCAAACCGCTTGGTGATAAGATTACAGCCTGAAGAAAGTATTCAATTAACGCTAATGTCTAAGCGTCTAGATAACCTTGAAATGCAACTAGAGCCAGTGACGCTAAATATCTCATTGAGTGAAAAGTATAACAATGGCTATCATTCAGATGCATATAAGCGCTTAATGCTAGACGCAGCTGCAAATAACCCTGCTTTATTTATTCACCGTGACGAAGTACGCCAAGCGTGGCAGTGGGTTGATCCAATCATTGAGCGTTGGCAGAGTAAAGGGACTCCGTCACTTTATCGTGCTGGCTCTTGGGGTCCTGAAGATGCCGATGAACTGCTTGAAGAAAACAAACATGTTTGGTTCAATGCGGGAGAGCAAGCGTAATGGCACAGTTAACAGAAAGAAACTTCAACTCGAAAGACGAAATGACAGCAGCGCTTGCAGAGCTACTTCAAACTGGGCTCAGTCAAGGTATTGAGCAAGACGGTGAAGCGGTGTTGCTAGTGTCTGGCGGTTCATCACCGGCTCCAGCGTATCGTTACCTTTCAGGTGTTGAGCTAGGCTGGGACAAAATTACGGTTGCTATGGTTGATGAACGTTGGGTCGAACCGGATCACGAAAAGTCTAACGAAGCATTTATTAAGTCGACATTGCTGAAAGACAAAGCGGCAAATGCTCGATTTGTGACAATGAAGAATGCGGCAGAGTCAGCAGAAGAGGGCGCTGATCTATGTGAGTCTGCTTATGCGGCGTTGAAAAAGCCGTTTGATGTCACTATTTTAGGAATGGGGCCGGATGGTCATACCGCCAGTTTATTCCCAAGTGCAAATGGCCTAGAACACGCATTAACGACCACAAACACCGTGTGCGCAATTAATGCTCATCAAAGCGAAGTGACAGGTGAGATCACCGAGCGCATGAGTTTGTCTTTGGCAGGAATAGCTAATTCTAAGGCGGCTGTTTTATTGATCTCTGGTGATGAAAAAAAAGCGGTGTATGAAGCGGCAAAACAACCCGGCTCAGAGTATGAAGTACCACTGCGTGCAGTATTAAATCATCCTGATATTAATTTGACCGTATTCTGGTGCCCGTAACCCGAGTGCATCGACTAAAAATAGTAAAATGCAAGGCTGGCGTGATAGCTGGCCTTACCTTGATTACTTGAGTCAATTGATTGAATATCTCTAGACATTCAGCTCGAAGCGACAACACTTCTTACTTCTTACTTCTTACTTCTTACTTCTTACTTCTTACTTCTTACTTCTTACTTCTTACTTCTTACTTCTTACTTCTTACTTCTTACTTCTTACTTCTTACTTCTTACTTCTTACTTCTTACGAATAAAAGCAATAAATTTTACTGATTCAATATACGATCATTAGAAAATCAATAAGTCCCGTAATAAGGTATTCAAATTTGTGCAAAAGATAGTGATAGCTAACTCGCTAATCTTAGATTTTATAAGCCTTTGTCATAAAAAATTCTCTTAAAAGAACTAGACAGTACTTACAGATAAACCTATAATGACAGCGTTGTCATTGATATTGATTCTCATCTTTAGCTTCTGCCCAAGCTTGATGAGGGAATTGAATACACATCCCCTTGTGTGTATTCAGATAATTAAAATGTCCCTTTATTAAGACAATTCCATCTTAAAACCCTACAGCAGCAAAATTTTTTGTGCTATTCTCCAATCGTTTTTGTAACAAACCATATCTTGGTCATATTTAAATTTATATTTATCAATAAGATATATATCTATATGAATATTTTTTGAATAACAGGCAAAAAAAATTGTAGCGAATATGTAATTTAGGGTGTATGGTTTGTTATTAGATGACAGCGTTGTCATCATCACTGGGCAGAAGTGATTTAAAAAACCAACAAAATGATTCAAGGGGAATCCTGTGTTAGCTAATAATTTCAAAAAAAGCTTACTTGCAGTTAACGTCAGCATCGCACTAGGTGCGGGCTTTTCAGGCGTTGTAGTTGCAGAAGAAAGTCAAAGCCAAAATCAAGTACAAGAAAACGTAGAAGTCATTGAAGTTCGTGGCTTGCGAGCATCAAACAAAGAAAATATTAATACAAAAAGATTCGCGACTGCAGTTGTTGACGCAGTGAGCGCTGAAGATATCGGTAAGTTTCCTGACTCAGACGTGGGTCAAGCGTTAGGGCGTATTCCAGGTATTAGCGTTGGACGAGCTTTTGGTCAAGGTAGCTCTGTATCCATTAGGGGTACCGATCCTTCTATGACGTTGACTACGTTAAACGGCCAGAATGTGGCTTCAACCGGCTGGTATGATCAAATGAATTTAGACCGTTCATTTAATTATTCGATGTTACCGTCACAGCTGATTGGCGGAATTGAAGTTTATAAAGCGACACAGGCGAACCTGGTTGAAGGTGGTATCGGTGGTACAGTAATCGTAAAAACACGCAAGCCTCTTGACTTAGAATCTAATACATCGTTTCTTTCGCTAAAAGGTGAATATGGTACCCTAAACGAGGAGATATCTCCTGAAGTTTCTGGGCTATACAGTTGGAAAAACAAAGATGAAACTTTTGGTGTACTTGTAGCCGCTGCATACATCGATCGTGAATATCTTCGTCAAGGCACCGAAGCCGATCTTGATTGGGGTGGAAACTCATCAGTACAACCTTCAAGCTTTTTACAAGATCAAGAGCGCACAGCTATAGATGTAACGCTTCAATATCGTCCAACAGAACAACTTGAATTGGGTATTCACGCACTTTCATTAGAGCTCGGCGCTGACAGCACTGGTGCTAATATGTACTTTGGTACTGATAATAACTGGGGCGCTTGGACACCGGAAGAATCAGTATGTAAAACGTACAATGCTGCTGGCGTCTGTACATATAGCGATACGCCAAAAGATAGAGGAAGCAACGTATTTTTCCAAAATTGGGCTCGCCAAGGAGAAATGACTTCAGACACTCTAGAATTTAACTGGAAGTACCAGTCTGATACTTATGAAATCTCAGGTGTTCTTGGTCACTCGAAAGCGGAAGGTGGTACAGACATGAGTGCTAACTTTGGTTTTGGTTGGTGGGGAAATGCTTATGTTGATGGAAATGGACTAAAGCAAACGTCCGATGCTAACTTCGACCAAGTAAACTGGTGGGGAGTCGTAGATGCAACTGGTAAACAAATAAAACTTGATGGTGCTGATCTTGGCTTTACCGTTGAACAGCTACCTGCATATGGTACAACGTCTACTTGGACAGGTATAAAGGGTCCAAATAAAGATGAGGAAGTGTATGGTCAAGTTGATTTTGATTACTACGTTGACTTTGGCGCGATCAACAAACTTGAGTTTGGGGTAAGATATACTGAACATGAATTTGAGAAAAAGCTATATACGGCTGTATACGACCAGTCAAAAATAACAGCCCCTGCAGATGGTGAAAATGCAGGAGGTTTTGCCAACTATTTTAGTGTTCAGGATTTATATAGCGGTACAATGCCAATTGGCTATGATGGTTGGACTATTCCTCGTGCAAACCGAGATGCAATGATTAATGCTACATTGTCTCTAATCGATCAGTTTGCTTATAACCGTTCGGGCTACGGAAAAATAGAAGAAGACAATCTGTCATTGTATGCTATGGCGTCTTTTGAGGGCGAAGGTTTCCGGGGTAACTTCGGGCTAAGATATGTCAGTACAGATGTGACTTCAAAAGGTCATATCATCGATAATAGCCCAGCTGATATTCTTGCAAATAACAATGGTTGGAGCGAAGCTCCAGTAGGTGTTGATGGTGATTACAATGATGTGTTGCCAAGTGCTAATATTACCTTTGACCTATCTGAAGACTTAATTCTTCGCGTTTCAGCTGGTCAAGCTATTACTCGTCCAAACTACGACAACTTACTACTTTCAAAAGTAACTGGTTATCCTGATGACCGTATTGGTAATGAGGAGATTACTTACGGTAATCCTGACCTGAAACCAATGAAATCATCTCAAGCCGATGTTAGTTTAGAGTATTATTATGGTGAAGATGGCCTATTTGCCGTAACTTACTTTATAAAGGATGTGAGTAATTTTATTGTTGCGACGACTGATTTTAATCAACAAATTGGTGTAATTAATAATGACCTTACTACACCAGCTGATGATTGGACCGTAAATCGCTATAAAAATGCAGGTGGCGGCGAGATTGATGGCGTTGAATTCCAGTGGAATCATGCTTGGGATAATGGGTTTGGTATAAACGCTAACTACACATACACAGATGCAGGTGCACCAGCAGAGGTTTATACTGATAATCTATCCCGTTTTACCGAGTCATCAGAGCATATGCTAAATCTAGTTGGCTATTGGGAAAATGATGAATTCTCGGCGAGAGCAGCGTATAACTGGAGATCTGAATACATGATTCGTGAATATGGTAACTATTACGGAAACCGTATGCACGATGACTTTGGTACACTTGATTTAACTTTCGGTTGGCAAGTTACAGACTACGCAGCGTTGACATTTGAAGTCGTAAATGTTACCGAGGAAGATGATGTTCAGTATGGTGCGGCAGAGGTTGGTGCTGATGTTAAGCCTGCGCTTCAGGATGGTTTCCCAACATGGTCTTTCCGTGGCGAAGCAACTTATAGATTAGGTGTTAATTTTAACTTCTAATTATAAATTGTGTAAGCTATAGCCCAGTTTTTACTGGGCTTTTTTATTTCAAGAGGGCGAGATGAATATAACCAAGATCGCAATTGTTGGTGGGGGCACAGCTGGTTGGCTAGCAGCTAATCATCTCGGCTTAGCGCTTTCTTCAAATAGCAATGTCGAGATTACAGTAATTGAATCTTTAGATATACCAAGTATTGGTGTTGGAGAAGGTACAGTTCCTTACATAGTTAAAAGCCTAAAAAAATTTGGTATTTCTGAAGCGGAGCTTTTGGGGAGCTGTGATGCTACCTTCAAGCAGGGGATAAGATTTGTTTCGTGGCTTGATGAAAAAGTTCATGGAGCACATAACTTTTATTATCACCCATTTGAAGCGCCATATCCTGAAGGACTGGATATAACTAATATATGGTTAAATTTAGGGAAAAAAATACCGTTTGATTACGTTGGGATACAATCAAGGGTCTGTGAATCGGGGCTTGCACCTAAACTAAAAACCGATGGCAACTATCAAGGTGTGCTACCATACGCATATCATTTCGATGCAGCAAAATTCGCAAAATTGCTCAAACGTAATGCCCTAGATAGATTTAATGTCAGAGTTTTAAATGGAACAGTTGATGAATCTAAACTAGATCAAACAGGACATATTGAATCTCTTTGCATGACAAATGGAGACATACTGCATTTTGACTTTTACGTAGATTGCACTGGTTTTTCAGCGAAGCTAATAAGCTCAGTTTCTAATGACAGTTTTCAGGATAAAAGTGAGCAGTTGTTGGTAGATACAGCGCTAGTACAGCAGATAGAAAGAGATGATCCAAGCAGCTTGAATCCTTACACAACGGCAACCGCACATAAAGCTGGCTGGATGTGGGAAATCCCCCTTACTTCCCGTACTGGAACTGGTTTTGTTTATGCGTCTAAATATATGTCACATAAAGAGGCTTTAGAAACGTATGCAAGAATGCTGAATGTTGACTCTGTGAATCCTAGAAAAATAGAAATGAGAGTGGGCTATAGGAATCAAAGCTGGAGTAAAAATTGTGTAGCGCTAGGACTAGCGCAGGGGTTTGTCGAGCCTTTGGAAGCAACATCTATTTTACTAACAGACTTTTCTGCGGAATTCTTGTCGAAGAATTTCCCACTTTCTAGAGCTGAGATATCGGTATTCAGTGACCACTATAATGATGCAGTGAACTGCGCATGGGAAAGTACAATCGATTTCATCCAGTTGCATTATATCCTTTCTGACAGGGTTGATAGTGACTTTTGGGTAGAGTATCGAAGCGAGGTAAAGCTCTCAGACTCTCTAGAGCGGAAGCTTGCAAAATTTAGGCTACGTTCGCCCCAACAAATGGATTTTTGGAGTCGCTTTGAGCTATTTAATGAAAAGAACTTTTTATATGTTCTGTATGGAATGAAATTTAACACTCACCCGCAAACGACGTCTCAAGCAGAGTTTGATATTGGGCTTAAATTATTAGATAAGAACAATGAGCAACTAAGGCGAGCTAAAGGAGCTCTTTTAGATCATGGAGAGTGGCTTAAACAATTGAAGCAATATATGTCATCGTAATGATAAAGCAGACAATTCAAATGTATGAAAGATCTGTAATGCTTAAATAAATATTTAACTTCCAATTTGCCCCGAAAACCGCTAGCCTTAGGGGCAATAAATAAAGTAACAAATACGTAAAATAATGGAGCAGTATTATGGCGGAACAACAAGTGCAGCCTTTACACAACGAAAAGCACGCGAATATCAAAGTAAAAAATGGCGTGAACGTTGATTTCCTTAAAACTCAGCACTTAATGCCTGTAGTAGCGCATGAGTTTGCGCGTGTAGCGACAGAATTCCCAATGGCGTTTGTTAAAAACACTGAGTCAGGTCAATTCCAAGCGGTTGCTATGTTTGGTCTTCAGCCTGGTGAAAACCTATTTGTTGATGGTGATAAGTGGACTGGCAGCTTTGTGCCAATGGCCGCTGCACGTTACCCATTTGGTTTGGTTAAGCACCCAGAGCAAGATCAGTTTGGTATTGTGATTGACGAAGCAAGCCCGCTAGTTGGTGAAGAAGAAGGCAATGCGCTTTTCGAAGGCGGTAAAGAAACTGAATACCTAGGTCGTCGTAAAGAAGCGTTGGTAAGCTATGTTGAGTTTGCTCGCGTAACTGAAGCGTTTACTCAGTATCTTGCTGACAAAGAGCTTCTAGTTCAACAAACGCTAACGGTAGAAATCCGTGGTGAGAAAAAAGACATCAACGGTATCTACCTTGTGGATGAGCGTAAGCTAAACGAATTAGGTGACGAAGATTTCCTAGAGCTACGTAAACGTGGCTATTTAGCACCGATCTTCGCATTCTTAACTTCTACACATCAAGTAGCGCGCCTTGCTCGCATGAAGGCACAGCGCGAAGCGAGCTAATCGCTTTTAGATATAGAATGATTCGATAAAAGCGCTTCCAGAGGAAGCGCTTTTTTTGTGCATGCTATTTTATAAGTGCTACACCAATTTGCTCCTTCAAATTGAGCAAGTATTAAGACAAATTAGTATTACTTAGCGTTTGGAATAGGACAGTATGATCCGCCACGAGGGATCCAGACCGAGCGTGTTTCCCAACGGCAGTTATACGCTACTCGGCGTTCTTCTTGTTGGGTGGAAAAAGTATCATGTTGATGAAAGTAGCTTCCTCCAGGCACCTGATAGTTTGGGATCGGATGAGGAATAGTCCAACCTCCGGGGCAGCTTTGTGTCGCGAGTACGGTTTTAGTTTCCCATAAAGTGTAGGGACCGTAAGGTTCACCGTACATTAATTTGTAGTGGCAAGTCTTATAACTCACATCAACGAGCTCTGTACGGTAGTCACATACCCACACACGTCGCTCATCCCAGTAGCCACCGCAGTCAACATTGTTTACTTGGGTGATGAGATGGACGCTCCCAAATCGGCGTCAATGCGCCAAACTGATAGTTGCAAACACAGTTATTAGGAGAGTCCATCATGAATAACGTTAGCACGCTTTCAATTGATCTAGCAAAAAATGTATTCCAACTTTTATCGTTTGATAAGCAAGGTAATAAATGTTTTTCCAGAAGGTTAGATAGAGCAAAGCTCTTGCAAACATTGACCCAATTACCTGCTTGTAATGTTGTTATG
>NZ_JAKKCW010000016.1:0-91506 GCF_021728455.1 Pseudoalteromonas sp. L23 | reverse complement strand
TTGGCCGATACCATGTTTACGGCAGATTTCTGGTACAGGAATACCTGACTCAGCTTCCTTGATCATGCTGACAATTTGAGTTTCGGTGAACTTGCTTTTTCTCATCTTAAATTTTCCTATTTTAGTTAATGGAAAATTCTACTTATAAACTGTTTCATTTTTTGGGGGAGTTACACCACCAACAAGCAATTGATGCTTTCTCACCCTTTAATCATGATTGATGGATTTATTATCTGAATTCGCGAGCTATTTCCGTACTCCGAAATGGCTTATAGGCTTAATGCTGTAGGTATAAAACGACATATTCGCATTGTTATCGTTATCTAACACTTCACTATTTGTTGTTCCAAAGGCTAAAAATAATTTCATTATTTTTGTAAATATTTGATTTTAAAGCTAATAAAAATAAATAAATTCATGATGACTCGATAAGCGACTTAAATTTCTTTGGCTTGTAATCTTGTTGCCAACAACGGGGAACGCTGAACGCTTCTAGCTTTGTTCCATACGAGATAAACGCCAAATTATAAAATAAATGTAAGGATTTTTTATGCTTTTAAACAAAGTTGCAATCGCAGTCATAATGGCCGCAACATTGAACGGTTGTAGTCAATTTCAATCTTCTGATGCGTCAAAGTACGCTGGTGCAACATTAGTGGAACAAAAAAACATTGAGGGCGGTGATATTGGGATCGCTTATCAAAAGTTTGAACTCGATAACGGTTTGACAGTTATTCTTCATGAAGATCATTCAGACCCATTAGTTCATGTAGATGTAACTTACCATGTTGGATCTGCACGTGAAGAAATGGGCAAATCAGGATTTGCACATTTATTTGAGCATATGATGTTCCAGGGATCAAAGCATGTAGCTGACGAAGAGCACTTTAAAATAGTGACGGAAGCAGGTGGTAAGTTAAATGCAACAACCAGTACAGACAGAACAAATTACTTCCAAACAGTGCCAGTAAATCAATTGGAGAAGATGCTTTGGTTAGAAGCGGACCGTATGGGATTCTTTGCTCAAGGTATTACTCAAGAAAAGTTTGAGATACAACGCGCCGCGGTAAAAAATGAGCGCATGATGCGATACGACAACGTCCCTTATGGGCAAGCTTTAGAAAAGCTGCACCAAGCGCTATATGACTATGGTCACCCCTATTCATGGATGCCGATTGGCTATATGTCTGATTTAAATCGTGCGAATTCAAATGATTTGAAAGCTTTTTTTAAACGTTGGTATGGGCCTAATAATGCGACGTTGACTATTGGTGGTGCTGTAACTCCAGATGAGGTTTTACCACTTGTACAGAAGTACTTTGGCTCTATTCCAAAAGGGGAGACTGTTTCAGATGCTGCAAAGCAACCCGGTACATTAGTTGAGTCTCGTTACGTTTCTTATGAAGATAATGTATCACTACCGATGCTTAGAAAAGTGTACTCAACGGTTTATATGGGGCATAAAGATGAAGCTGCGTTAGATGCGATTGGTTATTTTGCAGGGCAAGGTGAAAGCTCAGTGTTATATCGCGAATTGGTTGATACACAAAAAGCGGTAGCGGCATTTGCATGGCATCAATGCTTTGAACTATCTTGTCAAATGGCTTTTGGTGCACTTCCTCATCCGGTGAGTGGTGAGACACTGACTAGCTTAGATAAGCGCATTGATGAGTTAGTTGCAGATTATATTCAAAATAAAATTACCCAAGAAGATGTTGATCTTTTTATCACTAAAAGAGAAGCAGAGATTGTGAGAGCGCTGCAGAGCGTGGAGGGTAAAGTTTCTATGCTGGCTAAATTTGAGACTTTCCATGAGAATCCAGGTTTCCTAACTCAACAGCTTAAAAATGTTAAAGCTTTGAAAGTTGGAGATATAAAACGTGTATTTGAGCAATATGTTGCTAATAAGGCGAATGTTGTATTGAGTATTGTACCAAAAGGAAAGCCAGAACTTATCGCGCAGCAAGACAACTATACGCCGAAGTTTTATGAGCCTAAAGCAACTGAGGAAGTACGAGACGAAGTACAACTTCCCTCGATTACTGATAGTTTTGACCGCAGCATTAAACCGCAGGCAGGTGTTGCAAAAGCAATTACATTGCCAGACTTATGGCAAGTTAAAACTGATAATGGCATAGACGTATTAGGAGCGTTTGATACCGAAACGCCAACCACAACATTGCTACTTCAGATCCCTGCTGGTCGTTTATATGACCCTGAAAATAAAGCAGGGGTCGCACTTTTAACGGTGGAAATGTTGGGTCAAGCTACAACACAGAGTACGCCGTCAGAGCTGGCACAGCAATTGGCAAAATTAGGTGCTGAGATCGCATTCGAAGCGAAGTCTGAATATATTGAGATTAAGCTATCCACATTAAGTAAGAACTTAATCGCGACACTAGATATCTTGTCAGAAAAGTTGTTACAACCAAAGTTTTCGGAGTCGGACTTCGCGCGAGTTAAAAGCATGGTTTCAGAATATAGTAAATCTGAACGCGATAGCGCAAAATTTCTGGCAGATAGCGCATTATCTCAGGTGATGTATCAAGAAGGAAACTACAGTAAACCTTGGTTGCCGTCTCAAGCAGAGCTTGCGACTATTGAACTTGCAGATGTTAAATCATTTTATGCGCAGCAGATACGTCCACAAGGTAGTAAATTATCAATTGTATCCGATGTTGCACAGTCGAAATTGATGTCGGCATTAATTAGTGCACTATCACAGTGGCAAGGAAAAGGTGAGCTGGACATGGCGCTTCCTAAATTTGCTCCTCTCGATAGTAATATCGTGTATTTGGTACATAAAGAGAATGCACCTCAGGTCCAGATCCGTGTTGCACGCCATGCCGCTGCGGAAGATTTAGCTGCGGAGCACTTTAAAAGTCAAATCATGAACTTTGCCTTCTCCGGCAGCTTTAACAGTCGAGTGAATCAAAACCTGCGTGAAAACAAAGGATATACATATGGTATCGGAGGACACTTCTCTGGATATGGTGATGCCGGTCAGTTTGTCCTCGCTTCAGGCATTAATGCAGCAAACGTTGCTGATGCGCTGACAGAAATCCAACAAGAGCTTAGCAAGATTAGTGAGCACGGATTAACTGATGAAGAAATTCAATTCACAAGAAATTCGATCGCGCAAAGAGATGCGCTGAAATACGAAACACCAGCGGCAAAATTAAACTTCTTTGCGATGATGCATGCCCATAATGTTGATGCTGATATTGTTGATGTCCGAGCTAAAACAATTGAAACAGTTGGCAAAAAAGAGCTTAATCAGCTGGCGAGCAAGTACTTTACTCCAGCCGAGATGACTTATGTTGTAGTTGGTGACACCAACACGCTAAGCAAGCAGCTTGAGGGTAAAGGCTTCACTGTAAAGCAACTGACTATTCAGTAGGTTAGTGTAATAGAAAGGATCCCAACCATGGCGAGCTTATAGAGCTCGCCATTTTTCGTTATAAGCCTATCGGTCGGTAAGCTTTACCTGCTTAGCGGTGATATAACTTTATCTCATTGTGGTATCTCGTGAGGTAAGAAATCAGTAACTTGTCAGCATGAGCATCAAGGTAGTAAATGCTAGATTCGGCATTCACGCTGGCTTTGATATCTAAGATGGTTGTTATTTGTTGATTTGCGTCAAGCTTATATACGTATTGCCGATTATAGAGGTAGATTGCACCATTGGAGGCGGTGATCGTTGGTCTTACTTTTACTTCATTGGTGCGGTTTGCAAGCTCGGATCCGGATATCAAAGGGGTCATTTGAGCCGTTTCTATATTCAGTAACGAAATATTCCGGTTACTTGATAAGGTTACTAGGTGATGGTCGTCGTACCAATCAATACTCACGATGTCATCAACCGTAATGATTTTGTTATTTTTGTCATTCAGAAAAGTAACCTCAATAATTTTGTCATCAGTTACCTTGTGAGCCCGCAGTTGAGCAACCTTATTTCCGCCAAGCCGAGTACCACCATTCTGTTCGTTATCGGGCAGAGTTATTAGCACATCAAGAGACTTCCAATCTCTCACTTCAGTTTGTTTGTTGGCGACATGTTTGACGAGAATTTGCTGATTGCTTGGATCTGAGTCGATAATGGAGTAGCCCGAACTTAATGCCGCTATGGGTGAATATCGATGGCTTGAGTCTATATGCATGACCCCGTAAGATTCCACATCTTTGAAAATGGAATCATTGTAGGCAAATTCATTATCCCCAAGGTAAGCCATAATTACTTCGTAAATATTCGGTTTGGCAAAGAGGGTTGATTTACCCGTATTAAGATCGATGACATAGCTGTCATGGTCGTAGCCGTAGGTCGTCATGAGCAATTGGTTTTCTGACATTGGCAAAATGTACGAGGTGGGCTCGACCGCAACTTTTACGGCAGGCAGCTCCGTTAAGCTTTGCATGGAATAGCGTTTGATTTCACTGGTGTTGTGATCAAACCACAGCACACTTTTTTGTTTAGTATTCCAGTTCGCAGCCCATAGCAAATGCGGGAACTCTGCCAATTTTAAGGTCTTTTGCCCTGTTGAAGTGGTCACCAGTAGCTCGACTTTATCACCGATATTACGAGTAAAAATTAGCTGGTGTGACTCAGGGATAATTGCTAAAAGCTGATCCCCAAAACCATGGTTATTCGGTGTTGTGATCCTAGTTTCTTGTTGTTTTTCCATATTATAGCTATAAATCGCACCTAGGTTTGGTACGTCTAAATAGCCTCGTCGACTGTATATCAGATGGTCTTTTCCAAAATCAAACAGTGCGTTAATTAGGCCGCCAGAACAGCGAAAGAGTAACTGGTCATGAGCGCCTGTTTTTGGAGATAACTGGTGGCGGCGGTATTCGCAGATAGGGTTTTCCCCTTCAGATCGGTATAAGTAATAAACCCATGTACTGTCAGCCGACCAACCTAAAATGTTGCTGCCATTCGGCAGGCTAAGTGCTCTTTCATGTTGGGTGGTAAGATCCATGAGCCTCACCTCCCCTAACGCCCCAACTTCATTGGTATCAGCTTTAAAATTATAGGCTAGGTAACGTTGATCCGGTGAGTTATACAGTTTGCCATGATGACCTCGATACCAAGATAGTATTTGATTATGGAAAATCTCAGCGGATGGCTGTGGCTGTGGCTGTGGCTGAGGTGCACTTTTTATCTGGAGAGTTTGCTTTGTGACGAAATATAGCACGGTGATCAAAGCGGCGAGCGCAATTAAGGTGCCACAGAGTATTCGCACTCGGTAAGACTTGCTTGCTTCGCTGTTTCCTGTGGTGTCAGATGTCTTACTAGATAGCTCAATCGGTTCAGGTGCCGGTATCGTGAAACTGTAGCCTTTGCGATAGTGGGTTTTGATCGTTGGTTGAGGTTGCAGATCACAAGCCAACTGCTTTCTTAACTCGAAAATGACTCGGTTAATTGTATTGTCGTCGACAAAGTTAAGTTGCCAAACATGTTCAGCCAGTTCCTGCCGCGTAATGATCCGCTCTTGGTTACCAATGAGATACATAAGTGTTTTAAACAGCAGAGGCTCAAGTTCTTTACGCTCGTGTTTGTTGTTGATGGTTTGTGTTGCCGTATTAAGTTGCCAACATCCTATATCAATATACTTTGAGTGTGTTGCTTCAAAAACCATGAAAATACCAAGTTAGTAATCAAAAAGGCGGATATACAAATTTCGATATTATCAAAGATTTCAAAATAATATTCAGCTGTTATTGCTTATATCATTAGAAATTAATAGTTTCCCATTATTGCATGGTCACAAAACCTTCATTTCAGCTTTAGGGACAAGCTGCTTTACTATAGAGAATTTGAAGTAAGGTAAAGTAGCTAATGAAGGGATGGTTCATTATCGGTGTGGTTGTACTGGCCTTATGCAGCTGCCACTCTATTCAGCCGCAAAAAACCTACATCCATATAGTTGCAAGTTGCCCCCCTCAGGTGTTTGAACAATTGTTTATTGATGCGACAGATAGCTTAGTTATATCGTCCTCTGAGGCTGAAATTCCTACCGGCATGCACACTAATACTCTGCTTTTTTCACCGCTGACAATGTCTTGAGATCTTGTGGATAAGCTTTTGTTTGAGTTGAACGACGCGGGATTTAAGTTTCAAGCCGATTTCTTCGGTAAATATAATCACGCTTATCGTGATAACCATATAGGCGTGTATTTTGTTGAAGGTTGTGAGTATTTTATGCGCAAGTGAGATAGATATCGAGTTCACGATGTAATGGGTAAACTATCGAACGTAAAGTGTATAGGTATTAAACAGTTACCGTTATATTTAAAAAACGATGCTGGTTGCTTTATTTTGGTTAGAGTGTTGCATTTGTGAGTTATACCAATTTGTCTTAATACTTGCTCAACCTGAAGGAGCAAACCTGACGCTAACTATGTTAAAAACTTCTGATTGAGAACAACTAAGTAGAAAAATTTTGCCTTGCTTACATGGATGTAGATACCTTGGAGGCAATAGAACGCGGTAGCCGTGTTATCGACAATGTTTTATCACCTCATAATAGGGTACTTAATTAATCAAGTTGGCCTTAAAGTCGGGATAAATAACTTACTTTGATAATTTTTATTGATATAGCGGTAAGTGGTAGCCTAATAAGTTCTATTAAAAATTTTTTATTTATGTCTTATTCAGTAATGTGAAAGTCTAAGTCGTTAAAGTGTTTGTTAATTCAGTGGGTTGTTATATTTAACTCCATGCTTTGAATTGCTTTATAAAAGTTTTAATTTCTAAACCCGATTATCAAGTTCTTATCAATTTGTTATTTGCTCATGATTTTTTGTAATAAGGTGTTGAAAGTAATTGTTATTTTGTTTTTTTTGGAAGTTTTACTTTCTTCTTTATAAGTGTATTTTTGTGATGGCATCTCTCTATTGTTGAAGACCCACTCAATTATTATAGGTATTGGTGTGTCAAGTTTGATGCTTATAACGCCTATAAAAAGTTAGTCAAATACATACAAACCGTAACAAGTAAATAAGGTGAAAATAAAAACGCTTGTATTGAGCTTTATAGTGCTCGTAGCTACCCAAAATGTCACTGCCGTAGAAAGAATTGACGTGATAGGTCATAAGCCATAAGCCATATCCAATGCGGACACTATATCCGTGGGAAGGGGGGTAACTCTAGTAATAGCGCTGGCGCTTGGGGTGGTGGTAGCGGTGGTGCAAGCACGGCATCAAAACAGAAAACCGATGAAGAAAAAAGAAAGAAATACTTAGCAGGTATTGATTCTCAAGGAACTTGTGTGGCGGACCGTAAATACACTATTAGTCAATTACATCATGCGTGTATTGGTGCTTCTGGAGTATTGGGTATTGCTGCTGGCGGTATCTCTTTAGGTGCAGGTGGGATGGCAGGTGTTGTTTCAGCAACAGCATGCAACATGGCAAAAGAGCATGATATACATAATGCAGGCAGTTATTGTTCAAGCAAAATTGCCAATCAGAAAAAACGTGTGCTAGAGCATAGCAAAGGTGATGTATAGGAGCACATTTTGCGCCTATACATCGTACCAGTGCTGACGATATATTAATGCAAGGAGCAAAATATTGAGTAAAAAGTCACTTTTAATTGCAAGCGCTACATTGTTAGTACTGCTCTGCCTTTATTGGACATACCTCGCCTTTGACAACATCGAGGAAAATGTAATAACTCGTGAGCCGTTGCAGTCAAATAACATTGGACAATATCAGCATACAAGCTCGGGAAGTGTTGCAACTCAGCCAGAAGAAACGCTCAGTGTGATGTGTAATGACTATGCAAGTGATATTGATGATATGGTAAGCTGGTAAGCTCTAGCTGAGCAGCGTATTCAATATATGTTTTCTTCTATGCAGCATCAGGGATTAGGCGAAAACCAGCTAGATTATATTTCAAAAGCTGCGGGCCTAGGTATACTTAGAGGTCGAATGCTAAGGCCTGAATCGAAGTATTACCAATCGGTAGATGCAATCCCTCACTACGCTAATGGTATTTTATCTCAGCGACAGGCTGATATGTTCTGGGCCTACCTTAGAAGTCAAGACATCAAAGGGTTAATAACCGCCTATCAGCAAAATCAAATACAAGCCAGCAAGCGTGTTTCTGTCTACGACACACCAGTGAGTCTCATATTGACGCAACTTCAAGGTGACAATTCCAACGTTATTTCAGAGCTTACCTCGAGCGGTATTTTGGTGACATATCAAGACTTGGTTACAGCCACGCAACTAGGTATCGCTCCAACCCTTATGGCCCAGTTACTCGATGCAAGCGGACTAACACCGAGTGAAGTTTGGTATGACTATGAGTTAGAGCATTATACATCACTAACAAATGTTGCTATTGCTGCAATTAACTCTGAATTAACTACGTTTTGGCTTAAAGAAGGAAGTCCAGCAATTGCTGACCCATTTTCGAATAATGCCCTCGATTTACTCTCACCAGCACCTACAGACAAAGCTGATGAAGTAGAGTCTATCATTCTTTTATTACTAGCAAATGGGGTGCGCCCTTCGAACGAACTTAGTAGTAAGAGGCTTCTTCACTGGCTCTCTGATGGTACTCTCGCGCAATATAAGACCCAGCTTCAACACGTAGAAAATGCAATACCGTCAGAATGGCAAGATGAGATTGAATCGGGTGTCGATAAATTATATCGCGCCGTTTTATCAGACATAGTAGCTCCTGAAAAGTTGTCTAAAGCCCATCCCTGCTTTCACTCTGTCGGGCGAGCAAAAATACAGCTAGTATTTAATCGTGAGCACGCATATGAACAGCTAAATAATGAGCAGTTACAGGCCGTTAATGTTAAAGAGATAAAACAGTCAGCTGAGAGTTTGGTTACTACAGTCACTGAACAGAATACTGATCCAAGCATGATAGTCCGTGTTTTAGGGCAAGAACCTGATTTGCTGAACAAAATGGCAGTAGACCATTATCGTTATGAGCAATTAAAAGCTTTGCTGGCGAGACACACCGAACAACAAGCGCAGTTAAGCGATGAAGAAAAGGCAAAGCAAGCCAAGTTACAAGAGGCGATCACAGAAGCCTTTACGCTGGCACAAAAAGGTAATTGGCAGCAAGCTGCAGATCACATGACTGAACAAAATGCGCAAATAGAGCAGCAAGAAATGCTAAACGCTTTATTGACCATGGCCATTTCGACAAATGCCAGTATCGATGAAATAACTAGATTACTTGAAAAAGGGGCACGGCTAGGTCCCCAAACAATATTAAATTTAGTGCGAACGCACAACCTTCCACTAATTAAGGCGCTCGTTAAATATGACTTGGATTTACATTTTGTTGACCCACTAGGTCGCAATGCGTTGCTCTATGCCGTTTTATTACGCACTCCAAAAATCATGACATATTTGCTGAGACATAAGGTTTCAGTCAAGCCAGATCCCTATGGGCTAGATGCCTTAGACTTCGCACTAGAGCAGGTTGAAAATGGGGCAAGTGCCATGGAGTTAGCTGCTGGGAATAATATGAGTTTGAATGACAGCTTTTTCTATATCTCTCAGCTGCTCTACGCGGGAGCCCCTATTGAATCAAGTCACAAACAAAGGGTTGCTGCGTATCAAAATAGCAACCCGATACTATACAAAGAAATTATTTCGGCCTTTCCGAGCTTTAAACTATAGTGTCGTCTTATTTAACCTAAACCAAGAAAACAATAAGCGAATCAAACTTTAAAAGGTATTATTATGGAAAAACAAGAATTGAAATCAATAGAATTAGATGAAATTATTAAGCAATTAGAACGAGCAAATAAGGTTGAACGGAAGAAAAAAATTGAAGTCACAGGGTGTGTTTTCTTGTATCTTGCTCTCTCTGTATTTTTAAACTACTTTCCATACATGTATAAATCTGTGTTATTTGGGTATACAGCGATAACGGTGATGTATTTACTTTTGAAACAGCATCAGCAGCAAACATCAATAAACTTACTCATCAGTGCGCTCAAAGAAATTAAATAATTTTGTATTTTAATCAAATTTCGAGCCGATTAGTTGATAAGGAAGCTTTCTTGCAGTTAGGTACAAAAAGTTAACGAATTTTAGGGAAAGTATGCGCATTTAAGGACTTAGTTTTGATAAGTGAAAATGTTCATATCAACGGAAACGTAGATTGAAAGTCAGGCCTCTCCAAGAGTTTACCTATTATGTCAGTGCCATGTTGGTTTACTTGCTTTTGTAATACAAATATTGAAATGAGTCATGAGGTAAAATCTGATGATGGAATTTGGTGTGTATTTTGTTGAAGGTTGTGAGCCTAGCATGAGTAAGCAAGTACTCACAGTGCTTCGTTAATACTGTGAGTATTCAGACTTGGATTAATCAAGTAAGGGAAACTGCTTTGCAATGTCAGAGTCCGTGCTTTTCGCAACCCAGCCCTCTTGATTATTGAACAGGCGAATGGCAGTAAATTCTGGATCGCTACCCATATCGAACCAATGAGGCGTATTTTCTGGCACTGAGATTAAGTCGCCTTGCTGACATAAAACTTGATAAACTTTGTCGTTTAAATGCAGGCAAAATAACCCCTGTCCTTTAACAAAAAAACGCACTTCATCTTCGCTATGAGTATGCTCAAAAAGAAACTTTTGTCGCAACTCCGAGGCACTAGGGTTGCCCTTTGCAAGTGAAATCACGTCGACAGTTTGATAGCCGCCTTGCGTCTTTAATCTTTCAATATCGCTCAGGTAGGCATTAATAATGTCGTCTTGTGACATTTCAGCTGTGATATCGGTGCTAGTCTGCCATTGTTCAAAGCGTACGCCTTGCTCTGCGAGCAAAGATGCGATGATGTTTGCGTCTTGCTCTTGTTGTAAAGCTTGGCTTGGATTCTGTACCTGGTAGATAGTCAGTTGACTCATGAAAACGCCCCTTCATCAAAATGGTCAAAGCTTGATATAACTGGATGTTCAGGTGATGTTGCTTGTGCATCTCTAAACAGTTGTAATGTTTGCATGCCAGCGGCCTTTGCCGCGTCTAGCTCGGCAACGATATCGCTTAAAAAGAGTATTTGCTCTGCTTCATACGGTAGGGCTGCAATAATGTTCTGATACGACGAGACTTCCTGCTTGGCACCCACTTTAGTATCAAAGTAGTCGCTAAATAGCGGGCGAATATCACCATAGTCTGAGTGCGCAAAAAGTAGCTGCTGCGCTTTCACTGAACCCGAGGAATACACGTAGAGATTGCGACCATCCGCTTTTTGTTGTGTTAAAAACTGGTAGGCATCTTCGTACAAATGTCCGGTAAAATCGCCGTTTGTATAGCCAAACTGCCAAACGAGACCCTGTAGCTGTTTTAATGGCGTGATTTTTTTATCTGCGGCGATCCACTCAAGTAGCGCGGCAATCACGGTATCAATATCAGCGTTGGCATTATCCAATTCTGCTCTGACGGCACTAATTTGCTCGACAACGGCGGCGTCATGTTGATGGTCGCGAATAAATTGCGGTAAATGCGCAGCGGCATATGGGAATAGTATCTCTTTAACAAAGGAGATGCGGGTAATTGTCCCTTCAATATCTGTTAAAATGGCTTTGATCATTGGCGCCCCTCCAATTTGATGCGTTCTAATTCGCAGGCAAATAAAAACTCTAAGCCCTCAATATGACGACGAGTTTCTTGCACTGTGCGGCCCACGGCGTATAACCCGTGACCTCGGATCAATACACCGTGTACAACTGGTGTAGTTTGATGAGATTGCGCCACCCGCTGTGCTAGTCGCTCTATATCCTGATCGTTATCAAAAATAGCAATGGATAGGGTTTCTTCATGGGATTGAATGCCAGACAGTGACTTTTGCATTTCATAACCACGGATCTGAAATTGATCGCCTTGAATAAGCCGTGATAACACAGTCGCAGCTACGGAATGCGTGTGTAATATACACTGTGCACCCGCACATAAATCATATAATTTTAGGTGCAATGCGGTTTCGGCTGAAGGCTTGCCACTACCGGCAATGATGGTGCCTGTGGCGTCTAATTCCAGAAATTGTTCTGATGTTAATTTACCTTTATCAAAGCCGCTGGCCGTGACAACAAAGCCAGAGTCTGTTTTGATAGAGAAATTACCACCAGTCGCGGGAACCCAGCCTTGCTGAGCAACCCAAGCTCCTGCGTCGATAAGCGCGAGTTTTGCGGCTTGTGTGTGCATAGTTAACACCTATAAATTAAATGCGTTTGGACGGCTATACATCTATTTTGAGCAATGATAGCATCCACTCACGATTAGCACCATAAGAAAGAGAGTGTTGCAGTGAAAAGTAAGTTACCTCAGGTTGGAATTAGTATATTTAGCCAAATGACGGCATTAGCGAACGAGCATGGTGCGATCAACTTATCGCAAGGCTTTCCGGAGTTTGATGCACCTGATTACCTAAAATCACAACTGAGCCACTACGTTGGCGAAGGTCAAAATCAGTATTCACCTTCTGCTGGCGTACCGAGCTTGCAAGCACAAATTGCGGCATTAATTGAACGTCGTTATCAGGTGAGGGTTTCAGGACAAGAACAGATCACGGTGACCTCGGGCGCAACGGAAGCACTCTTCGTGGCAATTCAGGCAATAGTATCTGAAGGGGATGAAGTTATTGTATTCGATCCGGCTTACGACTCTTATGAGCCTGCAATTGAACTTGCTGGCGGGAAAGCCGTGCATATTGCATTGACTGCGCCGCATTACCAAATTGATTGGCAACAAGTCGCAGCGAGTATCAACCCAAATACCCGTGCTATTATCATCAATACACCGCATAACCCGTCGGCTAAAACGCTGAAGCCGTCAGATTTAGAGCAACTAAAACAGCTGCTAAATCAGCATGACTTGTTATTAATCAGTGATGAAGTATACGAGCATATTACCTTTGATGATTTGCCTCATCTGAGCGCATTAACTGATCCAGCATTGTTTGAGCGTGCGTTTGTGATCTCTAGCTTTGGTAAAACCTTTCATAGTACAGGCTGGAAAATGGGCTACTGTGTGGCGCCAAAGCAAATGACTGTTGAGTTTAGAAAGATCCATCAATATGTAACGTTCTCAAGCTTCACTCCGGCACAACTTGCATTGGCTGATATGCTTGCTGAACACCCTGAGCACGTTGATGAGCTGAGTGGATTTTATCAACAAAAACGCGATGTACTGGTTAAGGCGTTAGCGTCAAGCCGATTTACGCTATTACCAAGTGAAGGGACTTATTTTTTGCTTTTGGATTACAGTGAAATTTCTGATCTTGATGATGTTGCCTTTTGTCGCTATCTGGTGGAAGAGGTTGGGGTTGCGGCAGTGCCACTCAGCGTTTTTTACCAACAAGCACCTGAAGACAAGGTCATACGATTGTGCTTTGCTAAGGAAAACCAGACATTAGAAGAGGCTGCAAAACGCTTATGTCAACTTTAACCGTTACCCTTGTGCAAACAGATATCCAGTGGCTTTCACCTGAGGCCAACTTTACCCATATTGAACGTTTGCTAGAAAATGTCGAACCAAGCGATTTAATTTTTCTACCAGAAACATTTGCTACCGGCTTCGCCGTAAAAGAGCCGGATGTTGAGCGCTATGCTGATGCAGCCATCGAGTTTTTACAGCAATGTGCTCAGCGCTTTGGAGCTGTTGTTGCGGGCAGCATACTGGTTCCGCAAGGAGATAAAAAGGCCAACCGTATGGTGTGGTGCCAGCCGGATGGAAAGATACTTCATTATGACAAAAGACACTTATTCTGTTTGGGTAATGAGGGTGATTTTGTGGTTGCTGGTGAGCACCGTGAAGTGTTCGAATTAAAAGGCATTAGATTCTTACCGCAGATCTGCTATGACTTACGTTTCCCAGTATTTCAGCGCAATCAGACCGATTATGAGGTTATGATTAATATTGCAAACTGGCCAGCGGCACGCCGAAATCATTGGGATACTTTACTGGCTGCTCGCGCAATCGAGAATCAGTGCTTTGTGCTTGCGGTAAATCGCGTAGGTGAAGACGGGTATGGCACTGCACATAATGGCGGTACCAAAGCGGTTGATTTCAATGGTAATAGTCTTGTGTCGGCAGTAGATAACCAAGCTGAGGTTATTACCGTAAAGCTAAAACTGAGCGATTTGCAGCAGTATAAAGCTAAATTTCCAGCCCACCTCGATGCGGATAAATTTACGCTGGCATAATACACATTGGTACAGGCATAGCATGCCCAACTAAAAGGCTTAGTTGGGCATGCTCTAACTCGAAACTCAACTGGCCCTAAGATGCATTATATCGATGCACAAGCAATTCACCTTCTCTACCTGTGGCGCTGTAATCATTTTTTGATAAACGGAAATAGCTCAACTGGGTACGCATTTCATGGGCTTGCTCAGCCATTTGTCTCGCTGCTGCCATCGTTTCTTCGGTAATTGCAGAGTTTTCTTGAATAAGATCTGTCAGCCTTTGCACCACCAAATCCACTTCTTTAATGGCTTGCTGCTGCATTGAAGTCGACTCATTGATTTTAATGATGTTGTTATTTACATCACTCACGGCGCCAACGATTTGTTGCAGCTTTTCACCGGAACTATTGGCAAGTTCAGTCCCTTGCTCTACCTTCTGATTACTGTTTGAGATAATTTCTTTGATTTGCTTTGCTGAGGCGGCGCTACGCCCTGCCAGCTCTCGTACTTCGTTTGCAACGACTGCAAAGCCACGGCCATTTTCTCCCGCTCGTGCCGCTTCAACGGCAGCATTGAGTGCCAGCAGGTTGGTTTGAAACGCAAGTCCATCAATCACCGATACAATCTCATTAATGTCTTTACTGGCTTTGTTCACCTCAATTATTGCGGCTACGGTTTGGGCAGATAAACTGCCTCCTTCTTTGGCTATGTTTTCTGCGTTTGTTGCCAGTCCTACGGCATCACCAGATTGGTTTGAAACTTTAGTGAGTTCATCTAACATATTGCCGGTGCTGGCACTGGCTTCTTCTAAGTTTGCAGCTTGCTCTTCTGTGCGTTGGCTGATTTCAGTGTTACTCGCCGCTATTTCTCCGGCACTTTGAGCAACATAATTTGCAGCGGCTTGGATCCCTTCGATTACACTGGTGAGTTTTTTAATTGTGGTATTGGTGTCATTTTGCAAAGACTTAAACACGCCAAAATATTCACCATTTACTTGATTACTTAAGTTACCCTGAGCAACGTTGGCCAACACGCTGCTCACTTCGGAGATAGCGTCGGATACTTGTAAGGTCGATTCATTTACATTCTCTTTAAGTTGTTGCAGTTGACCTTGTAGTGGCAACTCTATTTTTTGACTAAAGTCTCCTTCGGACATTGCGCCCATTACGCTGCCGAGTTCTTCGATGACCTGATTGAGGTTCTCGACTGAACGGTTGATATCACCTTTGAGATTATCAAGCTGGCCAGACATCGCAGATTGAATGGTTCGGTCAAATCGACCATGGCTAATAGCCATCATCACCGTAGAAATTTCCGAGATAGCAACATCAACGGCGGTCACAGAAGCATTGATATTATCTTTAAGTTGCGCGAGTTGGCCCGTTGCTACCACATCCACTTGTTGTTTAAAGTCGCCGTTGCTGACGCCAGCCATCACAGTGCCTATTTCTTTCATTACTTTGTCTAGGTTTGCCATGCTGGAGTTGATATCTTGTTTTAAGGTATCTAATTGGCCTGCGAGAGGGGCATCGAGTTGCGCAGAAAAGTCGCCTTGGCGTAGTGCAGACATAATCGTGCTGATACCGTCAATCGCACTGCTAAGGCTGCGTACGGAATTATTTACCGAATCTTTAAGTTGCGCTAATTTTCCTTTAGCGGGCACGGTGACTTGTTCCTTAAAGTTACCTTGCTCAATATTGGTCATCACATGAACAATACCGTTCATAGTCGAATTAATCGATGCCAAAGAATCGTTAATATTATTTTTGAGCTTGTCTAAATCGCCAGACATGGGGGCATTAAGTTTGGTATCGAAGCGACCATTAGCCATATCAATCGAAATTTCATTCAGCTCAGAAATCGCTCGGCTTAACGTATTAGCACAATGGTTAGTGGCTTCTTTTAGGGTTTCAAGCTCGCCCCGACACGGTACTTTGATGCGGTCGTCAAACTTGCCCGAGGCCATTTGATTCATGACGCGATTAGCCTCTGTGATAGAAAGCTGTAGGGCATCCAGTAGAGAATTAAATGCCTGTGCACTATTGCCTATTTCATCATGGCTACGAATGGGCGCTCGCAATGAAAAGTTACCTTCCTGTTCAACTGATTTCATGGTTTCTACCAACTCGTGAACAGGTTTGGTAAGCGTTTTTGAGAACCAGTAGGCGACGATCAGTACTAATACTATAGTGACCGCTAAAATAATCATCAGGTATTGAGATAGTGAGGTGATAGAAGCAAACGCTTCCGCTTCGTCAATTTCGGCAAGCAGTGCCCAGCGCGTATTAAAGACTTCCACTGGTGTATAGGCAGATAACACGGCTTCGCCGTTGTAGTCTTCAATAACCTGTTGTCCAGATTGATTATTTAATGCTTGAGAGACTGCAAGGGTGGCTACCTTGCCGCGTTCAGGGTATCGAAATGAATTCACCACGGAATGATGTTGTGGATCTAAGAATGAGTCTGAACGCATCAGGCCCTCAGGGCCAACTAGGTAGGTTTCACCACTTTCTCCCAAGCCTTCTCGCTCGGTCATAATGGCATTGATGGCATCAATAGATAGCTGTGCAGCTACAATTGCAACGGTTTGGCCATTCACCACGATAGGTTTGGCAATAAAACTAGCGGGTGCATTATAGGAGGGGAGGTATTGTTTGTAGTCTGCGAAAGCGCTGATTGTTGGATCCGTTGAGTCCTTCAGTTCTTGATAAAGAGAAGCTAGATTACTATTGGCATAAGGACCTGTTTCTAGTGACGTAGCAAAATCAACCTCTTTAAATACAGAATAGACAATATTTCCATTACTTGGGTCAATGATAAAGATATCGTAAAACTCATAAATGTCGGCGATGTTAAGCATATATGGATGGTAACTGCGGTGAGCAAGGTCATAACTATCTAAGTGACCGGTTTCAATAAATTTGTATTTTTCACCAACTGGGTAGGGGTTGCTTGCTAAGTAACGTGCTTGCAGCGCAAGCCCAGACTCTGAAATGTTACCAATTAGCCTTGCTGTGCTCGTATCTTCGGGGTTTTCTTGATTGAATTTAGGTACGAACACTTCATCATAAAATCGAGATAATTTGGCATAGTTAATATCGGCCTGAGCGCTAGGAAAGCTGGTAATAAACTCTTGTGCAATCACAGGAAGTAATGGGTTTGCCGTAAAGGCATCGAGTTTATCCTCAACGGTCTTAAAGTAACGATTAACCGCGCTTTTTTTGATCTCACTAACGGCACCAAGTTGTGAATATACTTGCGCTGTCATGGCATTCGATGCGGTATTAAGTGCGATGGAAATAATTACTATCAACGGCACGAGCGCGACGATTAGAAATGCAAAAATCAGCTTTTTAGTTAAATTAAGAGAGTTAAAAAATTGCGAAAACCCAGACATAACCTAATTCCTTGTTGCTATGGAAGTACCTATAACAGCATAGAACAGTATTGATTAAGATCTAGACAAAAAATAAAAAACCCGGCTATCTAGATAGCCGGGCTTGTAAACTTAACGTTTCACGCTTCAATCGTGCTACGTATTAGTGTTTCCAATGATAGGTATGGGCCTTTTCTTCCATATACTCAGCAGTTGCTGGATGCATTTGGGTTTGTGCGCCATTTTCAAAGAAGAAAGGCTGACGTTTATTGTCATAGTTGCCGATTTCATTCATGGTGGCCGCATCGTAAATACGGCCATTGATCACGGTGTAGGCAACTTTCTCTGAATCACGGATGTTAGACAGCACATCACCATCTATGATGGCAAGATCGGCGAGTTTTCCTTGTTCAATCGTACCAAGGTCACGGTCCATACCTAGATATCTTGCACCGTCGATTGTACCGCTGCGAAGCGCCTGCCAAGGTGTAAACCCGCCTTGTGCCATAGACCATAATTCCCAATGTGCAGCTAGACCTTCACGCTGGCCGTGAGCACCAATGTGTACAGTCACACCCTTATCGCGAAGCTGTTTTGCGGTTTTGGCGACATTGATATGGTTATAGTGACGTTCAGGTGCTTTGCTTGGACGAATTGATCTTGGCTTTACCACATACTCCGGAACGAAGCTCATTAAGCGCTCGTTTTCCCACACATTAGTGTGTTGATACCAGTATTCTTCGCCAGAGATACCGCCATAGGCAACAACAAAAGTTGGCGTAAAGCCAACGTTTGTTTGTCCCCACATTTGTTCGATATCAGAGTAAATATTCGGGATAGGTAGGGCATGTTCAACACCGGTATGACCATCGACTATCATGTTCATGTTGTGTTGGAATTTTGAACCACCTTCAGGCACAACCATGATTTCCATGTTCTTCGCCGCTTCCAATACTTGCTGACGTGTCTCACGGCGAGGGTGGTTGTAACTCTTCACTGAAATAGCGCCAGCGTCTTTTAGGCGTTTAACGTGGAACTCTGCGTCTTCAAGGTTACTGATTGGTGTTTTATAACCCGGCGCGTGGCCAGCATATAAAATACGTCCAACAGAATAGGTACGTGGCGCGACCGTTAAACCCGTTCTTTGTAGTTCTGCCATAGAAAATACCTCGGCAGAGTTATTTGATGGATCATGGATAGTCGTTACACCAAAGCTAAGATTAGAATACTGATTCCAGTTTTGCTGTGGCTGTAGGTTATAGCTACCGTAACTGCCATGTGCGTGGGCATCGATAAGGCCTGGGATCACGGTTTTACCGCTAATATCTATTACTTTAGCTGTGCTAGGAACGTCTAGCTCACCTTGCTTACCGACTGCAACGATGCGATTCTCTTTGATTAGGATCACACCATTGTCGATGATTTCTTGTTCGTTCTCAGCGTTACGCATAGTCACTACTTTACCGCCGACTAACGCAATCATACCTTCAGGCTTATCTGCTTTTTGCTCAAAACTCAAGTCGATACCTTCAGCGGTTAGCTCGTCGGTGTTGTCAGATGCACCATCGACGAAAGCGAAAGTATCAGTCAGTTTGCGCTGATAAAGTGTGGGACCAAATGCCCAAGTTAGCGCGCTGCTGTCTGCTTTCCAATTTAGGAAATCACCAGAGTACTTTGACACCTGCTTAACTGGGAAAGCTTTCTCACCCTTGTTAATGGATAAGGTTTTACCTGTACTGGTAAAAGGTGCAACAAACGTATTGAAATGCTCGATAAATGCAACATATTGGCCATTTGGAGAGACCTTAAAGTCAAAGACGTAATCACCTTTGAAGTGGCTACGTTCTTCTTGACCATTGAGGTTAACACTTTTTAGTTCGCGATGTGTTTCATCACTCATGGTGGAGAAGTAAATGCGCTCAGAGTCGGCTCCAAAGTGCGGATTGTCGCCGCGTTTAATGATGCGTTTTGCTTCACCGCCGTTGGCATTAACTAGATAAATCCCTGGATGCATTGACCAGTCACCGCTTAGCAAGTAGCCACCAGTTACCTTTTTAAATAGCACGTTTTTGCCATTTGGTGAAAAGCTAGGTGAGATATAGTGACCAGGTTCTTGGGTGATCACTTTACCTTTACCACCGTTTGCAGACACAACACGTATTGCGCCTAAGTCTTTATCACTCCAAGTTGTGTAAACGATAGACTTGCCATCGCGAGAGTAGCTTGGGTAGAACTCAAAGTGGTCGGTTTGCTTAGTGAGGCGTTTTACTTTGCCTGACGCAATGTCTTTTACGTAAAGGTAGCCAAGCGCTTGGAATAGTGCAGTTTCACCATCAGGAGAAATTTGAGACCAGCGTGCAAGTTTGACTTTAAAAGTGTCAGGCGCGACATCTACCGCAAAGCGTAGCGCCGGTGTGATTTGTTTTTCAGCGACAACGCGAGTAGGGATGACGTTGACCTCGTGCGATGCGATATTGACGCGGTTGAATACCCCTTTCGCCCAAAAAACGAGGGATTTACCATCCGGCGTGTAAGCAAAAGAAGGTGTGTTACCATGTGCGCCATTGGCTTCTTGTAAATCGCGATCAAGGCCGGCATAAACACGAGTTTCGACGCCAGAGTGTAAATCTTTAATATATAAGGAACCGATCATTTCGTTGCCGTTATCTTCGCGTTTAACAAACGCAATAGATTTACCATCAGGACTGACGGTTGGACGAATAGCACCGCCAGCACCACGGATCACTGTCTCTTCTTCACCGGTTGCTAAATCCCAACTACGAATTTCGAATACAGCGTCGAGCGAGTTTTTGTTATATTCCCAGCGCACGCCAGAGGTCGCATCAACTGAGTAATAGATTTTCTTGCCATCGTGAGAAAAAGCGGGCTCTGCAACGTTCTTTTGCGATTTTGCACCATGTAGACGCTCGCGAACCAACACGCCTTTACCGCCGCTGATGTGATACATACGAATAGAGCCACCTGGAATGGTACGCCCCGTTACTTGACCTTGCTTAACTGCAATGTATTGACCATCAGGCGACCATGCAGGGTTGTGAACAATATTATTCACTTCTTTTGATACCTGACGCAGGTTTTTGCCATCTACGTCCATCACCCACAGGTTATCGCCACCTGCGCGATCGGAGATAAATGCGATGTGCTTGCCATCAGGCGAAAACTTAGGTTGAATGTTCCAGCCCATGTCGGATGTTAAGGCTGTTGCTTTACCACCGCCAATTGGCATGATGTAAAGGTCGCCAAGCATATCAAAGACGATGCTTTTACCATCAGGGCTAACATCTAAGTTACTCCATGTGGTTTCGTTGGTATCGATGGTGATGGTTTGCTTTTCACCTGGTGGGTTGAGCACATCCCAGCCTTTGGTTGACTTCTCTTCTTTTTGCGTGGCTGTAACGGCATCATCAGCGCTGGCTGGCTGAGCCAAACCAATCACAGCAGCACCAATAGCAATGGCTAATGGTGATTTAAAAAATGACATAGATGTTCCCTTAATTTTATAGTTATTGCCCAAGGCGAGCAGTTTGCCTCGGTTAAATTAGCGTTAATGTATATGCTTACTAAGCATGAACAAGTTTTATTATGATGTCGAACAACATGCGTTTAATGACGCTTAACCTATCGCCTCTTTACGAACAAAGTGGAGATATGCAGCGAGACTGTCTTGCCATAGCGTCATGGCTTCTGTGAGTTCATCATGGCAGGATTTGCCATCCAATAAGCGGCGCTCTGCTTTTTTCAAATTTGAACCATAGCGGTTAAACCCGAGTTGTAACGCGGTGCTGGCTTGACGATGAAGCTGTCTAATACATTGATCTTCGTCTTGCTCTAATAGCTGCTGAATATGGATGAGTTTATTACGAGCCGACAACACAAACTCGTTGTAAATCGAAGAGACTTCATCTTCACTAAATCCAGACTTTAGGGCATTTACAGCCGTTTCATCGTATAGGATATCGGGCAACTCGACGCTGACATTGGCTTTTTTGGGAGACTGAGACTCGCTAAGCGCTTGGCGTAATTTTTCTTGCTTTATCGGTTTGCCAACAATATCGCGAATGCCGAGTGCTAAGTATTCTTTAACCTCATCAGGGCTGAGGCTTGCGGTAAAGGCTAGGAAAGGGGTTCGTTTGTTTTTATGCTCACAATTTTGTAGCTGCTTTAATACTTCTTGCCCGGAAAGATCGGGTAAGTTCATGTCTAACAACACCACATCGAAATGGTGCTGTATTAGCATCTCGATGGCGCTTTTACCATTGGTTGCCAATTTAACCTTATGCTCATCTTCTGCCATAAACTCAATAGCGATTTTTTGGTTGAGATCCAGGTCTTCTACCAACAGTACTTTCAGACCGGTGATACAGTTATCGTGCTGCGGGCGCTGCTCTACTAAGCTCAGTTCACCAATGTTTAGTAGTAAATCAAAACTGAATGTACTGCCTTTGTTAAGCTCACTTTGGATATCTAGTTGTGAATTCAAACGGTTGAGTAGGCGACTGGTAATGGCAAGACCAAGGCCTGTGCCACCCTTAACTTTACCTGCACTACTTTGTACGTATGGCTCGGTCAGTTTATTAATATCTTCACTATCAATACCTGGCCCCGAGTCCGTAATGCTAAAACGCACTTTATGCTCAATTTGTTGGTCTTTTAAAATCTCAACTTTGAGCTTTACTTCCCCTTTATCAGTGAACTTAATGGCATTACCAACGAGGTTAATAAGAATTTGCCTCAGCTTTTGTTGGTCAAAGTAATAGCACACCTGATCGGGCAGTTCGTACACCAGTTCAAAGTGTAGTCTCTTTTGCTCTGCAAGCGGGCTTAGCAATAAGCAAAGGTTTTGTAGCCAACTTCTAAGCTCAACATCCTCTTCGTACAAGGCTTCATCACTTTGCTCCAAACTGGCGTAGTCTAGTACTTTATCAATCAGTAAATTTAGCGACTCTGCAGAGTTTACGATAGCCTCACAGTAGGCCTTGTTGCGACTATCTCTGGTGCGTCCCAGTACAAGTTGGGCGCTGCCCAAGATACCGTTAAGCGGAGTTCGTATCTCATGACTGATCGTTGATAAAAACATACCGCGCAGCTCAAGGTCTTGTTGTGCCTTTAATGCAAGTTTATTAAGGTTTTGTTCTCTTTGCTCGTTACATAACAGCGCCATGCCGGTGGCATAAAAAATAGGAGCAAGGACGCCATTGAAGAAAATAGTGATGGTAAACCAGTTCTCTTTGAAAAGCGTGAAATGCGTCACTTCTCCCATTAATAGGGTTCTGCCGGTAAATATCACCAATATAATAAGTAGAATGGTGATATAGACTATGCTGCCGTTAGGGTATTTATTTCGTGCAAAGCGGATAAAGAAATAGAGCAGGAGTGTCGCTTCAGCTAAGTGTTGTAAGTCTGAGATAAGGATTCTGTCTCTCAGGCTAGGAGAGAAAATACTGCTGTACATCAACAAGATGAAAAGCCCTGCTGTAACGCCGAGAAACACTTTAAAGGATGGGCCTTTAACCCCTAAAAACTGCCTTATCGCCATACAGTGGATGATGGAGGCCGTGAATAGCAAGGTATTAGCAATGGGGATAGTTTCCCAATTGTCAAAATAGCCGTGTAGTGCAAAGGAAGAAATCGCACAAAGCAAAACCAGAGGGTAAAAAATATAGAGCAGCGTTCCGGGAGTGCTTTTATTCGCTCGCCACGTTAAAAAGGTAAGGAGTGCCATCATTGCCGTCATGACGAGGCTGGTTAGGTAGAGGGTTTTTGGGTCGAGCATTTACCTAAAACTGCTTTTTGTTGCGAAAAAACTTAGCATAGAGGTATTCGTTGAGGCAGTAAAGCCCGTATGAAACAGAAGCTTCGATATCACGATGTCAGCGCTGTCTTCCCCCGCCGACTTGCGTCAGCAGGTTAAAGACATATGAAGCTTAGCGAATTTCGTCAGGAATATTCTGCTGAGCCCATGAAAGGAGTTCGATACGGTTACGACATTTGGTCTTACGAAATGCACTGTACAGATGCGTTTTCACCGTATGTGGACTGATATTTAGCTCTTCAGCGATCTCTTTGTTTTTCGCGCCTTTACTCATTAGCGCGATAATTGCTTTTTCTCGCTTAGTGAGCTTAACAGGTTCGATATCACCTTCGGTTAGTTTATGTAATGCATCCTTATTGAATTGCAACATGCGATTTAACACATTACACATCACGTCACGGCGATACCAAAGTTGATCTTCAAGCAACAAACGGATCCCTTTCATTAGCACGTCGGCGTTGTCTGTCGTGTAAAATACACCACGAATACCGCTTAGCAGCGCACGATTGGCAAGCTCCGGGTTTTCATCTAAGTTGAATAGCACGATATCGCATTTAACTTTGAGGTTGACTAGTTGTTCTTTTAATTGACCCCAAGAATCGTTCACTGCGGTTTCGATGAAAAGTAATCGAGTGCCTTCAGGCACATCTGAGATATCAGTTCCGATAGTAACATCCAACCCTTGGGTTTTTAACAAAGGTTGTAACACATTGATACCAATGGTGTTAACCGGTTCTTTATCTAATAACAAAAAAGCACTACTGCTCATTTTTGGACACACTCTAATTTTTCCGATTTCTCAATGCTAACATGGGATTCAGACCTTTTGTATTAGAATTTTTAGTACAAGATAGAGAAATCCGCTATATAACAAAGTGAAATAATAAATCGAAATTATGTACAGAATATGTATTTAAATGTAATTTGTTGAAATAAGTAAGTTTTTAACAATTGCTGTTAATAACTTACTTATTTACATTGCTTAACAGAGAATAATCTAAACTGGTACTTTTTTCGTATTTTGATAAGGCGGCCAGCCCATTTCTTTTCCAGCTAATACATGTAGATGAAGGTGATATACGGTTTGACCACCGTGATCATTACAGTTCATCACCACGCGATATCCATCTTCCGCAAAGCCGTGCTCTTTCGCTAATTTGGCGGCAACAACATATAAATGACCAACAAGGTGAGCATTTTCTTCCGTCACGTCATTGATGGTCGCAATTGCTGTTTTAGGAATAACTAAGACGTGAAATGGCGCTTGTGGATTAATGTCTCTAAACGCGAGTGCTTGTTCATCTTCGTAAATGATGTCTGCTGGGATCTCTCGATTAATAATTTTGGTAAAAATAGTTTCTGAACTCATGGTCCTTCCTTATCTGCCATATTGAATTGCTCTAGCATAGCTAACTCTCAAAGAGACTCAATAGATTTGATGCGTTATTCTAAAGCGCACCAATTAAAAGGGTAGAGATATACGCAGGTATGCAGTAATCTCATCAAGGTATAATGATTTGGTTTTCACGAAGGAGTGAATAGATGCGCTTAAAATATACGCTTGCGACCGCTGTTTTACTGTTGTCACCGCTTTCACAGGCTGCGTTGCTAAGTTTTCCTGAAGAAATTATTCCCTTGCAAGTTGATGATAAAACCATTGAACACTCATTCTTCTCCAAAGTACGAGAGCTGGACTTAGCAAAAGGGGAGTATGCGGTCAAAATGCGTTATACCGATTTGTATGAAGTGGGCTATGACGACCACGAAACCATAGAGTCGAAGCCATTTTGGGCAAAAGTAAGTATCGATCAAGACGGCGAGTATGAGGTTGAATTTAACCGACCTGACAATGTGGTTGCGGCAAAGGCATTTGCAGATCAGCCGTTGATTATGTTGCAAGCACCCAATGAATCGTTAGCGACAACATTGGTGGTGACGCAAGAAAGACCAAGAGTAGCGACAGCGATAGCAAGTGAGCCATCAACACCCACTGCACCACGTTATTCAACGCCAAGCACTGCCACAAGAGCCGTAACGCCAGCGGTGCCTAAGTCAGCACACCCAGATGTGGTTGGCATGTTGGACTATTGGTGGCAACAAGCAACCCCAGAACAAAAACGGTTGTTTTTAGAAAAAATAAAGGGCAATTAAGCCCTTTATCAATGCGTTGTTAGGTTTTGTTTCATCGTTATAATTTTGCTACGGCAAAAGTTCTTATGGTCAAGCAACCATGACGTGGGTGAATCATCTAAGATTACTTCGGGAGTTAATATAACAAACTCTTTGTGGTGGGAGTTTTCTACCATATTAAGAACGGCTTTGCTCTCCCCTTGCAATGCTTCGATATACATACGACTTTTAAACGTTTCTAAGCGTTCGAATTTGGAGAAAAACGCATAAACTGCAGCGCGCGTATCGGAAATGTCATAGTCGATGAGGTCTTGACATATCTTGATGGATTCTTCTGCTATCTTTTTCTCAGTCAATGAGACTTTTTCAGAGAGCCTAATCAGTTCCTCAGTTTTAGAAATGTTTGGATTGGCGATGAGTTGCTTTGCTAATTTATATGTGATTTTGGCGTGATTAGGGCTCATCTGATCCACTGAAGTTATATGGCCTGAATTGAATATGAGCTCTTCTTTGGTTGGCGCTGGGCTTTCCACTTGAGGTTTGCTGTGAGCGGCTGGCGTGATCAAGGCAAACGAAAGTATGAATGTTCTTAGTCCTATCTGCATATTAAATCTCCTTTTTAAATTAGAAGATAAATATAGCTTTGCGGAGCAAGGAAATAAAATTACTGAGGAGCAAAATATGCTCCTCGGCAGTGCGTTACTTTTCGAAAGCACGCTTCATAAAGTTAGGTGTCGTTAATGCCCCCTTATGAATACTTGTGTTGTAGTGATGAAAACAAGAAAAACAAGTGACACCTATCGCTATTAACACCACAGCTGAGGAGATGAAGTAAAAAAGTATGAAAGCACTTCCATTGCAAGTTAGTGTTGGGTGTCAGCGATTTACAAGATTAGGACACAAATCCTGTTTAATTATTTGCTTATACAGAAAAGATAATGCATTTAACGCTGTCGCTTGTGTTTTAGGCGACACATTACGTTTAAGTACAAGGTAGTCGAGATATTCGACAACCTCGTTATCGCCCATTGAAGCTGGGTGACGCTTATCATTAGGAAAATAAGCGACACCCATCACTATTAACATCAAAGTTGAGGAAGTGAAGTAAAAAAGCATGTAAACACTCCAATAATTTTGGTCAAAAACGTTTATCGATAGGTTATTTTTTAGCGCTCAAGCGTATCTCTACACTAAAACTGGGTTATCGCGCACGACAACGCGCTGCAAATACAACAGTAAGAAATTCTAGAATTGAGAATGTGAGTTTTGCTAAGCCAACAAGCGCTCGCAGTTTGTTAGGTTTGTCCGTCGTCGTTTTTGCAGTGTTTCGCAGTAAGCGGTTATTGTTCGCTCTCGACCAACGGCACCGTGAAATACCCGAGAAAACTGCGTAGTGAGTTTTATCCAGTTCTCAGGCTCTATATTGAGTCGAGTGAGTATGGGTTGTGACTCAAAAATATAGCCTCGTTTGTCGGCGCGAATACATTGGCCTGTGAGTTCAACCAATTCGATATAAGACTTGAGCTCAAAAGGCAGGCCTTTAGGCATACGTTTTCGTGGGCTGCCAGCAAAACGTAGTAGACTTTTTGGTTGATTACCCCGTTTAGCGTGGTCGATGCGCTTTTTGATGCTGGTGTGGTCTGAGGTTTCAGGCGTTGCGGCGATTTTGGCTCTAATGGGGTTTAAGTCTACGTAAGCGAGACAAGCAGCCAGTGCGGCTTCATCCAGTAATGCTTGGGATTTAAATCTTCCTTCCCAAAATCGACCTGCGCAATTATCTTCTTTATTTGCTCGGCGGGCGATATCTTCGTTGAGTACTCGCATAAACCAGCTAATGTCTGCGAGCCTTTCTCTGTATTTGGCGACATGCTCATTGAGTATCAACTGCTCCGACTCATTGAGTGGCTCACCTTCAGTAAACTTTTGGCTTATCCAATTGCCCTTAAACAACTTGTGCCACCGTATTACAATCGCTTTATCCGACAGGCGCTTAGCTTTTTTATCATCAACATATAAAACAATGTGAGTGTGATTACTCATCACCGCATAAGCACAGACATCAATACAAAACACAGACCCCAACATCAATAGCTTTTCTTCAGCCCAATCACGACGGTGTTCGTATGATTTTCCGGTAAATTTATCTTCACCGCACAGAAACGCACGCCTTACGCAACGGGAGATACAGTGGTAGTATTTGGTGTCGGTTAAACTGATTTGTCTTTTACGGGCAGTTGCCATAGTTTGGTTTCCTCAATCCTTTGAGTGCAGAATTAAAGCGTAGGCGGTATATTTGGAAGGTGCAAATTAGTGGTGGGTGTCAGCGATTTACACCTCAGCGATTTACACCAAAACAAGCTAGAAAATTTTGCTCAAAGGGCTAACAACACCGTTTGCGCCTTGCTGTAAAACATGAGTATATATTTGCGTTGTCTTCACATCGGAATGACCAAGTTGAGCTTGCACGGTTCTAATATCTGCACCACTTTGTAGTAAATGAGTAGCTAATGCATGTCGCAAGCGAAAGTTAGCATTAATAAAGTCACAAGAATCACACACAGGTGAAGTTGAGAAGGCGAAGACAGAAAACGTGACGCTGATACAGCATTGGCCTTGCAGCATTGTCGAGCAGGTATCTTGCGGCTAATTGGCGCATTCAAGTTAGATGCAACAACGACCAAAGTAGACCGAACGAGTTAGCAGCTCGATAGCTGCTCAAAATCAATTAGTTAACCTGCTTAATTGTTCAGGCTAGCTGCCTCTGTACGAGTAAAAAATATAATTGCTTATTAAGGCAAATTTAGGTGTAATGAATACATAATAAGCGCTGAGCAATGCAGGGAAAGCTTACATAACACTAGCTAGGAAAGTGAGAGCCTCCAAAAAGCCTATTTTTTCTAAGTAAGCTATAGCATAAACAACACCAACTCTGTCACACCGAGCAGGTAGCGGCTCAGTCCAACAAGTGATTATGCAACACAAACTGCGTGTCGCATAAATACTAAAATGTTAAGGCTAAGTAACTTCGCGTGCGGTTGTTTTAAGGAAGATTTATGATTAATGAAATTAAAAATTGGTGGAGCTCAGTACCAAAAGCCCAGAAAACGGGCCTGATTGTGTTAGCGGCATTTGTTGCGGCAGCTCTTATCATGAGTTTTGGAGTAATTATTGGCTCATCTCTGGGCAAGGCGCTCTAAAGTTGTTGCCTTTGCAAAAAGATATATTTGAGCAGTTATGGCAAAACGAGCTACCAATGTCGTTGTTAGGTCTGGAACATGTGTCATCAAGCGAGCGAAGTAGTCATAACAAGGTCAGGCACAGCGACGGCTTTTCTGTTGCGGCTTCACCTTCACTACAAAGCCGCGCGTGCTGGCGGCGCTAGCCCATAGAAATTTTTATGCGAAAGTCATCTAATACAGCCGGCGACCGAAAACGTTTTTGTCCAAAAACGAGCTAGAGCGAACGTCTGTTGTTCGCTCATAACTTCAGGTCAGGTGAAATATTAACCGAACCATCAAGGCTGTAGGAGCAGATATGAGCTACTACACTTTAACAATTAAGTTTATGTTTTGATTCGGTCTACTTTTCGAAAGCACGCTTCATAAAGTTAGGTGTTGCTAATGCTCCTTTATGAATACCTGTGTTGTAGTACTCAGTATCAAATGTTGCGTTATCAACATCTTGCTCGCGGAATCCGGCAAACTTTTCATCTTTACGCGCCATCGTTGCTGACCACAGACCGCTTGGGTAGATCGGCTGTGGGAAAGGCAGGGTTTGCAGATCAACAAAGCCTACTTCCAACATTGCATCGCGCATTTCTAGTAGCAACGGCATGTGCATCAGTGGTGATTCACTTTGCTGGATCATGATACCACCAGTGCGAAGCGCTGCTAAACAGCTCTTGTAGAATGCGTGGTTGAATAAACCTTCACCAGGGCCTACAGGATCGGTGCCATCAACGATGATAACGTCGATAGACTCTGCTTCGGCTTCACGCATAAATTTGATGCCATCATCAAACATTACAGTTGCGCGAGGATCGTTATTAGACTCACAAAGCTCAGGGAAGTATTTCAAAGACATTTGCGTCACAACTTCGTCGATATCAATCTGAGTTACTTTTTCAACGCCAGGGTGCTTTAATACTTCACGCAATGTGCCACAGTCGCCGCCGCCAATGATCACAACATTTGTAGGTGCTGGGTGCGAGAATAGCGCCGGGTGACTCATCATTTCGTGATAGAAAAAGTTTTCACGCGTGCTCACCATAGTGCAACCGTCAATGATCATCAGGTTACCAAAATCCGTCGTTTCAAACATTTCTACTTTTTGAAAAGGTGATTGGATTTCGTCTAATTTTTTGTTGACTCTAAGTGAAAAAGCGCTGCCATCGCGGTCGCTAATTTCTGTAAACCAACGGTTTGCTTCTAAGTTTGCCATGATTGTGTTCACACTTGATAAAAATTAAGGCAATTCTGCCAGTGCTTGCGCCTTTGCTCAATCAATTTTAGTCAACATTTTGTACTTTGCCTCATATTAGTTCTAATCAACCATGGCCGATTTATAAGGTTTGTAAGCTAATGAAAACGCAACTTTAGGTCGCATTGACTTGCCTCGCGTATTAGAATGAAGCTTTATAAAGAATTAATTGAGAGCAGCAATGACTTGGGGTCTGCAAACAGCACGTTCTATCTATAACGTTACTCACTGGAGTGACGGCTATTTTGATATCAATGAACAGGGCCAGTTAGTGGCGTTTCCTGATGGTGATCGCACTAAGCCACCAATTCTTCTTTCAGAGTTAACTGAGCAATTTAAAGCGCAGGGGCTAACTTTGCCGGTTTTGGTACGTTTTACCGACATTTTAAAACATCGTGTCGATACCTTGACTCAAGCATTTACTGCCGCACGAACTCAACGTGATTACCAAGGCCAGTACACCTGTGTTTACCCAATAAAAGTGAATCAGCAGCGCTCGGTTGTCAGTAAGTTATTGGCTCACCCGAGCGGTCTTGTTGGTCTTGAAGCCGGTTCTAAGCCTGAGTTGATGGCAATTTTGGGTGTGGCACACCAACCTATTACCATTGTCTGTAACGGCTACAAAGACAGTGAGTTCTTGCGCTTAGCTTGCATTGGTCAAGCGATGGGCCATCAAGTAAACATAGTCGTTGAAAAGCTCTCTGAACTGGATACCTTATTACAGGAAATCGACGATTTAGGCATTGAACCGTCGATTGGTATTCGTATTCGTCTTAATTCAGTTGGTAAGGGCAAGTGGCAAAATACCGGTGGTGAAAAAGGCAAGTTTGGTCTTACTGCTAGCCAAGTGCTGCAAGCGGTTGAGCTACTTAAGTCGCATAATCGTTTGCACTTAATGCAGTTGGTACACTTCCATATCGGCTCGCAAGTTGCCAATATTCGCGATATTCAACGTGCGCTTAAAGAGTGTGCGCGTCACTATGCTGAGCTATACCAACTAGGTGTTCCGCTGCGTATCGTTGATGTTGGCGGTGGCCTCGGAGTGGACTACGAAGGCTCAGGTTCTCGTAGTTCATGCTCTATGAATTATACGGTGGCGGAATACGCGAAAAATGTGGTGCATGCTTTTCATGATATTGCGGAGCTTAATAACATTCCGCATCCGGATATTATTACTGAATCTGGCCGAGCATTAACTGCCCATCACGCGATGCTGATCACGGATGTGATTGACGTAGAAAAAGCGCCAAATCAAGTTGAACCGGTGCAACCACTAGATACCAGCCCATTGGTGTTGCAAGAGTTATGGCATTCGTTGTCACAACTAACCCCTCGCATGGCTTTAGAAACTTATCATGACGCTATGCATTTGTTCAGCGACGCACACGACCAATACGTGCATGGTTTGATCAGCATGCAAGAGTGGGCGCAGCTTGAACAGCTATACTTCACGACACTTCATAAAGTGCGTGAGTGCTTAAATGAGAATGCGAGAGCACACCGAGAAGTACTAGACGACCTCAATGAAAAGCTGGCAGATAAACTGTTTGTGAACTTCTCGTTGTTCCAATCACTGCCGGATGTGTGGGGTATTGACCAGCTATTTCCGGTGATGCCTATCGACAAGCTCAATCAGCCGTTGACGCAAAGAGCGATTATTCAGGACATTACCTGTGATTCGGACGGTCAAATCAACAGTTATGTTGAGGGCGCGGGTATCGAGTCAAGTTTACCCATTCCTGAGTATGTGCCGGGAGAGCAATATCACGTTGCGATGTTCTTGGTGGGAGCCTATCAAGAAATATTGGGTGATTTACATAACTTATTTGGTGACACAGACTCAGTACACGTTGAGCTTTGTGATGAGGGTTATAAACTCACTAATGCCATCAAGGGCGACAGTGTTGAAGATGTACTGCGCTTTGTTCATTATGACAAAGCGGTGTTATCTGAGAACTATGCACAGCAAGTCGCGGCGTTGTCGTTGCCAGAGTCAATTAAAGCTCAGTATTTACAAGAGTTAAACGCCGGACTTGAAGGTTATACTTACTTCGAAGATTGATTTCTAGATAGTGAAATGGAATAAATTATAGCCGACCAACTGGTCGGCTTAATTGTGTGTGATTTTCAAGGTATGATACAGCTCTGCCGTAAAACACGATGAGGGAATGAATGTCGTTTATTCGTAAAGTGATCAGCATCTTGCTGTACGCCGTTAACACTATATTTTGGTTTATACCGATCTTTATTTGTGGCTTGATTAAGCTACTGCCCATCCCACCATTGCAAAAAGCCATGAGCTATATTGCTAAAGCGTGCGCAAGTAACTGGGTCGCGTGTAATTCAGTGAGCCAAAACCTCATTGCGCCGTATACGCTCAATGTTAGCGGATTGGATGAGCTTAAACGCAAAGACTGGTACTTGGTTATTGCCAACCACCAAAGTTGGGTGGATATCTTAGTGTTGCAGCGAGTGCTTCATGGCAAAATCCCGTTTTTGAATTTCTTTTTGAAAAAAGAGCTGCTTTACGTACCCGTGCTAGGTCTTGCTTGGTGGGCGCTCGATTTTCCTTTTATGACGAGAACCAGCAAGTCGCAATTAAAGAAAAACCCTAAATTGCGTGGTAAGGACATAGAAACGACGCGAAAAGCATGCGAAAAGTTTAAAACAATGCCAGTGAGTATTGTAAACTTCGTTGAGGGTACGCGTTACACCGAGTCCAAGCATAGTAAGCAGAAAAGCCCATTCACACACCTGCTTAAACCAAAAGCGGGAGGCATCGCGTTTGTGATGCAAGCCATGGGTGAGCAAATCAGCAAAGTGGTGAATGTCACCATCCATTATCCCGGTGGTGTACCAACTTTTGCAGACTTTATCGCTGGTAAAGTGAAGTCAGTAGATGTTCAGGTGGAAGTAATGCCGGTCAGTGCAAACTTGGTCGGCGACTACACGAATGATCCCGAATTTAGAGTGCGTTTCCAATCCGAATTAAACGCCTTGTGGCAAGCCAAAGACGCACAACTTGTGGAGCTTGCCGATAAAAAGTAGTAGAAGGATGTTGTGATGTTAAAACAAATACTACCTAAGTGGTTTCTCGGGCTATCGGCCAGTGTGTGGCTGCTGGTGAATACCTTTGTTTGTGGTTTATTGGTGCTATTGTTTGGCATCATAAAATTGCTTGTGCCAGTTAAGTTTATCTCTACAGCACTGCACTTTTTTTACGGTATGTGGTGTAAAGGCAATTACCTCGGTTTGCGCATCGCGTGCGACAAAATACAAGTGAGCTTGCCAAAAGAATTACACGCTCAAGGGTGGTATTTATTAATTTCCAATCATCTTAGCTGGCTTGATATCGTTGTGCTTAGCGCCATGGAGGTACTACCTGCACCTAAATTTTTCTTAAAAGATGAATTAAAATACGTGCCTTTCATTGGTACTGGTGCATGGGCGATGGGCATGCCATTTATGAAACGTGCGAGTAAAGCGCAGATCGCCAAAAACCCTAAGCTTAAAGGGATGGATGTAGAGCGTACCAAAGCCAGTTGTCGCAATTTTCGTGATCATCCCACAACGGTAATTAATTTTGTGGAAGGTACTCGTCATACTAAAGCCAAACATGCGCATCAAAATAGTCCGTTTAAGCATCTGCTCAAACCAAAGGCGGGTGGTGTAGCGTTTGCCCTAGAAGTGCTATCTGAGCAACTTGACGGCATGCTCAACGCGACTTTGGCTTATGAGTTAGAGGGTGAACATATTTGCCGTGCATTTACGCTTGGACGCTTGGATGCAATTGATGTAAAAATAGACTACATCGCGATGGAGAAAGTGCCACTTGGTAACTATCAAGCCGATAAAGCTTACCGTGTACAGTTTCAGTCTTTTATGAATGAAGTCTGGCAACGCAAAGATTGCCAACTCGAAGCGCATTGGCTGCATTCGACTGAGCCAAATGACACGCTCAATGAGGAGCTAAAACAGCTATGAAGTTTGATCACCTTCATGATGTCGTTCAACCGTGGTTAAAAGAGCTACCGCAGGGCACTGTGATCAGTGCGTTATTCACCAATGGTGTCGCGGTTGTTGGGTTATTGCTTTTATATTGGGTGATCCGCCGTTTAGTGCTACCCAATGTAGAAAACCTCGCGCGCCATATTTCACCGCGTAAAATTGGTCACCTTTCCCCTCAGTTAAGTAAATTTAGCGGCCGCTTTGCCTTTGTATTGTGTTTACTGGTTTTTTCCGCCTACCACGAGCGTCTATTTGTCGCGCCTGCTTGGGTGTTTATCGTGATGGAAACACTAGTGTACGTTATGTTGGTGGTGTCATCTGGGTTTTTATTTAGCAGTTTAGTCAATTTAGGGAATGGCGTTTATAACCTCTTTCCATTCGCCAAAGAAGTGCCGATCCAAGGGATTATTCAAGTAATTAAGCTACTGATATTTATAGTTTGTTCTATATTGGTGGTCAGTATCTTGGTGGATAAATCACCGACCTATATTCTTTCCGGTTTTGGTGCTATCGCTGCAGTTATTATTTTGGTATTTAAAGATACGATTTTGGGGTTAGTTGCGAGTATTCAAATAGCGGCCAACCGATTGGTAACCACTGGCGACTGGATCCAAGTTGACGCATTTGGTGCAGACGGCGAGGTGATAGATCTGGGGTTAAATACCGTTAGGGTACGTAACTGGGATAACACCGTCACCACCATACCAACTTATATGTTGATCTCTGATTCATTTAAAAACTGGCGTGCCATGCAAGAGTCAGCAGGACGCCGCATCAAACGCGCCATCCATATTGATTTTACTAGCATTGAGCCGTTGCCTGAGCAAAAGCGAGCGTCGCTAACCGAGCAATATCCACTACTGGAAAAACTTGAAGATGTACCAAGCGATATCACCAATTTAGGCTTATTTAGACGCTATGCAGAGGCCTACTTGAAGCAGCATGATGCCATCAATCAAGATTGTTTATGTATGGTCAGGGAACTTGCACCCACACAACATGGCTTGCCTCTAGAGTTTTACTGTTTTAGTCGCGATAAACGCTGGGTGTTTTATGAGCATCTACAAGCCGATATTTTGGACTACATGCTAAGCGTAATGCCAGCATTTGGGTTACGTCCATATCAAAGCGTGAGTGATTACTTTGGCGCACACCGCGTGAAAGTGCGCGCCGGTAGCAAACCAGACGCAACTTCAGAATAATCATCAAGGCCACTCAAGCGTGGCCTACACACTTCCTGCGATAACCCCAAACACCATAAAGGCAATAAGCAACTGCCATATCGCGGGCTTTAGCCATTTTAGTGCTGCAAAGCCTAATACCACCGCGGTGATATCGAGCAAACTATGCACCGCAGAAAGCCAAATTGGTTGATAAAACGCAGCGGCTAAAATTCCCACAACACCTGCATTTAAGGCCGCGCTAATACTTGCAAACCGTGGCAATGCAATAAGTGATTGCCACTGTTGGTTAAATGCCCACATTAACAGTAGGCCCGGCAAGAAAATAGCGAGCGTCGCAATCGCTGCGCCCAAAATGGGATGGGTATTGTCGACAACGGCGCCTAAAAAGCTTGCGATGGTAAACATCGGCCCAGGAATGGCTTGCGCGGCAGCATAAGCCGTTAAGAAGGTTTCTTGCGCGACCCCCTCGACACTGGTTTGTAGCAGCGGCAGCACGACGTGACCACCGCCAAAAACCAAAGCACCTGCCTGATAAAACTCGGCAAATAGTTGATTTGGTAGCGCGGCAAAGGTTAACGCAAATAGGCCAATAAATAGCGCAAATACAGACCAGTTGATTTGGCTTTTTGATTGACTCGGTTTACTTGGCACATTGCTGAATGAGTAAAAGCAACCCGCGATGACAAGCGTCATAAGCACACCCAATTGCGCGCTTAAGTTCGGCAGCATCAACAGCGTGAAGGTGGCGAAAAATGCGACGAATTTGAGTGCTGTGGTTTTACAAAAGCTTTTCGCCATACTCAGTACCGCATCGGCAACGATAACAACAGCAAACAACTTCAACCCATCAATGACATTCAACGCAGTGCCCGAAAGCTGCTCAGCGGTTAATGCCAGCATGATCATGAGCAAAAAAGACGGTAGCGTAAACCCTAAAAAGGCGGCGATCCCTCCTAGTATTCCAGCTTTTTCTAAACCAATCGCGAATCCGACTTGGCTGGACCCCGGTCCTGGCAGTATTTGTGACAGGCTGATCATACTGGCATAGCGCTCGTTACTCAGCCATTTTAAGTTATCGACAAAGTGTTTTTTAAAGAACCCAAGGTGGGCTGCAGGTCCCCCAAAGCTCGTACATCCTAATAACAAAAACTGATAAAATATTTTCAGAAACATAGTGTACCTTGTGATATTGTTAACCTTGTATCCTCACATTTTTATATGACATATTTATGACTTTTGGTGCTGGTGCGCCTCAGTTGGATAAGTATTATGCGAATGACTTTTTTATCGCCCTGTTTACTTTTTTTGTTGGCGAACTTCTCTTGTTTTGCTCAGCAAATTAATGTCGCTGTTGATCACGCGCCACCGTATAGCATTATTGAAGACAATGGTGAAGTGGAAGGTTTAATCTTAGATATATTGGCAACGGTGCAGGCTCAGGCTGGTGTTGATTATCAAATAAATGCCGTTCCCTGTCCTTTCTCTCGCTGTATGCGGATGATAGCGCAAGGTGAGGTAGACGTCATGGGTGGCTTGATCCGTACGCCTCAACGAGAAAAGTTAATCGACTTTGTCGAGCCCGCCTACATGGCGCTGACATCTTCGTTTGTATTCTACGCTAAGCAAGACAGCGATATTCGGGTGGAACAATATACGGATCTTTATACCAAGCGGATTGCGGTGATGCGTGGCGGCGTTTTTTATCCTCGCTTTGATGAAGACCGTCAACTCAATAAAGTCCCTGTGTTTAGTGAGCAAGTGGCGTTTGATTTATTGCTTAGAGGACGTGTTGACCTTGTGATCGCAGTTGAAGACACCGCTGAGGTGGCGATGGAAGTGCTTAGTCAGCCCATTGAAAAGTTGAAAAAAGTCTCCTATCACCACGCTCAGCCGATTTATGGTCATATGGCGATGAGCAAACGCTTCAGCGGCACCGAGCTTGCGCAAACCATTCGTTTAACGATGAAGCAATTGGCTAAGAGAAAGCAGCTTGATGCTGTGGTTGCAAAATATAAACTGCCACCAGTTTCTGAGCATATAAGCGACTTAGTCCCTGCTCACCCTTAAAAAAACCAACAAGGCTTCAGCCAGAGTTAATTGTTTATTGCAACAATATAGACAATCAAGTTGAAACGAACTCAGGTGGGAAGATGATTGCAAGAAATATGTTAATTGGTGCAGCTGTTGTGGTTGCTTTGTCTGGATGTGAAATGAATAACACAGGTAAAGGTGCGGCGATTGGTGCTGCAACCGGTGCGGTGTTAGGTAAAGCTACAGGTAACCACAAAGATAAGCGTCTTGCCATTGGTGCTGCGGTTGGGGCAATTGCAGGTGCCGCGATTGGTAACTATATGGACAAGCAGGAAGCCGCTTTTAACCAAGAGCTTGCTGGTACGGGTGTTGAGGTTGTTCGTGAAGGCGATCAAATGCGCTTAGTGTTGCCATCAAACATAACCTTTGCGACAGGTAAGTCAGCTATCAGCCCTGGTTTTTACAATACACTTCAAGGCATTGCACGCGTGATGCAGCAGTACGATAAGACATTCTTAACGATTGTCGGACATACAGATTCTACTGGTTCAGCGAGCTTCAATCAGACTTTGTCTGAACAGCGCGCAAATAGCGTAAAGCAGTATTTATTATCACAGCAAGTACTACCTGCGCGTTTGTACGCAGAGGGCATGGGTGAGTCTCAGCCAATCGCGAGCAATAGCACCGAGCAAGGTAAGGCACAAAATCGCCGAGTCGAAATTAAAATTATTCCAAACCGCGCGTAAGAAAAATCAAGGAGTGCTATGTTTGAGCACTCCTTTTTATGGATTTCGGCTGCTATAAGAATAAGGTATTTATCGAATTATCAGATAAATCAGGCCTGCGCCGATAACGCCCCCAACGCTTAGGGATAGGATTGCAGTAAACAAGAATAAATGATAACTCACTGTTTTTTCTTCTTTGTTTTCTTTATTATGGAGCATGTCGGCCAAGTCAATAAGCTTGGATTGGGAGATTTCAAACACCGCACACAAGCTCATTACAGTCTCTTTACTTGCTGTCCTGTCGCTCTCGACGCGTTGAATTGTGCGTAGACTTACTCCAGAGGCATCTGCTAAATGTTGCTGAGTCCAACTCTTTTCGGTTCGCAACAGCTTTACTGTATTATTATTTATTTGCATTATCTCCTCCTTGACGAACTTAAAGTACGGTGCTGCCGTACCAGCGTCCCAAGTAGTACGCGAGAGTAAATATACAAAAACCTGCAACCAGGCCGTAGCCCATAAAAGTGAATATGACCTTGGCTAAGGTCAGTTGATCGTTCAGAGGGGTACTTGACTGGCGACCAAGTATTTTTTTTCCTTTGAGTAGTAGGCACTCAGTTTCAAAAGTAAACCCGTTAATTAAACAAAATCTAGCTTCATAGGCTTGATCTGCATAAGTAAATTTATGGGTACTATCACCGAGTAAGTGGCGTTTTTGAGAAACGCAAACATCGTCGACGAAAACATATTGAGTGCAATTTAATGCATTTGCACAACACGTAATTTGATGATCTCCATCTTGGAAATACACTTTGTAGGTGGCTCTTTCTAGCTTTTTTAAGTCAGACATATTGAACTCCCGTTAAGTTGTTGTCTCCACTGTGCCTGTTTCTCCATTAAAACACGCCGACAAGCTTACGTCAGTGCTCAAACTGTCATATGACAATAGATTTATAAAATTAATTAACTTAATGATTTAAATACTTTTATAGCGAATGTTAAGGCTGGGTAAGAAATGGAAGTCAGAAAAAGCACTGAGCCTAATAAAGTTTTGTGACTCAGTGCCTCAATAAAAAGAAGGTCATAATGTGCTTAAAGCGTGTCACACACCACTTCAGCTTTGCAGGTAATTACGCTGACATTGGTGTAACCGATACGAGTTAGTTGCTCTGCGGCAAAAATAGCACGACCACCAGCGGCACAGTGTAAATAAATTGGTCTGTCTGCGTCTTTTTCCAGCTCTGGAAGCTTAAATTCTAGCAATCCTCTTGGGATATTTACCGTGCCGTTGGCTGCCTTTTGACTGTGTTCAGCCGGCTCTCTCACGTCGATAACCAGACCATTGTTTTGTGCAATCTCTGATTTTGCTTGTACCGCGTCAATGCAGCGTTGATTAGGCTTGACTGTCTTTAATACATCTTGGGCAGATATCAGCATATATAGCTCCTTATTGGGTTATCGGTTTCATTATGACTCACCTTTCCTGAATGCCAAGTTTCTTCAATATAACGATCATAGGGCACCAGTTTGTAAAAGCAGACTGCACTAAATTGACACAAATAAACACACTAAACCAAACCCAATGTGGGTTGACAAAATGTGTGAGCAGTAAAGAAATGGCAAACATAACACCAGCGATTAATCTAAGTAGAGGATGTAAGGTCATAATGAGTGTCACCTTTAATATTAGGTGTTTCTAATATTAGACATTGCTAATGTTTGTGTCTATACTTTAAGCGCATTTATTTTTTGGGAGTCAACATGGATCTTCAGCAAATGGCGCAAAATGCCGAACAGGCAGAAGCCTTGTTAAAGCTTATGGCGAATAAAAATCGCTTGATGATTTTGTGTGCATTGCAAAAGCAAGAGCTCAGTGTTAGCCAGCTTAACGAAATGGTGCCGTTAGCGCAGTCTGCCTTATCACAACATTTAGCCAGCATGAGAAAGGCACAAATCGTGGCGACTAGGCGTGAGGGAGCGACGATTTATTATCAGGTTAAAGATAGCCGAGTCGCTGTACTACTCGAAAGTTTATATCAGCTGTTCTGCGCCTCAAGTGCAGAGTAACTAGGAACGACTGAGATGCAAAAGTTAGATGGTGTCATTCGGTATGCTCTACAAGGCAGCTTGCCAACGATTATCTTCTTGTGCGCTGTGGTACTTGGATTATTTGCATTGCAAATGACACCACGAGAGGAAGAACCACAAATAGTGGTGCCTATGCTGGATATTCATGTGTCGGTACCAAATACTGCCTCACCAGAAGTGGCACGATTGGTCACCACTCCACTTGAAAAGTTACTGCTGCAAATTCCAGGCGTTGAACACGTCTATTCTACGACCCAAACCGGCGGCACGGTTGTTACTTTAAGGTTTCATGTGGGTGAAGACAGAGAGAAAGCCATTCTCAACACCTACACTAAGCTGTATGCCAACCAGCATACTATGCCGGGAATTGTCACTCAGTGGCAGATCCGTCCGGTAGAAGTCGATGACGTTCCGATTCTTATGCTTGGACTGACAAGTTCCAAGCCGCAACTATATGATGACTACGCGCTAACGCGTTTTGCACAAGAGCTAGCTATCCAGTTACAGAGCATTGCAGATACCAGCGAGGTTACGGTTATTACCGGGCGCACGAGAGCACTTAGGATTGAGTTGAACTTAACTGCTCTTGCCGCACATCAAACAACACCAATGGATGTTTTAGGTGCTATCCAAAGTAGTAATCTAGTGACACGAGTCGGGCAAGTGACGGCAGGTAGTAACACAATTGCCTTTGAATCAGGTGATGTCCTTCGTAATAAGTCGGCACTTGAAGGGCTCACGGTGAATGTAATTAATGGTCGTGCCATTGTTTTAAAAGAAGTTGCTCGGGTTATTGATGGTCCTAGTGAGCCCGATAGCTATCAGTGGTTAGCAAGCAGCGACAGCCAGGCTGATGCACCATTAGTGACGATTGGCGTGGCGAAGCAAAAGGGAAGTAATGCGGTAACGGTTGCAGAGCAAAGTTTAGCGCTTGTGACCCAGCTACAACAGGAGCTCCTTCCTGCTGAGGTATCGGTAAAAGTATTAAGAAACTATGGCGAGACGGCCAATGACAAAGTCAATAACCTTACCTCTAGCTTGGCCTTTGCGGTATTTACCGTTGTGATATTTGTCGGTGTATTTTTAGGTTGGCGGCCTGCCATCGTTGTTGGTCTTGCAGTGCCAATTTGCTATGGCATTACACTTGGGTTGGACTTTGCGTTTGGTTACACCATTAATCGGGTCACCTTGTTTGCGCTTATTTTGTCGCTGGGATTGTTAGTCGATGACCCAATCACTGGGATTGATAATATTAGCCGCTTTATTCATCGCGGCGCGGCAGCTGACACAGATCATAACATTGTCGCTGCTATGGTCGAGATCAAATCTGCGCTTTTGATGTCAACGTTAACTATCATCATGGCGTTTATTCCATTGGCGTTTATTACTGGCATGATGGGCCCATATATGGCACCCATGGCATTTAACGTCCCTGTTAGTGTCATTGCCTCGACGTTAGTGGCTTTTTTAGTAACGCCTTGGCTATCTAAAAAGCTACTCAAAGCGGATTCAAAAACAAGTGAAGTCGCGCCTCAAGACTCGTACTACAGCAAAATCATGCTGCCAATTTTACAAAACACCCGCAAAGCCAAATGGTTATTATGGGGTGTGTTAGGGTTATTTGTTGCGAGTGTGAGCCTTCCTATTTTTAGGGCCGTACCACTGAAATTGCTGCCGTTTGACAATAAAAGTGAAATCCAAGTACTGATAGATATGCCTGAGGGAACCAGCCTTGAGCAAACGGCCGCAATGGCGAGGCAAGTACAGCAAATCGTTTGGTCAGAAGCTGAAGTGACCGACATCGCCGCTTTTGTCGGTAAGCCTTCCAGTATGGATTTTAATGGTATGGTGCGAGGCTATTATCGTCGTAGTGGTACGCATCTTGCCGAACTTAGAGTCTTACTGGTGGATAAGCGTGAACGCGAACATCAATCTCACGCCATCGTCATGCGACTGCGTGAAAAGCTTCAGCCTTTTAACCAAACTTTGACGCAAGTAAAAGTGGTGGAAGTGCCGCCGGGACCTCCGGTATTAAGTACACTCGTTGCTGAGGTTTATGCAGATCCGTTTGTTGCTCGTGAAACGCAAGAGCAAGCAGCCCAGAGGTTAGCACATCGTTTAAGGCAGGAGCCACATGTGGTTGAGGTTGACACCTCAATGGCTTCGCCAACATGGCTAAAGCGGTTTGTGGTTGATAAACAAAAGGCTGCGTTATCAGGTGTGGCCACAGAGGATATTAATCAATCTTTAGTGGTTGCAAGCAGCGGCATGTCAGCAGGCTTTTTATATACTCAAGGTGAGGTCGCAACGGTGCCCATCGAGTTAGGTGTGAGTTACGCGCAGCGTAATCAATGGCAAAACGTATTAGCGATGCAAGTTCGTGGTCGTCAGGAGTTGGCTAAAACCACTCAAGAATACGGCTTAGAGCAGGCTGCGAGACCCCTTGTGGCGATTGGTGAACTGGGCGAATTAACATCTATTCCTACGGCTCCCGTGATCCTTCGAAAAGACCTACAAGAGGTGATTTATGTGTTTGCGGAGCTAAATGGCCGCACGCCAGCTGAGGTGATTGCCGATGTGGTTGCGGATGAAAACCAACAGATAACACCGAGCAATTGGACATCTCGCACCTTTTTACACAGTGGCGGAGGAGTCACTTGGTCAATGTTTGAGGGAACCCATTATACCTTTAAAGGCGAAGGTGAATGGCGCATTACCATAGATGTGTTTAGAGATATGGGGATCGCATTTGCGTTTGCACTGGTGGCGATATTTATCATCCTGCGGGTACAAACGGCATCTAGTAGCTTATCACTTATCATTATGTCGGCTATTCCCCTCACTATGATAGGGATTATGCCGGGTTTTTGGTTACTCAACCAGTTTGGTGAGCGTGTGGTTGCAGGTGCGCCTGAGCCCGTGTTATTTACAGCGACCGCGATGATAGGGATGATAGCGCTGGCCGGAATAGTGGTGAGAAACTCCCTGATTTTGGTGGAGTTTATTAATCAGTCTCGAGCGGCTGGTATGGCACTTATCGATGCATTGATTGCGGCGGGAAGTATAAGAATGCGACCGGTATTACTTACAGCAGGTACGACGTTATTAGGCAATTTAGTAATTATCTTAGATCCCGTTTTTAGTGGCCTCGCCCTTGCTATTATCTTCGGGATCATTGCTTCAACGTTATTTTCACTGTTGGTCGTGCCTATCGTTTACTATTTAGTATTCAAATCATCATCGACACCTAATCAACCCCTTAATGCCTCATCAGTTCAGGAGTCTTCTCATGTCTCGTAATAAAATCTTTATTCCTGTTCTTGCTATTTTTTGCCTATTCTTGATGGTCGTATGGCTTGCTGGTGGATTCCAAAATAAGCTAGCTCCGGGCAATAAGTCCGAACTTCCCGCCTATCAAGGAACACGTTATACAGTACAAAAGTCGCTGATTGCGATGATTGAACAAGTTCCCGCGAGTGTGGTCGCAAAAGAAAATACGTTAGTGTCCAGTCGGTTGTTGGCGGAGCTTAAAACGCTTAACGTCAGAGCCGGTGATAAAGTCACTGCGGGACAGCTGATAGCAACACTCGATGATGCAGAGCTTAAAGCAGAGCTGCAAAGAGTGGCAGCGCAGCAAGCGGCGAATTCAGCTAAGCTAGAGCAAGCAACTAAGCAGTTAGTACGCAATAAATCTCTTAATGAAAAAGGGCTTATCGCGATTAACCAAGTGGATGAGTGGCAAGCCACAGTGAACGAGTTACAAGCGCAAGATAAGGCATTGCAAGAAGCGTATCGTAGTGCTGAAGTCGCGCTGGGTTACACGCAAATCACAGCCCCTATTTCGGGTAAAGTGGTGGCGCGCTTACAAGAGCCGGGCAGCATGGTTAGCCCCGGTGGCGCCATTATTTCGTTATTCAACCCATTACAATTGCAGATTGAAGCGCCAATTCGCGAGAGCCAAGTTAAGCATATTCAGCTAGGAAGCGAGATTAAGGTACGCATACCTGCGCTAGATATAAGCCAAACCGCGCGAGTGTCGGAAATGGTGCCAATTGCCGACAGCCAAGCGCGCAGCTTTATTATTAAACTGGATATGTCTTTGCTGCAAAATGTGGTGCCTGGCATGTACGCGCTGGTTGAACTTGTGCTTGGCGAGCAGGCGGTTATCCAAATTCCAACTAATATGATCAGCAAGTATGGTCAATTGGCGATGGTTGAGGTAATAGAAAGTGGCCAGCTTCACAAACGCTACCTCAGGTTGGGCGAAGAGACAGGTAATAAAACGATTGTTATTAGTGGCCTAAACGAAGGTGATCAGCTAGCTGTGCAGCGATAGTTAGCTGATCCGAACTTTTAAATAAAGGAAGCGATTTCGGCGAGTGATTTTTTCACTGTTGCGTGCTCTGGAATAGTTGCATCATCACTTGGATAACCCGCAATCAATAACATATAAGGACGTTCGTTATCTTTATCTCTACCGCACAACTCGCTTAAAAAGCTCATAGGTTTAGGTGTATGGGTCAGTGTGGCAAGTCCTGCATTATGCAGAGCTTGGATAAGAAACCCAGTAGCTATCCCAACCGATTCATGGACATAGTAGTTGGTATTTTTGTCTTCCGCGTGGATCCCACCTTTTTTCTGACTAAAAATAGCGATAAGCCAAGGTGCATGTTCTAAGTAGGGTTTTTGTGCATCTGTGCCCAAAGGCTTTAGCGCGTCCAGCCACTCATCTCCCGCACGGCCTTGGTAAAACGAGCGCTCGAGGTCTTCGGCTGCAGCTCGGATCTGTTTTTTCTTTTCTGCGCTGCCAATCGCCACGAAATGCCATGGCTGGTGATTTGCACCACTAGGGGCAGTGCCCGCCGCTTTGATACAAGTTTCGATGATTTCTTGCGGTACTGGGCGGTTGCTAAAAGCACGGATACTATGACGTCTCTTACTGTTCTCCAAGAATGCTTCCGCACGACTTAGCATTTCCTCGTGAGGGTATTCAATAAAATCCGTCAATGGGTGGTTGGCGTGATCTTGCATGTTAGTTTTCCTTGGGTGTTGTAAACTAAGAATGCTTCTTAGTGTTTCAGTGTTTACTTTTATTTGCAATTGATATGTTTATGTTAATTGTCACTAACCTAGGGAAATGTTATAAAAAGGACAATAATAAAAATCCGGACAGGAAATAAAAATGCTCGAAATCTCAGGACTTTCAAAAACCTATGACAATGGCGTTCATGCTTTGAGAGGTGTAAACCTGACTATTCCAAAGGGAATGTTTGGTTTACTCGGACCTAATGGCGCTGGTAAATCTTCGTTGATGCGCACGATTGCCACATTACAGTCGGCAGATGCGGGCACTATACAGTTCGATGGTGTAGATGTTTTAAAGGAGCCAAAGGCACTTCGTGCACGTTTAGGCTACCTGCCGCAAGACTTTGGTGTTTACCAACGCGTTAGTGCGTATGATTTATTGGATCATATGGCAATCCTAAAAGGGTTAAATAATAAAAAAGAGCGTAAAGAAGCCGTTGACGGATTGCTCGCACAAACTAACTTATATGATCACCGTAAAAATGCGGTAAGCGGATTTTCCGGAGGTATGCGTCAACGCTTTGGTATTGCACAGGCACTGCTTGGCGACCCTGATTTACTCATTGTGGATGAACCGACGGCGGGACTAGACCCAGAAGAACGTAATCGTTTCCACAATCTACTCGTTGGCTTAGGTGAGAGTAAAGTAGTCATCTTATCAACGCATATTGTAGAGGATGTGTCTGAGCTATGTCCGAATATGGCTGTATTGGCGAGCGGACAAATTTTACTTGAAGGTAATCCAATTGCGCTCACCGAGCAGCTACAGGGGAAAATCTGGCGTAAGTCGGTCACACTTGCAGAAGCGAAAGAAGTAGAGCAAAACTTACCGGTTATTTCTAAGCGATTATTTGCGGGACAGACCTTACTTAACGTATTTGCAGATCAAGCACCTGAAGGTTTTGAAGCGGTACCTGCCGATTTAGAGGACGTCTATTTTTCTACTCTGCATACTCATCGAAATAATCAAGCAGCGTAAGGAGTAGGCAGATGCTATTTAAAATGATGCGTTTTGAGCTGCGGTATTTTGTCCGTCAGCCTTCCTTTTATGTGACTTCTCTGATTCTATTTTTGCTCACCTTTTTTGCCTCAGTTTCGGACTCGGTACAGATTGGTGGTGGCAGTAACGTCAATGTAAACTCGCCCTTTGCCATCTTACAAACCGTTGCCATCATGACCATTTTTTCCATCTTTTTGGTGGTTAACTTTGTTGGTAGTGCGGTGATAAGAGACGATCAAAGTAAGTTCAGTGAACTTATTTTGAGTAAGCCCTTGCACTTAGCGCAATATCGATTGGGTCGTTTTCTCGGTGCATATCTTGTCACCTTGTTAGTATTTTCAATGTGTTTAGTGGGGATCTGGGTAGGTTCTGGTATCGGCGGATTAGTCGGTTGGTTGGATACCGAACTGATTGGGCCTAATAAACTCAACTATTACCTAACGCCACTATTTGTCATCGCGGCCCCGTCACTGTTTTTTATGGCGAGCCTATTTGCGCTGGTGGCGCAAAAATTTAGAACCATGATAGCAATGTACTTAGTTGCTGTGGGTTTGTTTGTGACTTATCTTGTGGCAAATAGTATTTTTTCAGACATTGAATACCGTACCATTGCTGCGTATTTAGACATGTTTGGCCTATCAGCTATTTCGGCGCAATCAGAATATTGGACCATTGCAGATCGCAATACGTCAGTCATTAGCTTAGTTGATGAACTGCTCTATAACCGCTTAATTTGGATGTCAGTTGCACTGCTCAGTTTAGGTGCTTTAGCCTTAAATACTTCTCATTATTTACCGCAAAAACAAAAAACTAAGAGTAAAGCCAAAGAAGATGGTAACCAAGCGTCGGCATTGCTGAATCGTTTTGATTTTAAAGCGAGCGTAGGTAGTAGTTGGGTGCACTTTTGCACCAGAACCACTTTTGAAGTAAAGCAAGTGCTTAAAAGCTACCCATTCTTAGTGTTATTAATTTTGGCGGTGGCAACCTTAATACCTGCACTGGTTGGCTCATTTAATTGGTATGGCACAGAAGTATGGCCAGTGACCTTTAGAATGGTGGAGCTTATCCATGGGAGCTTCTGGCAATTATTGGTCATTGTATTGGTGTATTACAGCGCTGAGCTGGTATGGCATGACCGTGATTCGCGAATGGGAGACATTGTTGACTCTTATCCTGTTGCAAACTGGGTATTTTGGGGCTCTAAATACATAGCCTTAGTTGCGGTGATGACGCTGCTATGTGTATTTGGTAGCTTGATCACCATTAGCTATCAACTATTGTCGGGTGTGACACAGATAGATCTTGCCCAGTATATTGTGCGCTTGGGATATTTATATGTGTTAGGTTTTGCCTTCCAAACCACCTTAGCATTTTTGATACAGGTGATGAGTCCAAGCAAATATATGGGTATGGGAATATATGTCGTTTATTTCATTATTTCGATAGTCCTGACCAACTTTGGTTTTGAGCACAATATGTACCACTTAGGCGAAACTTCCCCAGTGCCGTACTCAGATATTAATGGTTATGGTCATTTCCTCAGTGCGGCACATTGGTACAATTTGTACTGGTTTGGTTTTAGCATGATATTAGCGACACTAAGCTATGCACTTTGGCCTCGTGGTGCAGGACAAACGCTGAAAGCACGCATTTCACTGATGGGCTATCAGTTAGGTAACGCTGGTAAAGCATTATTGGCTTGTGGTGCTTTAATATTCGTGGGCAGTGGCAGCTACATCTACTACAACACGCAAGTGGTCAATGAGTTTATCACGCAGGATGAAGCTGAAGATATCGCAGAGCTATATGAGCAACAATTTTCCCAGTATCGTGATGACCCTGTACCTGTCACGTTAGATGTACAGCTCAATGCTGAGATATTTCCAAAGACACGTCGTATTGAAGCGCAGGTAAAGCTGTTGGTTGAAAACCGCTCAGATAAAGAGATTGCTCGCTTCTTGGTCAATAAACCTGATCATACATTAGAGTGGCAAGTTGAAATGGCTGGCGCTACGCTTGCTGAAGAGGATAAAACCTTTAAGCATGCTTGGCTTGAGCTTTCACAACCAATGACACCGGGTGAGCAGCGTGCAATTACGATGTCAGTCGTACGCCAAACGCTTGGCTTTGTAGATAGAGGCTATGATGAAACTTTGGTGAACAATGGTACCTTCATTGATAACGCGACCTTGTTCCCGACATTTGGTTATAACATCTATAAGCAAATTCAAGACAAAAGTGAGCGTCGTCAGCGCAGCCTTGAACCACTAAAACGTGGCAATAAGATTGAAGAAACACACTATCATCATGAGCCATTGTTTGCTGAAAATTTCGTCACATTCGCCGCAACGGTGACGACGGATGAATCGCAAGTTGCGATGGTGCCGGGTTATTTGCAATCAAAATTCAGTAAAGACGGCCGCACGACCTATGTCTATGAAATGGATGCTCCAATGCTGCACTTCTATAACATCTTGTCGATGGATCTTGAGGTGAAACGAGAAGAGTACAAAGGCATTGCGCTCGAGGTTTACTACCATAAAGATCATGCTTGGAACGTCGACACTATGTTGCAGTCGACTAAAGACTCAATTGATTATTTCACTCGAGAGTTTGGGCCTTACCAACATAAGCAAATGCGTATTATTGAGTTTCCTCGTTACCGAGACTTTGCGCAAAGTTTTGCCAATACAGTGCCTTACTCGGAGAATATTGGATTTTTAACGGACACCCGTAACCCTGACAATATCAATGTACCTTACTATGTGACGTCACATGAGCTGGCACACCAGTGGTGGGCGCATCAGGTAATTGGTGCTAATGTGGAGGGATCAAATATCCTGTCGGAAATGTTGTCGCAATATTCTGCCATTATGGTGATGAAAGAAAAGTACGGCGAGCATAATCTTCGTAAATTCTTGAAGTATGAACTAGACACCTATTTAAGTGGACGAGGTTCTGATCCGTATGAAGAGCGGGCGCTATCCAGAACAGTCGGTCAGCAGTACATTCACTACAATAAAGGTTCTGTTGTGATGTTAGCGCTGCACGATTTACTTGGAGAAACGCGACTTAATAGCGCATTAAGAAGCTTCTTAAATGACTATCGTTTTAGAACAGATATCTACCCAACGACACTCGACTTTTTGACTTACTTAAAAGCGGGGGCTTCAGAGCAAGAACAAGTATTTATCGAAGATCAGTTCAATGCGATTACGTTGTATGAGCTTAAGCTTGCGGGTGTTGAAGTGCAAGAAGCGACGCAAGCGGGAGAGCTACATACGGTGACCTTAACGGTTGAGGCGGCGAAAAAGCATGCAGATGGTGAAGGTAACGAAGAAGAAATCCCGCTTAATCAAGAGATTGATATAGCCTTATTCTCTGCCGATCCTAACAACATTCAAAGTGACGAAACGCTGTTATATCTACAAAAGCACGTCATCACATCGGGTGAAAATAAGATTGAGTTGAAAGTAACAGAGTTACCGAAATTTGCGGGAGTTGATCCGTTTGTAAAACTGATTGATAAGAAAACCGCCGATAACATCAAGTCACTCTAATGGATATATAGGTAGGAGAGGGCTTTTCGAAAGCCCTCATTCGTTTTTAAAGGAAAGTTATGCCAGATTTATTGCAAGTAACAGGGGTGTCGAAGCAATATGTTTCGGTAAAAGCAGTAGACAATCTAAGTTTTAGCGTTAAACAAGGTGAGATCTTTGCATTACTAGGCCCCAATGGTGCGGGTAAATCATCTCTCGTGAGAATGTTGGTTGGATTTACCTATCCAGATAGCGGCACAATCGCTGTGAATATTGATGGGCAAGCATATCAATCAATCCCTCATCAAAGTTTAGGTTATCTCCCAGAAGATAGAGGGCTTTACGCTGAAAAAACCGTGCAGCAGAATTTGCTCTATTTTGCCAAGCTACGCGGTGTTGAGAAAAACGCAGCGCTAGCACAGATTGAGTCTTGGCTAACGCAGTTTGACTTAAGTGATAGAGCGCATGAGCGGTTGAAATCGTTGTCAAAAGGCAATCAGCAAAAAGTACAGTTAATATCGGCAGTATTGCACAAACCCAAGGTTGTATTGCTCGATGAGCCTTTCTCTGGTCTTGATCCCATCAACCAAGAAAAGGTGGTGGTGTTTTTAGAAGCGTTAAAAGCACAAGGCATGACGGTTATTTTAAGCGCACATCAGATGGCGATGGTGGAAAAGCTTGCCGATCGAATGCTGTTAATGAATCACGGGCAAGCCGTGCTTTATGGCACGTTAGCCGAAATAAAACAGGACGTTGGTGTTGGCATCGATATCACAGTGAGCTTCAGTGAGGCAACGAACTACACAGAGCTCAATTTAGGTAACTACAAGGTTGCGTGTACTCAATTAAGTCAGAATAAAATTAAGTTTGAGTTGAGTGACTCCTCAGAGCTTAATTTGCTGCTCGCCGATTTGTCTAAATCAACGACTTTGCAAGGAATAGAAACCAAAACGATGGACTTGCATCAACTCTATCTTAAAGCAATCGAGTCTCATCAAGGCAAAGTGCAATCTCAGGAGAATGCCCATGTCTCATAAACTGCAACAGATACTGCAAGTGACCAAATGGGAGTTTATGTACTTTTTTAAACTCAAGCAGGAGTTGATCGGTAAAGCAATTATGCTGGCGATAGGTTTGCTTATCTATTTTTGGCAAAGCACTTCGTTTTTTGAACCTGAGCAATATGTTATCGCAACACCATCCGCCATGAACTTAACTCAGCTACCTGAGCCTTTGCTTCTAAAGCGAGTTGATGCTTCAAAAGCTGAGCTTCTGACTCAGTTAGAACAAGAGGAAATTGACGGTATTTTGATACTTCAAGCCCAAGCGGGTGAGGCGTTACAGTTTGAACTGATTACCACAGGTAAAATGTCTTGGCAGAATGAAGTTGAGGTAGCGCTTAAGCAGTTTTACAGCAACGAACTCGCACAGAGCTTTAATTTATCTGCCGCTCAGCTCGCCTTGTTACAGCAACCTGTGACCGTTTCCAATCAATACACCAAGGATGCGGTTAAGGAGGCACACAACCAGTCTTCGATGACAGCATTTGGCGTGATGCTATTGATGCTCATCGGTATTTTTACGTCATTTGGACAGATCTTCGTGTCTATCACCGGAGAAAAGCAGCAGCGTGTTACCGAGCAATTATATTCTTGTATGAATGCGCAAACTTGGATTGACGGCAAAATATTTGGTCAAATGCTCCATTGTCTAAAGGCTATGTTAAGTACGTTATTTTCATTTTTGTTGGCGATGGCTTTTATACAAGTCGTTGTAAAAAACGAAGCCTTGGACTTTACGATGATAGACTTTGCAATGTTGCCTTGGTTTACCCTGTTTGCGATAGTAGGTCTTTATATGGCAACAGCCTTTATGGCAGCAATAGCCGCAGCTATTGACGATCCTAACCATAGTGGCAAGACAGGATTTATGATGATCCCTATATTGCCAATTGTTATCGCGTTTATGATTGTTGATAGTCCTAGCAGCCTTGCCGTGGATATTTTGAGTCTTTTCCCGCTTACCGCATTTGTGGTGATGCCAGTAAAAATGGCGTTAATTGAAGTACCCATTTGGCAAGTGTTATGCGCGTTGGTCAGCGCATTACTTGGTTGCTACCTTATCCGTGTTGCTGCGGGGCGATTGTTTAAAGCGGGCATGGTGATGTATGGCAAGGAACCCTCAATTAAGGATATGGTGCGCTGGGTCTGTAAACCGGAATAATACCGTTTATATGATAACTTGCTAGCTCAACGCTTTGGTTATGGTACGCTCCATAACTAAAGCTTGTGGCCGTACAGAGAGGGTGAAATGTATCAACATATTGATAATGAAAACAATAAAATAAGTCTACCAGCGGGGAAAATCGTTTGTGTTGGTAGAAACTACGTAGCGCACGCCAAAGAGCTAGATAACCCTATTCCAAGCAGTCCGCTGTTGTTTATTAAACCAGCAACGAGCTTAGTACCATTTAATAATGAAATGAAGTTGGACGCCGCACTTGGCGAACATCATTATGAGGCCGAGCTTGCACTATTGGTAGGCACCAAAATTGATGCAAAAACCCCAGCGCCTCTCAAGCATATCGCTGGAATTGGGCTGGCACTCGATTTGACATTACGAGACTTACAAAGTGAGCTAAAAGCACAAGGGCACCCATGGGAGCGGGCAAAGGCCTATGATAATAGTTGCCCAATGACGCCTTTTGTACCATGCGATGAAAACACCTTTTCTGAGAGTATTGAATATCGTTTTTGGCAAAATGGAGAGCTTAAACAACATGGCGACTCTAGCTTAATGATTTTTCCAATCGCTGAGTTGCTAAAGGACATTGCTCGTTACTTTACGCTTCAGCCAGGAGATATTGTCTTAACAGGAACGCCAAAAGGGGTAGGGAGCCTAGCGCATGGCGATGAACTTACGCTGCAGCTGAAAAGCCATACTCCTTGGCATGGCAAAGTTGCGATAGATTAGCTTCTCGCTTTTATGTACATCGCTGCGTAGTCTGTTACGACTGCGCAGCAACGAGCTCAGCTTCCGGTTGATTGATTGTGCTCGAGCAGCACAGCATGATAGCAACGAGTGAAATTGCGCCTAATATTATCCAGCTGATAGTCAGGCTGACGTAGCCCAACAGTAAAGCGGTTAATGCAGAGCCGAGCAAGCCACCAAAGCGAGTGGTCAGTGACATTATTGACTCCACACTGGCTCGCACGTTATCGCTACTCAGTTGATGTTGTAGTTGCAGTTGTGCTGGTTGCGCTAGTCCCATACAAAAATAAAAGCACAGCAGAGCTACAATCAGTAATGGTAGTGACGTAACCCAAGCAAGTAACAGCACAAAGGCTAATTTGGCGAAATGAGCGAACGCCATGACATACCCTAAGCGTTGGCCAAATAGAGAGCAGATCGGAGCGCTGATAGCTGCAGCGACGCCATTTAATACAAACCCAGCCGCCATCATTGCTGGGAATATCCACGCAATAGAGTCAACTGGTGCACTACTATAGCGCTCTGCTAGAGCAGGCCAAAACTTCTCTATGCTACTGGCAACAGGAATTGCAAAAACAATCACCAACAGCAGCCTTTGCATACCACTTTGCTTACAAGTTGCCAGCATGGCCTTAGCTTGGCTAATCGGTCCTTTCTCAACCACCTCTTGCTGAGGTCTCGTTGACTCTTTCACCACGACAAAAGTACATGCAAATACCACACACAATACCGCTATCGAAACCAAGATTAAGGCTTGATACAAGTGGTTGAGCTGTTGTGTTGGGCTAGTCGCAAACGCCAAAAAGAGGGCGGCAAATAAAGCGGCACTGGCGCCGATAAGATAGCCAATACCATACACTTTACCGAACCCTTTATTCAGTGGTTCGTCTCCTTCAAGCTTTTGATAAGTTTCAACAAACCATGCGTTGAGCGTGCCAGTTAACGATGCCTGACTTAATCCCCAACATGCCATGGCTAAGCAGACGTGCCAAAAGTCTTCACTCAACAATAAAAGTAAGTTGCATACAGCGGCAAACACTAAAGAAACTAAAAATACTTTGCGGCGACCAATGGCATCTGCCGCAATGCCACTTGGTACTTCACACACCACGATAGTGATAGCCATGACCACCATAGCTAAGGCCACATCTTGCAATGCTAGACCTAAGTTCAGCATGTAAGGCGTAAAAATAGGGAGCACCAGCATACTGGCAAACATAGTTAACCCAAGGTGGATGCCGTATCGTGTAGCAAATTGTGAACGAGTCATGCGCGTTGCTCCACAGTGGTTGCGGCGCTATTCGTTTGTTGCATTAACGCATTAATGTGTGACGCGATGATGGATAAGTCTTTAGCGTCGGTCATGATTTCATCGTGTGCACTTTCAAGCGCAATATAGTCTGCATTGGCAAGTAAATTTTCAAAACCATTTCTGTCACTTGCAAATGTCCGCTTATACAGCGCAGGTATGTCTTCCACTTGATGGATCAACCTCAGTGCCGGAAGTGGAATGGCCTCATCACTGACATGATCGGCGATAAAGAAGCTCACAGGGAAGGTAAACGCCGTCGCGCTTTGAAAGTATTGAGTAAAGTCTAAAAATGCTCGAGCGATGGGTTTAGCGTCATCGTCTTGCGAGCGAATATACTCTTCTTCAGCGGCCTGACGCGCTGTTGAAGTAAGCCTTGGTAAGACGGGGTCAATCAAAAAGCAATGGACAATTTCTCTACCCATTTCGGCCAAGTAACGCGCCACTTCCAGTGACAATGCCGCACCTTCACAAAAGCCGCCCAAGTAAAGTGGACCAGTTGGCGATATCTCTGTAATACGCTGAGCATAATAGCGCACCATAGTATGCAAGCTGATGTGTTTGCCTGTGAACAGTTTGATATTTTCTAATGCGTGAATGCGCAGGTCGGGCGCGAGTTTTTCACACAGAGGTGCAAAGCTATCTGCGGTTGCTGCTGCGGGCATGAGGTGAAGCAGAAACTCACCCTGCGGTGCATTAAAAAAACGTGAAGGAGCGAAATGCTCATGGGCAAGCGCAGCGTCAATTGCTTGATCTTCACTCATGGTGGCAAAATCAAGTCGGGTCTGATTATCAATAAATCTTGCCAGTTGCTGCACTGATAGATGTTCAAGGATAAGTTGTGGGGTTAGCTGCCAATTACGCTTGCTTGCTGCACCACAAAAGCTTAATAAACTAATGGAGTCGGCACCTTGCTCAGTCACTGCCGTCACACAACAAAGTGGACTCTGGCCTAAAACATCCTGCCAAATGGCCTGCACTTCCTTCTCTGTGTTGGTTTGTGGCACGACGAGTTGATGCTGCTTTAGCTCAGGTTCTGGCAACTTAGTTTTGTCGAGTTTGCCGTTGAGCGTTAACGGTAACGCCGAAAGGACAGTGAAGCTATGTGGCATCATATAACTAGGAAGTAACTTGGTAAGCTGAGTTTTACAGTGGCTGAGTGCCGCAGCTTGATCGGCCGCTGGTTTGATGACCAAATATGCATGCAGCAAGGTCTGAGCCTGCTGCTTTTTGGCAATAACCGCACAGCTATCTATATCCGCCAGCTGATTAAGGTGATGCTCAATCTCTGCCAACTCAATTCTAAAGCCTCGTACTTTGACTTGTTGGTCGCCACGGTTGATATAACACAGTTGCTGTTGTGCATTCCAATATACTAAGTCGCCCGTGCGATAGTACTTTTGCATTGAGCCAAACAGATTTAGGGATACAAACTTTTCGCTGTTGAGTGTTGGGTGATTGAGGTAACGTGCAGCCACGCCATGTCCACAAACCACTAACTCGCCGGGACAGCCAAGTGGCAGTAATTCGTTATTGTGACCGACTACAGCCACTGCTCGCCCTGGGATTGGCTTGCCGATTGCTATCTCAGACTGCTGTTTAGACATCGTTTGCACTGTGGTAAATGTGGTGCACTCAGTCGGGCCATAACCATTGATAAAGTGTTTTGGACAAGATGTGGACGCCAGCAATTTATTTACCATCGACTCTGTTAATGCTTCACCACCCACGAGTAAATGAGTCAGAGAAGCGAAAATATGCTCGTCTTGCAGCAACAAAGTGTCGAACAGTGAGCGGGTTAGAAACATTGAAGTGATATTCAACGTCTGTAATGTTGCACTGAGCTGCGCTGCAGAATTAAGGCTGTCCTGATAGCCTAAGTGCACCTCTGCACCGTTGAGTAATGCGCTCCATATCTCAAATAGAGTGGCATCAAAAGCTGGGTTTGCGAGTTGAATAAAGCTATCTTGGGGCTGATGCTGGTAACTATGATTATCGAGTGCCAAAGAGCTAATTGCGGCGTGAGAGAGCAATGTGCCTTTAGGGTTTCCTGTCGTACCTGAGGTATAAATAATCGTCGCGACTTCGCTAGGTGCGATGTACATAGGCTCAAAATTCGCCGTGATATCAGTATCTGCCAGACTTGTATCATAGAAAACTTCAGCGATATTGTTGTGGTTGAGTGTTGCCAATGTTTGGCTATGTTCATGCAAGGTGACAATTACATCGGCATTACTATCACTCAGTTGATATTGATGACGCGCCACTGGGTCTTTGAGCGATAGTGTTGTGTATGCCGCGCCGATTTTTAGTACCGCCAACATGGCAATCACAAACTCAATGTCGTTTCGCATGTAGAGTGCGACGACTTTGGGTTCAGGGCAGACTGCCAAGATAGCATTGGCAAGTTGCTTGGCTTGGTTATCAAGCTCTTGGTAGCTCAAGGTTTGATGGCGATTACTGATAGCAGCTTTATCTGGATAGCGTGCTACTACTTCAGCAAACTGGTCGGTGATACTTGCCACGCTCGGATAGGCGTGTTGCATTCCACTTAATTGATATTGTTTTTGCTGCGCCGTGTTACTCAATAAAGGTAGGCTATAGAGAGGCTGTTGGGCGTTTTCAGCTGTTAGATATGCCTGTAAAACCGTTTGATATAACTCGAGGATCTGCTGCGCGTATGAACTGGAAAAAAGTGCCGTGGCATAAGTTAACCCCAACTCTGTGGTTTTCCCTGCGCTCAAGTGTAACGTTAAATCAAACTTCGCTTGGCACTGCTGGGTAAGATCAAGGTCAACGCTTTGCCATAAGGTATGATGTTGCTCAGGGGCAAACTGACTACTGCTAAACAACGTTTGAAATATCGGGTGCATGCTAGTGTCGAGCGGCACGTCTAAGCTATTCTTAATGGCCTCAAACGGTAAGGCCTGATGTTGCTTGGCTTGATTAACGACTTGATTAACTTGAGTGAACCAGCGCTCAAGTAACATCGTCATGTCGATATCCGCTTTAATCGGCAATGAGTTAACAAAATATCCAAGTATGTTTTGCTGCAGTGCCGTTGGACGGTTCTCGCTTGGAATACCAACAACAAATTGACGTTGATGACTGAGCAGCGCAAGGGTGTGATACCAAGCCGCAAGCCCAAGTGTATTAATACTAATGCGGTGCGTTTTCGCTGTTTGTTGTAACTTTAGCGTCGTACTTTCATCTAGTACAATGCTCTGTATCGCGCCGCGATGATCAAAGGTGGCTGGGCGCGACTGAGTTTGCGCAAGTTTTAATGGTTCGTAATCAGCCAATTGAGTTTGCCAATAACGTTGACTTGTTGCTTGTCGTTCACGTTGGCCGGGTGTTGCCATATAATAAGCATAATCACTAAATTGTAGACTCAGAGGTCGATTTTCTCCCTCATAGAGTGATGTCAATTCTTGTAAAAACAGTCCCAAAGACCATCCGTCAAAGGCGATATGATGCCAGACAAAAAACACATGTTGTTGCTCCTTTGAGGTGATGACATAGGCACGAAATGGTCGAGAATGCTGTAAGCTAAACGGCTCGTTAAAGAAATGCTCGCACTGCTCATGCAAGTTTAGATTACCAAGCTCATGATGCGTCACGATAAACGCCTCATTGGCAGGCTGCTGTATCGTCTTTCCTTGGTGATCATAGGCCACAACCATATCTAGCGCACTGTGACGGATCACCAGTTGTTCTATTGCTGCTGTGAGTTTTTCAATATCGCAGTGCTTGGCGATTTTGAGTAGGCATGGAATATGATAAGTACTTGCCGCGTTGCTCACTTCTTGCGTAAACAGTAGTTGTTGCTGCCCAAGCGTAAGCGGAGCGCATCGCGTTTCCAATGGCAAGATAGACAGTTCATCAAAACGAGCTTTGCTATCTATGCCTTGCCTTGTGAGGTAGCGTAACAACTGTGGCTTATTCTGTTTTAGCTGCTCAACGATGGCTTGGCCTTGTAAATTCACGTTGCTAGCAATTTTTAATTTATCCTCTTGCTGCCAAACGCTTATCCCACTTTGTTTTAGTTCATAAATAAATGATTCGATCATGCGTTATAACTCCATTTCAAATTCGCAGTCTTCGCTGCTGGCGAGCGCGTTTAGCTGTTGTTCTACTTGCGTGGCAAATGCGTCAAGTTGTGGGTAAGTCAGTAAGGTCGCAACGGCAACTTCGTTGCCGAGTGCTTGACTACACAGAGCGGTAACTTGTGCTGCCTGTATCGATGAGCCACCTAAAGCAAAAAAGTCGTGTTGTAGGCCAATCTCGGAGACTTCAAGCACTTGCCGCCAAGCATTGGCGAGTTGTTGTTGTAGTTCCGTTTCTGGCGCGATATAGGTAATACTATCTTGCAGCGTTGGAATGATGAGCTGAGCGGTATCAAGTTTGCCATTTACTGTCATTGGAAGTGCGTCAATCTGTGATATCGCAGCAAGCTGCATATAGCTTGGGAGCTGTTGATTCAACCATTGGCGAAGGTCGTTCACATCACACTCAGTGTTAGCGTTAAGTACGACATAACCCAACAGCACTTTGCCTGTTTCACTTAAATGTAAGTGTGCAACGGCGTGGTCAACATCTGGATGCGCTTTGAGTTTATACTCAATTTCGCCTGGCTCAACACGGTGACCATGTAAATCCCACTGTTTGTCAGCTCTGGCAACAAACTCGAATTCACCTTGCTGATTTTTACGCACTAAGTCTCCGCTGCGGTAGAGCTTTTCGTCAGAAAAGTGGTTGTTTTCACAGCGAAGGTGATAGTCAATATAGTGTTTTGCCGTTTGCTTTGGTGCCTGCCAATAGCCCAAACCGACGCAATCACCGGCGATGTATAGCTCACCCAACGCACCGTCCGGTAAAATCCGCATAAAAGGGTCCAACACATAGCATCGAGTGTTACGAATAGGCTTACCAATAGTGATAGGTGTATTGGGGTACACTTCACTAAGTGTTGCGGTGACACTTGTTTCACTTAATCCATATTCATTGAAATGATACTCTGCCAACTTGTGGCTGACTGGGTCTAAACGAGAACCACCGGCATACAATACGGTTAAGTTAATATCCGCTATCCACTTTGGAAACTGATTGATAAATACCGTAGGAATAAATGCGACGTTGACCTGTTTAGCTTTGAGATAGCGGCACAGCTGTTGTGGATCTTTGCGTATTGGCTCTGGAATGATTTCCAGTTTAGCGCCAGCAGCTAGGGCTGGGAATATCTCGCAAATACAGGCATCAAAAACATATTCAGCATATTGGCTAGTGACTACCTGAGTATTTCCCTCTAATTTATGGGTGTTGCGCTTCTCGGTGCAGAGGTTAGCAAGGCCTTGGTAAGACAGCATCGCCCCTTTTGGTTCTCCCGTCGTCCCCGAAGTAAAAATGAGGTAAGCCAGCTTGTCTGTTGCATGATTGTTGGCTGAGAATGGCCGTAGTTGAGCACTTTGCTGTAGTGTCTGTACATCAAAGGTCAGTGTTGGCAATGCATTCCAGCTGAGTGGTGTGCGGCTAAGGAGCAGTTTTGCCTGCGCTTTTGCCATAATCTCTTGGCGACGAGCAACGGGATGATTAGCTGAGAGTGAAACAAAGGGCATGCCCGCTTTTAGCGCCGCTAGCATTGCTATGGGAGCTTCTATACCTTTATCAAAATAAAGTGCAACTGGCGAGCCTTCGTCATTGGTTGCAATCAACTGTGCTGCTAAGTGATCAGAAAACAAGTCTAGCTCGCGATAACTCACGGTTTGCTCAGCGAAGCTTAATGCTGTGCGTGCTGGATACGCTGCTACTGTCTTCGCAAATTGCACTAAAAAAGCGTCATTTGGTTGTGATAATCGTGTTTCTGAGATGACTTGCTGTAAATATTCAGTACTAACCAAAGGGCATTGTAGTAAAGGTTCCTCGTTGTACTGACAGAGATTTTCAAGATAACGGCAAAAAAAGTGCACAAATTGTTGGCAGCGGGAAGACTGGTAACGACTGCGAGCAACAATGAGCTGACCAATCAATTGTTCTGGCATATCTTTAATCACCAAATTCCAGTCAAACTTGGCTGGGTGATACTGGTTTTGCTGGGCGGTGTCGCTGGCGACTTCAAAATGTTGATATTGCGCCGTTGGTAGTGAGAACTGATCAAAGGTAAAAAACACTTGGAACAGTGGCGATACACCCACCTCTCGGATCAATCCAAGTTGTGCGGCAATTGACTCTAACGGCAATTGTTGGTGAGATTTCGCCGCAAGTAACAGCGTTTGGCTTTGTCTTAGGTAGTCAGAAAAACTCTTATTTAAGTCGACACGCAGCGGCATCGGTAAGGTATTAACAAAGTAACCTAGCGTATCTTTAAATGCCGAGTCGCGGTTATCGGTGGGGGAGCCAACGACAATACTTTCACGACTATCCCATGCACATAATGCGAGCTGAAAAGCGCACAGTAGTAAGTTGTACATAGATACCTGATGTGATTTTGCCAGCGTCCTTAACTCACATGTTAGTGTTGCCGAGAGGGTAAAGGGGAATGCTTCACCTTGGTGATCAAACAAAGCCTGTCTTGGCTCATCGGTTGGCCATGGGGTGACATCAATATCAATCAAGTGTTGCTGCCAAAATGCGGTGGCATCGTCGTATTGTTGTGTTGATTGCCAATATGCATAGTCGCGAAATTGCAGTGAGGTTGGGGCAAGCGTGTGTCCTGATAGCAGCGTGTTCAGTTCATCCAACAATACTTGTGTCGACCAGCCGTCGAAGGCTATGTGATGAAATACCAGTAACACCCCAAATTCATCATCTTGGTGATACAGTCCGATCCGTAGCGGCGCATCATTCTCAAGGTCAAATGTCTGAGCGATAAATTCACTATGCGGCGTGTTTATGAGGGTTTTGCATGTTGGCACGCCTTGCTCATCTTTATATGCCCAGCGACCTTGTTGCTGTTGAGTGTAGCGGGTGCGCAAAATAGCATGACGCTCAACCAGCTGATAGATTGCGTGTTGTAACGCTTGCTGTTGTAGCTCACTTGGGCATTTAAGCTGTAAGGGGATATGAAAAGCGCCTGATTGTGTTGCTAATTGCTCGCTGGTGAGCATCGCTTGCTGCTGCGCTGGCACGATGAGTTCATCAAGTGATTGTGATGTTGATGCGACCGCTAAAGGCTCGCTGGCGTTGCTAGTTTGTTGTAATACCAGTTGCGCTATCGTTTTGCTTTGCAAAAATTGACTCAAACTGATGTTAACGTTACAGCTAGAGTGCATTTTAGCCACTAATGTCATTGCACTAAGAGAATGGCCGCCTAAGGCAAAAAAGTCATCATCAATACCTACTAGCTCAACTTCAAGTTGCGTCTGCCATAGAGCACAAAGCTGTTGCTCTAATGACGTGCGTGGTGCTCGGTATGGTGTCTGTGATACCAGAGCGACGCTTGGTAAGCTGCGGCTGTCCACTTTACCAGAGGCGAGCACAGGCAATTGTTCGAGCCAACATGTGGCACTTGGCAGCATATAATCTGGCAATTGTGGTTGTAGCCACTTCACAATCTCGGTGTGAGAGAGGGTTTGGTCGCCAGTGAAATAAGCAATGAGATGGTTGTTTTGCTGTACTTTGACGCAAGCTTGGTTGATTTGCGAATGCAGGTTAAGTAGGTGCTCTATTTCTTGTAGCTCGATGCGATAGCCACGAATTTTTACCTGCTCATCGGCACGCCCTAAAAATTGGATCTCGCCGTTTGCCAGATACCGCGCCTGATCGCCCGTGCGATACATACGTGTTCCGTGCCAGTTAATAAAGCGCGACGCCGTCTGCTCTGCAAGGTTAATATAGCCTCGTGCGACACTCGCGCCACCAATAAGGATCTCTCCTTGACAAAAGGGTGGCAGCGCTTTGAGGTTGGCATCAACAATCTGAATATCAACATGAGGCAGTGGTACACCAATATTATTGAAATAGCGTGATTGTAGCGGCTGGTGGTTTGCTGTTGCGGTTACCGTGGTTTCGGTCGGACCATATTCAATATGAAGAAGAGGCGTCCATGCCTCCATGAGATTACGGTCACAAGGCTCGCCACCGGTGATCACACGCTGTAGTGCATGATGCTCGGGCGGCGTACCAATGGCACTTAAAAATGCAGGAACTGTGACTAAGTGACTGATCCTTTGGCTAACGATAGTTTCGCTTATCATAGCTGGCGAGTTTGCACTTGCCTCATTCATGATCACCCAGCAAGCACCGTTGAGCAGCGTTAAAAAGAGTGGCTCTACGGACGCGTCGAAAAAGTACGGAGCCAGACTCAGTGTTTTTTCACTTGAGTTAAAATTGTAAGCCGCAGTTGCGCTTTGAACCAAAGCCTGAACTTGCCGCTGCTCTACCATGACGCCTTTTGGTTTACCGGTGCTTCCAGAAGTATAAATAATATATGCAAGTGATGAATGACACGTTGAGTTCGCTTGATCTATATCGAAAACAGGAGCTGGTTGTTGCGCTAACTCGTCAATGTTTTGCACCTCTGTGATTGCGCTAAAACACATGGCTGTATTCAAGGTTGCTTGATGACAAAGTAGCAGGTTGGCACTACTGTCTTGCAACATAAACTCACTACGTGTTTGGCCTTGCTCTGGATTGAGGGGTAAATATCCAGCACCGGCTCCAAGCGTTGCTAATATGGCGACTATCATCTCTGGACTGCGCTCAAATATCAGCGCGATAACAGGGTTTTGCTCGTGGGTTAACTGTGCTTGGAGTTGCACAGTCAGGTGCTGAACACGCGCAGCGAGTGTTTGGTAAGTAATAACCTCATCGTTGATTTGTAATGCTGGTGCATCTGGAGCTGCTGAGGCGCAGGCTAAAAATTGTTGATATAGCGATAGGGTTGAAGTTTGCTTAACGGTGGTTGCTGATGGCTTTGTGCTTGGGTGAGAAGTTGATAATTGCTCAAGAGCGACGTCGCTGTGCTCTAACTGCTGTACCAATAATTGCTGATAGGTGTGGGCAAATTGCTGTGCAAATGCATCATCAAACTTATTGGGATCGAGATTTACCTGTCCTTGTAAATTTGTATTGCTATCATCAAATGCTAGGCGGAAGTCACATTTAATCGGGTTGTATAAAGACTCACTAGTAAAAGCATCAACCGCTGAAAATGGCAACGCAAACTCGTCCATAAGCTCGCTGGCAAATCTCTGTACACTAAACATCAGGCTTGGCTGAGGTGAGTGTTTTCCCTCACTCAAACAGGCAACTTGTTGATCATAAGGATAACTTTGGTATTGTTTTGCGGCGCGCACAGTCTCATGAACTTGCTGCACGAGGCTGGCAAAACTTTGGCGATAATCTAGCTTCACTCTAAGCACTAAGGTGTTGACAAAAAAGCCAATCATTTCTTGCGTTTGCGGGTGATCTCGATTATCCGATGGCGCACCAATCACGATGTCTGTTTCACCGCTATGAAGTGCCAAAATATAACAGTAATGGGCAAGCAACACGCTGTACACTGTGGTATTTAATGATTTTGCTAGGGCACGCAATGCCTGACTTTGCTGTGGTGAAAGTGCAAAATAGTGCGTGAGCGATTCGGTTTCTTGTGCTTGTGTAGCAAACAGCGGTGCAATTTGTGTGGCATGAGCGCCTGCAAGTTGCGTTTGCCAATAACTGTGTGCAGCGCTTTGTTCTTGCCTTTGTTGCCACTTGGCAAAGTCAAAATAGCTTAATGGCTTAATGCTTTCTCCTCGTAGCAAGCTAACCAGATCGCGCAACATGACTCGCATTGACCAAGCATCAAAGACGATATGATGCCAAAGGAAAAGCATAAAACGCCTTTGCTCAAGCTCAATAATACAGACTCTAAAGGGAGCTTGAGTATGGAGATCAAACGGCGTGTGGATGTGCTCTCTTACCAGTGTTTGTACATGAGCCAAAGTGGTTGCTCGGTGATACTCGACCGCAAGAGGTTGTAAGGTTGCTCGGCAGTTAAAATGCTCAGCATCGGTTTCAATCACACTCGTTAGGATAGGGTGATGGACAAGCAGCTGTGCTAGTGCCGAGATTATGTCTTGTTGCTGCGCTGGATCATTCAGCTCAACCAGCATTGGAATATGATAAGCACAGGACTTTGGTGCACGTTTGTCTACATACAGCAACCTTGCTTGGGCATTGGAAAGCGGCACTGGTTTTAATAATGGCCAACTTAAAAAGGCTGCTTCGGAGCAGATCTGGTGGGCGCTTAGTAGCGCCAATAGTTCAGCTTTATGCGCTTTGAGTGCCGTTAGCAAAGTTGGCGCTACGTTACCCTCATATCCCAGTGCCAAGGTATTTTGCTCAGACACCCACACGCGCAACTGCTGCGCGTGAAGGTCGTTCAGTAAAGATGTTAACTCCATGACTATAGCTCCATCACCTGCGAAGAGGTGGTGGCAGGTGCGTCTTGAGATTGGGTGATATCACCCAGCTCTATGGTGTCTAGATATTGCGCCAGAGCCGCAACCGATGGGTTGGCAATGATCGCTGATAACGGGATCGCAATCTGGTGCCATTTATGGGCATTGCGCACGAGCTGCACTGCTAAGATGGAGTTACCACCTAGACGATAGAAATTATCATGGATACCGACTTGTTCCAGTTCTAATGTGGTTTGCCAAATTTGGCAAAGCGTCTGTTCAAGCGCTGTGCGCGGCGCAGCGTATTGGTTTGATGATGACATCTGCGGTAGCGGTAGTGCTTTGCTATCTAGCTTTCCGTTTACGGTGAGTGGCATCGCCGTGAGTTGGGTGATGCTATCCGGTACCATATATGCTGGCAGCTGCGTTCGTAGATGGTTAAGTAACTGTTCGGCGTCAAAATAAGCATGGCTTTCCATTACAGCATAGCCACTTAACGCCGTTTGATTTTGGCGTGTATAGGTGATCACTGCTGCTTCTTTAACACCGCTACAGCTGAGCAATTGGGATTCGACTTCACCAAGCTCGATACGATGACCCCTGATCTTCACTTGGTTATCCAAACGACCTAGGTATTCTAAATGACCGCTTGGTAATAATCTGGCGTTATCACCAGTTTTGTAAACGCGAGTGAGTTTGCCATTGAGCGTTAGCTCGAAAAAGCGAGTGGCGCTCAGCTCTGGTTGGTTCAAATACCCAATCGCCAAACCTGCACCAGAGATAAACAGCTCTCCAGGACAACCCACAGGTACGGGACGTAACTGACTATCCAGCACCCAAGCCTGCATATCATTGAGCGGCACGCCAATGTCAGCAATCTGGGTATTCATGTTAGGGTGTAAAGGTTGATAGGTGACATGTACTGTGGTTTCAGTAATACCGTACATATTGACCAATTGAATACGCTGACCAAAGCGTTGCCACCAAGGGCTCAGTTTATCGTAGTTGAGCTGCTCACCACCAAAGATCACAGTGCTAAGGCTATCGAGCGACGCCGCCGCAGAAATGGCAACATCACTAAAATTATAGAATGCACTGGGAGTTTGGTTAAGCACGGTGACAGCAAATTGCTCACACTGCTTTACAAAACCAAAACTGTCTCTTGCTTCTTCGTAACTTGGAATAAACAACCGACCGCCATGACACAGTGCTCCCCATATTTCCCAAACACTAAAGTCAAAAATCGTATCGTGATAAAGTACCCAAGTATCTTCGCTATTAAAGTGGTAAAGCGGTTGACTGGCAGATAGCAAGCGCGCAACATTTTTATGGCTTTGAATAACGCCCTTAGGTTGGCCCGTCGTACCTGAGGTGTAAATTATGTAGGCTGCAGAATCAGGCGACGGTTGGCAAAGTGCAATATCGCAAGGCGCGAATGTATTATCCAAGTTTAACAGTGGCCAATTTGATTGCTCATTTTCGCTCAAGCTTTGCTGACTTATGGTGTTAGTTAATACTAACTTGAGCTGAGCATCGTCAATAATAAAAGCATTGCGGGCAGTTGGCGCTCTTGGCGATAGCGGCACATAAGCGGCACCAGCTTTCATGATGGCGAGCATTGCAACCACTGTGTCAATGCCGGGCTGCAGGTATAGGCCGATATACTCAAGCGTACCATACTGCTTAAGAATATGTGCAGCAAGGCTGTCTGACCGAGTACTTAACGCCTGATAGCTTAACTCCGTTTGACTGGTGATAAGTGCAGTTTGCTGGTTGCGAGACTGCGCGTGATACGTAAATAGTGACAGCAAATCTTGGCTTTGGTGCTGCGCTATTTGAACATCGCGCTCAATATGGTTTTGTAAACTCAACTGCTCAAGTGGTAATTGCCCATCAACGCTGATAAGTTGCGCGAGAATATGACTAAAGTTGTCACTTAAGGCATCGATAAACCAAGGATCGTAGCGGTTTAAGTCAAACTCCCATAACATAGTGACCGAATCATCCTGATCTTGCCCCATACGGGTAAGCACCACGATATTAATCTCAAACTTAGCCGCTTGACTGCTGATTGCCTCGAAATACTCAATATCATCTAATCCCGGAAGCGTGAGCTCTGGGAGTGGTGAATCATGGAAGCTAAAACAGATCTGGAATAACGGATTGACGCCTTTGATGCGCTCAGGGTTTACGTCCGCGACGACTTCAGTAAATGGTAGGGTTTGATTGGCCAGCATATCGTTACTGACTTCAAAACAATGCTGTACCAGTTGTTCAACAGACATTTCTGGTGTTTGCTGTACTCGCGCCACTACGGTGCTGACGAGCATACCAATGGTATCATCCACATTGGTGTAGCCTCGGTTTGCAACGCCAGAACCAATACAAATATCCTGATCGCCACTAAAGCGCGAAAGGACAATATTTAATGCCGCAAGGGCAACGGCGAATGGGGTGATCTGATGCGCTTGGCTGTAGGCTTTTAAATTGTTCCATAGCGAACGAGGCAGTTTAACTCGGTGTGCGCGACCACGTTCGGTTGCGGTTTCGCCGAGACGAGAAACAGGTAAGTTAATACGGCTCGGTGCGTCTTGAAGTTGTGCCTTCCAAAATTGACGTTGCAACTCGGCTTGCTCTGTTCCCAACCATTGATGCTGATAGGCTGCGTAATCGGCGTATTGTGTGATCTCAGGCAAAGTACCTTGGCTTGCGCCATTCAAGCGCTGTTTATAACAACTAAATAGGTGATCAAGGAAGATGTTAGAAGACCAACCATCATGTACTAAGTGATGTTCAATATGAATAAGTACATGTTTATATTCGCTAATTTTTACAATTGCCCAGCGTGCCAGCGGTAATTGGTCAATCGCAAAAATATCATTCATATGACCATTAACGAGTTTATCGACCTCAGCTAATGCTTGTGCTTCTTGATACTCACTAAAGTCAAAGTAAGGCACATCTTGCTGGTAGTGCTTTGCAATATACTGCAGCGGCTCATGTAAGTCGTAGCTAGTACGGAAAATCGCATGGTTATCAACGATATCTTGTAATGCACCTTGTAGTGCAGGTACATTTAAATCGCCACTGAAGGTGATCGTACACTTTGCATGATAGGCTTTATCGCTTGGATCGGCTTTGGCTAAAAACCAAATCGCGCGTTGTTGCAGTGATAGCGGGGCGACTTCCTCAAAATCAGCACCGCGCTTTGGAATCGCAATGGTTTCAAAGTGTTGAGTTTGCATTGCTTGCCATACGTGTCCAGCACTACGATAGCGATAGATTAGATGTGTTGGCACGCTTAAGCCGAGCTGCTGAAATAACTGGTTGCTAAGGTTGATTGCGGAGATGGAGTCTCCACCTTGTTGGAAAAAATCTTGTTGCCAGCCAAGACCTGGCAAACAGAAACCTTGAAACTGCGCTAAAAAAGCTTGTTGTTCTTGGCTAAGCTGATCTTGCGGTTGGTCTTGTTGGCTACTTAATTCGTAATTAGCGAGTGCGCGGCTATCTACCTTCCCGTTTTCGGTCATGGGTAATGCGTCTAAACATTGATAGTGATCAGGCAGCATATAGTCTGGCAGTAGCTTTTCTGCTAACTGGCTGATGTGTTGTCCAAGGTCTGCTGTAGGTTCACTATGAGGAACGATAAAGGCTACCAAGAACTTAGCATTACCTCGTTGTACTACTTGGCAGCTTGCAAGTTTTACAGCCTCATGTTGGGCAACAACTTTTTCTATTTCACCTAACTCAATACGAAATCCACGTAGCTTAATTTGGTTGTCATTACGACCAACAAAATGATAATTATCACCGTCAAAACTTACTAAGTCGCCAGTTTTGTAAAGTCTAGCGAAGTGCACAGGATCGACTTCTGCTTGATAATATGGGTTGGCGATAAATCGAGATTTTGTGAGTTCAGGACGGTTTAAGTATCCTTTTGCTAAACCTGCACCACTAATATAGAGCTCACCGATAGCGCCATTGGCTACTTGTTGCAATTGCTCATCTAGCACATAAAGTCTGGTATTCACAAAAGGTTGACCAATATTAAATTCGGAGTCGGCATTGGTATATTCATTGGCGCAGGTGCACACGGTATATTCGGTAGGACCATAACCGTTAAACACTCGCGTGACTTCTGAAAGTCGAGAAAGCATTTCTAGATTTGGGGTTTCTCCTGCGACGATTAATTTGCGCATAGAGCGCAAATCACGGGGGTCCATCAAAGCCAGCAATGCAGGAGGGATAGCGCCAAATTGAATCGCATTTTTTGAGATCAATTGGCTTAGCGCTTTGGCATCACGTCGCTCGGTTTCTGTCGTTACAAATACAGTTTGGCCCAACATGATATGCACGAGCAGCTCAAATACACTGGCATCGAAAATATAAGAGGCAAACATCATAACGCGGTCAAGTTGGTCTAGTTCAAAGCGGCCAATTTGTGACTCGGCTAAATAAAGTAAATTTTGGTAAGGTACTTCTACGCCTTTTGGCGTGCCAGTGGTGCCCGAGGTGTAGATCACATAGGCAATATCACTCATTTTATAATCAGGAGTAACAAAGGCTTGCGTTGCAGGAGATTCGATCAACACTTGAGGTGTATGGCCAAATTGTGGCAGCGCTTGATAATGCCCATGGGTGACGATAAGCGCCGGTTGGCTATCTTCAAGAATAAACTCGCAGCGAGCTTTGGGTGCCTCAGTGGAAATAGGGATATAACCCAGTCCTGATTTGATTGCCGCTAAGATCCCCACGACCATATCAATGCCACGCTCGAGATATAGTGCCACATAAGGCGATTGAGATTGGCTCAGATTCGCTTGTTGCTGAATATTCGCGGCGACTCGTGTTACCTGCTCTTCAAGTGCTTTATAGGTGACTTGCGTACCGTTAAATATCAGTGCAACTTTATTGGCGTATTGGCTGAATGCTTGCGTTAATAAGATCTGCGGCTGAGTGCTGTAATCAATAGGAGACTGGGCGGTCATTGAAGTAATCCTTTAAATATAAAAATGCTCTTTGTGTACAATATGTAAAGAATGTGTTTGAAATGTGTATTTTGTGATTTCGAGTTGAATTGCCGTCTTCTCAGCTTTTGCATATGACAAAAAGTCGCTACCATGGGGCATCAAACCAACCAAGGAATCATCATGAAAATCAAACCTCTGGGCACGCCCTTTTCGGCAACTGCTTGCAAAGTATTACTCTGCGGTGGTGGCGAGTTAGGAAAGGAAGTCGTTATCGAATTTAAGCGCTTAGGTGCAGAAGTGATTGTCTTAGATCGCTACGACAATGCGCCAGCGATGCAAGTGGCAGATCGCAGCTATACCTTGTCTATGTTGGATGGTGAAAAACTCAAAGCGATTATTGAACAAGAGCAACCTGATTATATCGTGCCGGAAATCGAAGCCATTGCGACGGATAAGTTGGTGGAATTAGAGGCTAAAGGTTACACGGTGGTGCCAACCGCCAAAGCGACTCAACTGACCATGAACCGTGAAGGGATCCGCCGTCTTGCCGCTGAGACGCTTGGACTTGCTACTTCACCCTACCAATTTGTTGATACCTTGGCAGACTTTAATGCTGCTGTCGCGCGTATCGGCATGCCATGTGTGGTTAAGCCTATCATGAGCTCGTCAGGTAAAGGGCAAAGTGTGATTAAAAGTGCCGCGGATATCGAAGCGGCTTGGCACTATGCTCAAGAAGGTGGGCGTGCAGGTCAGGGCAGAGTGATTGTGGAAGGTTTTGTTGATTTTGACTACGAAATTACGCTGCTAACCGTACGCCATATCGATGGTACGAGTTTTTGTGAGCCAATTGGACATGTGCAACAAGACGGTGATTATCAGCAAAGCTGGCAGCCGCAGCAGATGTCAGTACTCGCGCTAGAGCGCAGTAAAGCGATGGCTGAAAAAGTCACGGCAGCACTGGGCGGTCGGGGTCTGTTTGGCGTTGAGCTCTTTATTAAGGGTGATGAAGTTTACTTCAGCGAAGTCTCACCAAGGCCACATGATACCGGCATGGTCACGCTTATCTCGCAAGACTTAAGTGAGTTTGCGCTGCATGCTCGGGCAATTTTAGGTTTGCCTATCCCCACCATTCACTTTAATGGGCCATCGGCATCTAGCGTGATCCTTGTCGAAGGGGAATCAACACAGCTACAGTTCAACAATCTTGCACAAGCGCTTGCAGAGCCACTAACGGATATTCGTTTGTTTGGTAAACCCGAGGTGAGTGGCAAGCGTAGAATGGGTGTGGCGTTAGCGCGCTCAGATTCGGCTGAAAGTGCTGTCGAAAAAGCCAAGCAAGTGGCTGCAACAGTAGGAATTACGTTATGAACTCAAACACCCGCGTACTTGACCCATTAGTATTGGGGTTTTGGCGGCTATTAGATTGGCAAATTACGCCGCAAGAAAATTTACGCTTTTTAAAGCAAGCGATTGAGCTTGGAATACGCGATACTGATCATGCTGATATTTACGGTGAGTATCAGTGTGAGGCGGAGTTTGGCAAAGCCTTAGCGCTTGAGCCTAGCATTCGAGAGCACATTCGGATCATCACTAAATGTGGCATTAAGCCCGCATTTCCAAGCTTGGGACTAGTGGGAAAGGCGAACCACTATGATTCGAGTAAGGCGCATATCATTGCCCAAGCGCAGCAGTCACTAAAGCATTTCGGCACGGATAGGTTAGATGTGTTGTTGATCCATCGCCCGGATTATCTGATGGATGCTGATGAAGTTGCCGATGCGTTTAATACCCTCAAACAAAACGGCGATGTGCTGCATTTTGGGGTCTCGAACTTTACACCGAGCCAGCTTGCCTTATTGCAATCGAGACTCGATTTCGCTTTAGTGACCAACCAAATTGAGTTTTCACCTTATGAGATGAAAGCGCTTGACGATGGCACGCTTGATCAGTGCCAACAACTAGGCATGAACCCTATGCTGTGGTCGCCATTGGCAGGGGGGAGAATATTCTCCAGTGAAGATGAAAAAGCCAAACGCCTGCGAGCGGTGCTAAAGCAAGTGGGTGAAGAGATTGGTAGCACTGAAATTGATCAAGTGATCTACGCATGGCTTGCCATGCACCCATCGAAACCTGCCACTGTGCTTGGAACGGGAAATATCACTCGAGTTGCCAGCGCGTTTGCTTCACAGTCACTTAGCATGAGTCGCGAGCAGTGGTATCGCATTTGGACAGCGTCTACTGGGCATAGCGTACCATAACCGATTAGTTTGCCCTGAAGTTATTTGGGGCAAACCACGGCAATAAATTTGAGCCAGTTATAATATCAGTTGCATTCAAACCCCAGGTATCGTAGTTTGTTAAAAAATTTATCAATTAGAACAAATAAATAGCGAAGTTTTTCCTAGTAAACATAAATAGCTTGGCAGTAGCTGAGAGCACTACTTTTGAACTTTAATACTTATCTCAAACTACTTGTATATTGTCTCTTCTTTTGATTATTTTGTACTTTCATTTCTAAAAAGGAGTTAAATAAATGAAATGTATAATCTCAGCGGTGCTATTCTTGATGTGCATATTGGCCACCAGACCTGTATTTGCGAATTCGAGTGCGTCTGATTATCGAGGCCAGTTTTGCAGCTTATGTACATCTGAAAGTAAAGCTCAGAAGATGGCTAAAACTTATGCACCACAAAAAAGCTGCTATCCATTAAAACCTAGCGCGCCTATGACCCCTGAAAACATGCAGTGTACTTCTGCAAAAAAACAGGTTTTTCTTGTACACCCTGCAAGTGGAACGACTTACGGTTTTTGGGTTACGCATGAAGATTTTTTACCCTATGATGTCAAAGTGACTGCCTTTTCGTTAACGGAAGTGCAAAAAAAGGTCTTTGCAGAGGCGGCCAGTTTTTATGAAGAGATGAAGCACGTGCTAGCAACTACCTCAAGTCAGAATGTGAGTCGTTATGGTTTGTCAAACGTGCGTAGCCAGGCTCAGCAGCCAGAACAATCGTGCCCATCAAATTCTGCGCTAGCAACTTTGCTCGACCCCTCAAAAATGATGGCACTGGAGGAGCTTGCGTTGGCTGAGATTACAGTTGGGATGGGTGACGGTATTGATGTTAATAAGAGGATTTATCAAGGCGCGCGTTTCACTGGAGGTTCCGTGAGTCTATCTCATTTTGGAGCGAGTGTGTCAGTCAGTATATCTGAACATGAGCAACCGCTAGTTTATGCTAAGACGTTTTATGAAAATGAAGAGTCTAGCTCATTTCGTGATGTGCTAGCGTTGAGCATAGATCATATCGGTTGGGATGCTGAAAATGTACCTTTGTTGGGTATGAAGTTGAATAAAGCTCATTCGCGAGTTGCTGGGGGGAAAAGAATTACGACGCTATTGCAAGCACTTCATGGGCCGCAAGAAATTACTAATGAGTGTGTTTTATACCAGCTAGAAAAATTAAGTCAGTTCGGACAGTTGAAACTTAAGGATGGTTCGGCGACTCGGTTTGGTAATCCAGGTGGAATTCCGCCAGAGTCTGGAGACAGCAGTAAGGTAACAGGTTGCACAATTCACTTTTACAATTCTCGCAATGAATTACAGTACGTTTTTAATGTTCCAAACTCAGAATGTTGAAGAATTAAAAAAAGGGCCTTTCGGCCCTACGTGTTGCAGCAAGTAAAAAATAAGGTGATGCGGCTGTCACAGGGCCGTTCACCTTTGGTCATCACAGATTAAAATCTAATCCATAACTTACGTATGCTTTGATATCGTCGCTACTGTCTAGGTCGGTTTTTACTAATCCGAAGGTAAAGCCTTGCGTAGATAAACTCACCCCGTAATCCATATAAGCGTCGTCTTCTCCTGTCCACTCAAGCACTGTATCTCCGCTGGAGCGACCAATATGTAGAGTTAATTCACTGTCTTTAAAAATGGGGAAGCTGGCCGACACTTCGGCATATAGCATGTCTTCTTCTGTGGTTGAGTCGCTTTGCGCTGTAGCTAAGTGGCTGAGTTTAAACGTAAAGTATTGCCAGCCAAGCGCGGCGTAAATCTCGCCAAAATCAATATCTCCACTGGCATCGGGATAGGCGTAGTGGATATAACCGAAATCAAAACTCATGCCCTTGATTTCTCCAGCGTAACCCACGTACAGATCCATTTCGTAACTGGCGGAGTCGCCAAAGTCGATGTTAGAGACCCAAGTGCCTGCATAAAACCCTGACTCATTGCTATAATCCAAGCCGCCAGACACCGCTGCGCCGTCATCAGTCTGGGTGATACCACGCCAGTAATAATTTGAGCTTGCCGCAATATTCGCGGTCACTTCCGCCTGAGCAGAGACACAAAAGCACGCAGTCAGGCCGCCGAGTAGCATAAGCAAAGGTTTGTTTTTCATTCTGTTTTCCCCATTGAACGCAGAGTTATTATTCGGTTGTTGTCATTGCATTTTCTGCAAAGAGTAAGTGCAAGGGGGAGGCCAATGTCAGGAAATAGTAGGGAATTTATTCTATGTTATTAAAAATATTGGAAATTAATTTCTGATTTTCGAAAATAGGACAGAGTGATTTGCATAAATGTTGCACATAGCTGGTGCAAAGTACCATAGCTTGCACAGTATTAATGCAAGCTATGGATTGCGCTAGCCGTTATTGAAGTTTAGGTTAGTTATCCAAAGATGGTGCGCATTAGGCTGATGGTTTCATCAACACTGCGGCCTTTTTCCACTTCAGCGACTATCGAGTCACGTTTGGCGCGAATATGTTCTGGAATAGACTCATCCGCGAGTGCGCGGTCGACTAACACTTCAGCTGACTCTTTACCGCGGCGTACGGTCTTTTTGCCACCACTGCTGCCGCTGCGCTTAGGCTTATGCAGTAGCTTAAAGTAATTGGAGTTAGTGGCGGTGTCTTTATCCGCGTAATAAAACAGGCATGGTAGCAGCGCTTTAATTTCAGCAAGTTGCGTTTCAAACTCATCCACAGGAGCGGCCATCGTATACCATGGCATTGCTTTAATGGTGCTGACGACATCGGTCCAGTAACGCTCAAAATCGCGATTGTTAAGTTTAGCAACACCAAGCGCTTGGCACAAAGCGTCAAGCTTGCTCGAGGTTATTGGAGTGAACACATCAGGGCGACGCATTGCTAATAGGCGAGTAGCTGGTGCAAGCGTTGGCTTTTCCTCGCTGCCAGCAAAAGCGCTTAAATACCCCACCATAAATGACTGATAATGCTCGAGCGTCACGTCACCTTCTGCCGGGATTGTGGCTAGCGCTTCATCAAAAGCACCCGGAAGGTCGTCTAATAACTGGTGAAAGCCTTTTGCACTTTTGGTGGAGGCAAACCACTCCACGTCAAACTGATACACGCTGGTATCTAAATTTGCAGCATGCTTACCGCTAAAGGCGAGGCGATCTTCTTTGATCATGTCTTTAAGTGGAGTGCTGCGCATTGGTTTAAGGTATTCAATCAGTTTTAATTGCTCATCTAGTACAATCACTTCTTTGTGACCGGTAATAAATGCAGCCACCATAGGCCAAGGCGCAATGCGTAACGTCTTGAGTTGTAAAAAGCTAATCGCTGCGATGAGCAGATCTTGTAGCTTTTTCACTGTGGGTAATTGATGGTCATCCAGTAAATCAAAATTGATACGATTTTTCGCCACATCAAGCAGTTCATAACACCAACCAAGAAAATCTTCAGGATGATTTTCCACCTTAACCGCCATCAGATTAAGGCTGATCTCCGTGGCCTGTTTGAGGATATTTTGATAAATCTGACTTTCTTGTTCGCCCAAGGCCATGTTTGACGGTGATACGAGCAGTTTCTTCATGCGGGTTAGATACTCCAAGTTTGATTAATAAACCAACCAGTAAAATATAGCTAATGACGCTAAAAACTGGCAAGGGCGAGGATCATACCGATTAGTCAAAAGGTTGCAATCGCTCAGTACAAATTATTTGCCTTTATTCATGGTATATTCGACTACAGCCGTTATCATAAAGAGAACCAAGCCTTACGAAGGAAAAGCAATGAACCGGCTAGTTAAAATCGTAGGCGCCATTGTCGCGCTTATTATTATTCTTGTTATCGCAGCCCCGTTTTTAATCCCCAAACAGGCAATTATTGACCAAGTCACGTCACAGGTTGAGTCAGTGACAGGTAGAAAACTGTCGATCGATGGCGACTCTGACATCGGTATTTTCCCAACGCTGCACATTGAGCTAAACCAAGTGCGATTTGCCAACATGGCAACGGGCAGTCGCCCAGATATGTTCGCTATGGAGCAACTTGCCGTGCATATTCCGTGGTTAAGTGCGTTGTCTGGTGAAGCTAAGCTTGAGCGCTTTGTGATCAATAATCCTAAAATTATTCTAGAAACCGACAAACAAGGTAATGCTAACTGGCAGTTGCTACCCACCAGTGCAGAAAACACGCCAACGGCGCAAACCAGCTCAAAAGGTAATATGCAGTTACCGGAAGGCTTAGATGTTAGCCTTGGCGAAGTGGCGATTTATGGTGGCTCGGTGACTTATCTTGATGGTGTGACAGGCGCTGAATATCAGGTAACTGATTTAGACATTAGCGTGATGCTATCGTCACTGTACCAACCATTAGAAGTCGACGGCAAGCTGACTTTTCAAGGTCAAACTTTTAACCTAGTTACTACACTCGATAATCCAGCAAAGGCGATCGAAGGTGAAACCTTTAATGTTGAACAACAAGTAAAATCAGCGCTGTTCAACCTTGACTATAAAGGTGAAATTGCAGAGCAAGGTAAAACCATTCGCGGTCAATTAGCCTTGTCTGGCGACTCGGTAAAAGCGCTAGCTAAGTGGCAGGGCGTTGATCTAAAAGCCAAAGAAAATGCGTTCAATGACTTTGGCCTAAATGCTAAAATGACGACGCAAGGGCAAGTTTTTACTCTCAATGCCTTAGAAGCGACCTTGGACGAATTGGTAATAAAGGGTCAAAGCAAAGTCACCCTCTCAGGTAAGCCTGATATTGTCGCTAGCGTTGACCTTGGCATGTTAGATCTTAACCCGTATTTACCAGAACCTGTGGAAAAGCCACAAACGCAAACTGAGCCAGAAGGCGCACCAGCACAGCCTATCGTGTGGGATGACACTGCAATTGATTTGTCAGCACTTAATAGCCTCAATGCGAATGTGAAGATCACCTCAACAGGGCTACGTGCGAGAGAAATTAAGCTTGGCGAAAACCAAATCAGCTTAGTGCTTAACTCAGGTAAGGCGACACTGAGCTTAGATAAGTTCCAAGCCTATGAAGGTCAGGGTAAAGGTAGGGTTGTTGTAAATGCGGCTGCAAAACCTTATACCATCAGTACTGACTTTGCGTTAACGGCAATTAATGCCGAGCCACTACTGACCGATGCCATTGGCTTTGACAAAGTATTGGGTAAAGGTAGTCTTAATTGGGCGTTAAACACACAAGGTATCAGTCAAAAGCAATTTGTGAATGCCCTAGGTGGTAAATTAGGTTTTGAGTTCAAAGATGGTGGGGTAAAAGGCGCAAACCTTGCTGAGATGATCCGTAAGGGCAAAGAGATGCTCAAAGGTGACTTCTCTTCGGTATCGCAAGGACTCAATGCCAATTTCGACCCAGATCAAAAAACCGACTTCTCAGCCATGACTGGCACCTTTGTCTTCACCAAAGGCGTAGGTCAAAACGATGACTTCTCGTTGGCAAGCCCGTTACTACGAGTGACAGGCAAGGGCACCGTTGATTTACCACAAACTTTAGTTGATTACCGTGTGGTGACTGGAATTGTTGATACCATTGAAGGGCAAGCCAGCAGCGATGACAGTACCGGCTTTAAAATTCCGGTGCGGATCAAAGGTCCATTCCACAAAGTTGAAACTAACCTAGACCTAAAAGAAGCGGCAAAAGACAAAGCCAAAGACAAGGTTAAGGATAAGGTAAAAGACAAACTTAAAGGTTTGTTTGGTGGATAGATCTTTATGACGCTTCAATAAACAGCTCATCTGTTTGTTTTAAATCAATTTCAGCTTAACAAGGGCTTGCCGATGGTAGCCCTTGTTCTATATTTATCGCGAGTTAATTATCTATATGCAGTTATAGTGAGCTTATGATGACTTATGCCTATAAGTTGTAACCAGCTGTAATAGAATTACTGCTATTCATGTGCTTAGATAGATGCGAATAGCTCTATAAACAAACGAAGGATAAAATAATGAGTACACCTATTTTACTCGAATACACGGTGACGCCAAAAGCTGAGGGTAACTGGATATTTTCAAATGACGATAAACCAGTTGAACTTAAATTAGCTCAGGGTGAAAGCGCTGTTCTAACTTATAAGCTCGTTACTGATGAAGCCGGCTGGAGCTTTGCTGAAAACGGTACTTTTTTTACCGAAGCGCAAGACAATTTCAATTATAACCTTATAAGCACATTAAAAGATGAGTTTACGGTTGAGGTGAAGATTGAAGCATTGAATGTTGCGAATACGCTAAGTGAAGATGATATCGAAGCGCTTTCAGCTAATCCTGATGCGAGGGTTGTTACACTCGTAGACAATAACAACTCGAATATTGAATTCAGACTTGTTGCTCAATACAATTCCGCAAATGGTGCTGTGCGTTATTTCTCTCAAGATCCAAGGGTGATAATTGACAACCCAGATGGTCCAGGTTAATTCGTAATTTGCATTTGGCACAGATAGGTAAAATGTTCTGTGCCAATTCTTAATTCAAGTGATGGCGAGTGACATAGTGTCCTGAACCATGACAGGCGATAAAAAGACGGGCTCCAGCCTAAATCAATGCTTTTTTTCAGTGAAGCCATCGCGGAATACTTTTCTTCTATCAGGGTTTGAATTAACGATTTTACGTAAAAAGCTTCAGCTGAATCGGGATACTCAGCCAAATATTCATCAATTGCTATTAATGCCTCTTGGTGCTTACCTAGGTGTGCTAAAGCTTGGATGCGCACGACTTCAACTTGGCTTGCTGGATCACTGGCTAAAATTTGCAGATACACTTCACTGGCTTTCGCCTTCTCACCCATTAGTGAGTAAATGTCTGCGTAGTTAAGTAAGATTTCTACATTGCTGGGCGCCAACTGAGAGGCTCGTTCAGCAAACTCTAGTGCCCGTTCTAAATCACCTAATAGCATCAATACAATGGCATAATTATTAAAGGTAGCCGTACTTGTATATGAGCGCTTAACTAGAGCCTGATAAGATTTTTCTGCGTCATGGAGCTTACCAAGTAGAAGAGAGATATCGGCAATGGCCTTCAGTGTTTTCAGGTTATCAGGGCCGTAATGGCTGGCTGCTCGTAAGTAAGGTAAGGCTTCTTCATACTGGCCAAGCTTCATGTTGAACAGAGCTGCATTGCGGATGACTTTTAAGGTCGGTCTAAGTTCATAGGCAAGCTCAGTGTGATGAAGTGCCGAAGCGTAATCGTTTATTAAATGATAGTAGATGCTGATAAGTGCATGCTTTTGATACTCGTCCTTGGCTGAATTCTGAATTGCTAAAAAGGTTCCTTTGGCACGGATTTTGTCTTTTGCAAACGCATAAAAATCGAGATAGGAAGCTTGAATAATTGTACTTGCTTTTAATCTCTTGGGGGCTTGCTGTAATACTTGTTCCCAGTTTAGAAGTATTTGATCATTTGAACTATCTTCATACAACTGAGTCGCGAGTTCAGAGTAAAGTGAATACAGCGGCAGGAAGTCCGGCGCAGTATCAATCAGCGTTGTTAACTCTTTTAATATCGTAGCGCGGTCCGCATCTTTTACTAAACTAGCATCATGCAGTGTGGCGTAGTTATTCAGTAATGTTTTATTGCTAGTGGCTAAATCAGTTGAGCCTCCGGTTAATGAAGTGAGGGCCGAGGCTGTAATAGCAAAAACACGACTGTAGTTTTCACTCGATGTCATCGTTCGCGCACTACTAATTAAGGCTCCATTAGACGCATCAACTAAGTCGATAACGATGTCACAGCTTTGAATATTACAGTCTAGTTTTATCGTAATGAGCTCATTACTATTTAACGCTCGCCCCAATGCCTTTAATGGTGCTTCAACACCAATAAACTTTTGTGTTTGCTCTACTTCACTGTCTGAAATGAAGACGTAATCATTATTACTTAAAAAATGTTGTTTAAGTGCGTCGTTAATTGCTAACTCGATGTTTTGTTGATGCGCTTCAAGTAGTTGAAAAGAGTTAGTGAATTTTATCGGTAGCGCTGCAATATAGATCTTGGGTTTGGTTTCCTGCCAATACCAGTACCCACCAACGGCTAAGCACACTAAAAAGGTGAAAAGTGCTGCAATACCTAGTTGCTTTTTACGTACTTTGGCTCTCTCTCTGGCTCTATCTCGTAGCTCTATTTGTTCAAGTGAGACTGTCGCTTCGCTGTTATCGTAGCTAAAGGCGTGTAAAATTTGTTTTAGCTGCTGACTGACTTCATTCGCGCTGCTTGGACGAGCGTTTTTGTCGTATTGCAATAAGCGATCAATAAGCTGTGCCAGTGCAGGGGGAATATCTAAAATACGTTTAGCGCTGGCTTTTAATGGCTGGAACTTGATCTGTTCAGCAATAGACTTGTCACTACCATCGTCAGCTTGTTCGAAATAAGGATGATGTCCTGCTAACAATTGATAAGCTATTAGCCCAAATGAGAATAAGTCACTGCGACTGTCTAGCGTTTCATCACGAAGTTGCTCTGGTGACATTGCTGTGAGACTACCGTAACTGGTATGTGGACGAGAGGCTTGGTTGTCTTCTAATTGTGAAATACCAAAGTCGGCAATTTTGGCTATGCTCTGTTCATTAACCAGTATATTGCCAGGTTTTAAGTCTAAATGAAGAATGTTCTGGCCATGAGCTGAGGCTAGGCCATCGGCAATATGGCTTAGTAGCTCGACTTTTTGCTCGGTAGTTAATACGTGTGTTTTTGTGTAGTGCTGTAAAGTTGCACCTTGCACATATTCCATTTCCAAAGCCATTTGCCCATCGCTTTCAAAGACATCATAAATTTGTACTATATTTGGATGGTTAAAACGCGCTAACAGTCGGGCTTCGTTGAGTGCATCTGATTGCGTGTGCTGAGTTAGTGACATCACCTTTACCGCCACTCGGCGGCCTAATTTTTTGTCGGTAGCAAGGTACACTTTGCTCATTCCGCCTTCGGCGAGCAAGATCACGTCCTGATAGTATTCTTCTAACTTCAACACAGCGCTGTCTTTCTCTTTTATTATTGGGGTTAGTGTATCGCTAAAAATACTAAATTAGTACCATTTGCGTTGGGCTTAGTCGCAAATAACAAGTTGAAAATTTAACACTTTGTCATACTCACAGCCGCATGTAGGTTATAAGGATAAACAACAATAAGGAAAAGCAAATGGCAAAGTTATCTTCTAATTTAGTTTCTCACTTCAGTTTGGCCGCCATGATGGCAAGCGCTCTGCTCGTGAATACGTCTAGTATAGCGGCAGGTAACAAGCAAACCTTTAGTTACCCCAATAACGCTCGTAACGCAATAAGCCTTACGTTTGATGATGCAAGACCAAGTCAAGTTGATGTGGGAGTGCCGCTACTCAACCGCCACAAGGTGAAAGGCACATTTTATGTTATGCCACCACAGGTGAAGGAAAAGCTCGCATTGTGGCAAGCCGCTGTGAAGCAGGGGCATGAAATAGGTAATCACACCAGTGAACACTTATGTACGGGTAACTTTGCCTGGCTAAGGGAAAAGAATAAAGGACTCGAACAGGTTGATTTGGCCTACATAGAACGCGATGTAGTAAGCACCACAAAATATATTGAAAAGCATTTAGGCGTAACCCCCAGAAGCTTTGCATATCCTTGTGGTAATACCTTTGTTGGTCGCGGCGCTGAAGTAAAAAGTTATGTGCCTGTGATTGCGAAGCATTTTGACAGTGGCCGCACGTGGTTAGATGAAACCGCTAACAACCCAACTTATACTGACTTTGCGCAGCTCACAGGAGTGAGAATGGACGGTGTTAGTTTTGAAGAGCTAAAAGGGTTACTGGAGCACCTTAGGGCAAATAACAGTTGGATAATTCTTGCTGGACATGAAGTGGGCGAAAAAGGCATGTACACCGTAGATACCAAAATGTTAGACCAGCTTATTCCTTACTTACAGGACCCTAAAAACGGTTATTGGTTAGACACCGTAAGCAATGTGGGTGATTACATCAAAAGTAAAAGAGAGCCGTAGGTCGAGATTTATCTCGACTTGACGATTTCTAAAATTCTCTCGTCGCTCCATATAGCTGTTTGCTCAAAGCTTGAGCTTGTTTGTGAGAAAAGGATGAGAAATTCTTGTTCACAGCCTACTAAGCGATATGCCTAAACAATAATCGAAATAAAATTTTCGCTGTAAACTTTGTTTAATATTTGCGCAAGTGGTTGAATTCTCGATTGCTTGCCGCCATATCCTCAAACTGTAATCGGTACGTCATGTTAACGCGTTAAATTAATTAAAAATTGAACTATCTTTGATGCGACATTGCTGATACAATTGCCCGCCCTTGAAAGACATAATCACAGTTTTTTGAGTGGAATTTAACCTAAATGCCTTGATTTTGAACGAAATCTAGGCGAGTTGTAACTACACCGGAGGTCATTAAGATGATCCAAATGCAAACTCAGCTGGACGTTGCTGATAACAGCGGCGCTCGCAAAGTGCAGTGTATAAAAGTCCTTGGTGGTTCGCACCGTCGCTACGCAGCGGTTGGCGACATCATTAAAGTTTCTGTTAAAGAAGCGATTCCTCGCGGCAAAGTGAAGAAAGGTGATGTTAAAAACGCAGTAGTAGTGCGTACTAAAAAAGGCGTACGTCGTCCAGACGGCTCTTTAATCCGTTTCGATAGCAATGCGGCTGTTATCTTAAATGATAACTTACAGCCTATTGGTACTCGTATCTTCGGCCCTGTGACTCGTGAACTTCGTACTGAAAAGTTCATGAAGATCGTTTCACTAGCACCAGAAGTACTATAAGGAGTCGATCATGGCAGCAAAAATCCGTCGTGATGACGAAGTAATCGTACTAGCCGGTAAAGACAAAGGTAAGCGCGGTAAAGTGCTTTCAGTTGTTACTGAAACTGGCCGAGTATTTGTTGAAGGCGTTAACATCATCAAGAAACACCAGAAGCCTGTACCACAACTACAGCAAGCTGGCGGTGTTGTTGAGAAAGAAGCGTCAGTCGACGTATCAAACGTAGCGATTTTCAATGCCGAAACTGGCAAAGCGGATCGTGTAGGTTTTAGATTTGAAGACGGTAAAAAAGTCCGTTTCTTCAAGTCTACCGGTAAAACTATTTAATAGTTGGAGTAGACGATGGCGAAACTGCATGAAGTGTACAAAGACAAAGTGGTAAAAGAGCTTCAAGAGAAGTTCGGTTACAGCTCTGTCATGCAAGTCCCTCAGATCGAAAAGATCACACTTAACATGGGTGTGGGCGAAGCCCTAGCTGACAAGAAAATTCTAGAAAACGCAGTAGCAGACCTAGAATCAATCTCTGGTCAGAAGCCTCTAGTGACTAAAGCACGCAAATCAGTTGCTGGCTTTAAGATCCGTGAAGGTTACCCAATTGGCTGTAAAGTAACCCTACGCGGCGAGCGTATGTGGGATTTCCTAGAGCGTTTAGTCTCTATCGCGATGCCACGTATTCGTGACTTCCGCGGTGTTAGCGCAAAGTCTTTTGACGGTCGCGGTAACTACTCTATGGGCGTACGTGAACAAATCATCTTCCCAGAAATCGATTATGATAAAGTAGACCGCGTTCGCGGTATGGATATCACAATCACTACTTCTGCGAAAACAGATGACGAAGGCCGTGCGTTGTTAGAAGCGTTCAACTTCCCATTCAAAAAGTAAGGGTAGGGTTATGGCAAAGAATTCAATGAAAGCACGTGACGTAAAACGTGCTAAATTAGTTACTCAGTATGCTGAAAAGCGTGCTGCGTTAAAAGCTATCATCAGCGATGTTAATGCATCTGATGATGAGCGTTGGGATGCAGTGTTAAAGCTACAGTCTTTACCACGCGATTCTAGCCCTTCACGTCAACGTAATCGTTGTAACATCACGGGCCGCCCTCATGGTTACCTTCGCAAGTTCGGCTTAAGCCGTATTAAAGTTCGCGAAGCAGCGATGCGCGGTGAAATTCCTGGCCTTAAAAAGGCTAGTTGGTAATAGAATCACGGGAGTAAGACATGAGCTTGCAAGATCCAATTGCGGATTTGTTCACACGTATCCGTAACGGTCAGTCTGCGAAGAAGGTATCTGTTTCAATGCCAACTTCAAAGCTGAAAGTAGCTGTAGCTAAGGTACTTAAAGACGAAGGTTATATCACTGACTTCGCAGTATCTGGTGACGTAAAAGCAGAATTGACTATCGAACTTAAGTACTTCGAAGGCAAAGCTGTAATCGAAAACATCCAGCGTGTTAGCCGCCCTGGTCTACGTATCTATAAGAGACGTGACGAATTACCTAAGGTAATGGGTGGTCTAGGTATCGCTATCGTATCAACTTCTAAAGGCCTGATGACAGACCGCGCTGCGCGTACCGCTGGCGTTGGTGGTGAAATCATTGGCTTTGTAGCTTAATCGGAGGGGAACTATGTCTCGTATAGCGAAGGCTCCAATCAATGTTCCTGCCGGTGTTGAAGTTACAATTAACGGCCAGGACATCAAAGTTAAAGGCAAGAACGGTGAATTAACTCGCACAATCAACGATGCGGTTGAAGTTTCACTAAACGACAACGTTATCACTACAGCTCCTCGTGAAGTTGCTAATGCTTGGGCTCAAGCTGGTACTGCACGTGCGCTAATCAACAACATGATTGTTGGTGTTAACGATGGTTATGAGAAGAAACTACAGCTAGTAGGTGTTGGTTACCGTGCGGCAGTTAAGGGTAATACATTAGATTTAACCCTTGGCTTTTCTCACCCAGTGAACTTCGAGATCCCAACAGGTATCACTATCGAAGCTCCAAGCCAGACTGAAATTGTTGTTAAAGGCGCAGACAAGCAGTTAGTTGGTCAAACAGCTGCTAACATCCGCTCATACCGTGAACCAGAGCCTTATAAAGGTAAAGGTGTACGTTACGCTGATGAGCACGTGCGTCGTAAAGAGGCTAAGAAGAAGTAAGGTAAGACGATGGATAAGAAAACAGCTCGTCTACGTCGTGCTAAGCGCACTCGTAGAAATATTATCGAACAAGGCACAACACGTCTTGTTATCCACCGCACGCCACGTCACATTTACGCTCAAGTAATCAATGCTGAGGGTAATGTACTGGCTGCTGCTTCTACTGTTGAAAAAGCAATTGTTGAAACAGTTAAAGGCACAGGCAACATCGAAGCGGCTCAAGCAGTTGGTAAAGCAATCGCTGAGCGCGTAGCTGACAAAGGCGTTGAAAAAATCGCTTTTGATCGCAGTGGCTTTAAATATCACGGCCGTGTGAAGGCGCTAGCTGATGCTGCGCGCGAAGCCGGTCTGCAATTCTAGGAGTAGACAATGGCTAACGTAGAAGCAAAAGCACAACAGCCTGAATTGGCTGAAAAGCTAATCGCGGTAAACCGTGTGTCTAAAGTGGTTAAAGGTGGTCGTATCTTTAGCTTCACTGCACTAACAGTAGTTGGTGATGGCGCTGGTAAAGTAGGTTTTGGTTATGGTAAAGCACGTGAAGTTCCTGCTGCTATTCAAAAAGCAATGGAAAAAGCACGTCGCAACATGATCACTGTTGAACTAAAAGGTAACACGCTACAGCACCCAATCAAGGGTCGCCACGCGGGTTCTAAAGTATACATGCAGCCAGCATCTGAAGGTACAGGTATCATCGCAGGTGGTGCGATGCGTGCAGTACTAGAAGTAACTGGTGTACAGAACGTACTATCTAAAGCATACGGTTCAACTAACCCGATCAACATCGTTCGCGCAACTATCGCAGCGCTAGAGAATATGAATTCTCCAGAAGGTATTGCTGCGAAGCGTGGTCTTAGCGTTGACGAAATCTTGGGGTAAGACACCATGGCAAACACAGTAAAAGTAACTCAAGTACGTAGCTCAATCGGTCGTTTACCGAAGCATAAAGCTACATTACGTGGCCTTGGTTTACGTCGTATCAATCACACTGTTGAGCTAGAAGATACGCCAGCAGTTCGCGGTATGATCAACCAAGTTTCTTACATGGTTAAGGTTGAGGGGTAATTCGATGAACTTGAATACACTTTCACCTGCTGCAGGTTCAAAAACAGCTGGTAAGCGTGTTGGCCGTGGTATCGGTTCTGGTCTTGGTAAGACTGGTGGCCGTGGTCACAAAGGTCAAAAGTCACGCTCTGGCGGTAAAGTACGCGTTGGTTTCGAAGGCGGTCAAATGCCTATGCAACGTCGTCTACCTAAGTTTGGTTTCACTTCACGCAAGTCTCTTGTGTCTAAAGAAGTGAATCTATTCGAAATCGCTAAAGTTGAAGGCGATGTGGTAGATCTAAACGCGTTACAGGCAGCTGGTATCGTTAAAAAGAACATCCAGTTCGTAAAAGTTGTAAAATCTGGCGAAGTTTCACGCGCTGTTACTGTTAAAGGCATGAAAGTGTCTAAAGGTGCACGCGAAGCTATCGAAGCTGCCGGAGGCAAGGTAGAAGACTAAGGAAGTACGCTATGGCTAAACCAGGTCAAGATATGCAAAGTGCACAAAGTGGGCTTGCGGAACTGAAGCGCCGATTACTATTCGTATTGGGTGCTATCATTATTTACCGTCTGGGCTCTTTTGTGCCAATCCCTGGGATTGACGCCGCTGTACTTGCCGAATTCTTCGAGCAACAAAAGGGCACCATTGTTGAGATGTTCAACATGTTCAGCGGTGGTGCGCTTGAGCGTGCATCGGTATTGGCGCTAGGTATTATGCCGTACATCTCGGCTTCGATTATTATGCAGCTATTAACGCACATACATCCTGCGATGGTAGAGCTTAAGAAAGAAGGTGAGCAAGGGCGTAAGAAAATAAGCCAGTATACGCGTTATGGTACGCTTGTGCTTGCTACATTCCAATCGATAGGTATCGCTACTGGTCTACCTAACATGATGGAAGGCCTAGTTGTGAATCCAGGCTTCGGCTTTTATTTCACAGCTGTAGTGAGCTTAGTCACAGGAACTATGTTCCTTATGTGGTTGGGCGAACAAATCACTGAGCGTGGTATCGGTAACGGTATCTCAGTTCTAATATTTGTTGGTATTGTAGCTAACCTGCCGTCTGCAATTGGTTCGACAGCAGAAATGGCGCGCCAAGGTGATCTGCATATTTTAGCATTGTTATTGATTGCGGTAATCGTATTCGCTGTAACTTACCTAGTTGTGTTCTTCGAACGTGGTCAACGTCGTATCGTTGTAAACTATGCGAAGCGTCAACAAGGTCGTCAGGTATTTGCTGCTCAAAGCACGCACTTACCACTAAAAGTTAACATGGCGGGTGTTATTCCACCAATCTTTGCTAGCAGTATCATTTTGTTCCCTGGTACAATAGCAAGCTGGTTTGGCCAAGGTGAAGGTCCGGTCGCTGATGTGCTACAAGCTATCTCAGCAGTATTGACTCCAGGTCAACCACTGTATGCGATGGTATTAGCTGCGGCTATTATCTTCTTCTGCTTTTTCTACACAGCGTTGGTGTTTAACCCGCGTGAGACAGCAGATAACCTGAAAAAATCTGGCGCTTTTATTCCAGGCATTCGTCCAGGTGAGCAGACATCTAAATACATTGATAAAGTGATGACACGCCTGACATTGGCAGGTGCTTTGTATATAACCTTTATCTGTCTGGTGCCCGAGTTTATGACTATGGCATGGCAAACGCCATTCTACTTCGGCGGTACATCGATTCTGATTATCGTTGTTGTCATCATGGACTTTATGGCACAAGTACAGACTCATATGATGTCACATCAATATGATTCTGTGCTGAAAAAAGCGAACCTTAAAGGCTACGGCCGTTAAGGTCAGTTTACGGAGTTGAGTAATGAAAGTACGTGCTTCCGTTAAGAAAATTTGCCGTAACTGCAAAGTAATCAAGCGTGCAGGTGTTGTACGTGTGATCTGCAGTGAGCCAAAGCACAAGCAAAGGCAAGGCTAAGCAAATTAAGTCGTGCAGGCTGAGTAACTTTACTTAGCCTGTTTCTTTGGTAAAACTTGAATGTCGGTTGGGTATCCTATACGGGCTTTCCAGCAAGATGATAATCAAGTTTATTTATAGGAGATATGTTAGTGGCCCGTATCGCAGGCATTAACGTTCCTGATCATAAGCATGCTGTTATCGGTTTAACAAGCATCTATGGTGTAGGTAAAACTCGCGCTAAGGCGATCTTAGCTGCGACAGGTATCGCTGAAACTACTAAAATCGGCGAGTTAAATGACGAAACACTTGACATCCTTCGTGAAGAAGTTGGCAAGTACACTGTTGAAGGTGATCTTCGTCGTGAAGTTACACTAAACATCAAGCGTCTTATGGACCTTGGTTGTTTCCGTGGCTTACGTCACCGTCGTTCGCTACCACTACGTGGTCAGCGTACTAAGACTAACGCGCGTACTCGTAAGGGTCCTCGCAAGCCTATCAAGAAATAAGGTGGGGTAAGTTATGGCAAAAGCACCAATTCGTCGTAAAAAGGTCAAAAAGCAGGTTGTTGACGGCATGGCTCACGTTCATGCATCTTTCAACAACACGATTGTGACCATCACTGACCGTCAAGGTAATGCTCTTTCTTGGGCGACTGCAGGTGGTTCAGGTTTCCGTGGTTCTCGTAAGTCTACTCCATTCGCTGCACAGGTTGCTGCGGAGCGTGCAGGTGTTGCTGCACAAGAGTACGGTCTTAAGAACCTAGAAGTATTCATCAAAGGTCCAGGTCCAGGCCGTGAGTCTGCTGTTCGTGCATTGAATGCTGCTGGTTACCGTATCACTAACATCACTGACGTGACGCCAATTCCACACAATGGTTGTCGTCCACCGAAGAAACGTCGCGTATAACAATAGGTTAGGAGAAAGAACATGGCAAGATATTTGGGCCCTAAGCTCAAGCTGAGTCGTCGTGAAGGTACTGACCTGTTCCTTAAAAGCGGCGTAAGAGCAATTGACTCTAAGTGTAAACTAGAAACAGCACCTGGTCAGCACGGCGCACGTAAAGGTCGTCTATCTGATTACGGTTTACAGCTACGTGAAAAGCAAAAAGTTCGTCGTATCTACGGTGTACTAGAAAAGCAATTCCGTAACTACTACAAAGAAGCTGCTCGCCTTAAAGGTAACACAGGTGAAAACTTGTTACAGCTTCTAGAGCAACGTCTAGACAATGTTGTATATCGCATGGGTTTTGCAAGCACACGTGCTGAAGCACGTCAGCTAGTAAGCCACAAAGCGATTATGGTTAATGGTCGTGTTGTTAATATCCCTTCTTTCGTAGTTACTCCTGAAGATGTAGTAGTAATTCGCGAGAAGTCTAAAAAGCAAGCGCGTATCATCGCTGCTCTAGAGTTGGCTGAGCAACGTGAAAAGCCAACTTGGATTGAAGTTGACGGTAAGAAAATGGAAGGCACTTTCAAGCGTCTACCAGAGCGTTCTGATCTGTCTGCGGACATTAACGAACAACTAATCGTCGAACTTTACTCGAAGTAAAGTTAAGAGTTAAGAGAGGATAAAATGCAGGGTTCTGTAACCGAATTCCTAAAACCAAGATTAGTCGATATCGACGCTGTAAGCTCAACGCGTTCTAAAGTAGTTTTAGAGCCTCTAGAGCGTGGTTTTGGCCACACACTAGGTAATGCTCTACGTCGTATACTTCTTTCATCTATGCCTGGTTGTGCTGTGACAGAAGTTGAAATTGACGGCGTATTGCACGAGTACAGCGCGAAAGAAGGCGTACAAGAAGACATCATTGAAATTCTGTTAAACCTTAAAGGTCTAGCGGTATCTCTAGAAGGTAAAGATGAAGTTTTCCTTACCCTGACTAAGTCTGGTGTAGGCCCTGTGACTGCGGCTGATATCCAGCACGACGGAGATGTGACTATCGCCAACCCTGAGCATGTCATTTGTCACTTAACTGCTGACAATAGCGAAATCAGCATGCGCATTCGTGTTGAGCGTGGTCGCGGTTATGTACCGGCGTCTAGTCGTTTATCCTCTGATGACGATGAGCGTCCAATCGGCCGTTTGTTGCTAGATGCATCATTCAGCCCGGTTGAGCGTATTGCGTACTCGGTTGAGTCAGCTCGTGTTGAGCAGCGTACAGACTTAGATAAACTAATCATCGATATGGAAACGAACGGTACTTTAGATCCTGAAGAAGCGATCCGCCGTGCGTCAACTATCCTTGCTGAGCAGTTAGATGCATTCGTAGACCTACGTGATGTTTCTGAGCCAGAAGAGAAAGAAGAGAAACCGGAGTTCGATCCGATTCTACTTCGTCCAGTTGATGACTTAGAACTAACTGTACGTTCTGCAAACTGTCTGAAAGCCGAGCAAATTCAATATATCGGTGACTTAGTACAGCGTACTGAAGTTGAGCTTCTGAAAACACCAAACCTTGGTAAGAAGTCTCTAACTGAAATTAAAGACGTGCTAGCTTCACGTGGTCTATCTCTGGGTATGCGCCTAGAAAACTGGCCACCTGCAAGTCTAGCTGAGTAATCTAAGTTACTATATTAGTTTAGTTAGAAGGATAGGGTCATGCGCCATCGTAAGAGTGGTCGTCAATTAAACCGTAACAGCAGCCATCGCAAAGCGATGTTTAGCAACATGGCTGGTTCTTTGGTGAAGCACGAAATCATCAAAACTACTTTGCCTAAAGCAAAAGAGCTGCGCCGTGTAATTGAACCTTTAATCACACTGGCTAAGACTGACAGCGTAGCAAACCGTCGTTTAGCGTTTGCTCGCACGCGTGATAAAGAAGTAGTTGGTAAATTGTTCTCTGAGATCGGTCCACGTTTCGCGGATCGTCCAGGTGGTTACACTCGTATTCTTAAGTGTGGCTTCCGTACAGGTGACAATGCGCCAATGGCTTATATTGAACTACTAGATCGCCCAGCGACAGAAGAAGTTCAAGAAGACGCGCAGTCTGCAGAGTAATTAGTCTTTTTAAAGACACAAAAAAGCCGAGCTATGCTCGGCTTTTTCTTTTTATATCCCTTAAGACTTTTGCGTCTGTTTATAATAACTAAACGCTCTCTCATATCTTTTGGTCACTATTCTTATTAGCTTCATTTATAAAGTTAGCAATTGAAGAACCTGCAACTGCTAACTCATACATTACCGACAATGTATTCTGCTCTAATCAACATAAAAATTGAACTTGGTCCAGTTGATAAAATAAAAGAGGGCTTACAGCTATTCATCTTCTACAACAGTAGTTTTTAGGAGTTATCTCAATTCCCTCAGCCTAAACTGAATAGATTCAGCTTAGGCTGGTTTGTTTTATAGATAGTGTTCACCAAGTCCATACTAAAAAGTGCTATCTATAGTAGACACACCTCTCTTACATATTTGTAGATTCGAAAATTAAACTAGAAAAGTCGTCTTTAGAGAGTCTAATATGCCTTATTAACGTGTTAAAAATGAACGTTTCGACTTTTTTTGCTCGAGCGATCTATTTTTTGCAATTTTCTTTAAAAAAAGGGTTGCACTAAAATCGGATCGCCCTATAATGCGACCCCACTGACACGGGGCGCTACGCTGAAAAGCAAAGCAGCAACGAGTTAGCGTCAAGTAAAACTTAAGTTCGAAACTTCTTCTAAAGAAATTCAAAATTAAGTGTTGACAAAAAAATGGGAATGCTTAGAATGCACATCCCTCGAAACAACGAAATGTTTCGAAACGTTCTTTAAAAATATGAAGCAATCATCTGTGTGGGCGCTCGTACAGATTGAGTTCTAACAGCAGATTCTAGTTCGCTAGATGACGCAAACAAATTTAGAGTCTCAATTGTAACTGAGTGGCTATATAGTCAATTCGTTTTGATTTTACTTTTTTGAAAAGTAGAAACAAACAATCAGAATTCATTGAGCGCGTTTGAGGTTTACTTCAAACAAAAAACTTTTAATTGAAGAGTTTGATCATGGCTCAGATTGAACGCTGGCGGCAGGCCTAACACATGCAAGTCGAGCGGTAACATTTCTAGCTTGCTAGAAGATGACGAGCGGCGGACGGGTGAGTA